>NZ_JH601103.1:952797-955337 GCF_000245815.1 Dolosigranulum pigrum ATCC 51524
GGTGAAGATGAACTCATCAGAACAGAAACAGTGAAAAATGGTGAAGATGGAAAATCTATCACAGTTGAAAGAACAGAGACTGATGGAAATGGCAATACAGTCGTTTACTTCTCTGATGGATCTAAAGTTACGATTGCTAAAGGAGACAAAGGTGATCGTGGTGAAAAAGGAGAGTCAGGAAAAGATGGTAAGACACCAACAGTTGAAACTTCAAATGTCTTTGATGCAGATGGCAATGTAACTGGAACTAGAATTATCGTTCGTGATGGTGATGGGAATAAAGTTGGTGACCAATTCATTCCGAATGGTAAGAATGGAAAAGATGGTCAATCCATCACTGCTTCAGTTGAGCGAGGTGAACAGAACGGTCGACCAGGCACTTACGTCATTATCCGAAATGAGGATGGGACAGAAATTGATCGAGAGTTCATCTTCGATGGCGAGAAAGGTAAAGACGGTAAGGATGGAAACTCTGTGACTGCCTCAGTAGAACGCGGTGAACAGAATGGTCGTCCAGGAACTTACGTCATTATCCGAAACGAAGATGGGTCCGAAATTGACCGTGAATTTATCTTTGACGGAGAGAATGGTCAAACACCGACTATCGAATCAAGTAATGTATTAGATGCTAACGGTCAAACTGTTGGGACAAGAATTATTATTCGTGATGGTAATGGTCGTATTGTAGGAGATCAGATTATCCGTAATGGTAAAGACGGAAAAGATGGTCAAAATGGAAAAGATGGCGAGACGCCAACAATCGGTTCAAACGGTAACTGGTTCATCGCTGGAAAAGACACTGGTGTGAAAGCCAAAGGTGAAGATGGTCAATCTATTACTATCACAAAAGAAACAAGAGATGCTGATGGAAATACCATTGTTCACTTCTCAGATGGATCAACAGTCACTATGTCTAAAGGAGACAAAGGTGATCAAGGTCAGAAAGGTGATAAGGGTGAACGTGGTCAAACACCGAACGTTAGCCAGACACTAATTAGAGATCAAAACGGTCGAATTGTCGGTTACACGTTAACCTTCACTGACCCAGTAACTGGGGAGAAAATTGGCAATAGTATCGATGTTTACAACGGAACTGACGGTAAGGATGGTAAATCAGTCACTGCTTCAGTTGAACGTGGTGAACAGAATGGTCGTCCAGGTTCATACATCATTATTCGAAATGAAGATGGTGTCGAGCTAGACCGTGAATTTGTCTTCGATGGTGAAGATGGTACGACTCCTAAAGTATCCGTTCAAACAATTGAACGTAATGACGGTCGCAAGACGCATGTCGTGACCATTACGAATCCAAAGACTGGTGAAACTCAGACATTCACTGTCACTGATGGTGAAAAAGGTCAACCAGGCCAAGCTGGAAAAGATGGTCGTGACGGAAGAGACGGTCGAGATGGTAAGGATGGTTTCACTCCAACAATTGGCTCAAATGGCAACTGGTTCATTGCAGGCCAAGATACAGGTGTGAAAGCTAAAGGTGAAGATGGTCAATCCATTACCGTTACTAAAGAAGTGAAAGACGAGCAAGGAAATACAGTTGTTCACTTCTCAGATGGCTCAACAATCACTATCTCTAAAGGAGACAGAGGTGAAACGGGTCCAGCTGGTAAAGATGGCCGTGACGGTCGAGACGGAAGAGATGGTAAGGATGGAAAAGATTTAACTGGAAACAATGGTAACATTAACATCGAGAATTCCAATAACCAATCTCAAGATCAAAACCAGACACAAAACCAAAACAGTAACCAAGTTGTTACAAATAATACGTACAACTTCGGTGATGTATCCTTAACAATCAACCAAACATTAAACTTGAATGGTGAGGTAGTCCTTACAAAAGTTATCGTAAAAGATAAAGATGGCTTAACGAATGAAACTCAAATTGACAAAAATACACAAATCAATCAATTAAATGTATTTGTCAATAATGGCCAAGTTCTTGTAGGAACGTTCAACTTAACCAATCAGAATAATGTCAAACAGTTGTTAGTGGGTAACTTAATTATTAACCTTGTAATTAATGATACTCCAGTTGAACCAGGCAAACCAGAACAGCCTGAAAATCCTAGCACAAATGAAAAATCAAATAACACACCGGAACAGTCAAACAACTCGAGAACACCGGGTAGACTAAGATCAGCTGGAAGAGGGTTAAATACAGTGCCAAGTATCCCGGGTACACCAGAAGTAAAACCGGAACAACCAAACGAAACACCAAATGTTCCAAGTACACCGGAAGGAACACCGGGACAGCCAGGTGAGACACCAGAAGCTCCTGGAACAAGTGAAACACCAGATAACACTCCGGAACAACCAAACGAAACACCAAATGTTCCAAGTACACCGGAAGAAACACCGGGTCAACCAGGTGAGACACCAGAAGCTTCTGGAACAAACGAAACACCGGATAATACTCCGGAACAACCAAATGAAACACCAAATGTTCCAAGTACACCGGAAGAAACACCGGGTCAACCAGGTGAGACACCAGAAGCTCCTGGAACAAACGAAACACCAGATAATAC
>NZ_JH601103.1:955437-1419740 GCF_000245815.1 Dolosigranulum pigrum ATCC 51524
CAGGTGAGACACCAGAAGCTCCTGGAACAAACGAAACTCCAGATAATACTCCGGAACAACCAAATGAAACACCAAATGTTCCAAGTACACCGGAAGAAACGCCGGGTCAATCAGGTGAGACACCAGAAGCTCCTGGAACAAATGAAACACCAGATACACCAACACAATTAAGTAACACACCTGCTCAGCCAGACCGCTCATCAATTACAGGTGAACGATTACCTGAGACAGCAACAGATTCATGGATGCTTGCCCTCGCATCATTAGTCAGTCTGTCAAGCGGTGCCGTACTAGCAGTGAAAAAGAAGAAAGATGACGAATAATAGGAACATAATCAGTTAATCTAAAATCGTCAAGCCATACAGAAAAGCACATCAGCATACATTAGCGGTGTGCTTTTCTTACATAGAACATGCTATAATAGGAAAAAGGATAGGAGTGTCCAGATGGGAATCTTAACTTATACAAAGTGGCGTACTCAAGTCAATAATAACCAAGAATCCATGCAAGATTATGTTAATTATCTACTGAACTATAAATACAAAGGGGAGACGGCTTATGAACGGTGGCTGACCCTTCCTGGGAATGAAGCAGGAAATGTGTCTGAATTTGTGACCTATATCCTAGAGCGTCAACAACATGTCGTGCAGCAACATCAACTGGAACCACATCAGCGTGCGAAGATTATGGGGGTGAAACTCTATCAAGACGCCGTGCAGATTATCTTGGATAATGGGAATAATATGCCTCTCTTAGGTGTTAGCTCTGGACAAGTTGTCGTTCATGCCCGTTCAGAGCAGGGAGATTTACTGCACTTGAGCTCTGGTGAAGCGCTGATGATATTAAATATAAAACTAGAAGCGGTCAATACCATTCAAAAGATTATAGTGGAAGGCCATGGGGTTTTTGCGCAGTACGAAGACGGTTCACAGCGTCGGATTGGTTTTGGCTATAAGTCGTTAGAAGTGTCGGATGCCTTCGATCAGTTCAGGGATGTCTATATTCAAGCGTCTAAGGTGATGATTGAACTGACGGATGGGACATCACTTCCGATTGGGACAATTACAGCTGAAGAACGCGAGCTGATTGTTGACTATATTATTAATAATAAGCAGGAATTAATGGTTATTTATCAAGATGGCGAGATTAAGAATATGGGCACGTTGAAGTTGCCGCAAGGAGCTGGACAGCAGTTATCAGAGTTAATGGAACACCTCTCTGAGTCTACGTCCTTCCAAGAGTTGGCGGCAATGTATATGTGGCCCTTCCGTCAAGCTGCGAGTCAGTTGCAGTATGAAGGGGTTGAGGAGGGACGATTGATGGTTCGATCAGCTGAAGGGGAGCATCATATCTACTACAGACAGGAAGCTATAGATCATCTAGCACTTGATGAGCAGCACCAATTAGTGGTCTCTTTAGATAATAAGCAGTCAATCCGCTTAGGTCGGTTAGAGACGGTAGGTGATAGGGCAGTGAAGCAAGTGCATGTGGTCTCCAATCAATTATTGATTGCTGTGATGGAAGATGGCACTGTGGTTGAATTGAGCGAGTCTATGTAATCATTTTTTTGATGAAATCGGTTTTTTGTTCAAGTTGATTTAATTATGAAGTGTAAGTGTGTTACAATAGAGTGTATGGGCAAATTGCCCTGCACTATATTATGTAGAAAGGAAGAATTGTTGATGAAAGATAAGTTTATGGACGTCTTGCAACGGTTAGGACGTACCTTTATGATGCCGATTGCGTTGCTACCGATTGCCGGGTTAATGCTGGGAATTGGTGCTTCACTGACGGGAGAGGCATTCGTTGAGTTGTATAGTTTGGAGGGTATTTTAGGTAAAGGAACGATCTTGAATAGTTTCTTATCTATTCTCTCTGATGCGGGAGAAGTTATCTTTGCGAACTTACCACTCTTCTTCGCGATTGCAGTCGGAATGGGCTTGGCAAAAGCGGCGAAAGAAGTAGCAGCGTTCTCTGGAGCAGTTGCTTATTTCGTGATGTACGCAACAATGACGAGTACGTTGGAGCACTTCGGTAATGTGGAGGAATTGAAAGAAGTTCCAGGCTTAATCAGCACGGTTGTTGGCTTCGAGAACACAATGAATACAGGTGTGTTTGGTGCAGTTATTATCGGGTTAGTTGTTGTATGGTTGCATAATAAATATTATAAAATTGAAATGCCTGATGCACTATCATTCTTCGCGGGGACGCGTTTTGTACCGATTGTTTCTGCCTTAGCTGGGGTAGTACTTGGGATGGTTTTTGCCTTCGTATGGCCGTATATCGGAATGGGGATTGCTTGGTTAGGAACAGCAGTCGCTAGCTTAGGGTATGTGGGAACCTTCTTGTACGGATTGATTTACCGTGCGTTGATTCCAACAGGGTTACACCACGTCTTCTACTTACCGTTCTGGCAGACAGCACTGGGTGGAACAGCTGAAGTAGCTGGCCAAATGGTTGAAGGGGCACAAAATATTGTCTTCGCGCAATTAGCAGCGGGAGAACCTGTTTCTTATGAAGCAGCTCGATTCTTCTCTGGACAGTTCCCATTCATGATCTTTGGTTTCCCAGCAGCGGCTTTTGCGATGTATCAGACAGCCAAAGAAGAACGTAAAGCGGATGTAAAAGGGCTCTTATTCTCAAGTTCTCTAACTTCTATCTTTACTGGGATTACGGAACCGATTGAGTTCTCTATTCTGTTCGCATCACCACTCTTATACTTCGGTGTTCACGTTGTCTTAGCAGCGTTCTCACACGTGTTGATGCACATCTTACAAGTTGGTGTCGGATTAACCTTCTCTGGTGGATTTATTGATTTCTTCTTCTACGGAATCTTACCAGGTCAAGTGATGACGAACTGGATGCCAGTTGTGCTAGTTGGTCTAGTCTACGGTGTCTTGTACTACACGATTTTCCGTATTTTGATTGTGAAGTTAGATCTGAAAACACCAGGTCGTGAAGATGAAACTCAAGAATCAAAATTGTACACAAAGGCAGACTACAAAGAGCAACAAGCTCAAAAAGAGAAAGCGGCGGAAGCTGGTTATACAGAACAATCTGTCGATGTTGTGGCTGGTTTAGGTGGTCCAGACAACTTAGTAGATGTCGGTAACTGTGCGACACGCTTGCGTGTAACAGTGAAAGACGGCGAACAAGTTGATCAAGGGTTATTAAAATCAACCGGTGCTTCTGGCGTGGTAGTGAAAGGGAAGAACGTTCAAGTGATCTACGGACCAAAAGTAGCCAATATTAAATCAAATGTAGATGAATATCTAGCTGCAATCGGTAAAATGCCGAATGCTTAATAACGAAAAAGGATCACCGAGTTAATCGGTGATCTTTTTTTGGCAGAAGAAACAGGATTCATTCGCTAGAAAATGAAATCTTGCTGATGTTGTGTTATAATGAGAAAGACTTTGTAAAAGCGTAGGGTTATATATGATATGCTTTGATTGTAGAGGAGGAGATCTATGGCTCGACATCACCAGAAACACTATCAACATCAATTGGTATACGCTATTTTAATGTTCTCGCTAGTGACAATTGGGGTGTTTATTTATTTTGGGTCACGGACGGTCATGTCACCCATGGCACCTGTCGAGATGAATATTGATACTCCCTTACAAGAAACAGTTAACACTCCTCGGCAGGAGACAGTGGAAGAGCAGCAAGCTTTTATCAATGAATTAGCTCCGAAAGCTCAAGAAATTCAACAGACGTACAATATCTTGCCGAGTATTATTATTGCTCAGGGTATTCTTGAATCAGACTGGGGCAAGAGTGGTCTAGCTCAGAAAGAGAATAATTATTTTGGGATTAAAGGTGGTACTGGATCGCCGACCTACCAGACGCAGGAATATACGGGAGAATGGGAGACAGTTGATGAACCGTTCAGAAGTTATGACTCGATGGAAGAGTCGATGGTTGATCATGCTAAGTTGCTCTATTATGGGACGACTTGGAATAATCAGCAGTACCAGAGTGTTCTCGAAGCGACTGATTATAAAGAAGCTGCACATGCCTTACAAGCATCCGGCTATGCGACTGATCCGAATTATGCTGAAAAATTGATTAAATTAATTGAGACCTACCATCTAAACCAATACGATGGCTAGGAAGGAGACTTAGATGACAGATAGTGCAAATCAATCAAATCAAAAAAAATCGAAAAAATTTGTTCCAGAAGTCACGACAACTTTACGTAGAGATTATGTGAAGGTGCCTAATGTGATTAAGGATTCATCGGGGATTCTGATTAATGGCAAGCGAATAAAATCACTTCTATTTACGACAGATATTGCGATTGTATTAAATAATAATGCTGATGCAGTCTTAGCGGTATATCCGTTCACACCTCATCCCGCAATTATTGAAGCCATTACAGCGACGTCCAATATTCCTGTATTAGCAGGAGTTGGTGGAGGAATGACCCAAGGGAAGCGTTCAGGGAATATGGCATTATTCGCTGAAGCGCATGGGTGTCAGGCGGTCGTCTTAAATTCACCTACACCAATTGAAACGATTTCATATGTGAATGAAATTATTGATATACCTATCATTAAGACTGTTGTGTCAGAGTATACAGATATTCAGGAAAATATCGATGCGGGAGTCGATATCGTCAGTGTGTCGGGGGCAGCAAAGACAGCTCAAATCGTCCGAGCGATTCGCCAAAAGTATCCAGAATTACCTATCATTGCAACAGGTGGTCCGACCGAAGCGGATATTAGAGAGACGATTGCTGCAGGAGCTAATGCGATTACGTATACGCCACCGTCAAACGGTGAATTATTCAGTAAGAAGATGAAAAAATATCGTAAGATTGAAAAAGATGACTATATGAGTCAAGAAGCAGAAAACACAGAATAATAGATGCAACAAGGAACGCAATTGAAGGGAGATATTATGAGTAATTATTTAAGTCCTAGAAGTAGTATAGGTATTATTGGAACGAATGAACAAGCCTATCAATTAGCTCTAGCTGCTAAGAAGTTAGGTTACCGAGTGAATGTCTTAGGGACATCGATGTTTAATTTAGTGAAAGCAGAAGCGGATCAGTATTTTATCGTGGAATCAATGCAGGATCAGCGAGCGTTCAAGAAATTAGCACAAGTCAGTGATGTCGTCTTATATACGAATGAAAACTTCCCGAACCAATTTATTAAACTGATGAATCAATTTGCCCATGTTCCTCAAAGTGAGAACATGCATTTCTTCACGACAGATCGTTCGGTACAAAATGTAATGTTAGAAGGAAGCGGTCTTGACTTATATCCGTATGTATTGGCGGTGACGGTTGAAGATGTGCGAGACGCATTAAGTAGCTTCGGTAGTCCATGTACGATTCGAACGACATTAAGTGCGACGCATAAGCCAGCCATCGAGATAAACTCTGAAGAAGATCTGTCACAAGCGGAAGCCTTGCTTGGATACGGTCCATGTATTGTAGAACCTGTTCAAGAACGCGTCCGTCGTATTGTTATAACAGCCATTAAAGATGAAGCTGGAGAATTCTCTCATTTTCCAATCAGTGCGATCAGTATTGATGATGAGACTAAGGGATTCGTAAGTGCACCGGCGCAACTTGAAGAAGCAACGGCACACTTAATGGAGCAAGCTACGGAAGGTATTGGTCGGATGAATGACTTTGTGGGCTTATTCTCGGTGGAATATGCTTTAACGGAAGATGATACGTTCTACATTAAGGAAATTACGAACTATCCGCACAAAGCATTGGATCATACATTAAAATCTCATACATTCTCGACATACGAAGCCATGATTCGCTTGGCTGTGGGGCTGCCTCTCAACCAGCTTAATCATCCGACTGCCAATCTGATTTATTGGCGATTTAACGAGAAGCAACTGGGCATGGTAGAAGAGAAGTTGCTGAACAATACAAGTACAGATGTTGTATTTTATCCGAATTATCTTGATGAAAGAAATGATCCGTATGATACGATTGGACATGTCTTCATGCATCAGACAGCAAAAGCAACCTCGTCAAAACAAAGCAATCAAGACAAACCAGAAGAACGTGCGGATCAATCTGAAGAATAGATAAATAATAATTCCTATTGCTGTAAACACATCTGAATGAAAAATGATGGTAGGGAGAATTGTTATGGTCAGGAACAAAAAATTAGAGAACAGAGCATATGATTATATCGAACAAAAAATAAAAGCTAAAGAATGGCGACCGAAAGAGCATCTGAAAGAAATGGAATTAGCGGAAGAGCTCAATATGAGTCGAACACCGATTCGTAATGCCTTGAAGCGGCTTGAGCAAGAACAGGTCATTCGTATTGAACCGTATAAAGGCGCTGTTATTTTAGAGCCCAAGGTAGATAGGGAAGCTTTCCAAGAACGTACGCAATTTTTGGAGTTGATTATTACCTATCACTTCCAGAAGTTGGAGCTACGCGAACATGATTATCAGAATGAAGAGCTTAATAAAATGGTGGATCAACTGGAACAATTGATCTCCAAAAAAGACTCTGAACAAACGTTTGAAGATTACGAAATTGATTTTTGGATCGCTATTTTGAAGTATTGTGAGAATAGTTATATGCAAAATTCAATCGTAACGGCGCTGCGTGAAATCTTTCCGAGTCGTGGTCATATTCATAATACCTTAATTAGTTCACGTAAGGAAAAAGTGGGACACTACCGAAAGATGATTGACTTCTTGCAAGCAAGTAATTACCCATATGCACGGCGGGAAGTACGCATCTTAATCAATAAACTAAACATGAATGTCTTGCAAGGCGTATCGTAAAGTGAAGAGAGCATCCATCATGGGTGTTCTTTTTGTATGAATACGTGTGAGGTAGATTGAGTTGGCTGTTAGGCTATCATCTACGCTTGTTTTCATGTATAATGAGAGAGTATGAGGTTTAGAAAGGATGATGAGCTTGGTTCTTAAACGTGACATTATTAGCGGCATGAATCCGAAGCAAAAAGAAGCCGTCTTACATACTGAAGGCCCCTTGCTGATTATGGCAGGAGCTGGATCGGGAAAAACGCGGGCGGTTACGCACCGAATTGCCTACTTAATCCAAGAAAAAGGGATTAATCCATATAATATTTTGGCCATTACTTTTACGAATAAAGCAGCATCAGAGATGAAGGAACGGGTGCAGACGCTCGTGGAAGATGGTGGAAGTGAGGTTTGGATTTCGACATTCCACTCATTATGTGTGCGTATTTTGCGCCGAGAAGCGGATCATATTGGTTACCAACGTGCCTTCACAATTGCTGATACAAGTGAACGCAAGACCTTAATGAAGCGGATTTTGAAAGAATTAAACTTAGATAGTAAGCAGTTTTCACCGAAAGCGATCTTAGCTAGCATCAGCAATGCCAAGAATGAGTTGATCGATGAGAAGTTGTATGCTGAACAGGCTTCTGATTACTGGACAGAGACAGTAGCCGAATGTTACAAGATGTACCAACGCGAGCTGCGTCAAGCAGAAATTATGGATTTCGATGACTTAATTATGCAGACGGTACGTTTATTTAAAGAACATCGTGAGGTGCTTGGTTATTATCAGACGCGGTTCCAGTATATTCATGTTGATGAATACCAAGATACGAACCATGCACAGTATGCATTAGTGCAATTACTTGCGGATCGACTGAAAAATATCTGTGTAGTTGGAGATGCTGATCAGAGTATTTATGGTTGGCGTGGCGCAGATATGGAAAATATTTTAAACTTCGAGAAAGATTATCCCGAAGCACGCACGATTTTACTTGATCAGAATTACCGCTCAACTAAGCGAATTCTCCAAGCAGCTAATGATGTTATTACAAACAACCTGAATCGTCGCAAAAAAAATCTCTGGACGGATAACCCAGAAGGAGAAAAGATTACAATCTATAGTGGAGGAACCGAGCGAGAAGAAGCACGGTTTGTTGCTTCGACGATTAAAGAGAAAATGGCAGACAATAGCCAGTTGAGCTACCATGATTTCGCAGTGTTGTACCGAACGAATGCGATGAGTCGTGTAGTTGAGGAGACGTTCGTGCAATCCAATATTCCTTATAATATTATTGGAGGAACGGGTTATTACGATCGAAAAGAAATTAAAGATTTAATTGCTTATTTAACATTGATTGTGAACCCAGCTGATATGATGAGTTTTAATCGGATTGTGAATGAACCGAAGCGTGGCATTGGGCAAGCAACGTTGGACAAGCTTGCGTTAGCAGCAGAAGAGATGGGTTGGAGCTTATATGAGACGGCGCTGAATGCAGTGCATACTAATCTCTCGACACGAGCGAGTGGTCATCTAGAAGCTTTTGCGCGAATGATTGCAGAGTTGCGTCAATTAGCCGATGATGTGTCAATCACAGAATTAGTGGAAGCTGTACTAGATAAGACGGGCTATCTTGAACAGTTAGAACAAGAGCGATCACTGGAAGCAGAAGCAAGAATTGAGAACTTGCGAGAGTTCTACTCAGTGACGAAGCAATTCGATGAATCAGAGCGTGAAGATAAGACGCTCCTGGCATTCTTAACCGATTTATCACTGCTGAGTCCAGTCGATGAAGTCCCCCTTGAAGAAAGTGACGTTACTTTAATGACCATGCATGCTGCGAAGGGATTAGAGTTTTCGTATGTCTTTATTGTTGGAATGGAAGAGGGGATTTTTCCGTTATCTCGTGCTGCCGAAGAAGTTGATGAACTCGAAGAAGAACGGCGCTTAGCTTATGTAGGAATTACGCGAGCAGAGCAAGAATTATACTTGACACATGCAAGATCTCGTCAGCTTTACGGTCAGACAAAACGCAATCCGAAATCACGATTCTTAAGTGAGATTAATGAGGCGATTGTTGAAAGCAATCAACTTGACTCAAGCAGTTCGACAATCATTAAGCAAAAGCGTCAAAGCTTTTTCGGTCGACCTAAAGCGCGACAAACACGCGGCAAAACTATTAGCTCATCGACGACCAAGACGTTCAATTGGCAAGTTGGTGATAAAGTGAAGCACCAGAAGTGGCAAGTCGGTACAATTGTGAAAATCAGCGGTGAAGGGAATAACCAGGAGTTGGATATTGCTTTCCCAGGTTTAGGTATCAAGACCTTATTGGCTTCATTTGCCCCGATTGAGAAAGTATAAGAAGGAGCATATTTTATGTCAGATTTATCTATGCAGGAAGCAAAAGATAGATTAGATGAATTGATTCCCGAAATTCGGCATCACAGTCATCAATATTATGTTGAGGATCATCCGAGCATTACAGATGAAGCATATGATCAATTGTACCAGGAATTAGTCTCTATTGAGTCTGAGTTCCCTGAGTTGATCGCAGAGGATTCCCCGACACAGCGAGTTGGCGGGGAGGTGCTTGAGGGCTTCGATAAAGTCTCTCATGATTCACCGATGCTAAGTTTAGGCAATGCGTTCAATAAGGAAGAGTTACTTGCTTTCGACACGCGAGTGAGACGAGAAGTGGGAGCAGTTGAATATCACTGTGAGTTGAAAATTGATGGCCTTGCGGTATCCTTAAAGTATGAGAATGGTCACTTGACGCAAGCCGCAACGCGAGGCGATGGGCAAGTGGGTGAAGATATTACAGCCAATGTGCGAGCAATTCGTCCGATTCCATTGAAACTAAAATCTCCGGTGACGATTGAAGCACGAGGCGAGATTTATATGCCAAAAGAGAGCTTCTTGAACTTAAATCAAGCGCGTGAAGAGGATGGGAAGAATCTATTCGCCAATCCTAGAAATGCGGCCGCCGGTACCTTGCGAAATCTTGATCCAAAAGTAACGGCAAGACGCCAGTTGAATATTTTTCTGTATTCACTGAATCAATATGAGCAGCAAGATGTGTCGACTCAGGCAGAAGCGCTACGATTTATCGATGAGATTGGTTTACGGACGAATAAGGAGCGCCAAGTTGTTCACGAGATAGAAGAAGTTTGGGACTATATCCAACATTATCAAACCCATCGAGCGGACTTACCATATGAAATTGATGGGATAGTGATTAAAGTCAATTCATTCCAACAACAAGATGCGATGGGCTATACAGTGAAAGCACCGAAGTGGGCAATTGCATATAAGTTTCCAGCTGAAGAAGCTTTCACGACCCTTCGAGAGATTGAATGGACTGTGGGGCGAACCGGTGTAGTCACGCCGACTGCTATCATGGATCCCGTCCAATTAGCAGGTACGACAGTCTCACGAGCAAGCCTGCACAATGTTGACTTAATTCAGGCTAAAGATGTGCGGTTGGAAGATCGCGTGGTCGTTAGAAAAGCGGGAGACATTATCCCCGAAGTTGTTCGTGTGGATAAAGAAGCCCGCGCAGGGGACAGTACCCCGTATAAAATTCCAACGCAATGCCCGGTCTGTCAGAGTGATTTAGTTCATTTAGATGATGAGGTTGCCTTGCGCTGCATTAATCCGAGTTGTATTGCCCAACAAAAAGAGCGGGCGATTCACTTCGTCTCACGCAATGCCATGAATATTGATGGCTTAGGGCCACAACTCATTTCACAATTATTTGAGGCAGAGTTAATCGCTGACACAGCTGATTTATATACTCTGAAGCGTGAGGAATTGATTGCATTAGATCGCATCGGCGAAAAGTCCGCCGATAATCTCTTGTCTGCAATCGAGCAGTCAAAGGATAATTCATTGGAACGGCTATTATTCGGCTTGGGCATTCGTTATGTCGGTCAAAAAGCAGCCACCTTACTAGCGGAAACCTTTGATCATATGGATCAAGTCATGTTGGCTAAGCCAGATGAAATCATGGCGATTGACGGTATCGGTGATGTCATTGCCCAAAGTGCCGCAGAATTTTTCCAATTAGATGAAACAAAACAATTGATTGATAAATATAAACAAGCGAATGTGAATATGACTTATCGGGGGTCACATGCTGCTGAAGAAGCAGGGATCGAAACAGAAGATGAGTTTTTTAAAGAAAAGACCGTTGTACTGACTGGAAAGTTAACGCATTTTAAGCGTTCGCAATTGAAGGCTATATTGACAGATTTAGGGGCTCATGTTGTTGGAAGTGTGTCCGGCAATACGGATCTTTTAATCGCCGGTGAAGCGGCCGGGAGCAAGCTTGACAAAGCGAAATCGCTTGATGTTGAAATTTGGGATGAAGAGACATTAATGACGCGATTAAGCTAATGTCAGAAAGGAGTATCTTTAGTGAAACAATATAAAAAATGGGTGCCGATTATCGGTCTTACGGCTATTTTAGGAGCGTGTAATGTTATTCCACGTGGCCATGTTGAGCGACAAAATCCACCAGCAACAAAGCAAGATGCCCCTATTGCTGATGGGCAATTAGTTGTGGAACAGCCACATAATAATTATTATCAACCCTTAATCGATGATCAGGGACATTATCCTCCAAGCAAAAATCGAGGATTGACGTTAACACTTAATTCTGATATTAATTTAAACTTATTTGAGACAGATTTATTACGATTGTCAACGCAACATTTTTCGACGGATCAGTACTTTATTCAAGAAGGACAGCTATTAATAGAAGAGACTGTATCGAATTGGTTGGGACGGGAATCTGATGAGAATCCTTCAGGGTTGAATCCCCCTGAGGGAGAAGGGACTTCTCCGTTATATTTGGCATCTATTCTAGAGCATGATTTTTATACACATAATGGTGAAGCCTTCGAATTAGGTGGTCTGACGATTGGCTTGGCAATGAATGGGAGCTATGAGACCGATGAAGGTGTTCAGGAAATTCCACAAGGTGAAATGATTGAACAAGCTCAACAAATCGCTGGAGCGATTGTAGCACGTATTCGCGAGAGTGATAAGATTGGTAGTGTACCGATTGTTATTGGTGTCTATGAACAAGCTGATAGCAATGATTTAAGTGGGGGAACGTATATACTAGAAGGTCTGAACCAAGTAGAGTCAGATGAGATTGAGTGGACAAGTTTAGATGAGGAACGGTTGCTCTTCCCATTAGAAGGTGGAAGTACAGATGAAGGGAACATGTTCCGGAATTTCCAAGAAGATGTCGAAACGGTATTTCCAAGTTTGAATGGTGTATACGCACGAGCGCACTATATGGATGAGACACTGGCCAGCTTGACCATTCATGTAACGACTAAATTCTATGGGCGCGGTGAAGTGATTGCATTGACTCAGTATTTGGAAACAGCTGCAAGGAATCACTTACCAGATCATGCGCGGATCCAGATAGAAGTTGAGTCACTGAATGGCTTGGAGAGTTTCCTAAGCCGTGAAATGGGCGAAGAACACTTCAATTCAAACGTTTTGTATTAAAGAAATAAATTATTAGGAGGATAACAATGACAATTAGTAAAGAAACGATGGAACAAACGATTCAATTAGCTAAGTTAGACTATCCAGCAGAGAAACTAGAGCTATTAATTAAAGAGATGCAAGGTATTGTTGATTTAGTAGCGATATTAGATGAATTAGATACCAGTGATGTTACCCCAACCTATCATGGGATTAACTTAGAATCAGTGATGCGTGACGATGAAGCAGTGAATGAGCTTGATCGACAAGCATTACTTGATAACGCGCCAGCACAAAAAGATGGCCTTATTCAAGTGCCGAATGTGATGAGTGATGAAGGAGGACAAGCTTAATGACGACTGAATACAAGACAATCGAACAATTACACGAATTATTGGTACAAGGCGAACTGACAGCGGTTGAATTAGTCGAGTCGCTATATGAGCGTGTGCAAGAGGTGGATGAAAAAGTTGGTGCCTTTTTAACACTCGATAAAGAGAGTGCACTCGAGCAAGCTCGTACGATTGATGAACAAGGGATCGATCCGAACAATCCACTATCGGGCATTCCAATCGGGATTAAAGATAATATTGTTACCAAAGAAGGCACTACCTCAGCTGCTTCTAAAATGTTGGAAGGCTTCCAGTCAGTTTATGATGCCACAGCTATTAAGAAATTAAAAGAAGCTGGCATGATTTCATTCGGGAAATTAAATATGGATGAATTCGCAATGGGTGGCTCTACAGAAAACTCAGCTTACCAACTTACACGCAACCCGTGGAATCTTGATAAAGTACCGGGTGGCTCATCTGGTGGTTCAGCGGCAGCAGTGGCAGCTGGATTAGTTCCGGCAGCATTGGGAACGGATACGGGTGGATCGATTCGTCAGCCAGCTGCGTATAATGGTGTCGTTGGATTGAAACCTACTTATGGACGCATTTCACGTTACGGCTTGATTGCATTCGGTTCAAGCTTGGATCAGATTGGTCCACTAACTCGAACAGTCCGCGATAATGCCTTAGTCTTGAACGCGCTCAGTGGCTACGATGAGAAAGATTCTACCTCCTCACCGCGCGAATCAGAAGATTTCACCCGAAAAATCGGTGAGTCGATTAAGGGCAAGACAATCGGTGTTCCAAAAGAATTACTGAATCAGTCACATGCTAAGAATGATATTATTGATACAGTCAAAGCAGCGATTAAAGTATATGAAGAGCTCGGTGCTACAATTAAAGAAGTATCGCTCGAACATGCCAAATATGGTGTAGCTGCTTACTACATTCTCTCTAGTTCCGAAGCCTCTAGTAACTTACAACGTTTCGATGGCATTCACTATGGGTACCGCAATGAAGAGGCTGAATCATTGGAAGAAGTATACGTTAAGAGCCGTTCAGAAGGATTCGGCGATGAAGTGAAGCGCCGTATCTTACTAGGAACATTCTCACTCAGCAGTGGATATTATGATGCGTACTTCGAAAAAGCAGCCCGCGCACGTACACTGATTATTGAAGACTTCAAGAAAGCTTTTAGTGATGTCGATGTCATTCTGACACCAGCATCATTGACAGAAGCATACACAATTGGTAAGCGCGTAAAAGATCCAGTTAAGATGTATAAAGCGGATGAAATGACCGTTACCGTTAACTTAGCTGGTATACCAGCAATTTCCATTCCATGTGGTTTTATTAATGAGATGCCGGTTGGATTGCAGTTAATTGGGAAACATTTCGATGAAGCGACACTTTACCAATTTGCAGCTGTTTTTGAAGCAAATACCGACTATCACAAACAACTACCAACCTTCAAAGGGGGAGAATAAATATGAATTTTGAAACAATTATTGGATTAGAATGTCACGTTGAACTAAAAACGACCTCAAAAATGTTCTCACCCACGCCAGCAGAGTTTGGCGCTGAACCGAATGAGAACACAAACGAAATTGACTGGGGTTACCCGGGTGTCTTGCCAAAAGTGAATAAACGGGCGATTGAATTCGGAATGAAAGCGGCCTTAGCACTTAATTGCGATATTACGAAAGATACAAAATTTGACCGTAAAAACTACTTCTACCCAGATAATCCGAAAGCGTACCAAATCTCACAATTTGACCGCCCAATCGGAGTAAATGGCTATATTGATATTGAGGTAGATGGTGAGAAAAAACGAATCCGCATCGAGCGTGTTCACTTAGAAGAAGATGCTGGGAAAAATATGCACCGCCCAGATGGGTACTCTTATGTTGACTTAAACCGTCAGGGCACACCATTAATTGAGATTGTCTCTGAAGCAGATATCCGCTCACCTGAAGAAGCACAAGCCTATCTTGAAAAATTAAAACAAATTATTCAATATACGGGTGTCTCTGATGTGAAGATGGAAGAAGGATCCATGCGAGCGGACGCGAATATTTCCTTACGACCATTTGGCCAAGAAAAATTCGGCGTAAAAACAGAACTTAAAAACTTAAACTCATTTAATAACGTGCGCAAAGGGTTAACTTATGAAGTGACGCGACAAGAAAAAGAACTCTTAGCCGGTAAAGAATTATTGCAAGAAACACGTCGCTATGATGAACATACTGGTAAGACAGTCCTCATGCGAGTAAAAGAAGGAGCAGCAGATTACCGTTACTTCCCTGAACCTGACTTACCACGCTTAGTCATTGAACAGGAATGGATTGACCGTGTGAAAGATAGCTTACCAGAACTCGCGGAAGAACGTATTGAGCGTTACGTCAATGAACTAGGTATTTCGAACTATGATGCTGAAACGTTGACGGCTAGTGTTGAGATGTCTGATTTCTTCGATGCGACTGTTGCAGCTGGAGCGGATGCTAAGCAAGCTGTTAACTGGTTAATGGGAGACATATTAGCTTACTTGAACAAAGAACAAGTCGAGCTAGCTGACACACAGCTGACCCCAGAGTCATTAGCTGAGATGATTCAATTAATTGAAGATGGCACTATATCATCCAAAATTGGTAAAAAAGTTTACCTGGAATTGATAAAAGAAGGTAGCGATAATGTTAATGCCTTAGTGGAAGAAAAAGGATGGGTTCAATTATCGGATCCTGCGAAATTAACACCAATTATTGAAGAAATCTTAGATAATAACCAACAATCTGTGGATGATTTCAAAGATGGAAAAGATCGAGCAAAAGGCTTCTTAGTCGGACAAATTATGAAAGAAACACGTGGAAAAGCAAATCCACAAGTTGTCCAAAAACTATTAGCAGAAGCTCTAGCTAAACGTTAAACAGATTATTGCCGTAATTTATGAGAGGAGAGGAATGCGTATGAGACCACGTGCTCGTTTAATCTATAATCCGACATCTGGGCGAGAAGTTGTTATAAAAAATTTGCCGGATATTTTACAAGTTTATGAAGAAGCTGGATACGAGACAAGTAGTTTTCGAACGACACCTGAGCCTCTATCTGCTATGCATGAAGCACAGCGATGTGGGGAAGACGGCTTTGATTTGATTATTGCAGCGGGCGGGGATGGAACGGTTAATGAAGTCATTAATGGCTTAGTAAAACTTCCTAAACGGCCAAAAGTGGCTGTGTTGCCGGCCGGGACCACGAATGACTATGCTCGCGCACTTGGGGTGAATCGGAATGATTTAGTGGAAGCAGCCCGAATAATTGACCTTAACCGAACTGTTTTAATGGATATTGGAAAGATTAATTTACGTGATCGCAATACATCAGAAGTCAGACAAACGTACTTTGCCAATATTGGGGCAGTAGGATCATTGACTGAATTAACCTATGATGTCCCAAGCCAACTGAAGACAATGTTCGGACCGCTTGCGTATTTTGCGAAAGGAGTGGAATTGTTGCCTAAGTTAGGCGGCGTTCCTCTCCATATTACATACGATCAAGGAGAGTATCACGGGAATGCAACGATTGTGTTTGTTTCTTTAACCAATTCAGTTGGAGGGTTTGAAAAAATTGCCCCAGATACGATTATGGGAGACGGGATGTTTACCTTGATTGTGGTGAAGACGAGTAACATGAATGAGCTTATCCGCTTATCCAGACGTCTGATCAAAAATGGCGATCATATTGAGAGCGATCAGTTAATTTATACTAAAACCAAACAAGTGAGCATTCAGGTTGATAATGATGAAGAATTACTCATTAATGTTGACGGGGAACTAGGAGGAAAAGCGCCTGCTACTTTTGATAATTTAAAGCAACATCTTGAATTTGTTGCCGATATCGATCGTATGGTTAGCGACATAAATGACGTGTCTGACTAATCTGATTTACGATCTTATTAGAGTAGTCAATTGATGTGTTTAGTAAAGAAAGGTGAGTGGATGGCAGCTAAACGAACTATTCCAGTAGAAAAAAATCAACACTATACAGCACGCATTGAAAATTATACACATAAAGGTTGGGGTGTTGCTAAAATAGAGGGCTATCCGATCTTTATTGAAGGTGCATTGATAGGAGAAGTCGTTAATTTTCGGATAACATCAACCGGAAAGTCTTTTAGTCGCGGAGAAGTACACGACATTATTGAAGAAAGTCCACATCGAGTGCCTATTATTGGTCAAGCATATGCCGAGAGTGGCACGATGGATTTGCAGCATATGAATTACGAGGAACAATTACGATTCAAGACAGATCAAGTCAAACAAGCAATCTCCCGTATTGCAAAGCTGGACTCTGTCAAAGTGCATGATATCATTGGGATGAATTTTCCATATGAATATCGGAATAAAGCCCAAGTTCCTGTCCGTGAACGCGAGGATGGACGACTATATAGTGGATTCTTCAAGCAACAAAGTCATGAAGTTGTTTCCATTGAAAACTTCATTATTCAAGATCCGGTTATTGACGAAGCAATAACAGAAGTGCGCCAAATTTTGGAGAAACACGGCTTGAGTGGATATGATCCGGCGACGAATACAGGCGATGTGCGGCATATCATGATTCGCCGAGGCCATTATACGCGCGAGATGATGATCGTTATGGTTCTAAATCGGACAACCTTCCCTGACCAAGACGCGATTGTATCAGAGATCGTCCATTCGCTTCCCAATGTCGTCAGTATTATCTTCAACATGAATACGAAAAAAACAAACTTAGTTCTTGGGGAACAATCGACTGTTCTTTTTGGAGAAGATATTTATCGTGATCAGTTATTAGGATTTACGTTTAATATCTCCCACCGTTCATTCTTCCAAGTGAACACACTTCAGACCGAAAAATTGTATGAGCAGGCCTTGGACTATGCAGCTATATCACGCAATGATGTTGTGATTGATGCGTACTGTGGGATCGGGACATTAACGCTTGCGCTAGCAAAAAAAGCCCAAAAAGTGTATGGGATTGAAATGATTGAAGCGGCTGTTACGGACGCGCGCAAAAATGCCGCGTTGAATCAAGTGGAACGAGCCGAATTTATGACCAGTGATGCAAGTCAGTGGATGGCACAATTCGTGAGCGATGAGAATAAAGCAGACATTATTGTAGTGGATCCACCACGAAAAGGGTTGACCGAAGATTTTATAAACAAAGCTGTTGCAGTTGAACCACGTCGCATAGTCTATATTAGTTGTAATCCGGCTACTTTGGCCCGTGATTTGAAGCTATTTGATGAACTTGGCTATACTGCAAGAGAAATCCAGCCCGTTGATATGTTCCCACAAACGTATCACGTGGAGGCCATAGCGTTGATACAAAAGATGTAAATTTAGAAATCCTACATTTCAAGCAGTTTTATAAGCATTTTGTCTTTGATAAAGATGAAGAAGGATACATCAAAAAAATTCAAAAAACTACATGGACGTGAGCGTAGTTTTGAGACTAGTATGAGGAAACACAAAGAAAAAAT
Organism: Dolosigranulum pigrum ATCC 51524; assembly: GCF_000245815.1. Lineage (GTDB taxonomy): Bacteria > Bacillota > Bacilli > Lactobacillales > Carnobacteriaceae_A > Dolosigranulum > Dolosigranulum pigrum. The sequence goes on from NZ_JH601103.1 coordinate 973,551, forward strand.
TAATAAGATAAACCCGTTTTGTATTTTCTACAAGAGTAGCTTAAAAGGCTGCTCTTTTTTATTAAAGGGAGTAATGATTCGTTACATCCTTTTCAAAATATAAATTAAGGCTCTTCAACATTTAGTGTTGGTCATCATAAAGTCAACACATTCGTAACGGAATAAATCATTTGATTTTATCTACTCCATAAGATAGATAAAGTTGAGCGGTTTTTTCTATTTTATTATAAATATATCACTGCTGATTTGGTTTATTAAAAGATATTCTTATTTATGGAATATATCTTATCCAGAGGATAGTTTAGGATGGCTCATCAATAAAGTACCTAAAGGCTAAAATAAATGTAATCAATTTAGCTATGTTGTACTTAGATAACCGTTTATTAAGTATTATACGGCAGCTTTTCTTGATTTTGTTTTTAGGTTATTCATGATCAGGATGCGGTTGGATAAATTTTCAATATTACGATAGCCACATCCATTATGAGTCATACGTTTAATAGTATTATGGGTCCCTTCAATTAAGCCATTTGAATATGGGCTTTCTATGGCATTGGTTAATAAATGACTGTATTTCTTAAGGGTACGGAGTGATTTGCGCATAAACGGAGATATACCTGACCAATTTGTATGGATTAGTGTACTCATAGCGACACCATCACGTTGATCAACAGCCCGCATAAAGCATTGATAGACCTCCCACGTCCGTTTTAATAGTTCATCGTAGGCAAGTAATTTATCAACAATCATTTGTGCGGTAAAATAACCGAATAAATAATACAGTTTATAGTCTGTAAATGAGATATCTTTTGATTTTAATTTAAGCATTTTTCCATACCGTTTTAACCGGCGGTATCGTTTTTGATCTGTGTTATTTCCTTTTTTAAGGCGATTCATCACCTTAATTCGGGTACGATCTAAGGCACGAACCATCAGTTGGACGAGATGAAATCTGTCTAATATGATCGTGGCATTGGGAAACAGTTCAGGAATCATATGAATATATCCTGCATTTAAATCAGTCGTTACGGTCTGGACCTTTTTTCGTTCTTTCAGATTGTACCGATTGTAAAAATGATCTTTAATATCTTTTATCCGACGATTGGGTAGAATACCTAAGATATTTCCTGAATCATTATCTATATAATCAAATGCCACTGTTTGGTTGCGATAGCGAAATTCATCAATCCCAATATTACTAGGTAGTCGTTGTCCATATCCTTTATATTTAAGGACCTCAGCATTACAAATGCGTTGAACAGTTGCCTCACTAATATGACATAAACGAGCATTTGTCGTTTTACAAATTGTTTCTCTCGAGAGGTCTAATGATTTTCGTTTCACTTGATTGGCGATATAACAATATTTATCGACCACTGAGGTTTGAGCAATGAAAGTTTGCCCACAAGCCTTACATTGAAATCGTTGCTTTTTCAGCACAAGATAACGATTCTTTTCTAGGCCAGATAATGTGATTCGAGAGGTCTTTGTCCCATATTTTATAATGATGGATCCATCATTTTTAATGCCACATTTACAGCAACCTTGAGGCTGATACGTCAACGTTGCATAAATAATCTCGTTAGGACCGGACGTTTTAATAGGATTTTTTTCAATTAGTTTTATATTTTCATCTTGAATACCAATCAAATTTAGTATAGAATTAGTTTTAGACATGTGAGATTTCTCCTTTAATTTTGGTTTAGTTGACTTTATTTTAAAGGAAATCTCGCATGTTTTTTAGTTTAATGCACAAAAAGGTGCTAGCGAGGAAAATCCTCACCAACACCAAAAATTGTAGAACCTAAATTTATTACTATATAACCTTCGAAACTTGCACAATAACCAATTTACATAAAATCACTTTTTAATTTTAGTCCTTGATTCTTAACACCATCTCAAAGTTTTAGCCCATTAAATCCATTGGATAAAAGTACATAATAAAAATCGGTTGTAAACCTTACATAGTAACTAATTTTTAAACAATAGGCCCTATATTCTTGTGAAAAACTTCTCCAGATTTTTCTTAATAAGATGAATCAATTGCACAACTTTCATTTAAATAAATCTACAAATTTTGAGTAAAGTTCTTGAAGTGAATTAAACCAAACTACCATGAAAAATGAAAGGGTAGAATTTGTGAAATTTATGACTATATATTTAGCCAAACAATAAATTCAGAAAAGGTATCATCATATTTATCATATTTAACATATTATTAAAAATAAGGAATTAAAAAAGCGATAAATGTAAATCAATGATAACCTTATAAATCGTACTAGGAAGAAATTTGAAAACAAACGTAATGATATTTGCTTACATATTTAAATAATACTTGACAAGGTTAGTTTACAATGGTAAACTAATTTCAGACATTCACGTCTACACATGTAAACAGCAAGGAGGGAAAGAGAATGGGTGCGATAGTATATAATACTCATATCACAGATGCTGAATGGGAAGTCATGCGTGTAGTTTGGACCTATGATCGAGTGACTAGTAAAGAAGTCATCTCCATATTGAAAGAAAAAATGGACTGGACACAATCTACTATCAAAACGATCTTAGGTCGACTAGTTGAAAAAGGCGTACTTAATACGGAGCAAGAAGGTAGAAAGTTTATTTACACTGCCAATATTGAAGAGAAAGAGGCTGTAAGAAATTATTCAGAGGATATTTTTAACCGTATTTGCCGAAAAAAAGTCGGGAATGTAATAGGAAGCATCATTGAAGATCATGTCTTAAGCTTTGATGATATAGAGCGACTAGAAAAAATATTAGAGATGAAAAAATCTTTCGCAGTAGAAGAAGTGGATTGCGATTGTCCAGAAGGACAATGCGAGTGTCATTTACATCATCATGAAGAATAAGGAGGAATTAAAAATGAAGAATAACAACAAACATTCGTCTCACCGTCACCATAATCACGGCGATATGAATCACTTAAAACACAACAATAGCAAAATGGAACAACATGGAGACCATAAACATCACGATCATCATGCGGGTCATGAACACGGCGGACACGGAGGGCATGAGCATCATAATCACGGAAACTTTAAGGAACTATTCTTAAAGTCATTGCCACTAGGAATTATTATTATGCTCTTATCCCCTATGTATGGATTTGAGCTACCATTTCAGTTTACTTTTCCATATTCTGATATTGTAGTAGTTATTTTATCTACTATATTAATTATTTATGGTGGACGTCCATTCTATCAAGGTGCAGTTGATGAATTTAAACAAAAAGAACCTGGAATGATGGCACTCGTTTCTTTAGGTATAAGTGTTTCATATTTATATAGTGTTTATGCTGTTATCACTAGCTACCTCACGGGTGAACAGGTCATGGACTTTTTCTTTGAATTTGCTTCATTACTATTAATCATGCTATTAGGTCACTGGATTGAGATGAAAGCTATTGGAGAAGCAGGAGATGCACAAACAGAATTGGCTAAGTTAGTGCCGAAAGATGCTGACGTTGTATTAGAAGATGATTCCATTGAAACACGTCCAGTTGCTGACTTAAAGGTAGGTGATTTAATTCGTGTTCAAGCTGGGGAAAATGTGCCAGCAGATGGAACTATCGAACGTGGCGAATCACGTTTAAATGAAGCTCTTCTAACTGGGGAGTCAAAAGCAGTAAAAAAAGGCCCTGGCGATGAAGTAATCGGGGGCTCAACAAATGGAGAAGGGGTTCTTTATATTAAAGTGCTTGAGACAGGTGATCAATCCTTTATCTCTCAAGTACAGACTTTAATTAGCCAAGCTCAAAGTCAGCCTTCCAGGGCAGAAAATATTGCGCAAAAGGTTGCAGGGTGGCTCTTCTATATTGCTGTTATTGTCGCGCTAATTGCTTTTGTAACATGGATGGTTATAGAAGATGTGCCAACGGCAGTTATATTTACTGTTACTACATTAGTTATTGCTTGTCCGCACGCATTGGGTCTGGCTATTCCATTGGTAACCGCCCGTAGCACAAGCTTAGGAGCTAGCCGTGGCTTACTAGTAAAAGACCGCCAAGCCTTAGAAATAGCTCAAGATGCAGATGTGATGATTTTAGATAAAACGGGTACTTTAACAACTGGTGAGTTTAAAGTATTAGATGTAAAACTTCTTAATGACAAATATACAAAAGAGGAAATCATTGCTTTACTGGCAGGTATTGAAGGAGGATCTAGCCACCCGATTGCTCAATCAATTATAAGTTTCGCCGAGCAGCAAGATATACGTCCAGCATCTTTTGATTCGATTGATGTGATTTCCGGTGCTGGGGTAGAAGGTGAAGCAAGCGGGCACCGTTATCAATTAATCAGTCAAAAAGCATACGGACGTAATCTGGATATGGATATTCCAAAAGGAGCAACTCTCAGTGTCTTAGTAGAAAATGAAGATGCCATTGGTGCTGTAGCTTTAGGGGACGAATTAAAACCAACGAGCAAAGAGTTAATTAAAGCTCTTAAAAAGAACAATATTCAACCAATTATGGCAACAGGTGATAATGAAAAAGCGGCTCAAGGCGCGGCAGAAGATTTAGGGATTGAATATAGATCAAATCAATCTCCACAAGACAAATATGAGTTAGTTAAAACACTTAAAGATCGTGGAAAGAAAGTTATCATGGTAGGTGACGGTATCAATGATGCTCCTTCTCTTGCCTTAGCAGACGTTGGTATAGCTGTAGGTGCTGGAACTCAAGTAGCATTGGATTCAGCTGATGTCATCTTGACTCAATCTGATCCAGGAGATATTGAATCATTCATTGAATTAGCACACAAAACAACTCGTAAAATGAAACAAAATCTCTTTTGGGGAGCCGGCTATAACTTTATAGCTATTCCTCTAGCTGCTGGAATTTTGGCCCCTTTTGGCTTCACATTAAGTCCTGCAGTAGGAGCAATTCTAATGTCTGTGTCAACAGTCATCGTCGCCATTAATGCTATGACATTGAAATTAGAGCCAAAATAAACAGTTATTTGGCACATGAAATAATTGAATGACCTTATCGTGTAAAAATACAATAGTTTCACAGGAAAGGAAGTTTAACTGTGAATAAATATATACGTTTCGGATTAATGATTTTAACTTCTACTGTTGTGATGTACTTTCTAATGTTTGTGAATGTTAGTGAATTTGCACATATTTACTTGAGTCAAACCCGTGTTTATATGGCTATTCTAATGGGGGCTATCATGGCAATAATTATGATGGGTTTTATGTGGAAAATGTACGACAACAAAAAATTAAATACCGTCATAATGGGACTTTCGGTTTTACTCGTGGTGGGATCGTTTGGGCTTATTCAAAACCAAGTTGGCGTAGATGATACTGCTTGGATGAGAGCTATGATTCCACACCATTCTACCGCTATTATGACGAGTGAAAATGCCAATCTCACAGATTCACGGGCGCAACAATTAAGCGAAGAAATTATCCAAGCCCAAGAAGAAGAAATTGCTGAAATGGAACAATTGATAGAAGACATAGAGGAAAATGGGAAGCAAACTCAAGATGATTAAACAGCATAGATTGTCATACTAATCTAAACTGATTTCTGCGGTGGGAACGTAAAAGAATGTTCAAGTTACTATTAACCGACCCATTTTTATAATTGAATTTATAAAAGAATAACTTTAAATTTAGAGCTTTATTTTTTTAATTTAGGAGGAAAAAATGAAACAGAATAAAAAATGGATAGGAACTATTTTACTGTCATCTGCCTTATTACTTGGAGCATGTGGCAGTGACGAGATAAATGAATCTACTGGAACAGATACAAATCAAACGACAACCGAAGAAACATCTTCAGAAAGTGGTGATCACGGCGGCATGGTGCACGATGAATCTGGTGAAATTCCAGCAGGTTTGGAAGAAGCAGAAAATCCGATGTACGAAGTAGGAGAATCCGTTATTCTTCAGCACGGTCATATGCCTGGAATGGAAGGTGCCGAAGCGACTATTGTTGGTGCGTTTGACACAACTGCTTATGAAGTATCCTTTGACCCAACTAATGGGGGAGAACGCGAGGAAAATCATCGATGGGTAATCCATGAAGAAATTGCTGAGTCAACTGAAAGTGCTGTTGAACCCGGAGAAGAAGTGACATTAGAAGCTAGACATATGGAAGGTATGGAAGGAGCAACTGCAACAATTGATGATGCTGTTACATCAACTGTATATATGGTAGATTATCAACCAACCGACGGCGGAGAAGTAGTTCGTAACCATAAGTGGCTGACTGAAGAGGAACTAGGTCAAGAATAATAATCCAACTAAGGATATAAAGGTAATGGAACACGCCTTTAAAAAAGCTGTTAAGGCTTCTGAAAGAAAGGCTGATAGAAGAGATTCAATAACTAAGACTATAAATAAGTTTAAAGATATGGCTAAGGACACCATCAGTAAAGATAAAGTTAAGAATAAACATAAGGAGCAAAGCTTATGATAAATAATTTAAAAACATTTAAAAATAAGAATTTTGGGAAACTCACTGTTATAGAAAAAGACGGTGAGTTTTTCTTTATAGCAAATGAAGTAGCAACTATGCTAGGATATGTCAATCCAAGAAAAGCTGTTTATGACCATGTAGATGAGGAAGATAAGGGTGTAACGAAATGGAACACCCCTGGAGGAATACAGAATATTTCAATAGTTAATGAGTCAGGATTGTATTCACTTATCCTCTCATCAAAACTACCACAAGCAAAAATATTCAAAGCTTGGGTAACTAGAGAAGTCTTACCAAGTATTAGAAAAAATGGAGGATATATAGCTGGTCAAGAAAAGAAAACTAATGAAGAGTTACTTGCAGATGCAATTCTAGTAGCCAATAGAATTATTGCCGAGAGAGAAGAAGAAATTGAAGAATTAAGACCAAAGGCAGATTATTATGACAAATTAGTAGATTATAACCTACTTATAAACTTTAGAAATACTGCCAAGGAGTTAGGAATACCACAAAACCAGTTTATAAGTTTTTTAATGGATAAGGGATTAATTTACAGGGATAAGAAAAAGAAACTCTTACCTTATGCAGATAAGAACAAGGGATATTTTGAAGTAAAGGAATGGGTTGATCCACTAGGTACACTTATAGAAATACAAACATTTATAACACCAAAGAGAAGACACTACCTACTAATTTTATTAGATAGTGAAGGTTTCTACGATGAATAAGGTATTAGAAGCCATTCTTTCTGATATTAAAAACTTAATTAAAATAGACAACCCAAAGAAATTTATATTAGCAAACATTCCTTATCTATCCTTTTTCTATATTGGAAATATCTTTTCTAAGCACATCAATTCTTATGTTGGAGGAGATATTATTGATAGAATAATGGTGGGAATTTCTGATATAGGAACTTTATCTTATATACCAAGTATTAATCCAAGGGACTTGCTAGTAGGTATTTCAGTTGCTGGTCTTATTAAGTTAATTGTTTATAGTAAAGGTAAAAATAAAAAGAAATATAGGCAAGGCAAGGAATATGGATCTGCAAGATGGGGAGAAAGCAAGGATATTGCTCCATACATTGACCCTAAGTTTGAAAACAATGTTCTTATAACTAATACCGAAAGACTAACAATGAACTCAAGACCTAAAAACCCTAAATACGCCAGAAATAAAAATGTATTAGTAATAGGTGGTTCTGGATCAGGTAAAACAAGATTTTATGTAAAGCCAAATCTAATGCAAATGCACTCTTCCTATGATGATACCCTAGTAAGGAAGATTATCCAGAATGTTAGTGTTTATGATGACCACTTTGTAATATGCTTTAAATCTGGAATTGGAATGGAAGTATGATTTAATACTAATATAAACCGTCAATTAAGAGTTAGGTTCTCTTGATTGGCGGTTTTTGCATTGACTTTTACATGATTTATACATGTGATATTATCAAAAATGTTGTTTATAAGGTTATTGATAAGGAGTTGACCACATGAGTGATGTAATAAGCTGTTAGATGAAGCTATTAAAGAAACCGAAAACTTGTACGGAGGCGAAGTCTTTATTTTTAAGGATTTGTTTAAAGGATATGTATGGAACAGGATACCGAGAAAGGATGGTACTAATGTCTTAGTAGATGTTTTTGAGATATTTTAAATAATATAAAAAACACTTGAATAAATGCTCATATAACTATTGACACAAGAGAAAAACAATAATATAATAAATATACAACGTATGAATGCTTGTTCAAGTATTCAGATGAAATGATTTAAAAAGAGGTGATAATATGACTAAAAAATTTAATTCAATTGAAAGATGTGACTGCAATGTAATTCATGAGGATATTGTAAATCAAGTTAGAGATAAAATGCCTCAAGAAGAAAGCCTTTATGATCTAGCAGAATTATTTAAAGTATTTGGAGATTCAACACGAATCAGGATATTATGGGCTTTACATGAAGCTGAAATGTGTGTTTGTGATATCGCTGTATTACTTAACATGACACAATCAGCAATTTCCCATCAGCTGAGAGTCTTAAAACAAGCTAATTTAGTGAAAAACAGAAAAGAAGGCAAAGTAGTATATTATTCATTAGTTGATGATCATGTAAGAGAAATATTTGACCAAGGTCTAATTCATATCAACGAGAAGTAGTAATGCGGTAGAATAGAATATTTTTTGAAGATATTTGGGCATATATTTAAGTCTTCATTTCAAATGAGCAATGCTTCAAGAAAATTTGAAAAAGACTTATAGTATTCAAAATAAAATTACAAATAACATTTAGAAGGATTTAATAATGAAAAAGAAATTTATACTTGAAGGTTTAGATTGTGCAAATTGCGCGGCAAAAATGGAAAAGGCTATTAATGAGCTTGATGGAGTGAAAGAAGCTACTGTTAACTTTATGACCACAAAACTCGTTATTGATGGTGAGGATGAAAAAATGCCAACAATAATAGCAGAGGCCGAAAAAATAGTTAAAAAAATCGAACCCGATACAACTATGAAAAAGGCTTAAAGGAGGCTATTTAGTATGACAAAACGACTATGGCGAATAATTATTGGTGCAGCCGTGTTAGCTACAGCAGTATTGCTTAATTTAAATAACGAATGGTTACAGATTGCTCTCTTTATAATAAGTTACATTATTGTAGGTGGAGATGTTGTAAAAAGAGCTGTAAAAAATATTTTTAAAGGTCAAGTTTTCGATGAAAATTTTTTAATGAGTATTGCAACAATTGGTGCATTTTTTATTGGTGAGTATCCTGAAGGTGTTGCAGTTATGCTGTTTTATCAAGTTGGAGAACTGTTTCAAAGCTATGCAGTTGGCAAGTCGAGAAAGTCAATTGCAAGCCTTATGGATATTCGACCAGATTATGCAAATGTTAAAAAAGGTGATGAACTTGTCAAAGTTGACCCAGATGAAGTACAAATTGGAGATATTATTGTAATTAAAGCAGGAGAAAAAATTCCTCTTGATGGCAAGGTAATTGAGGGAAGTTCAATGATTGATACATCGGCACTAACAGGCGAATCTGTTCCTCGTGAAGTAGAAGTTGGAAGTGATATCCCAAGTGGGTGCATCAACATTAATGGGGTTATTACAGCAGAGGTTACCAAGGAATTTGGAGAATCTACTGTAAGTAAAATTCTTGATTTAGTTGAAAATGCAAGTAGTAAAAAATCCAATTCAGAACAATTTATTACGAAGTTTGCGAGATATTATACACCGGTTGTGGTTATAATTGCAGTTTTTCTAGCTATTATACCACCTCTTGTTATAGACGGGGCGACTTTTAGTGATTGGATATATAGAGCACTAGCATTCCTTGTGGTATCCTGTCCGTGTGCTTTAGTTATTTCAATTCCTTTGAGTTTCTTCGGTGGAATAGGTGGAGCCTCAAAAAAAGGTGTTTTAGTCAAGGGTAGTAATTATTTAGAGGCATTAGCAGAAACTGAAATTGTTGTTTTTGATAAAACTGGAACACTAACGAAAGGTGTATTTAATGTACAGGAAATTCATCCAGAAGGAGTTTCCAAAGAAGAGCTACTAGAATTAACTGCACATGCGGAAAGCTATTCCAATCATCCGATTTCACTTTCACTGAAACGTGCATATAGCAAAGAAATAAACAATGGACGTATTTCAGATGTAGAAGAGATATCAGGTCATGGTGTTATTGCAACAGTAGATGGCAAAAAGGTTATGGCAGGAAATATCAAACTTATGAAAATGATGGATATCCCTTATTTCAAGGGAGAGCTGATCGGTACTATTGTACATGTTGCTGTTAATAACAAATATATAGGTTACATTGTAATTGCCGATGAGGTAAAGGAAGATTCAGCACAAGCAATCAAAGAACTTAAGGCAGCTAATATTAAACAAACAGTTATGTTGACAGGTGATAATAAAAGTATTGGTTCAAAAGTTGCTAAAGAGCTTGGTCTTGATAAGGTTTATGCAGAACTGTTGCCAGCAGACAAAGTTGAAAAACTAGAAGAATTATTTTCGCAAAAATCTAAAAAAGGTAAACTTGCCTTTGTTGGTGACGGAATCAATGATGCACCTGTATTAGCTCGTGCAGACATTGGAATAGCAATGGGTGGTTTAGGTTCTGATGCGGCCATTGAAGCTGCTGATGTTGTAATTATGACTGATGAGCCATCGAAAATTGCTACTGCAATGAAGATTTCTAAAAAGACACTAAAAATTGCACATCAAAACATAGTATTTGCAATTGGAATAAAAATAATTGTTCTTATTTTGAGTGCTTTTGGAATAGCTACTATGTGGGCAGCTATATTTGCAGATGTAGGTGTAACTATCATTGCAGTATTAAATGCTTTTAGAGCTTTGAATGTAAAGAATCTATAAACTATTTTTCCTATTCACCCCTTGAATGATACCGATAATTGACGATACAATTAAGGGGTATTTTTTAATTTAAAAACTATAAATGAAAATTGGTTGGGATTTACCTTGAATTAAATGGTTTTAAAGATATGGAGGTTATTTAATTGAAAGTTATTGATGAATGTTGCTGTGAATGTATCACACAAAATTTAAATAGAACAAAGGCGAGTTGCCCTGTCTGTAATAATGAAGGAGTAACAGTTAGTAGGATAACCGTTGAACACTTGGTGACAGATGATTATCGTAATGCCGTTGATGGAGATCAATATAAGATATGCATGAATGAGGACTGCGACGTTATTTACTATAACTTAGATAAAGAAATAAAATTCTTAAAAGACCAAGTTAGGGTTCCTATCTGGTTTAAGAAAGATGCAGATCCTAAGTATGCTTGTTATTGCAGCAAAGTCACAGAAGATCAGGTAATTTAAGCAGTTGTAAAGCATGGTGCGAAAACCGTTAAAGAAGTAAATGCCATAACTGGAGCAATGAAAAATTTGCTTTGTAAGGAAAACAATCCTTTGGGGGTATGTTGTCATAAGATTATTCAGGAAGCCATTGATAAGGGATTAACCATGAAATGATTTGAGTTGATATGTTCTCACGAACAGACAAAACCGTTGATATCTTGCCACAAACGAGAGCCAATGTTGGATATGTTTCCAACTACGAGTGTGGATATGTTCCCCTTAACCATAGGGGTTGAGAACGCAGTTTTGATAGCTATCAAGGCAACTCGAAACATGTTGAAGCCCTAACCCTGCTATCGCGCGATTAGCAAAGCTAATCGATGCGAAGCAGAGGTACCAAAGGCATTAGTTTTTCTTAGCCAATCGCTACGCTCTTGGAGAAAAACTGAATAGGCTTCACGTGTGCCCTGTGGGCATGCCAGGCTTTCCCAAAGAGAAGCGAGTGAATAACGAGCTTCGATTGGTGGAATCTACGGCTGAGGCTCTAGTATTGATGACAAGGACAAATTAGAAATTGTTTGGGGGAAAAAGATGTGCTTAATATGTGAAAGAATAGAAATGATTAATAATAATGAGAATCAATATTTCGTAAAAGAATTAGAAACCGGTTATGTTGTGTTGGGAGACAATCAACATTTTAAGGGGTATACGATTTTTTTATGTAAACAACATAAGACAGAACTTTTTGAATTAGAAAAGAATTTTAAATTGAAATTCTTAGAAGAAATGTCATTAGTAGGAGAGGCTGTATATAAAGGTTTTAATGCAGATAAAATTAACTATGAACTACTTGGTAATGGAGATTCACATCTACACTGGCATTTATTTCCAAGGATAGCGGGTGATATAGAAAACTATGGTAATAAAGGAAAAGGTCCAGTTTGGTGGTATCCTATGGAATTAATGTATAGTGATTCGAATCGTCCATCAGATACTGAATTAATGGCATTAAAAGAGAAGCTAATAGCTGAACTTAATAAAATATTTAATAACTAATTATATTTTGTATTGGCATCATTTTTAAGTTAGATTTATAAATGGTGCCAATTTTTTATTTTATTAAATCGAATTGTCAAAAGCATTTCCCAAGAACAAATGTTTTATAAATGATATAATATTATTGACAGCTCCAACTATTTTGGAAATTGAAACAGTTCAAATAAAAGGTAAGAAATTGTTTTATAATAATGGAGGAAAAAATGTCAAAGATAAAAAAAGATACTATTCAAGCTCAGGGATTTTCGATAGAAGTCTACACCGAAGACTTTAAAAATGATTATATTAGTTTAACTGATATTTCCAAGTATAAAAACGATGATGATCCTAGATTTTTAATTCAAAACTGGATGAGAAATAGAAATACCTTAGAATTCATTGGCCTATGGGAAATTCTTAATAATCCAAATTTTAAACGCGTCGAATTCGACGGGTTTAAAATGCAAGCTGGCAGTAATGCATTTACCTTATCACCTAAAAAGTGGATTGAATCAACCAACGCAATTGGAATTGTATCAAAATCTGGAAGATATGGTGGAACATATGCCCATAGTGATATTGCAATGGAGTTTGCTTCTTGGATATCTGCAGAATTTAAGCTTTATATTATACAAGATTACAAGAGACTAAAATTAGATGAAAATTCAAAGTTGTCTCTTAATTGGAATTTACATAGAGAAATCTCAAAAATAAACTATAAAATCCATACAGATGTTATCAAAGAGTATCTTTTGGAAGACTTGACCGATGCACAGCTTGCATTTAAATATGTAAGTGAGGCAGATATGCTTAATGTATCATTATTCAATAAAAGAGCTAAAGAGTGGCGAGAGGAAAATCCAGATTTAAAAGGAAATATGAGATACTATGCTAGTTTGGAAGAACTATTGGTTTTAGCAAATATGGAAAGTTATAATGCGATTTTGATTGAAAAAGGAATGAATCAAAAAGAGCGTATGATAGAATTGAGGCATTTAGCAAGGAAACAGCTGATGTCTTTAGAGAAAATTAATGATAAAGGAATTAAAAAGTTAAATTGATTTTTCGATCTAATTTCAATTATAGAACATTTTGATATGTTTCTGAACACGTACTAGTATAAAAACCCCTATGATATGTTTGCGAAAACGTAAAAATGGGCTTTTTATCCATAGTGACGACTCGAGGCATATCGAATCTGTAACTGTGTTGACGCGAAAATAAATTTGTCTGAATTGCAACAAGAGATGCAATTCAGAAATCTCGATCATCTTCATCTAAATGTTTACCTTTTGGCTTTAATTTGGTCCACTTAACTGGAGTCATATTTCTCTGTCCTTTCTGTATGAGTGTAGATACTATCAGATTAACAGAGCATATGGCTTTTTTAAGTGTTTTCCTGCTTGTATTTAATTATACAACTCACCATGATTTAATATTGGATAAATAATGTTTGCTCTATCTAATTTTATATATTTTCAATCTTCATAGTTTGCGTGGTATCTATCAGCATACTTGACAAAATCCGATAATTTAAGTAAACTTTAAGTAGTATTTAAAGGAAAGGTGGGAAAATTGTGAAATTATTTCTTGAAATGTCTCCATTGGCAACTGCCAAGGCGGAATGTGTATGCAGTCAATTTTTGATTGGCTATAAAAATTAAACATTTCGAAAGGAGAAATAATGGAAACAATAGTATCCGCTTTATTAGTTTTTGTCTCTACATCAATTGACTACTTAGTTGTTTTGACTATTTTATTCGCCAGTCAAGGCAAGGAAGGCTTAAAATCAATTTATGCAGGACAGTATTTAGGTACAGGACTGCTTGTACTGGTTAGTCTTATTGTCGCTTACTTTTTAAATTTTATTCCACAAGATTGGATTATCGGACTCCTTGGTCTAATTCCACTAGGTCTTGGTATAAGAGTAATTTTTGTGGATGAAGATATTGATGAAGAAGACATCGAGGGAAAAATTGCCGGAAATGGATCAAAAATCTTAGCATTTACAAGTTTAACAGTGGCAATGGGTGGAGATAATTTAGGAATTTATATCCCCTATTTTACAGGAAAGAGTTTGATTGGGATTTGTATAAGTTTAGTAATATTTGCATTAGGAATTTTTATTCTATGCAAATTATCTCAAAGTCTCGCTTCAATATCTGCTATCGGAGAGACTGTAGAAAAGTACGAAAAAATAATAGTACCAGTCGTGTTTATTGGACTTGGTCTCTATATATTGCTTGAAAATGGAACGATTAATTATTTCATATCCCTAATCACAAGTTAGTAGTCTATTTTTATATTTCAGACCTATTAAAGGAAATCTTTAGTGGGTCTTTTTTTGGGTGCGCACGGCATGGGAGACAACTTGGTGGTGAAAGTCCACTATGAGCCTTTACAGTAAGAATTATTAGCCAAAGGCAAGAGTGTCCATCGTGAGGTGGAATCTGAAGGAAGCCAGAGGCAAACACCTGCACTGACGAACAGAAATCTCATAAAGAAGGCCGGATAGGTGTGGATAAGCTTGCAATACAAAGTGAAGTCCAATACTGTACGAGCACCGTCAGGTAAATGAGGCAGTGACATGGGTGGAAGGTTGTCGCTCTTACCCGGGGAGGTCTGTCTAGCGGGAAACTGTAGCAATAGCGAATAGACAGAAGTCAGCCGACGTCATAGTAGTGTGCATCGCGCATGAAGGACAGAACAATATCAATACAGAGTAAAGATTGGAGGTTAGGAGTTACGATTACAACAGAAAACAGCGAGAGCTGGCAATCCAATGAGTCAAGTAGGTGGAACTGAAAACGACAAGATATGGATGTGTTGAGTATACTCCTAGGAAGAAATGACAGAAATGTATCATAAGTCTTCATCGTTGATGAAGCAAGTTGTAACAAAAGAGAATTTAATACTAGCAGCCGAAAAAGTTCGAAAGAATGATGGAGCTCCTGGTGTTGATGGTATGACTGTTCAAGAAGTTGAGCACCATATCAGAGAATATTATCCATATATCAGAAAGAAATTACTCAATGGAACGTATCAACCACAACCAGTGAGACGAGTGGAAATTCCAAAAGGCAATGGGAAAACACGGAAGCTGGGCATACCAGTAGCACGTGATCGAGTAATCCAAATGGCTATTAAACAGATAATTGAGCCTATAATAGATAAACACTTTTCTAATAGTAGTCATGGATTTCGACCAGGAAAAGGAACAGAAACTGCTCGGAAACAATGCGTAGAATATTACGAATCTGGCTTAAAATATGCGGTAGACTGTGATTTGAAGCAATGCTTCGACACACTTAATCATGATAAGATGATGTATCACGTGGAACAATTTGTTCAAGATAAAGCTATTTTAAAATTCATACGTAAATCATTGAGATGTGGCACCATTGAACTATCTGGTGAATTTACGGATAGTGAAACTGGTGCACCACAAGGTGGTGTGATATCACCATTACTGTGTAATATCTATCTGAATGAGTTAGATAAAGAGCTTGAACGACGTGGACATAAATTTGTGCGATATGCGGATGATTTTATAATCTTTAAATCATCAAAACGAGCATGCGAACGAATCCTGAAGAGTATAACTCAATTCATTGAAAAAGACCTGGAACTTCAAGTCAATCAAGAAAAGAGCAAGACAGGAAGTCCGACTCAGTTAAAGTTCTTGAGCTGTCTAATCCACAACAACTTCGGCAATTGTCGATTCCGACCAACGGACGAAGCGAAAGCAAAATTTAAGAAAAAACTTAAGAGATTAACCAAACGCAATCGACCAGGAATATTTGCGGAGATTGTGAAAGAGATCAACCAAGTGACTCAAGGTTGGATTAATTACTTTGGGTTAGGTTTTGTTAAAAGCTTCGTGAGAAGGACTGAAGAGTGGTTGCGAAGGCGACTTAGACAGCTTATATTGAAACGTTGGAAGAAATGCTCAACCAAGATTAAGATGCTTCAGAAATATGGACTAACAGAAGATGAGGCAAAACGAATTGCCTTCTCTCGGAAAGCCTATTGGCATCTATCTCAAACATATGAAGTCAATAAGGCAATTACAACAAAGAGACTCCACAAATGGGGATTAAAATCATTAACCACCATAGCGGAGTCTGCTTATGCAAGGTATTGAACCGCCGTATACGGATCCGTACGTACGGTGGTGTGAGAGGTCGACTAGTCAATTAATGGCTAGTCTCCTACTCGATTTTGGGGAGAGGTCAAAGTGATGGATTTTGGGTGTGTTTTAATAAGAAGAAGGAAATTAAGCGAATTGAAGGTAAGCGCCCATGATTTAAGCGTATAGAAAAAGCCGATTCTATTCTGATATAATGACTATCAGATGGAATCGGCTTTTGTTTATACGTCTGACAAAAGTGGTTTACACTGTTTTTGTGGGAGACAAGCCCATGGCAAATAAGCCTCAATACTCTCATGATTGAGAATAGGGAGATTAGCTAACTTGTCGATTAAAAACTCCAGATATTTTCGCGGATCCAAACCATTTGCTAGAGCTGTTTGGATGACCGTTAAGAAATACCCATTTGCTATCGCTCCTTTGATGCTCTGGGAAAACAACCAATTTTTGCGTCCCAAAGCGGGTATTCTCATAGCTCGCTCAGCGGAATTGTTACTAATGCTCAACCCAGCATGATCGAGTAATAAATACAAACTCGGAAGCATCTTACGGGCATAGATAATGCCCTTGCCTAGTTTAGCCTTCGTTAGATACTGATGATGGTCTAACCATTCGGTGAATTCATCAAGCAGTGGCTTTAAGTGAGTACGATGGTAATCTAGCAGCTGCTTACCATTCAGTTGCTTCTGTTTAATCAGTTCTTCAACTTTGAACAGTTTATTGCAGAAATTAACGCCATTTACTGCTTCGCTGGTTGTATGCTTCGTATGAGAGGCATCCGTGAACTTCCGACGGATATGAGCCAAACAATGAACTTGGGTCAGTCTCGGCATGTTATATCCGGAGTAGCCATCACAATGCAGAAACCCTTTAAAGTAATCTAAGTAGGTTTTGACTACTTCTCGCGCACGTGACTCGCTAAAAAGATAGCGAATAATCGGCTGCTCATGATCTTTTCCTGTACGAAACAGCCACAGATAGTTCGTTTGGTTGTCACTTTCTAATGCTTTGACGGTTGTTTCATCTGCATGGAGAATAGACTCGTTCGTAAGGTGTTTATCAAATAACTCAATCACCGGCTGAAGATATCGTTCAGCGATTGAAATGAGCCATTTTGACATCAATTCTCGATCAAGTACGACGTCCAACCGATGCCAAGATTTTTCTTGACGATAGAAGGGTACATACAGACAAAATTTTTGGTAAGCTATCTCGGCTAATAACGATGGTGATGCGTAACTGTGTAAAATAGGTTTCTTGGGTACCGATGATTTTTTCAATACGTCTCCACCAGTCGTTGGATGAACACAATGGACACATTTGCGTATCGTTCCCACATGAGACACTACCTCAAGGCGTGCTGGATGATAAACAAGTTGGTTTTGTCCAGCTGTGTGACCAATCACTTTCAACGCTTCACCACAGAATTTGCATAGTTTGTCGTCAGCTGCGAAATCATGATAAATAGTTTGCTTGGGAAGTAATTGGACTGATTCTTTGAATCCCCTTTTCGGAGAAACCGATCGCTTATGCTTTGGAACTATTATTTTTTTGACTGCGTCAATAGGTGGGGTAGTTGCCTTGACTTCGAATAAATTCATTTGCCCTTTGGCAATTTTATCCTTTTTTTTACCAAAAACTAGTCGTTGTAAATAATTCACTTGTTCTTGTGCCTCCGTCAATGCTTCTTGTAATTCCAAAATGGTATTGGCTTGTTGCTGATTGATATGCAATACTTCTTTCAATTGCTTCTGTAATTGTTCAACCAATAATCTCAATTCTTCCATGATAGCTCACCTCCTTATCACATCATTATAACATAATAAGTTAGAAAATCATCAATTATTTAAAATATAGAGCCAGTTTTTGCTGGATTTATTGATGGAAATGAACTAAATCCGGTCAATAATAAATGGAAGGCCTCGGGGGATAATTCTTTTAGCTCTTTACTGGTTCGGGGCCATTGGAATACCCCATTCTCAAGTCGTTTATACAATAGATAAAATCCATCGGCATCCCAATACAAGGCTTTAAATCGATCGCGACTAGACCCACAGAACAAGAACAAAGCGGATGAAAAGGGATCATAATCATAGTCAGATCGGATGATTTCAGCTAATCCGTCAATTCCTTTTCTTAAATTGGTCTTTCCGCATACAATATAAATGTGATCGGCTACTTCGTAATCAATAATCACGTTCATTCACCGCCTTTAATAGAATACTTAACTGATCTAAGGAGATACAGTCATATACCATAAGGGACAACCCACGTGTTTTGATACTCATAATTTGAGTGGAGTTAAGTTTTTCGGAGTGAGTCTTTGGCTGTGTTACTTTGATAATTTCTGTTTTTGACATACAAACAATCCTCTCAATAGTTTTGCCTTACATTAACTATTTTAGAGGATTATTTGAGGTAAAACTAGTCGCCTAAATCATGGGCGCTTACAATTGAAGTCACCACTAAAAATGTAGTTTTGCTTTAAGGGTTCAACGGTTTAGCAAAAGGAATACTATTTTTGTGATTTGAAAGTTAATTCATTGGAAATGAATATTCGAACATTATTTTGAAAAGTCGAAAATTAAGGTGTGATCACAATACAATAAGTGTTATAATAAAATCAATGTATAGGTTTTAGATATGTCATAAAAAGCGAGGTTAGAATATGGCAGTTAATTATAAAGGTTTATGGAAAATGTTAATTGATAAGGAGATATCAAAAACTGACTTGCGTCAGTTAACTGGAGTTGCACCAAGCACCTTTTCAAAAATGTCTAACAATGAATATGTATCAATGGATGTTTTAGTGCGTATATGTAAGACACTAAAATGTCAAATCAGTGATATTGTTCAAGTGGAATTTGAGGAGGTAGATAAAAATAATGAATAGACGTGGAAGAAACTTAAAAATATTTTTAATGGATGGTTCTGCTAGTGGACGTTGGATGTGTGAACTTTCCAACTGGACTGGTAAGGCATATAAAATACCTCGCACCAGTTACAAAAAATCTATAGATAGAGGAGATCTTCGAAATCCTTCTGTTTATTTTCTTTTTGGATACGATGATGAAAATGGTAAACCTCTTGTTTATATCGGTGAGACTGAAGATGCTATACAGCGTTTAGGCGAACACATAAAAAATGAGAAGAAAGACTATTGGGTTGAGGCTATTGTATTTATTAGTAAAGATGATCATTTAAATAAGGCCCATATTAAGTATCTTGAAAGCAGGTTTTATGAAATTGCTAGAGATATAGATAGATATGAAGTTATGAATTCGACACCACCTAAAAGATCAACAGTTTCGGAGGCAGAACAAAGTGAAATGGAAGAATTTATAGATAATGTCAAACTAGTTGTATCAGCATTAGGGCACAAAGTTTTTGAACCGCTTATACCTGTAATAGAAACAGTTCAGGTTGTTGATGATGAGGCTATTAGTGATTATCTATATTTAAAGACTAATAAAGGTTTATCTGCAACAGGATTAGTTGCTCCAGATGGTTTTATCGTTTTAAGAGATTCAACGATTAACAATTCATTTTCCGAGAAATCATTATCAGAAAATATTATAAAGCTAAGAAAACAGTATTTAAATGATGGTACTGTTGTTAACAATGTATTTATGAAAGATACGCTATTTTCCAGCCCATCTGCTGCTGCAAACTTTATATATGGTTACAGTGCTAGTGGGCCAAGGTCATGGAAAAATAGTCAGGGCAAATCTTTAAAAGAACTTAATGAGCAAGGTAATTAGATAATGGGAAATAATAAGCAAGAAAAAACACTTTTAAATCTCAGAATTACAATGTTTTGAGATTTCTTTATGTGTAAGAAACGAATTGGTTATTTGAATGAGTTTTTAACCAAAATGTTCTTATTTACTACATGTTGATAAGTAGTATAGAATATGTTATAATTTAGAAGATAAATTGAATAGAGGTGGATTTATGGTTGACTATAATATCATTAAAGAAGAAAGAATAAAGAAAAATTTAACAGTGACAGACCTAGCTAATTTATGTAGCGTAAGTGCTTCATATATAACAAAAATTGAGAAAGGGAATGTTAAAATAACTGACTCAATGCAAAATAAATTAGCAGAAGTATTGAATTTAAAAAAAGGTTTAAGATTTGAATTTAAAGCAAATGACGCTACTTTTTTAAATAACAAAATAAACTCTGTACATAGATGGTATCCATATATTGAAGGATTTTCACAAGGATTTGTAGATGAAATCCTTGATAAATACAATTCCAACGTTGTTGTATATGACCCCTTTAATGGCAGCGGTACAACTTCTTTGACATGTGCATACAGAGGAGTTAAACCCATAGCTTCTGAAATCAACCCTTTAATGAGGTTTATTGCTAACACTAAGGTGAATACGGTTCGAAATATTTATGTTGGAAATAAATTATCTAAACTTATAAATGAAGTTGAATTAATGAATAGCTATCAATTTGAAGAAGACATTGATGTATGGCAATACATGAATGACTGTTACAAAGGAATGGATTTTTTTAATGATTATGTTATAAAGCAAATAGCAAACATAAAGAAATTTATTAAAAAAATTGATGATGATGATATTTTGAATCTATTTAAACTTGCGTTGGCTTCAATTACTGTTGAGTCGTCTAATATGATTCGATCTGTTGATTTACGAAGAAAAAAGCCAAATGAACTAAATAGAATTCCAAAAGATGTTAAGAAACGATTTTGTGATCAGTTAGGGTTTATCGTTAATGATATTGTGAATAACAATGATAGAGACATTGCTGAATTAAAGTTTATCAATGATAATGCGAAGATTTTAAACTCAGAACATTATAATACGGTCGATGTAATAATAACATCTCCGCCATACGTAAATGGGACAAATTATTTTAGAAATACAAAACTAGAATTATGGGTTCTTGATTATATTAGCAGCAATAAAGATTTAGGAGAGTTAAGAACAAAAGCAATTACTGCAGGGATTAACAATGTATCAAGTCGAATAATTATAGAAAATACGTTTGATTCTATAGAGAATGTTGTATCAGAGCTTGACGAAGTATCGCCAGATAAGAGAATCCCTAAGTTGATTCGCGCTTACTTTAGTGATATGTACAAGGTGTTTGGTAATTTCAATAGAATTTTGAAAAATGGGGGAAAAATATACTTCGATATTGGAGACTCCCAGTATTATGGTGTTCATATTCCAGTATTTCAATTTATAACTGAAATTGCACAAATGAATGGATTTGTATTAGACCATCAAGAAGTATTAAGAAACAGAAAATCAAAAAATGGGATGACGCTGAGTCAAGAACTGTTAATATTCAAGAAAAAAATTGAGGTGAATTAATGAATAATGAATATAGATGAGTACAAAAAAGAAGCAGAGCGGTTTATGAATGGCTTACCGTATATGGTAAGCCCTTATAATAAGAGAAGTTGGGGAAACAGTTGGCACTCACTTTGCTCTTATCATGGCAAGCTAAAACCAGCGATTGCACATTGGCTAATAAAGAGTTTTACAAAGTCTGGGGAAACGGTTTTAGACCCACTATCTGGGGTGGGAACTATTCCTTTTGAAGCATGTTTACAAGGAAGGATTGGAATTGGTAATGATTTGAGTAGACTAGCTTATGTTGTATCAAAGGCGAAGTTAAATTACTGTGATAAGGAAGAATTAGAAGACGTAATAACTGATTTAGACAATTATATTTCTAGTAATATTGAACTATTTAAGGGCGATTTACCTTACTCAGATTTTGGGTTTAATAAAACTGTACCGGAGTATTTCCACGAGTCAACCTACAAAGAAATACTATTGGCAAGAGAGTACTTTATGAATAAAAAAGATTATACAGCTGCTGAAAGCATTGTAATGTCATCACTGCTTCATGTTCTACATGGAAATAGACCATATGCTCTATCTAGAAACTCACATCCTTTAACACCCTATGCTCCCAAAGGAGATTTTATTTATAAAAATGTTGTAGAGCACATTAGAAATAAAATTGATCTTGTTTACGCGTCAATTGAATATAATAATAATGGTCAGCTGGATTTGTTTGAACATAATGAAAATGAGTGGTCTCAATACGTACAAGGGGAAATGATTTATGGAGATGTTTTTAAACTTCATGAAAATTTAGATGTAAAAGTTGATAATATCATAACCTCTCCACCTTTTGTGGCTTCAATAAGATTTTATACCCAAAACTGGATGCGATTATGGCTTGCTGGATGGGAGCCAGATGACTTTAAAGTTGCAGAAAAGACTTTTCTAGAATCTAGGCAAAAGAAAAGTCTTGATATATATGATGAATTTTTCAGTATTTGTTCAGACGTGTTAAATGAATCTGGGAAAATGATCCTGCATCTTGGGAAATCTAAGAATTGCGATATGGCTGAAGAACTATCGATAATTGCTGCTCCTTATTTTAATGTAATATTTAAGGGCGATGAAGATGTATCAAAAATAGAAAAACATGGGATCAAAGATAAAGGTGCTACAACTCATCATCAGTTTTTATTTTTAATGAAAAAGTAAGTATGAAAATAACCCTGGTTCAACGATCGATTGAATCAGGGTTTAATTATTTATTTTCCCACTCTCAGATTTTATTAATATTGTTGCTTTGTTTCAAGTGCTTTACTTCCTTTATAAGTCCAGAGTCCAAGCATTCCCTTAGTGGGTATTGATGGCTCAATAGATATTACATTTCTTAGAATCCAAGCAAATCTGCCACTTGAGTAATTTCCAAGTTTTATTTCTTTATCAGATAGTGTATCCCTAATTTTCTCTGTAGGTATACAGTCAACTAGTTCACAGATAGCAATTATCCGCCCTTTAGGAATATCATTTATTGAATAATTCTCTAGTAGTAGTTGATAAAACGGATCATTAAAAACGGTTTTATCAACTTTCAAACCGGCATGTATTGCTAACTTACCCCTATAATTTGTATTCCAAGACCTTGTTTCTATTTTTTTGTCTTCTTGGAGTATCAGAGTAGCCCAAGGTTGAATTAAAGTGATTGTTTTCATGATATCACCTAGTCTATAGTTATTGAAGTTGGGTATTTTCCAGTTTTTGAGTAATACTCATTAACTAGATTGATATTAGAATCTATGACTCGTTGCAGAGAGGCGTAGATTTTGTCTGCTGTAAGACGCTCATCTCTAATCTTTTGATATTCTTTACACATTAAGAATACATCAAAGAACCATTCAATATTATCTCGTAAAAGTTTTACAACTACTGAATTAGCTGATTTTGAATGTAGGATTTCGTCACCTAGTCCAGTAATACTACTGAGTCGTTTAAGTTCATCTTCGGTATAATAATCGATAGGGAAATGATCCCTTTTCTGAGAATTATGGTTAGCACAAAGACAGGTTGCAGATTCATCTAATCTGTATAAAAAAGCTAATGGCATAGTATGATCTAGATGCATCTCATCTAAAGCCAGTTTTTTACCACATTTAAAACATCTCTGACCAAATTTACTCCATATATGTTCAGAAAATTCTTTCTTTGTTTTTTTCCTAAACTCGTGATGAACAAGTTCCTTGTCAAGCAAATAGTTAACCAAAACTTCTGTTGCCCGTCTTCTTAAACTATCTTCTCTAAATTGCTGTGAATTTCTCATTGGATTTAATGCTGCATTGACGAAAAATTTCTTGCAAGCTGTACACTCTAGTTGATGACCATAATAACTTTTTACTCTTTTATCATCATTCATTATATAAGAGTTTTCAAGGATATTTTCGGTAAGGTCATCATAATTATCTATCTTATAACTCATAAATGGTGGATGCGTACATGGAGCTTTCTTTTTACAATGGAGCGAAAAGCTAAGTGTATTAACTTCATTATGAATATTTATAGGTAAATATCTGGCACATCGGTTACAACCTTTCAGAACTACTTCAGGCCCAGGCTCAAAATCTTCAGGAGAACTAATCAGATATTCAGTAAAAGGTAACAGTGTGTTTAGATAATAAATATGTGGAACATGCGTTGATGTTTTCTGTTGAAAATAGCGATATGCATCAATAGACTTATAGTATTCAAAGTTGACAACGTCAAAATCAAATCCAATAAAGTGCAGTTTTGAACCTACAGTAGTAATGATCTCCATTGTTAGGTATACATCATGTAATTCGTCACCAACATCAAGGCTGATCTCTTTATGAAAACCGATAGGGTTCCAGTCATTTGAGATAGTAGGCTTTGAAATATCTTTTTCAAATTTTAGTGTTTTTCCATCAAGCTCATATTCTAGTACAAATCTTATTTTTGCCTTAGATTCAGTATAAACATAACCACCAAAAGCTATCATTCCAAGGTTAGATTCGAATAGCTCTACAAGTCGAAGGTTATCTCTAAAAAATTTAAACTGTACTGTTTCAGTATTAGTGACGAGTGCTTCAGAGTCAAGGATTATGCACTCTCCGCCAGTTTTTTCTCCAGATACTTTATAACCACTTCTTCTTGTCACAGCCCGACGTTGGTAAGTTCTAAAGTCTTTCTTTTTAATCATAATAACACCTCCGGAAGATTCATTTTAGATATTACTGAAAAACTGCTCTAAGTTTACATCAAAAGCACTTATGATTCGGTAGAGGTTAAATGCAGAAATAGATTTTTCTCCTCTTTCGATAGCACCTATGTAAGTTCGATTAATCCCTACTATTTCACCAAATTCTTCTTGGCTCATATTCAGGTCATGCCTTAATTTACTTATTTCAAGACCTAGCAACTTATTGAATGTTATTTTATCCATTACTGACACCTCTTGGGGATATTTTAACACGCGATAATATCTCTTTACTACACTCTAAAGATAGCAATAAAGAGATAATATAGACTGTCATTAGGTACAGGAAATTGATCAATAGTATGATATAATATTCACATTAGAGATATTATGGAAATTGATGAAAAAGTATAATAGGAGATTTGCCTATGGGGAAACTAAACTCTTTTAGAGATGTCGTACAAGACTTATTTTATAATGAAATATTTGAGGAGCTATCATCTCATGTAGAAGAGAATCCTTCTGAGATAGACTGCAGCTCCTACGATGTAGAATGCTCAGATGAAGCCTCTTTAGATTTTTTTGAAGTGAAAAGAGTGAATATTAAGAGAGCACCGGATGATCGACTAGATTTTGATGTGATAGTATCAGCTGATCTAGTTATCGGGGAGACGGTAAAAAGAAATAGAGAAACTGATGGAGTGGAGCAGTGGTTCAGCAGTTCTAAATGATAGGATAAGCAATTTTGCCGTACAAGGTATAAACGTTTACAACAAATATAATACCGGTAAAGAAAATAACCTATCGGAATTGTACTGACCCCCAAAAGTTAGAGTAAATTATTCTAATTTTCGGGGGTTCATTTATGTCCAAAACATATTCATACCAGTTTAAATTAAATATTGTCCAAGCATATCTCAAAAGAAGAAATATACTTTACGTTTCAAGCTCAATGTATTAAAATTTAAGCTAGAGACTGGCGCTTCCTATAAAGAGACGGCTAACGCCTTTGGCATAGGCGAACCCTCTATTATAGCGAATTGGAAACGGCCATTTATGGAAGGAGGCGCACAACGTCTAAATAAGCCGATAGGGAGGCCACCCAAAATGCCTAAATCATCACGTTCGTCTAACCAGAAAACAACACAGCCAAAGCAAAAAACAGATCAAGTAGCTCGTGAGAATGCACAATTACGAGAAGAAAATACTTTACTAAAGATTGAGTTAGCCTACTTAAAAAAGTTGAGAGAGCGGGGATTGAGCGACCCTCGCGAAGACAACAATCAAGGATAGCCTTTGAGTTAACTGAAGATTACTTTCGCTTAAAAGATGTCTTAACGGTTATTGTTTTACCAGCATCAACGTATCACTATTACATGGCCCAAAAAGCAAATGACCAGAAAGATCATCCGCTTGAACAGCTTATGAAAACAAATATTAATTATCAAAATTTCATCAAATCAAATGTATAAACTTTTAATTTGATGAAATAAATGAAATTTTCTCTGGAGAGAGTGTAGTGGAGGAACTATATACATGGAAAACATAATTGAATTACATAACCTAACAAAGGTTTATAACGACGTAACAACAGTAAAATTAGAAAAATTACAGTTAAAAGTGGTGAAATATATGGCTTTCTAGGACCAAATGGAGCAGGAAAAACTACGACAATGAAAATGATTTTATCATTGATTGAACCAACTACGGGAAAAATCCTAGTAAATGGGAGAGATGTAAAGAAAAATAAAGATTACCTTAGTCAAGTTGGTTCAATGATTGAAGAACCATCTTATTATCCCAATTTAACTGGGTACGAAAATCTATTAGTATTTCAAAAAATGATTGGTTTTAGTGAAGGTAATATTTGGCCAACTTTAGAATTAGTAGGACTAACTGAAGAAAAAAATAGAAAGAAATTGGTTAGGGATTATTCTTTGGGGATGAAACAACGACTTGCATTAGCATTTGCGTTAGTTAAAGAACCAAAAATTTTACTTTTAGATGAACCAACAAATGGGCTCGATCCATCCGGCATTCATGAAATTCGTGAATTAATTGTTAGACTGGCAAAAGTAAAAGGGCTAACAGTATTTATTTCCAGTCACATCCTAACAGAAATAGAACATATAGCTGATAGGGTAGGAATTATAAACAAAGGCCATCTTGTTTATGAGGGAAAAATAGAAAGTATAAAATCTAGTAATTGGATAGAAATAGGTGGAAATTTCTATCAAAATAATATTGTTCAAAGTTTACTTGATTTTGGTGGTTTAGAAATATTGGAAGTTTCAAGGAATCAAATTAAACTGAAAAATATTGATGATGAAAAATTAGCAGATGTCGTGAGCTATTTGGCTACAAATGGTTATCGTATTTTCCGAGTAGTCCGAGCAAGTGAGAGTCTTGAAGAGATTTTCCTTTCATTAACGAAGGAGGCT
This sequence comes from Dolosigranulum pigrum ATCC 51524, assembly GCF_000245815.1. Classification (GTDB taxonomy): domain Bacteria; phylum Bacillota; class Bacilli; order Lactobacillales; family Carnobacteriaceae_A; genus Dolosigranulum; species Dolosigranulum pigrum. Next base: position 1,001,013 of record NZ_JH601103.1, read on the forward strand.
TAAAATGATAAAAGCAATACAAATTGAATTGTTAAAAAGCAAGAGAACAAAATCCTTCTTTATAGTGAGCATTTTATTGATGATTGCTACAATTTGGAATATCCTTACTTTTTCAGCAGCAATTAAGCACCCAGAATTGAAGGTAACAGGAACACTTTTTAGCAATCAAAATGTCAACCTTTTCATGCTACCAATTGCGGTTTGTATCTTTGCTTCAAGAATTGTTGGAAATGAGCATGCAGGACAAACTTTTAAGTTACAGGTCGCAAATGGACAACAAATGTTGACTATCTTTAATCATAAATTTTTATTTATGATGCTTTTGTTTAGTGTATTGTCAATATTAGAAGTTGGAGTTATTAGTTTTTTTGGAATTCAGGCAGGCATTTCTATTCCTTTTACTGCTGTGAGTGTTCAGATAATCGGACAGCTTCTTGCAATATTTTCTTTAATCTGTCTTTACCTAACTTTGGCTATGATTATTGAGAAGCAGGGAATTTTATTGGCACTAGGATTGCTGGGCGGATTTATCAGTATTGTATTGAATCCTGCTAGTGATAGTTTTGTAAGTCTCCTAAATCCTCTCACGGGCTCAGGCAGTCTGGCTCCATATAAATATCAATTTATTAAAAAAGGATTATCTGATTATATTTTCGATAATCAGATATTTATGAAAATGATAATTTATGTCGTTCAGTGTTTTATATTATACGGTCTAGCTCGTATTATTTTAAGAAGGAAAGGAAATTAATATGGGAAATTATTTCTTAGCAGAATGGAAAAAAACTCGTAAAATCCAAATTATTTTAATTGGAATTACCTTTCTACTTTTTGCAAGTTTCATTGGATTAGGAATTTATTTTGCTAATCGAGAAGTATTGAAAGAAGGTACACAATCATTGGTTTTATGGGGGCAGCTAACCTTTTATAATAGTTCACTTTTGTTTCCACCGATGTTGGCTATTCTCACAGCAATTTTACTTATTCCTGAATTTGAAAGAAAAAACATTGAGTTTTTAAAAGCAAATCAAGTTTCAATGGGAAAACTATATTGTGGGAAATTGGTTAGTATTTGCATACTTCTTTTGTGTATCCAATTGTTCTTATTCTTTATTTTTATTGTTTCATCAAAAATTGATGGAATTGTATTGGATTTTAATTTGTTTGTGTATATTAAGTGGGTTTTGCTTTCTATTATAGCTTCATTTTCAATTATTACTCTTCAATCCTATATAACTGTGAAAACAAAAAGTTTTAGTAAAAGTATAGGATGGGCGACTGTAGGAAGCATGCTAAATTTTGTTCTAATCTTTGTTAGTGAAAGACTCACAAAATTCTTCCCTTATTCTCAACCAATGATTGCACTTCGAAGCAGGGCTTTAGCGGATATTTCTTCATCTGATTTGCTTCTCTTTTTAGCAGTGAATGTTACTTACATTGTAGTATTTTCAAGATTAACAATAAGTACCTTAAATTGTAAAAATTAATACAAGATAGATGTTCTAATTAAAAAGAATTACTTATACATCACTTTATACCAGTTTGGCATAAATTCCAAGATTCGTTCAAAACTCGACTATAATTTTTTTAGGAGTGAGCGATGTATAGGCGTATTAGAGATTTGAGAGAAGATTATGATTTTACTCAAGAGTACTTAGCAAAATACCTATCTTGTAGTCAATAGGCATATTCTAGGATTGAAATTTCCTCAGAAAAAGAGTTTCTATCGGAAGAGAAGGTAAATATTGAAACAACATTGAAGTCAGAAGTTGATGTAAAGAAAAGACTAACTGAGTTTAAGCACTTGCTATCTTCGCAAAAAATTCTTACGGAGTTTGATTGTACAGTTTTTGAAAGTATTATTGAGAAAATTATTGTAGGTGGAGTTAATAGCGACGGAGAAATTGATCCTGCAATGTTAACCATAATATTCAAAACAGGTGAAACTCAAAACAAGAATTATATTCTAAAGGAACAGACAACACATATCGAATCTGTAACTGTGTTGACGCGAAAATAAATTTAACTGAAACTTTATAGTTGACATGGAATAATTATGATGGTATTCTACTTACAGAAAGTAAGTTGAAATCAAAAAGGAGAGATATGAATGAGTAAATTTTACGAATTACAACAACAACGACGCTCTATTTATGCATTAGGTGAGAACGTAAGTGCTTCAAAAGAAGAATTGGTGGAGTTAATCCAATCAGTCATTAAAGAATCACCATCAAGCTTTAATGTTCAATCTTCTCGTGCTGTTATCTTATTCGGCGAAGAATCAGATGCATTCTGGCAAGAAATCGCACATGATGCATTGAAAGAGGTCACTCCGGAAGACCAATTCGAGAGTACAAAAGAAAAATTAGACAGTTTTTCTGCAGGAATTGGAACAGTTCTATTCTTCGAAGACCAAGATGATGTAAAAGGATTACAAGAACAATTCCCACTTTATGCGGATAACTTCCCTGTTTGGTCAGAGCATTCTCACGGAATTGCAGCATACTCAGTTTGGACAGCATTAGCTGAACAAGGCATTGGTGCATCACTACAACACTACAACCCACTTGTAGATGAAGCACTTGTTAAAAAATATGATTTACCAGATAGCTGGAAATTACGTGCTCAAATGCCATTCGGATCAATCGAAGGTGAACCAGGCGAAAAAGAATACATGGATGATGACAAGCGCTTTAAAGTATTTGGCAACAAATAATTAAATAAATAAAAATGTGGCGTCGAGGAAAATTTCTCGACGCCACATTTTTTTATTTAATGGTTATAATTTTTCTGCTGCAATTAAGAATGGTGGTTGGTTAATTTGGTTGAGCGGGCGATAGCAGATAACACTGAAAGCTTGTTGATCTAGTGCTTGAAAGAATGATAATACGTATTCTTTTTCTGCTTGGCCGCCGTCATGTCCATAATAAATCATGACCGTTACGATGCCTCCGGGTTTAATTAATTGTAAACTTTGTTCAAGGGCAGCGATAGTTGTGTCTGGTGTGGTTATAATAGATTTATCAGCACTCGGCAAGTAACCGAGATTAAAGACAATTGCTGAGATCGTTTCATTAGTTGAGATGTGAGCTTGCATCTGCTCGTGGCCAGCTTGAATTAAGGTGACATTGTGGAGACAATCAGCTTGCTTTAGTCGATTTGTGGTTTGTGTGATGGCTTGCTCTTGAATATCAAAGCCATATAAATGACCCTCTCGTCCAATGTGTTGTTTTAAAAACAAACTATCGTGCCCATTACCGATTGTTGCATCGATAACACAATCTCTCGGTTTTAAATGAGTGGCCAGTAAATGATGATTGAAGGCAAGTGGTGACTGTAACATAGTGTGTATCCTCTTTCTTTAATAATGTATCTTTATCCTAACGCATTCATGAGATATCAACAAGATTAAAAATATTACGTTTATGTAACAATTAATACATTTGGGAGAATAGGCTTATCTTAAGGAGATGAACACGATATAATAGAAGTACAGATTTCTAGATAGAGAGCTTCGTAGCGATTATCTTCAGGAGGAAAACGGTATATGAATCTAAGTAAATTTTTACCATTTAAGAAAAAATTAGCGATTTCAACAAGTATTGCGTTAGGAACATTTTTATTAGTACAAGCAGGTCAGACTGCTCAAGCAGAAGAAAACATTAGTGTTGAAGCGGTTGAGGCATTATCGGCACAATATAGTATGACCAAAGCACAAGTTACAGCGGAGAATCAGCAACAACAACTTGCTCAATACAAAGAGCAATTAGTTGCGATGATTGAACAAACTGGTGGTCAAGAATTATTGAACCAACTGCAAGTGGAAAAATTCTCAGTGCAGGAATTGGAATATCTGTTCGATGCCTTTATTGACTACAAAAACACACTTGCGATATCTGCTAATAACACCACTCATTCAAGCACTCAATCAATGGGTGAACAAGCAGCGAGTGAACAAGTTACCGAAAATAATCATGAAGATGGAAATCTTCGACAAGCAGAAACACCCGAAACAGCTGCTGAAGAGCAACTTACATATGAAGGGGAACAATGGATCAATCAGCCAGACATGCCAGCAACTTGGGATGAACTCGTGCAAGGTTCACAAGAAAAGGTAGTGACTGAAGAGCAAGAAGAAAAACATCCTAATGTGATCAAACAAGAAGAAGCGTTAAAAGAATTGGAACGTCAGCGTGACTTAGAACAAGCGGCACAAGCTGAAGTAGATGCTACTCAAAAACCAGAAGTTGTAGAAGAATCAACTGCACAAGAACCAGTATCTGACGCGGTTGAAGCGACAGCAGAGCCTGTTCAGCGTCCACAAACAACTTTCCGTTCGCGCTCAGCATCATTAGATGATGAAGACCAACCTATGATGCCAACATCGCGTTCACGTGCACAACAAGCTGAAGCAACTAATCAAAAACCAACCTTAGAAGAAACCACCTATATTGTTAAAGCTGGCGACACGTTGTCCAAAATTGCTAAGGAACACGAGACCAATATACAAGCTATTGTAAGTCGTAATCGCATCAAAAATCCAAATCATATTCGAGTTGGCCAACGTTTGATTATTGAAAGTAGTGTGATCGAGTTGGACCGTAATCGCCGACAACAAAATCGTTCTGAAGTAAAACCATCTACATCGATGCCTTTTTCAACGAATAATAGTTTTATTAACAGCATTGCTGAGTATGCCCGCCAAATTGCAGCAGAATATAACTTATACGCATCTGTGATGGTTGCTCAAGCAGCGTTAGAGTCTGGTTATGGTAAGAGTGGATTGTCATTGCCACCACACCACAACTTATTCGGAATTAAAGGATCATACAACGGAAATTCAGCAAATTACTTAACGTCTGAGTATTTAAATAATCAGTGGGTTCGCGTGCGTCAGAATTTCCGTAGTTACCCGAATTATGGGGCATCATTACGCGATAATGCGAAGCTCTTGCGAGGGGGCTTAACCTGGAATAATGAATTCTACAAGGGAACATGGGTAGAGAACACTCATTCCTACAAAGATGCGACAAAATGGTTGACTGGTCGCTATGCAACGGATCCAGGATATGCAGGGAAATTAAATCGTATTATCGAGCAATATGATTTAACGCGACTTGATGTGAAGCGTCCAAATAAGACAACACCTTCAACTAGTCAAACAACACCTAACAAGCCAGCTCAAGATAAAACAGTCCAGCCGAATAAACCAGCTGCACCAAAACAGCAAGAATCAAAACCAAATAACACACATACGGTAAAATATGGTGACACGTTGTACCGAATTGCGCTTGATAATAACACAACAATTGCTCGTTTGAAAACTTGGAATAATTTGTCTAGCAATTTAATTGTACCGGGCCAAGTCCTAAAAGTAGCGCCGGAAACAACCCAACAAACACCAGCTAAACCGTCTAGCAGTAAGCCAACGAAACAAATGTCTGTCACAGTGACAGTTCAATCAGGTGATACGCTAGCTAAAATTGGTAACCGTTATGGTGTATCTGTAGCCAATTTAGTGAAATGGAATAACATTTCTAATCCGAACTTAATTTGGGTGGGCCAGAAGTTAACCGTACGCTTGAATGTTGGTCATGTTAAGCCAAGTTCCTCTAAGCTAGCAAAACCTGCAAAACCAAAAGCACCTAGACACTATACTGTTCAGCGGGGCGATTCATTATGGGCGATTGCACAAAAACATAATACAACCATTCCTCAGTTGAAGCAGTTGAATAAATTATCAAGTAATTTAATTCACCCGGGACAACAATTGCGAGTGCGTTAAGATATCATTGCGTTACGAGATACATTATGATAAGATAAAATCAGACTATATTTAGAAGTAGTAGGAACTGTTTATTAACAGAGAGTGCATGGGTGGTGCGAATGCATATTAAACTGACTGAACTCGTCTAAATGAACAAAAAATCGACTCATCTGCGTTAAAGATGAAGAGCGTCACATCCATTTTATGGATGTGGCGGAACATAGGTGGTACCACGACTAATGAATCGTCCTATGAAAAGCTACGAGAGGGTAGTTTTTCATAGGACGATTTTAACTGTTTAAAAGGAGAGAAAGTAAATGAGTTTCAATCATAAATCAATCGAGAAAAAATGGCAACAATTTTGGGAAACGCATGAAACATTCAAAACCGGGGATGATGAACAGAAGGAATATTTTTATGCGTTAGATATGTTCCCTTATCCGTCTGGTCAAGGCTTACACGTCGGACATCCAGAAGGTTATACCGCAACCGACATTATCGCTCGAATGAAGCGAGCGCAAGGGTATAATGTACTGCATCCAATTGGTTGGGATGCGTTTGGACTGCCGGCTGAGCAATATGCCTTAGATACAGGAAATGATCCAGCTGAGTTTACAAATAAAAATATTGACACATTCCGACAACAAATTAAATCGCTCGGATTTAGTTATGATTTTGCACGTGAAGTTAATACAACGGATCCAACATATTATAAATGGACGCAATGGATTTTTAAAAAGTTGTATGAGCATGGCTTAGCTTATCAAGCAGAAGTGGCTGTCAATTGGTGTCCCGCATTAGGTACTGTTTTGGCTAATGAAGAGGTTATTGATGGTAAGTCAGAACGGGGGGGCCACCCAGTTTATCGTAAACCAATGAAGCAATGGATTCTAAAAATCACGGCTTATGCCGATCGCTTGCTGGAAGACTTAGAATTGGTCGATTGGCCTGAGAATATTAAAGAAATGCAACGCAACTGGATTGGGAAGTCAAAAGGGGCTAATGTGACATTCAAAGTAGCTGATTCTGATGAAACATTTGACGTCTTTACGACAAGACCGGATACATTATTTGGGGCAACTTATGCGGTGCTCGCTCCAGAATCTCCTATAGTCAAGGCTATTGTAACTGAGAAACAAGCGGAAGCAGTTGATGGCTACATTAAACAAGCAGCTAAAAAATCTGATTTAGAACGTACGGATTTGAATAAGGATAAATCAGGTGTCTTTACCGGAGCCTATGCAATCAATCCAGTGAGTGGCGAGAAGATGCCAATTTGGGTAGCTGATTATGTATTGGATTCATACGGAACGGGTGCGATTATGTCAGTACCTGCTCATGATGAGCGTGATTTTGAATTTGCTCAGAAATATGATTTGCCAATCGTTCCTGTCATTGAAGGATTTAATGTAGCTGAGGGTGCGTATACCGAAGATGGCTTGCACATCAATTCAGACTTTTTAAATGGATTAAACAATGAAGAAGCGATTAAGAAAATGATTGATTATTTACAAGAACATGAGCTTGGAGAAGAGAAAGTGTCTTACCGTTTGCGTGATTGGTTATTTGCGCGTCAGCGTTTCTGGGGGGAGCCGATTCCAGTGATTCATTGGGAAGATGGAACCACAACGACGGTACCCGAAGAAGACTTACCACTTGAATTACCAAAAACAGATCATATTAAACCATCCGGCACTGGTGAGTCACCACTTGCTAATATTGAAGACTGGGTGAATGTTACTGATCCTGAAACGGGTCTAAAAGGGAAGCGCGATACGAATACAATGCCACAGTGGGCTGGTAGTTCATGGTACTTCTTGCGTTATATTGATCCTCACAATCCAGACCAACTCGCTGATCCAGACCAACTTAAAAAATGGTTGCCGGTTGATTTATACATTGGTGGTGCAGAGCATGCTGTCCTACACTTGTTGTATGCACGTTTCTGGCACAAATTCTTGTATGACTTAGACATTGTTCCGACAAAAGAACCGTTCCAAAAATTGTATAATCAAGGAATGATTCTCGGTGAAGGCAATGAAAAAATGTCGAAATCAAAAGGGAATGTCGTTAACCCGGATGATGTGGTGGAACAATACGGAGCAGATACATTGCGCTTGTACGAGATGTTTATGGGCCCACTGGATGCAGCTATTGCTTGGTCAGAAGAAGGCTTAGAAGGAGCGCGTAAATTCTTGGACCGAGTATGGCGTCTCTACATTAATGAAAACAATCAGTTAAGCGAGAAAATCGTAGAGGAAGCGAATAAAAACTTAGAGGTGGTCTACAATCAGACTGTTCAAAAAGTGACAGAAGATTATGAAGCATTATCTTTCAACACGGCTATCTCACAACTTATGATCTTCATCAATGCGGCGTACAAGGAAGACACCTTGCCACTGGACTACATGAGAGGATTTGTCAAACTTCTCGCGCCAATAGCACCGCACGTTGGAGAAGAATTGTGGCACAAACTAACAGGATCAGAAGACAGTATTTCATATGAAGCTTGGCCAACATATGATGAGAGTAAATTAGTTGAAGATACTGTAGAAGTTGTTTTCCAGATTAATGGAAAAGTTCGTGGTAAACAAACAGCAAGCCGCACCATTTCAAAAGATGACTTGGAAGCACTCGCTTTAAGTGACGATAATATTAAGGCTCACTTAGAAGGTAAAACAGTACGTAAAGTAATTGTTGTTCCAGGGAAGCTAGTTAATATCGTAGCCAACTAATGGATATCCTACCACAGGCAACAGACTGGTCAGATGGGCTAGTCTGTTGTTCGCCTTGTGGTGTAAAAGTTTTATGTGAAATTGATGAATTATGTTGCGCTACACTAGAGAACACAGTAAAATGAAGTACGACAATTTTAAAATAAAAGGATTGAAATGTGTGGATAATTTAGAGCAAGATTTAATTGTAGATGAACAAAATCTCGATGACCAGATGTTGAGTGGTTCAGCTTGGATGACCTTAGGGAGTATGTTGTCGCGAATATTAGGTGCATTGTACATTATTCCGTGGATGGCGATGATGGGAAATATAGATGTTGCGGCGAGTGCGAATGCGCTGTACCAAATTGGCTACGTTCCCTATGCATTTTTCTTAACATTTGCCACAGCAGGAGTGCCTTCAGCCATTTCCAAGAGTGTGAGCAAATATAATGCGATGGGAGAATTTGAAACGTCCAAAGTCATCTATAAACAGGGATTAAAAATTATGTTGATTACAGGAGCTTTATCAGCAGGTATTATGTTTATTTTTGCACCGCTATTAGCTTCAACGGGACCCAGTTCAAATATTGATGATGCGGTATTAGTCATTCGCTCATTGGCACCGGCTCTGCTCATTATTCCGGTCCAAAGTATTACGAGAGGCTTGATTCAAGGACATAATCGGATGAAAGAACCGGCACTCTCACAAGTAGTGGAACAAGTGATTCGGATTGCGTTTATTTTAGGAGCAGTGTACGTTATTCGGATTGTTCTGAAAGCAGATGTTGTTTATGCGGTGGCTTTTTCGACTTTTGCAGCTTTTATCGGAGCGGTTGCGTCATTAGTTTATTTGGGAGTACGCTTAAAATCTATTCCGACCGCATTTAATATGGCACCCGAACAGAGTCATCAACAAGTTAATGTGTCGGCAAATGAGTTAATAATCGAAATTATTAAGACCTCTATTCCATTTATTGTGGTTTCAACGGGTATTATTATTTTCCAATTAATTGATCAACAAACTTATGCACCACTAATGAAATATTTCAATAATACACCAGCAAAAGAGATCGAAATTACGTATGGGATTGTGCAAGGAAATGCGCAAAAGTTGTCGACGATTTTAACTTCTTTTGGAGCAGCACTAGCCATTACGGCAGTCCCTCTTATTAGTAACTTAATGATTAAACATGACTTAAGACAAGTTGGCCGTCAGTTCGGCAAAGCGATCCAATTGCTACTCTTTATTATGTTACCGGCATCGATTGGGATGGCCATCTTAGCGGAGCCAATTTATGTCATTTTCTTCGGCTATAGTGAACTCGGTGTTCATGTAACGGTCTTGTATGCGGTAGTTTCTATTTTTATGGCACTCTATATTTTGCTAGGAAATGTCTTACAATCAGCGAATCAACAGCGTCCAGCAATCTATGCTGTATTTATTGGATTTGGTTTTAAGTTAGTGACCCAACCGTTCTTCATCTTAACGATGGGACCGTTTGGGATGTTAGCATCTACGCTAGTTGGGCTTACCTCAACCTGTTTCTTAATGATTTGGATTATGCGTTTAGCGGTTCATTTTGATGTGAAGCGATTGTTGAAACGTGTCGGCTTACTCATCGGGATTACAGCGATTATGGCGCTGATTGTGTATCTTGGCAAACTTGGTCTAGATAGTTTTCTCAATTATGAATCCCGCATTCAGTCGTTGGCAGCTGTGCTTATCTTGGCAGTAATTGGTGGACTTGTCTATATGGTCTTAACCTTGAAGACGCGTATTGCCGATGATCTTCTCGGTTCAACCGCTGTTAAAATTCGTAATAAATTACATTTGAAACCATAAGCTTAAAAGTGAGTTTTTGTCAATTGAAGGTAAGTTTGGTATAATAGAAGACGATTATTTTAAATAAAGGACGTGAATAATGTGGCAGGACATTCGAAATGGAACAATATAAAGCAACGTAAAGGGGCTCAAGATAAAAAACGAGCGAAACAATTCCAGAAATTTACGAAACATATTTATAAAGCAGCAAAAGAAGGCGGAGACGATCCAGATACAAACCCAGCGTTACGTTTGGCAATCGATAAAGCTAGAGATGGGAATATGCCGAATGATAATATTGAACGAGCGATTAAGCGAGCAACGGATCCTAATGAAGGAGCCAACTACAATGAGGTAACGTATGAAGGATATGGTCCTGCTGGTGTGGGGATCTATGTCGAAGCATTGAGTGATAATTTGAACCGAACTGCAACAAATGTTCGTCTTTGCTTTGACCGAAATGGCGGTAACTTAGGTGAGAAAGGTTCCGTTAGCTATATGTTCGAACGTAAAGGTTATATTGTGATCGAACGTGAAGGTCTAGACATGGATGAAGATGATATGTTAATGGCTGTTATTGAAGCAGGTGGCGAAGAGTTAGAAGCTAATGAAGAGATTTTTGAAATCTACACAGAAGGTACTGATTTTGCTGAGGTACGTGATGCATTAGAAGAAGACTACGAATTAGCAACTAAAGAACTTATCATGAAACCTAATATTGAAGTCCCTATTTCAGATGAAGAAAAAGAACAGTTAAATAAGATTTTAGAAGCACTTGAAGAAGATGATGATGTCGATGAAGTGTATCACAACGCCCAAGTATAAAAGGTGAAATTGAATAAATGTATGAGAGATAACTTTCTGCTATTTTTAGCAGGAGGTTATTTTTTTATAGAAAAATAGATTTAAAAAAACTAATTTTTTTGATCCTCGAGTACTAGTATAAGTGAAGGGGTCAATCAATGAGTGAGTAAGGAGGATGACTGGTGGATATTGAATCATATGCAACTCATGTACTAACATTGGCGACGTCGTATCGAACGAGTGATATCCATATTTTACCGGAGAAAAGTCATTATGCTATTTATTTTCGGTTAAATGGACAAATGAAGCAATATTTTTATTTGGAGAAGGAGGAAGGGACGCGGTTAATTTCTTATTTTAAATTTCAAGCAAATATGGATGTGGGGGAACGTCGTAAACCGCAAAGTGGCTCATTAGTTTATGAGTTGGAAGCATCAGAGGTTGATTTGAGACTGTCGACAATTTCCAATTATCGGACCAATGAATCGCTAGTGATTCGTTTGCTAGAGAAAAAAGAAGATGTTGATGTTAGCCATCAATGCTTCTTTCAATATGAATTGGATCGATTAAAGCAATTAATTCAATACAAAAGTGGTTTAATTTTATTCTCGGGGCCGGTTGATTCGGGTAAGACCACGACGATGTATAATTTAGTTAAACATCGGATGGTTCAAGAGACTAATCAAGTGATTTCGATTGAAGATCCCGTTGAGATAGAGGAACCGGAATTTTTGCAAGTACAGGTTAATGAAGCAGCAGGGATTACATATGAAACCTTACTGAAATCAACGCTACGTCACCATCCCGACATCATTATTGTAGGAGAGATTCGAGATGAAGAAACAGCAAAAATGGTCATTCGAGGTGCATTAACGGGGCATTTAATTATTGCATCAGTACATGCTAAGAATGCAGAAGGAGTGGTATCTCGACTAAAGGAATTGGGTGTTTCATTAGATATGTTGTCACAAACAATTATTGGCATTGTCTTCCAAAAATTATTGCCACAATATTGTCAGTTATGTGAGGGAAGTTGTCACGCTAGTTGTACGCACCAAGGACAGACATCGAAGCGAACCGTTCTTTATGATGTACGCGCAGACAATGAGTTATTATCTATGTTGGGCCCAGCCTCTCTTGTGCAAGAAGGTAAACAATCGATGCGAACATTTAATCAATTACTCAGGAAGGTGTTAAGTTATGGCTACATTTCGGAAAAAACCTATCAACGCTACCAAATCCCTTAAATCATTGCATAATCAAGGGCTATTTTTAAAGCGACTGGGCGTATTGTTGCTGGAAGGATTTTCAATAAAGAAAGCACTTCAGTTTTTAAAAACGATATCTGATATAGAAATCGAACGATGGATTTTAGCAATTGAGAGCGGAATGGAAGCAGGCAATGAATTTCATTATGAATTGAAGCAACTTGGCTTTTCTGAGCAAGTGTGTTCCCAAATATATTTTTCGGTCGTACATGGCAATTTTGGCGAAACCATTTATCATTGCGGGGAACAAATCATTAATGAAATGGATCGTAAGAAGAAAATGCAACAACTGCTTAGTTATCCGGTCATGTTAGTGATTTTCATTATCGGGATGCTATTTGCCATGCGTTATATTCTCTTGCCACATATTAGACAAATTACCACCAGTAATACAGATCATCTCGGTTTAGGGACAAAGTTGGTGATGCAACTTATTGATTGGTCACCAATTATTATTGTCGGTAGTGTCATAGTGATTATTCTTGCCATTTTAGGAGTTAGGGCATATCTAGCGAAACGCACTCCTTTAGAACGACAGCTATTTTTAACGCAATTACCGGTTGTCGGTCGCCTGTTACAATTAGCACGCAGTCAATATTTGTCATATGAGTGGGGCCAGTTAATTAAGCATGGTGTTAGTATTCGTGAAATTATTCGGATTATGAAACAAGATGAGAATTCATTATTTTTGCAAGAATTAGCCAATAATATGGAAGAACAAATGCTGATGGGAAAATCCTTTTATGAAGTTATCTTGTCGTATGAATTCTTAAAAGAAGAATTAGCCCAAATTATTCAGCACGGCGAAGTGTCCAGCGATTTAGGAAAGGAGTTGATGCTATACGCAAATCAATGTGAGGAAGATTTAAAGTTAAAAGTTGAGCGACTAATGTCATTCGTTCAACCAGTTGTCTTTATTGGCGTGGCAGTAATGATTGTAGCAATTTATGCTGCATTATTACTTCCCACATTTAGTTTAATGGAGGGATTAGGATGAAAGCATTCAAACAACAATGGAACAATTGGATTAAGAAACTAAGAAGTACAAAGGCCTTTACACTGCTAGAGATGGCCATTGTCCTGTTTATTATTTCAGCGCTACTTTTAATTATTATTCCCAATATTGGGAGTCACCGAGAATCAGCTAGCGATACGGGGAATGAAGCATTACAAACAGTAATTGATACACAAGCAGATCTTTATGAACTCTCAGAAAACACGCGACCTGATTCACTACAAACCCTGCACAATGGTGGTTATTTAACGGATGATCAGTTGCAAAAAGCACAAGAAGCTAATTTGACGATTTCACGGTAATTTAATATGAAAAGAGTAGTGGATGAGCAGGGGTTAACATTAATTGAAGCGGCAGTTGTCTTGGCTATTGTCAGTATGTTATTTCTTCTACCAACGATCACGTTTCAATCTTATGAAGAAAAAATTGAGGTTGATTTATTTATTGAGGAAGTTCGTAATAATGTGACATTGATGCAAAATCATGCTGTTTTTAATGGACAAGCGACCGAAATCCAAGTGCGCGCAGAGAACAATACGATTGATTTTTTTGTGCAAGGACAGCCGAATCATTCGTTAAATCGGACAATCACTCCTCCAGAGAGCATCATCGTATTGACCTCGAACCGTTACCGATTCCGTGCTTATTCAGGGAATATTGGCCGGCTTGGTCGTGCACGATTTCAGGCGCCAGATGGAGTATATGAATTTGTTTTTCAGTTAGGAAGCGGGCGATTTTATGTCCAAAAAGTTTAAGCAGCAGGATGGATTTGTCCTACTGGAAAGTTTATCGGCCCTCAGTATTATTACATTGGCGTTAGTTTTGATTTTGCCTTTAGTCATTACATTGTACCAAACACGTGAACAGAAAAAAGTGGAAGTTGAAACCTATCGTCTGCTTTATGATTACACGTCAGAATGGAATGGGGATGTGCAACAACATGAAGCGGTGCGAATGAATGAGACATTTTATATTTTTTCTGATAGGTGGTCGCACCGAGTAGAAGATAGTCAGGCGGTGATTGAGAAAGTAGAGTTGATCAGTTATGAATTGGAGGAATGACCAAGGTTTTACGTTATTAGAAGTCATCGTTGCATTAAGTATTACTTCATTGTGTTTGCTCCTATTATCGAGTGGGATTAACAGTTTAGCGAAAGCTCAGGAAGGTATCGAGACGGACCGACAAATTGATTGGCACATCTTCGTTAATCAGTTCGAGTATTATCTTGAAGGCAGTGAGTTAATGGCTTTCGAACCCGGACAATTAGTTGTGCGTGAAGAAGATCAAGAAGTTGTAGAATACAGAGAAATTAATGGCAACTTTATTCGTCGTCGTAAAAATGGCACACAACAAATGATTATGAATATTGAACAGGTAGCTTTGCATAGACGGGGTGGTTCCATGACAGTTACGGGTGTTTTTTCTAGCGGTGAAGTGTATGAAGCAAGAATTTGGGTGAGTAGCTGGCATGATGAATAAAATTAGAGCCAATGAAGGAAGCATCTTAGTCTCAGCGTTGTTGTTTTTAGGATTTATGGCATTCTTAGTCAATGGAGTGGCTATTATGGTTACCAATCAAGTGACACACTTCGAACAAGTGAAAGAGAGTTACTTAGCCAAAACAATGATCCAAAAATCGATCCAACTAACGCGCGAAGATGTATTGGCTAAAGTACAAGCTGAACTTGAGGCTCAAGTAAAGGAGAAGGAAGCCATCTTAGCTGAAAAAGAACAGGTTAAAAAACTGCTTAATGAAAATGATGAAGCAATGGCTGAATGGGAGAAAAAGCAAGAACAAGCCCAACAAGCACTGGAAGAAGCCAAAGCGCGTCGTGAAGAAATTGAAGCAGAAGCTACTGATATTGAAGAATTACAAGCACGTGTGAACGATATTTTAGGATTGGAAGAAGCTGAATCATTAGGAAGTGATCAAGAAGACGAGGAAGTTGATGCGCTCTTAGACGAGATAGATGAAGAAATTGAAGCG
Organism: Dolosigranulum pigrum ATCC 51524; assembly: GCF_000245815.1. Lineage (GTDB taxonomy): Bacteria > Bacillota > Bacilli > Lactobacillales > Carnobacteriaceae_A > Dolosigranulum > Dolosigranulum pigrum. The sequence goes on from NZ_JH601103.1 coordinate 1,016,394, forward strand.
TTTGAATCAGATGATGAGCTAAAAGAACGTGAGGTTGATTTGAAAAAAGAACGCGAAGAGTTAGAAGAACAGCTAGCAGATATCCATAAGCAACTGGCTGATATTGACACAGTTGATAATGAACCACTTACTGGTGGTGGAGTTTTTCAATTTAATCATGGGACAGTAACGTTGACCAGTCCGCAACGAGATACTTTTCAACTGACGACTGAGTTAAAAAGTGGCTATACTGTAAATTATACGTATACGGTTATATTGCCAGATGTTGAAGAAGCTTTAGCTGACGTTAAGCCTCGAGAAGGGAATATGGATGAGTAGAGAAATAATACAGTAGCAGAGCCAGAAGAAATAGTGCGAGAAACTTAATTAGAAGAATAAGGCAAACCTAGTCGGAGTATAAATGTTACAGATGTTATACTTAGACTAGGTTTTTGTTCTCGGTTAGATATGCAAAAAAATAGAATTTACATTTGGAATAATTTTATTTATGCACGATATTTGGTATAATAAGGAAGCATGAATTATGAAGTTAAAGATTGTATAAATAGACGGAGGAATGAATATGTCAAGAGTAAGTAAGATTCAGTCCAAATTAGGGGAACAAGGCATTGACGCGTTATTAATTTCCAGTGAGTATAATAGACGTTATGTCTCTAACTTTACTGGAACAGCTGGAGCATGCTTGATTACGAAGGAAGAAGCTTTCTTTGTTACGGACTTTCGATATGTTGATCAAGCAACTGAGCAGGCCACTGACTTTGAGATTGCCCAGCATAAGAATGGTTTGTTTGAAAAAGTTGCGGAATTAATTGAACAAGCTCAGGTTAAAACGCTTGGTTTCGAGAAACATCATGTTACATTCGATACCTATGAAACGATGCAAGAAGCCTTCGATGCAGAGTTAAAACCTATTGGCCGATTCATTGAGTCTTTCCGTGAAGTGAAAGATGCAGAGGAATTAGCGACTATCCGTAAAGCCGTTGAAATTGCTGAAAAAGGATTTGAACATATATTAGATTACATTGAAGAAGGGATGACTGAAATCGAAGTGGCCAATGAATTGGACTTCTATATGCGGTCATTGGGAGCTTCAGGTGTATCATTCGAAACGATTGTCGCAAGTGGTGAGCGTTCTGCCATGCCTCACGGAGTAGCGAGCGATAAAAAAATCGAACAAGGTGACATGATTACAATTGACTTTGGCTGCTATTACAATGGCTATGTCTCAGATATGACTCGAACCATTGCATTAGGCGATCCCGGTGAAGAATTGAAAAAAATTCACCAAATTGTACTGGAAGCTAACTTGAAAGTCGATGAAGCGATCTGTGCAGGGATGACCGGTGCTGAGTTGGATAAAATTGCTCGTGATTACATTGCTGAGAATGGGTACGGGGACAACTTTGGCCATTCGCTTGGACATGGCATTGGTCTGGAAATTCACGAAGGGCCTGCGCTCCACCAGAAAAATAATGAACCGTTAAAAGTAGGTAATGTGGTGACGAATGAGCCAGGTATCTATGTATCGGGACTCGGTGGCGTGCGTATCGAGGATGATATCATCATTACTGAAGATGGCCACGAAACAATTAACCGTACGTCAAAAGAACTTATTATTATTTAAACTAAAGGAGACTTATATGATTTCAACAAATGAATTTAAAACAGGTATGACGATTATTTACAAAGACTCATTATGGAAAATTTTGGATTTTCAACATGTAAAACCAGGTAAAGGACAAGCATTTGTCCGCTCTAAATTAAAAAACTTACGCAATGGTGCTGTGCAGGAATTTACTTTTAAAGCAGGAGATAAAGTAGACCAAGCTCTAATTGAATCCAAACAAATGCAATACTTGTACGAAGCAGATGGGATGCATACGTTTATGGATCTAGAAACGTATGAACAAGTCGCTATTCCTACAGCAACTATCGAGGATGAATTGAAATTCTTAAAAGAAAATGAAACAGTTGATATTATCTTTAACGAGAGCGAAGTATTGGGGTTAGAGTTGCCGACAAAAGTAACATTAGAAGTTGTAGAGACGCAACCTAATATTAAAGGAGATACAAGTGGTGGTGGTTCTAAACCAGCTACATTAGAAACCGGTGCTGTCGTAACAGTTCCGCTCTTTATTAATAAAGGGGAACTTCTTATTATTAATACGGAAGAAGGAACCTACGACTCTAGAGCATAGTAATCTTTAAGGAGGAAACAGGATGGTTAAACAAGCTAAAACATATAATCATGATAAATTGGGCGATATTGAATTAGCACCAGAAGTATTAGAAGTAATCTCTAATATCGCTGCTAATGAAGTATCCGGTGTCTATGCACTGAAGGGTACCTTCTCAACTGATATGAAAGCATTATTTACCAATCAAACGAACTATAAAAAAGGTGTTCAGCTCTCTTACGAACAAGATGGCATTAATTTAGATGTTTATTGTAACTTGAATTTGGGCGTTAATGTGCCTAAGGTAGCACTTGAAATTCAAGAACGTGTAAAAGAGCAAATTTACCACATGACAGATATTGAATTATCTGAAGTTAATGTGCATATTGTATCCATGGTATCGGATAAAGTATAGGAGCGATGACAGGGAAGTTTAGACAGAAAAGGATGACTCATATTGACAACAGCTAGACGAATTACCAGAGAACGGGCTTTTCAAGCTCTTTATATGATGGATGTATTACCGGCCTTAACGGAAGACCAGGCTTTGATGCAAGTTTTAAATGTTCAAAACAATAATGTGAACATCGAGGAGACCAATCTTGTCGCTTTATATAAGGAACTCTTGCCTGAAGAATTGCGGACAACTCAAATTGCAGTCGACTCATTAGATTATGTACGTAAGTTAATACAAGGTGTTAAGGAACACCAAGCTACACTCGATGATCAAATTAATCAACATTTAAACAAGCGAACATTAAGCCGAGTTGAGTTGGCCAATATTATTATTTTAAGATTAGCTGCCTATGAGTTAATCTATGAAGATGAATTGGCCCCTAGCATTGTAATGGATGAAGCAATTGAATTAGCGAAGCTGTTCAATGATGAGCCGTCAAGTAAGTTTATTAATGGTATTTTACAAAGTATCTTAAACGAAAATAGTGGAGCCTGATACCAGGCTCCTTTTACGTAAGGATGACATAATGAATAATTCATATTTGAGTATTTCGCAATTAAGTCAATATGTAAAGAAAAAATTTGATCGCGATCCTTATTTGCAAACAGTGTATCTTAAAGGTGAAATTTCCAATAGTGCACGTAATCGTGTGAACTCAACTCTTTATTTCAGTCTAAAAGATGATCAAGCGGTTGTAAATGCGGTGATGTTTTCACGCCAAGCTAGGCAACTGCCTTTTCAACTAGAAGATGGCATGAGTGTATTAGTGACAGGACGCTTGACCACTTATGGACCGCGAAGTCAGTACCAGATTATTGTTGAAGATATGCAGCAAGATGGAATTGGTCAACTATATCAAGCTTACGAAAAGCTGAAGCAACAATTATTAGAAGAAGGGTTATTTGATCAAGCCCATAAACAACATATTGTGCCATTCCCGAAGCGAATTGCTGTTGTCACAAGTAAGAGCGGAGCTGTGATCCAAGATATTATTTCGACGATTAATCGACGCTTTCCGCATATTGAACTTGTTTTGTATGAAACAATGGTTCAAGGAGAAAAAGCGATCGATTCCGTTGCTGAAAATATTCGACAAGCAGACCAGACTGGTTCATTCGATACGATTATTATCGGACGGGGAGGTGGCTCAATTGAAGATTTATGGGCCTTCAATGATGAAAAAGTGGTTCGAGCTATTTTTGAAGCAAAAACTCCCATTATTTCATCGGTTGGACACGAAACAGATACGACCCTGGCCGACTTAGTAGCTGATTTAAGGGCCCCCACACCGACTGCTGCTGCAGAATTGGCTGTCCCCAATCAAGCTGATTTATTACTAACTATTTCAAATCATGAGCAACGATTAAAAAAACAGCTTGTTCAACAAGTAGCTTACTTACAGGAACGATTAGATCGTACGCAAAAGTCATACATTTTTAAGCAACCTCATCGATTGTATGAAAAGTATGTCCAACAAGTCGATGAACAAACAGCTCAGTTGACTCAGTTAATAGAGGGAAAAGTAGCGCAGCAACAAATATCTTTGCAGAACCTGACTAAACGGCTGGATAGTCGGACCCCTGATGCGTTAGTCCAAGCTAAAAAAGAACAAACCAACCAGTTAACACAACGGCTCATAAATCAGTTGACCCAACAAGTTGAAACGCATGATAAGCATGTTAGTTATCTAATTGAGGCGCTTAATCATCTATCACCATTGAATATTTTATCGCGTGGTTATAGCTATACAACAAAAGAGGATGCAATAGTAAAATCTGTTCAATCCGTTCAGTCTGGGGAACAGTTACGCGTGCATATGGCAGATGGAGCACTGACTGTAATGGTAAATGATAAACATATAGAAGGAGCTGATGATCAATGAGTCAAGAAGAGAAAACATTCGATCAATCATTACAAGAACTAGAAGCCATTGTTGAAACATTAGAGCAAGGCGATGTGCCGTTAGAAGAGGCATTAGAACAATTTCAACAAGGTATCCAATTAAGTCAACGTCTGAAAACACAATTAAATGATGCAGAAAAATTTCTTAAAAAAATTGTCGATGCAGATGGGCAAGAAGTCCCTCTTGAACTAGAATAGGATGGCAGCTATGTTTAGTGTATTTAAAGATAAATATCAATCTGATTTTGAGAGCTATTTAGCCCAGTCTGTCGATTTAACTAGTGATACACAATTGGAAGAAGCCATGAATTATGCTTTGTTAGCACCCGGGAAACGATTACGTCCATTCTTATTATTTGCTGTAGTAGCAACCCTTGATAGTACAGTAGATATGAAACAAGTTTATCCAGTGGCGGCTGCTTTAGAGATGATTCATACATACTCATTGATTCATGATGATTTACCGGCAATGGATGATGATGATTTGAGACGAGGACGTCCAGCCGTGCATAAGAAATTCTCGGAAGCAACCGCTATTTTAGCGGGCGATGCCTTATTGACAGAAGCCTTTCAACAAATAGCTGTAGCTAATATTCCCCCGCAACAAGCGATGGATCTTACTTGCTTATTAGCGAGTACAGCAGGATATCAGGGGATGGTTGGTGGACAACAAGCGGATATGAATGCCGAGGAGCAACGGGTTTCGTTAGAAGAGCTACAATCCATTCACCTGCGAAAAACAGGTGAGTTATTGAAATTCGCATGTACAGCTGGAGGGATTTTAACTGATGGATCTGATCAGACAAAAGCATACTTAAGTGAATTAGGTTTAAGATTAGGCTTAGCGTATCAAATTCGCGATGATATTTTAGATATTATCAGTTCACAGGACGAACTAGGAAAACCAGCCGGATCTGATGTAGCGGCTAATAAAAGTACTTATCCATCCTTGTTGGGATTAGAACAAGCTAGAAAATTATTTGAACAGGAACTTCAAAATTGCCAAGATATATTGTTAAAAATTAAAACGATTCATCCTGGACTTAATGATGGTTTATTGGATAGTTTCATTGTGCAACTAGAAATAAAGGAAGGTTAAATGAGTAAATTAAGAGCTGATGAATTATTGTTCCGACAAGGATTAGCCGATAGTCCAAAAGAAGCGGCGGCGATAATTATGACAGGGAATGTATTTACAACAAAAGAAGAAAAAATTTTGACTGCAGGCCAACAATTGCAACATACAACTGAATTGTATGTAAAAGGATCTGACCATCCGTATGTCAGTCGTGGAGGGTTGAAGTTAAAACGAGCAGTTGAATTATACAACTGTTCTCTTAATGGAGAAGTTGTTCTGGATATTGGAGCTTCGACGGGAGGATTTACTGATGTTGCTTTGAGAGAAGGCGCACGGTTGGTGTATGCGTTAGATGTGGGAACCAATCAATTAGTCTGGTCTCTGCGAACTCATGAGCAAGTCGTTGTGATGGAGCAGACGAATTTTCGTTATACAACAGTGGATGATTTTGTGTTTGATAAGCCAACTTTTGCTACGATTGATGTCTCTTTTATTTCATTGGCATTAATCTTAGAAAATTTAAATACCATATTACCTACTGGATCACCGGTAATTGCTTTAATTAAGCCACAATTTGAGGCTACTCGTGAGTTAGTAACAGAAAATCAAGGAATCATCACTGATTCAGCAGATCACGCCACTATTTTACAGCATGTTTGTCAATTTATGACGGACCTCAATTATGCAGTTGAGGGATTGCATCCATCTCCAATTACAGGCGGTAAAGGAAATATTGAATTTATTAGTTACTTAAAAGTCGGTCAGACGCAACAAAAATCAATTAAAATATTGATTGAACAGGCGGTAGAAGAATCACGTCATTTATAAGAGCGAAGGAGTTGGAGAGCGATGTTATTAGAGTTACATATTCGCGATTTTGCTATTATTAAAGAAATTAGCTTAGATTTTATGTCGGGAATGACAGTACTCACTGGTGAAACAGGTGCAGGAAAATCAATTATTATTGATGCAGTCGGTCTATTAGCGGGTGGACGTGGATCGACAGAATTTGTTCGCCATGGAGCTAAGAAATGTGTGATTGAAGGACAATTTAAAGTAAATCCTGCTCGAATAGACAAACTAGCGACAGTTTTATCAGCACTCGAAATTGAAATGGATAGCTCCATTATCCATTTACAACGTGAGATGTATGCGAGTGGCCGTACAGTTTGTCGTGTCAATGGATCGATAGTGACGGTTTCTGGATTGAAGTCAATTGGAGAACATTTAATTGATATTCATGGACAAAGTGAACACCAGGAATTAATGCGTCCAGATACGCACATTCGTTTATTAGATGATTTTAATCGGACAGAAATATTACCGTTAAAGCAAAAGTATCAATTCCTTCTCGACGAATATAAATCTGTCAAACAGTCTTACGAGGAATGGTTAACGAATGAGCAAGCTTATGCACAACGGTTGGATATGCTGACGTTTCAGGTTGATGAAATAGAAGCTATGAACTTGCGCCGTAATGAAGATGTTGAACTAGAAGAAGAATCTAAAAAGTTAGCAAATTTTCAAACAATTTTACAAGCCTTACAAAGAAGCTATGATGCTTTGCAAGAAGGAGAAAAAGCCGGGTTAGAGCAAGTCGGAGTGGCAATGGATCAGTTAGAGTCAATTAGTGAAATTGATCCTGCCTATCATACGTTAGCGGAAACATTATCTTCACTATTTTTTCAATTACAAGAAGCAAGTAGCGATATATATCATCAGTTAGATAATTTAGAATTTGATGATGCGCGGTTGTATGAGATTGAAGAGCGATTGGATGCGATTCAAAAATTGAAGCGCAAATATGGGCAATCAATCGATGATATTTTAGATTATTATGAAGAAGCTACTCAGGAATTATCGCGTCTAAAGAATCGTGAACAAGAAGTAAGTCAACTCAATTCAAGATTAGAAGCATTGGAACGAGATCTTTTAAAGGCGGGAAAAGAACTCTCAGAGATGCGTCGCCAACAAGCGCAAGTCCTAGAAGAAAGAATTCATCAACAACTGCAAGCTCTCTACATGGAAAAAGTTCAGTTCAAGGTTTACTTTAGTCGTGAAATAACTGCCTATACAAGTCGCGATATAAAGGGAGATGGATTGGATGAAATTGAATTTTTCATTGCGACTAACCCAGGTGAACCATTGAAACCTCTTAATAAAATTGCATCAGGTGGGGAATTATCGCGAATGATGTTAGCGATTAAGACAATTTTCTCAACAGCACAAGGAATTACCAGTATTATCTTTGACGAAGTGGATACGGGTGTAAGTGGACGCGTGGCACAAGCAATTGCCGACAAAATCTATTCGGTGGCCGAAAATTCACAGGTCCTATGTATTACGCATTTGCCGCAAGTAGCAGCGCGGGCCAATCATCATTTATATATTTTCAAGATTATTGAAGATGATCGAACTAGAACACACGTGAAGTTATTAGGGGAAGAAGAAAAAATTGAAGAAATTGCGCGTATGCTTTCTGGCGCTGAAATTACAGAGGTATCCTTAGAAGCGGCACGCGATTTATATCGATAATACTTTAAATTAAAACGCATCATTCCATAAAATTGAAATGATGCGTTTTAATCGTTGATCAAGTTGGTCATTAAAAAATTTGTACAATTAATGAGCTTAATAGCGGGACTAACATTAAAATAGATACAACAATAATAAAGATTTTAACGAGTAAGCTTGTATTTCCTTTGTTTTTTCTGTTTTTATTCTTACGTGACATGTTTTTCACCTCTTTAAACATAACGTTAAAATCATTTTATCCAATTCAATTGAAATTGTCAAGAAATCAAATATTTAAGCTTTGTTAGCAAAGTATGGTAAAATATGGATATTGGAACAGTTTTGAAAGGAGAATATTACATTGAGTAAACAACAAATTGGTGTCGTTGGGATGGCCGTTATGGGGAAAAATTTGGCCTTGAATATTGAGAGCAGAGGTTATTCGGTTGCCATCTATAACCGCAGTGACTATCGCGTGCGTGAAGCAATCAAGGAGAACCCAGATAAGAATTTGCACCCAACGTATGAAATTGAAGAATTTGTCAATTCACTTGAAACGCCACGTCGTATTTTATTAATGGTAAAAGCAGGTGTAGCAACAGATAAGACAATTGCAGCGTTACTCCCTCACTTAGATGAAGGGGATATTTTAATCGATGGTGGGAACACGAACTATAAAGAAACCATGCGCCGTAGTGAACAATTAGCTGAATCCGGTATTAACTTTATTGGAACCGGCGTATCAGGTGGGGAAGAAGGTGCCTTGAATGGTCCATCAATTATGCCAGGGGGACAAAAAGAAGCCTATGATTTAGTCGCACCAATCTTAGAAGAAATTGCAGCTAAAGCTCCTGAAGATGGAGAACCTTGTGTGACTTATATTGGTCCAAATGGGGCAGGACACTACGTTAAGATGGTTCATAACGGCATTGAGTATGGCGATATGCAGTTAATTGCTGAGGCATACCAAATTATGAAAGATGTCTTAAATATGGATAATGATGAAATCGCGGCGACATTTAAAGCGTGGAATGAGGGTGAGTTGGATAGTTTCTTAATTGAGTTAACCGCTGACGCCTTAACCAAACGTGATCCAGAGACGGGTAAACATATGGTTGATGTTATTTTAGATCGTGCGGGCAATAAAGGAACCGGAAAATGGACATCTGAGAGTGCTCTTGACTTGGGTCACCCATTGCCATTGATTACAGAAGCTGTTTTCGCTCGTTACATCTCTGCCTTCAAAGAAGAGCGTATTGAAGCAAGTAAAGTTCTTCCTGTACCTAATGTGGGCGAATTTACAGGGGATAAAGACGGGTTATTAGAAAAAATTCGCCAAGCCTTATACTTCAGTAAAATTATGAGTTATGCGCAAGGATTTGCCCAAATGCGAACTGCTTCAGATGTATATGATTGGAACCTACAATACGGAGAGATTGCAAAAATTTTCCGTGCAGGATGTATTATTCGAGCGCGTTTCTTGCAAAAAATTACCGAAGCGTATGAAAATAATCCTGAATTGAAAAATTTAGTTTTGGATGACTACTTCAAAGATATTGCTTACAAATATCAAGCAGCTGTGCGAGATGTAGTTGGTTTAGCGACACAAGCAGGTGTACCGATTCCGGCCTTCTCCAGCGCTATTGCCTACTACGATTCTTATCGCTCAGAACGCTTGTCAGCCAATATTATTCAAGCACAACGCGATTACTTCGGAGCACATACCTATGAGCGGGTGGACAAACCAGGTCACTTCCACTTTGACTGGTATGGTAACGACGGCGAGCAACAGTGGGATTAAATTAGCAATAGAATATAACATAAAAGGCTTCCTTCATTTGAGGGAGTCTTTTATTATGAAGAATTTCCTTGATAGTGCCATTCGAATTTTTTATCTGAGTATGATAAAATGGAGTTACTTGTGTAATTTAGTCTGAATATAGAAAGAGTGACGTAATTAGTGAAAGGAAGAAAACATATTGTGTTAACTGTTGGAGGGATGATCGGAGCTGGTAAGACGACCGTGACGAAATTAATTGCTGATCGACTCGATTTTACCGCTTATTATGAAGATGTTGATAATAATCAAATTTTACCGCTCTTTTATACTGCAACGCCAGAAGAGCAAGAACGTAAACGATATCCATTCTTATTGCAACTTGAATTTTTGAATAGTCGTTTTCGTGTGATTAAAGATGTCCTGTTAGATGAACAGCATGCTATTATGGACCGTTCAATTTATGAAGATCACTATTTTGCGCGTATCAATAATCAGATTGGCGATATTAGTGATGTAGAGTTTTCAATTTATGAAAAGTTGCTCCATAATATGATGGAAGAACTTGAAGAGTTACCGAAAAAAGCACCGGATTTGATGATTTTTCTCGATATTTCTTTCGAAAAGACGATGGAACGTATTGCTAAGCGTGGTCGTGACTTTGAACAAGATGAAGCATTGAAAAATTATTACTTTACGTTATGGAAAGATTATCGTGATTGGGTTGAGAATTACTATGACAAGTCTGACGTTTATATTATCGATATGGATAAGTATGATATTGAGACGTCAGAAGCGGATCGTCAAGAAATTGTTAGTGATATTAAACAATGGTGCGCCGATCGCGGTGTACATGTGTAAGGAGATAGCTGATGCGTATATTATATATTATTGGAGGCTTTATCTCATTTCTGCTCGGCATCATCGGTATTCCTTTGCCAATTTTGCCAACAACTCCCTTTTTACTTTTGTCAGGGTATTTATTTGCGCGTAGTTCTAAGCGATTCGAGAAGTGGTTGAAACAGACGAAAGTATATCAGTTCTATGTGGCTGATTATGCTGAAAACAAGACTATTGCGCGTGAGCGGAAGAAAAAGATTATTATTCAAATTTATATATTAATGGGAATTTCGATTTATTTTGCCCCCTTATGGCCGGTAAAAATGGGATTAGGTGCGTTAACTGTGTTTATTACGTATTATTTATTTAACGTGATCGATGAGCCGGAAGAGTAACAGGATAAATAGGCGTAACAATTACGACTTTTATTTAAAAAATGTAAGAAAATTGCTTTTTTTAAGTGAAATGCGCCCGTAAATGATAAAAGTATGATAGAATAGGACTGATTGACATTGATCAATCAGCTAGAATAGAATGAGTAATTAAAGGAGATCATCATGGGAAAAATATTAATTATTGAAGATGAGAAGAATTTAGCGCGTTTTGTAGAGTTAGAATTAAAACATGAAGGATTCGAGACAGAAGTTCGCTTCGACGGTCGTTCTGGAGTGGAAGCGGCACTCGATGAAAATGAAGAATGGGACATTATTTTACTTGATTTAATGTTGCCAGAATTGAATGGGATTGATGTGGCTAGACGAGTTCGTCAAGTCAGCAATGTGCCGATTATTATGATGACAGCACGTGATTCGGTGATTGATCGTGTCTCTGGGTTTGACCATGGAGCAGATGATTACGTGGTTAAACCGTTTGCGATTGAAGAATTATTAGCGCGTATGCGTGCCTTGCTACGTCGAATCGAAATTGAATCTGAAAACAACATCAGCAATCAAGCGATGATCAAGTACAAAGATTTATTAGTTGAGAAAGAAAATCGGATTGTACGTCGTGGTGATGAAGTCATTGAATTAACGAAACGTGAATATGAATTACTGGTTGAGTTAATGGAAAATATCAATGTTGTGTTATCCCGTGAAACATTGCTGAATACTGTATGGGGTTATGAACCAGGGATTGAAACAAATGTGGTTGATGTGTATATTCGATACTTACGTAACAAAATTGATGTCCCATCACAAGAAAGTTACATTCAAACGGTACGCGGAACTGGTTATGTGATGCGGAAATGACATTAAAAGAAGTGGACGATAAACGTCTGTCAGTTAAATGGCGATGGACATTAGCAACGTCATTAGCATTCTTTGTGACGTATGCTATTTTCTCAAGTATCTTATACATGAGTGTCGTCCGCATCATGCTCTCTAGTGAAGAAAAAGGAATGGAGCGAGTAGTCACTGAGATAACGCGTAACTTTGAGACGAGTCAATCCACCGTGGATGAACAGTTAGTTGAGGAAATTTTTGAATCATCTAATGTCAATATCGACTCTCTTGTGACAACAGCTATCAACAGCGATTCGTCACAAGAGAGTCAATATATGTCATATCAGAATAGTTTAATTTTGCGTGTGATTGATTTAGATCATCATGTTGTTTATCAATCATCAGAAGTTGAGGCAACTTTTGCTAAGACAGTGGCCACAGAGACATTCTCAATCCAAACAGATGGAAGTAAGTCACTGTCAACAATGGATCCGATTTATAATGATGCAGGCGATATTATTGGGCACCTGCAACTCATTAATACATTGGGGAGTTATCATCAGTTACTTAACCAAATTCGAACAGCTATTGTCTTTATTGGGTTCTTAGCCGTATTTTTTAGTTTTATTTTTGGTTTGTTAATTACGACAACTTTCCTACAGCCGGTGCGTTATCTGACCCGAGTGATGAATACAATTACGAAAGATCCCGAGTCAACTGAGCGTATTACAATCGAAGGTGGGCCAAATGAGTTTACGGATATGGCCGATACGTATAATACGATGATTAACCGGATGCAAGATAATATTGAAAGCCAAAAGCAATTCGTAGAAGATGTTTCACACGAGTTGCGAACACCGGTAGCTGTGGTTGAGGGGCATCTGAAGTTGCTAAAACGTTGGGGAAAAGATGACCCTGAGATTCTCGATGAATCAATTGAAGCATCCGTCCAAGAGATCGGTCGGATGAAGAGTCTAGTCCAAGAAATGTTAGACTTATCACGCGCTTCGCAAGTGGACATTCAGTACAAAGATGAAAAAACGGATGTCTTAGAGATTTGTAAACAAGCTCATACGAATATTCAGTTAGTTCATCCTCATTTCGATTTTATTTTTGATACTGAGATAACAGATCCTGCTTATGTGAATATGTATCGTAACCATTTAGAGCAAGTTCTGATGATTCTGCTCGATAATGCCGTTAAATATTCAACAGATAGACAGGAAGTTCACTTATCAGTTTCGACGAATCATGCACAAGTTAATATTGCCGTTCAGGACTTTGGTGAAGGGATGACTGAGGAAGATAGTCATAAAATTTTCAATCGATTTTACCGAGTAGATAAGGCACGCAGTCGGAATAAGGGGGGCAATGGCTTGGGGCTATCTATTGCTAAGCAATTAATTAATGGCTACCGTGGTGTTATTTGGGCGGATAGTTCGTTAAATCACGGCTCAGTATTTCACGTACAGTTGCCTTTATTAAAGGATATGCCTCCTCACGAGAAGCCGACAAAATCTTAATATAATGTGCATTAGAATAAGAATGAAAAAACAGCTAATTGAGACATTGCGATTAGCTGTTTTTCAATCGAATAGAGGGAAACTCCGTAAATGACTTACATACAGGATGTTTTGTTGTATAATGGAGATATTGTAGGAGGTGGTGAGATGGATTATGGGATATTAACATTCGATGAGCCAACCCGAGATACGTCGCGGAAAATCATCCATATTGATATGGATGCCTTCTATGCGTCGGTTGAACGGCGTGAAGATCCATCACTCGAAGGTAAGCCGGTCGTTATTGCTCGCCACCCAAAAGATACAGAAGGTCGCGGAGTAGTCACTACGGCCAGTTATGAAGCCCGTCAGTTTGGGATTCACTCAGCGATGAGTGCAGCCAAGGCCTATGAATTATGTCCACGTGCCATTTTTATTCCACCGAATTTTACGTTATATCGTCAAATATCGGCCCAAATTCATGACATATTTTATCAATATACTGATTTGGTCCAACCATTATCACTCGATGAGGCTTATCTTGATGTAACTAATAATAAAAAGAGTATGCCTTCAGCTACCATGATTGCCCAGCAACTTCAGAAAATCATTTATGAGCAGACTCAACTGACTTGTTCAGCTGGCGTATCATACAATAAATTTATTGCTAAAATTGCTAGTGATTACCAAAAACCAAGTGGCCTAACAGTGGTGACCCCCGCATCAGCTCATCACTTTTTGATGCAACTGCCGATAGAGAAATTTTTTGGCGTGGGTGAGAAGACCTTGGAGAAAATGCATGCTCTTAATATTTATACGGGAGAAGACTTGTACCAGCAAACATTGGATGATTTAATGCACAGGTTTGGAAAGATGGGTTATTCTTTGTATCATAAGGTGCGTGGAATTGATAATAGTCCAGTCGTGGCTGACCGCACACGTAAATCAGTTGGGAAAGAGTCCACCTATGCGCACGTGATCACTCATGATGATGAAGTGATTCAACAATTGCGTCGGTTAAGCCAGCAAACATTTGCCAGTTTGGAGAAGCATCGTTTGCATGGGAAGACGGTAGTATTGAAGTATCGATATAGCAACTTTAGTACACATACTAAGCGGAGAACGTTATTTAATTACATTCATTCTGCTGAGGATTTGTTTAATATAGCTTCCGATCTATGGTATGAAGAAGGTGATGTAGAGCAAGGGGTTCGTCTACTAGGAGTTACCGTAACTAATCTGAATAAAATGAGTTATGAGAATATGGCATTGCCACTACATCATTCAAAAAAGAGGTGAAACATATCACAATGACAACAAAACATAATAAGATTATAAATTATATTGAAGCATTCCCGATTGGTCAAAAATTGTCCGTAAGAAAGATTGCCAAAGAATTAGACGTGAGTGAGGGAACTGCTTATCGTGCTATTAAGAGTGCCGAGGATTCGGGATTAGTCACAACGATTGAACGTGTTGGAACTATTCGAATCGATGGACGCGATATACAAAAAATTAATACGTTAACCTTCAGTGAAATCTTAAAAATTATTGACGGTGAAATATTAGGCGGAGAAGCTGGCTTAGATAAACCACTGAATCGTTTTTTTATCGGGGCGATGACAGAAGAAGCAATGGAGCGCTACTTGGCAGATCATTCGTTAATGATTATCGGTAACCGACAAGAAGCCCAGAAGTTATCTTTGGAAACGGGAGCGGCAGTCTTAATTACTGGTGGGTTCAAAGCAGATCAAGCGATCATCGAATTGGCTAATGAGTTGGCATTGCCTCTGATGTCAACTTCTTACGATACATTTACCGTATCTTCAATGATTAACCGCGCAATGTCAGATCAATTAATTAAGAAGGAAATTTTGTTAGTGAGCCATATCTATACGCGAATGGAAGATACAGATTATCTCTTGGCAAAAGGAACAGTCTTTGATTACAAAGTACTTAATCGAAAAGATGGCCACTCTAAGTTTCCGATTATTAATCACCAAAATCGCCTCGTGGGAGTGATCTCAGCCAGCGATATTATTGGTAAAGAAGATAACACACCACTTGATACGATTATGACACGTGAAGCTAAAGTTGCTAAACCGTACATGAGTGTTGCGACGGCTGCTCATATGATGATTTGGGAAGGGTTGGAATTTATGCCAGTTATTGAGGATGATTTAACATTGACCGGCATTATATCACGCCAAGACATTATGAAAGCCATGCAGTCACAGCAACAACAAGCCCATATTCATGATACAATTTTGGATCAAGTGAGAACATTAATTGAAGATGTCGGCAACGATCAGTTCACTTTCACTGTTTCGCCACAAATGACGAACCAACTGGGGACGATTTCTTATGGCGTTTTAACTGAAATTATTACATCAACGAGCCAAATCATGCTAGCGAAGAACCGGGTGAATAATATTAGTATTGAACAAATTCAACTTCATTACTTCAAGCTCATTCAATTAGGTGCAGAAGTCATTATTAAGCCCACTATTTTTGATGAATCAAGGCGATTTGCCCGAATGGATGTTGAAGTGATTGATATGAATGGACTAGCAGCGAAAGCGCTAATTACCTGTCAATACATCGATTAAATATAAGGAGAGATACTTATGACACTAACAGAAAAACAACTTATGGAACAAATATTGGAAAAAATCAAACAATGGGATAATATTATCATTCACCGCCATGTCAGCCCAGATCCCGATGCAATTGGCTCACAAGTTGGCCTAGGAGAATTAATTAAAGCTAGCTTTCCGGAAAAAACGGTTAAATATGCGGGAGAAGGTAGCGAAAGTTTAAACTTCTTGCATACATATGAACCGATCACGATTTCGGATTATGAAGATGCATTAGTTATTGTAACAGATACCGCTAATATTGCGCGAATTGATGGAGAATACTATAACGAGGGAGCTGATCTAATCAAAATTGATCATCACCCTAAAGACGATTCCTATGGCTCAATTGAATGGATTCGAACATCAGCTAGCAGTGTGTCCGAAATGATTACTGATTTTTGGCAAACGTTTAAAGATGAATTAACGTTAAATAATGAAGGAGCACGCCTACTGTATGCTGGAATTGTGGGAGATACTGGTCGATTCCAATATAATAATACTACACCACAGACGATGCGAATAGCTGCAGATTTGTTAAGCTTTGATTTCGATCATACGGTGGTTCTCCGCAAATTATACGAAATGCCACCAGCTGTTGCCCGTTTGCAAGGGTACACATTAGAGCATACCAAAGTTTCACCAGAAGGGGTCGGTCATTTGATTCTCTCTCAGGAATTCCTACATTCGTTAGGCTTGGAAGATGAACATACGAATGCAGTGGTTAGTACACCGGGCCCAATCTCTGGAGTGAAATGTTGGGGGATTTTTGTTGAGCAACCGGATGGCACTTATCGTTGTCGCTTACGTTCTCATGGCCCAATTATTAATACAATTGCCAAAGAACATAATGGTGGCGGACACCCACTAGCCAGTGGTGCAAACGCTGAAAATCTTGAAGAAGTCCAAGAAATTTTAAATAAATTTAGAAAAGTTGCCGTAGAATGGGATCAGGCATAAAAAATCAGACTTAGGATGGATGTTCGACTATCGAAGGATGCGTATAATGAAGATGACTAATTCGCTATAACTTTCAAGTAAATTGAGGTGTAAAAATGAAAGATGCTGAGGTGCTGCAACAATTTAAAGATGGATGTATTCGGTTTTGGAAGTGGTTTAAGAAAATTTGGAAAAAATACCACTTAACAAAAGTGTCGATTTTGTCTGTATTAATAGTCGCCTTGATTTTCAGTATTTACTTGAACTTCTTAGCACGAGCGGCGAATGTTAATACACTTCAGGCCGGTTTAGAACAGAAGACATCGATTGTTGATGTTCGTGGAGAGACGGCTGGGTCGCTTTACTCACAGCAAGGAACGTTTGTTGAGTTAGAAGCTATTTCGCCTAATATTCAAGAAGCTGTTATCTCAACAGAGGATCGCCGATTTGAAGATCATCGCGGGTTTGATGTAATTGGGATCGGTCGAGCAGCAGTTCGGTCCGTGATGGCTGGAGGAATTGCTGGGGGAGGAAGTACCTTAACGCAACAATTAGCTAAAAATGCGTACTTATCGGCAGACCAAACGTTCACACGTAAGTTGCAGGAATTATTTTTAGCCATCGAAATCGAAAAACATTATTCAAAAGAAGAAATTTTAGAAATGTATCTAAATAATGCATACTTCGGAAATGGGGTTTGGGGCGTGGAAGATGCCTCGTTGCGTTATTTTGGCAAGTCAGCATCAGATGTGTCTATCTCAGAAGGGGCTATGATAGCTGGCATGTTGAAAGCGCCAAGTTATTATAATCCTATTGATAACTATGAAGCAGCGATTAATCGACGTGATACAGTCCTAAGTGTCTTAGTTGAGACAGAAGTGATTACGCAAGAGACGTTCAATGAGTTAACGCAATACGGTCTTGAGCTAGTCAATGCATATGAAGAACATAATGATTATCGTTACCCTTATTTTTTCGATGCAGTCATAGATGAAGCCATTAACCGTTATGGGATAGATGAAGAAGACTTATTGAACCGTGGTTATACCATCTATACAACGTTGGATCAGAACTACCAGCAACAAATGGATATGACCTATCAACAAGATTACTTATTCTCTCAAGCAACAGATGGTACGCCAGCGCAAAGTGCCTCTGCTGCTATTAACCCGGTCACAGGAGGCGTATCAGCTATCGTGGGTGGACGCGGGGAATATACCTTGCGCGGCTTCAACCGGGCAACACAGATGCGACGACAGCCCGGATCAACGATGAAACCTCTTGGCGTTTTTGCTCCAGCTGTTGCGCAAGGCTATACATCCGAATCTATCCTGCCAGATCAATTGCAGAGTTATGGGCCAACTGATTACACCCCTAAAAACTACCATGATCAATATTTAGGTGAAGTGACCATGAATTATGCGCTTCAAGAAAGTTTGAATCAGCCAGCAGTTTGGTTACTTAATGAAATTGGTATCGATAAAGGCGTGGCCATGCTGAAAAAATTTGGCATTAAAATTGCAGATGAAGATAAACATCTAGGAAGCGTCGCCTTAGGGGGAATGGCTAAAGGTGTATCGCCTGTTCAATTAGCAGCTGCTTACGGTGCTTTTGCAAACAATGGTGTACGAATGGACGCACACTTTATTACTCAAATTGTCGATGCAACCGGAAGAGTCATTGTAGATAATACAAACCCTAAACAAACAAAAGTGATGTCCACGGCGGTTAATGATGAAATGAATCGGATGCTACTGAATGCTTATTCTTCTGAAATTACTCCAAGTGGGTACCGTGTTGCTGGAAAAACAGGAACAACCGAGCGAGCAGATGGTCAACCCGGTGTAACCGATCAATGGGTAGTCGGCTATACACCTGATGTTGTTGTTGCAACGTGGATGGGCTTTGATGATACGACGGAAGAACACTATATTGATGATATCGCGGTCTATGGTACAGGTCAGATTATCCATGATGAATTAGCCCGCATACTACCTTATACGACACAGAGTCAATTTGCTGTAGATGTGCCTGTTGAAGAACAACCTAATAATACGAGTGGATTTGAGTTCTTCGATCAATTTAGAGACGCTGCTGAGCCCGCTTTACGGGATGCTAATGAATCGATTCAAAGAGGAATTGAGCGTTTCCAAGATGGGCTGAGAGCGATTGAGGAAGATATTAGACGCTTTAGAGGCCAATAAGTTTGAGTTCTCTTATCATTCATGCTATACTGACGAAGTGAAAACTTATTAAAGGAGTGGAATAATGTCAGTTAATATTTACGATGCAGCCAATCAATTAGAGCGTGATTTGCGTAAGACTGATCAGTACAAGAAACTTGAGGAAGCTTTTGAAACCCTTCAGAAGGATGATGAAGCAAAAGCCTTGTTCGATCAGTTCCGATTAACACAACAGACCTTACAACAGAAACAAATGACAGGTCAAGAAATCGGAGAAGATGAAGCAAAACAAGCACAAGAATTATCACAAAAAGTTGGCAACAACGATGTATTATCTGAGTTAATTCAAGCTGAGCAAGAACTTGGTCAAATGATTGAAGAAATCAATCAAATTGCCTTGAAACCAATTCAAGAGCTATACCAAGCCAATCAACCTAAGCAACCTGATTTAAGTGTTGTGCCGGATGAAGCGGAAAACTCAGAAGACAACTAATAAGTTCACGCGTAAAAGAGCTCTGTTTCAGGGCTCTTTTATTACATATAAATCTAGTAATGAAATTCTACAATTGTTAAGGAGGTATCTGATGGTTTCATTTATTCACGCGGCAGATTTACATTTAGATAGTCCCTTTAAGGGATTAATTCACTTATCTGACGAATGGTTTGAGGCAGTTCAGAACTCAACATTTCAAGCTTTCGAGCAAATTGTGTCGCAGGCGATTAAGAATGCTGTAGATTTTGTCGTAATAGCTGGGGACTTGTACGATGCATCTGAGCGCAGTATTCGTGCCCAAACCTTTTTAAGAGAACAATTTAAGCGATTAAATACAGCGCAGATCAATGTATACATAATTTATGGGAATCATGATTTTATCGATCGACAATATTTGTATATCGATATGCCCGAAAATGTGCATATCTTTGATGAAACACCGGAGACCGTTTATTATCAATCAGCTCAAGGAGAGACAGTGGCCATTAGTGGCTTCAGTTATGATCAACAGCACATTAAAGATAACCGCTTACAAAAATATCCACCAAGAGATATAACGGCTGATTATCATATTGGTTTATTGCACGGAAACTGTCAAGGAATTGAAACGCCTAGCAGTGTCTATGCTCCTTTTTCAGTAGCAGATGTGAGACGTCTTAATTATGATTATTTAGCTTTAGGCCATATTCATAAGCGGGGTTCAATCCATTCGAGTTTGCCAGCATATTACTCTGGAAACATTCAAGGCTGTCATCGTAAGGAATTGGGAGATAAAGGATGTTATCTCGTGAAGTGTGAGCAAGGGCAGTGTCATCCTGAATTTATCTCAGCTGCTCCCATAATTTGGGAAGCTATTACGGTAAATATGTCTGGAGCAACTAGCTTGCAACAAGCCCTAAATAAAATAACACAAATCCTTCATGAACAACTTGAACGGCAAGCGAATAAACGATATCTCATTGATTTAACTTGTCAATTTGAAGAATTAGATGCTGCTCTCGTTTCTATGTTAACAACTGATCAAATCAATCAATTAATAGACAGTTCTGATTATTGGATAACTCATATAACGTGCGAGAAGCAATCAGATCAACATTTAATTGATTCTTTTATTGAGCGCTATCCGTCTGCTTGGCAAAAAGCGATTCATTCAGTGACCGATGACGATCATTTTACATTATTGCAACAAGAGTTACAAACACAAGTTCCACTGAAATATTGGCAACAAGATTGGGATCATGACTTTAAAGAACGGATTAAACAACAAGCCATTCAAGCAATTGAACAGGCCTTAGTGGATAATGAATAGGAGGAGCATCAATGAAGCTTTCACAACTACATATTTACGGTTATGGTAAGTGGATTGATCAGTCATTCAACCTATCTAATGGATTACATGTCTTTTGGGGGCCGAATGAATCAGGAAAATCAACACTCATCTCCTTTATTCATAGTATTTTATACGGGTTTCCTCCTCGAAACAGCTCACGATTACGTTATGAGCCGTATGAGAGTAGTCGGTATGGGGGGCGGATTATGTTCCAACATGAAGATTTTGGCTCGGGTTATATTGAACGGGTTGATGGGCGTAAATCCTCAGGTGAATTAACACTTCAATTGGCCGATCAACAACTGACATCAGAAAATTTATTAAAAAAATTACTTTATAATATGGATATGACGATGTATCAAGCTTTCTATTCGTTTAATTTGACAGATTTAGAGCATATTTATTCATTGACATCAGAAGAGGTGAAGGAACACTTTATTAGTGCGAGCGCTCTGGGGGCAAAATCTTACTTAACATTGGCGGATCAGTTTTATGACCAAGCACGTTCGTTGTATAAAAAACAAGGACGCGTTCCTGTTATTAATGCTTATACTTCACAAATGGCGGAGCAAGCTAAACAACTCCAAAAAGCCAAAGAAGAAAATGTCAAATATTTAACCCTCTTAGACCAAGCTTCAGATGCGGTCGAAGCACTTCGACAACTTGAATATAAGCTACAATCGCTGAAGTCTAAAGTAGAAGACTTGACATATATGAAACAACACTGGGCAGAGATTGAAGCGTTATCTGAATTGAATAAAACCTTAGCTACGAATGAATTTCGACCAGTTACAGAAGATGATCGAATTGAATTTTTACAACTTAACAAACGATTAGAAGTTATTCAAGAGCACATACGGACCAAACATACCGAATTAGCTCAGTTAAAACAAACGTATAATATTTCAAGCTTGTATGAGCATTATCTTGATCACAAATCGCTATACAAGCTGTTAAAACAACAATTACCACAGTTAGCAGATTTGCAGCAAGAAAAACATGTTCTAGAAGTAAAGTTAGACTCACTTGAGCGAGAATTGCAGCAGTTAATTAGTCAAGAACAACTGAACTTCGACCAAGCACAGATGATTGAACCCTGGTCGCTTGAACAACAAGACCAGTTGATTCAATGGGTAGAAGAATTGCGTGAGATTCAATCGGTACAGGCAACTATAGAACGTCAACAAGATAAAATAGCTTATCATATAACCCATACACAAAAGAAAGCAGACCAATTGGAAGCAACTTGGGAAACAGGCCAGTCCTATCTCACTGGGAAAAATATCGTATGGGCAATAGTCGGACTACTTAGCACAATTGCTTTGTTTTCGAATAATATAGGCCGTATATTCGGCATAGTAGGTTTGGTAACAAGTGTGGTGATGTTGAGTATTGCGCTCGGGAAAAAATCTTCTCATCAATCAAAAGAGCAATGGCGAGAAACTTTGGCTGAATTAGATGAATTAAGTAGCCAATACCATCAGTTAGCGCAACAAGAACAAGAAGTGACGAGCAGATCAGAGATTATTCAACAATATTTAATCGATTTCAGAACCGAACAGAACATACCCGAGTCGATGGCCATTCTGGATTTGCCAGCCAAGAAGGAGCAAGTGGATGCTATTGTAGCAGTGCAAGATCATATCAATCAATGGGCAGTAGCGTATGAAGAAATACAACAATCCTTATCTGAAAAAACAGCCCCCGCTCAACAGTTATCAGCTGTTTTACCTAATAATCATACACCTGATTTGCGTTTGGAAAATTTAAATTATTTTTTCCAAAAAATTGAGCAAGAAAAGCAAACCATGACTGAATTCGATCAACAACAGAATCATCTATCTGAACAACTCCTAGAGATGGCTCATGAAGAAGAACAGTTAAACAAGCAAAAGAAGCAATTATTTAAACAATACCAAGTGGCAAGTGATGAAGCTTTTTATGATCAACAGAGACAAACAGAGCAGTACCAACATAATAAAGAACGGGCGAAGCATTTATCAGAACGATTTAATGATTATCTGACACAATATCCAGTGAACTCTCTGGAGGAGCTTACCCAAAAAATAAAGGCTTATCAAGAGGAAATAAAGACGTTAGAGGATAAAAAAGAAGCCGATTTAGAGACTAAATTCTCAGCTAAATATGACCTCGAACAATTGGAAGACGGAAAGCAATATTCACATTTACTGCAGGCTTTCGAGAACAAAAAGAGTGAATTACAAGCATATATTGATGAGTGGTTGATTCAGCGAACCGCTCACAAGTTATTGCAACAGACGATTCGCTTTGGCGTCAATGATCATTTGCCGTATATTATCGAACAAGCTTCGGCTTATTTTAAGCGCCTAACAGAGGAGAGATATCAAGCGATTCGACTGGATGAGACGACAATTACTGTATTGACGCAAGATCAGCGAACGTATACTATTTCAGAATTATCACGCGGAACGGCGGAGCCACTTTATATCGCGCTTCGGTTTGCGTTTATCCAGCATCAAGCGAATTTGTTACAATTGCCGATTATCATTGATGATGGCTTCGTAAATCTGGATGCAAATCGCCGTCACATTATGTATAATATAATTGAAGAATTAGCCGAAACTCATCAAGTATTACTATTTACGTTTGATGAGGAGCTGTTAGAACGCTTACCGGAAGAACAACTGACACGACTACAAAGGAGCAAAACACATGAGTAAACAGTTATATGACTATGCGATGAATGATCGCGTTGAACTTTACTTATTAATTAAAACAGCGGAAGAAAAAACAACTCGCAATGGAAAATTATTTATTTCATTTACTTTTCAAGACAGATCAGGAGAAATGATTGGTAATCACTGGGATGCCACTACAGAAGATGTTGAAAAATTTCAAGAAGGGCAAGTGGTTTATCTAGAAGGGAAGCGCGATGAATATAAAGGAACACCTCAACTGCGGATTCATACATTGCGCCTAACAGATGACAGTGAGCCGAATAATCCAGAACTATATGTGAAGCGTGCCCCTCTAAAAAAAGAAGAAATGATTGATTATTTAAATAAAGTAATTTTTGAAATTACAAATCCAACTATGAATCGCATTGTGCGTGAACTTATGAATCGCTATCAGAAGAAATTCTTTCAGTCACCTGCTGCTAAAGCAAATCATCATGCTTTTTACGGGGGATTAGCCTATCATACAGTGACCATGCTGAAGATTGCACAATCTTTAACGGAGATTTATCCAAGTATTAATAAATCTCTCCTATTCTCTGGCTTGATTTTACATGATTTAGGAAAAGTCATTGAACTAACCGGACCGACTGCAACTCAGTATACGCTGGAAGGAAATTTAGTCGGTCACATTGTTATAATATCAGAAGAAATTACAAAAGCTTGTCAGACCCTATCGATTGATGATAGAGCGGAAGATGTGTTGTTATTAAAACATATGGTCTTAGCGCATCACGGTAAGCTTGAATACGGTTCACCGGTTCGTCCGCAGTTGAAGGAAGCAGAAATCTTGCACCAGATTGATATGATTGATGCAACGATGAACATGGTTGATAGCACCTTGGAAAAAGTAGAACCAGGTAGTTTTTCTAATCAAGTTTGGGCACTGGATAATCGTCGCTTCTACAAGCCCACTGAAGATTAACAGTCATATCAGCTCAAAAATGATCATATAATACTAAAATGTAACAAAAAGATAAATAAACTTAGTAAATTTGCAACATCATTTTAATTTTGAACTAAAGTATGGTATATTTAGTTTTGGACATAAAGAAAATGTTGGATAAAATATTAAAATTGGGAAGTGTGTATAAGATTATGAAAATGAAGAAGTTATTACTCGGAACAGCTATTGGTTCAGCACTGTTAATTGCTGGTTGTGCAGACAATCCAGAAGTTGCTTCAACTACAGCAGGTCGCATTCGTCAAGATGAATTCTATGAGCGATTGAAAACGCACCAATCAGAGCAAGGTAAATTTGGTGAAATCGTCCTACAACAGATGTTAATTGAAACAATTTTGGAAGAAAGCTATGGCGATCAAGTAACTGATGAAGAAATTGAAGCAGAGATTGATAAATTAGCTGAACAATCAGGTGGACGCGAAAAATTAGAAGAATTGCTTCAACAACGTGGTCAAACCTTACAAGTTGTGAAAGATTCTGTAAAAACAAACTTACTCTTAGCTGAAGCGGTGAAAGATAAGTCTGAATTTTCTGAAGAAGATGTGAAAGCATATCACGAATCACAAGTCCCTGAAGGCACAAAAGTTGCCCATATTTTAGTAAAAGAAGAGGATCAAGCTAAGGAATTAATCAAGGAATTAAACGATGGAGCGGACTTTGCTGAATTAGCTAAAGAACATTCAACTGATCCAGGTAGTGCTGAAAATGGCGGGGAATACGAATTACAATCTGGTCAGATGGTACCTGAATTCGAACAAGCAGCTTTACAATTAGAAGAAGGCGAAATGACTGAAGAACCAGTTAAGACGCAATTCGGTTACCACATTATTAAGATGATTACGAAAGGTGAAGTGAAGCCTTTCGAAGAGGTAAAAGATGAAGCGACCTCTGATTATGTGCAAGAAAAACTGATGCGAGATGGTGCAACTATTAATAAGGTCTTGTCCGAACTTATTCAAGAAGCGAATGTTCAAATTGCAGATGAAGACTTACAAAATGCTGTCGCTCAATTTATTGCTCAACCAGGTGAAGAAGAACAGGTAGAAGACCCTGCTGCTAACGAAAAACCAGCTGAAGACCAATCAAAAGAGGAACAATCTCAGCAAGATGACAATAAAGAAAGTCAAGACGCAGATACTAAAGATGAGAACAAGGAAGATAAGGACGCAGAAGAAAATAAAGAATAGTCAGTAGATTTGTCATTTAAATAATAATGAATAAGCCGGTCACTCTAAAGTAAGCAGAGTGGCCGGCTTATTGAATAGTTTATATATTCAAGTTTAGTCCTCTAGTTTTTCGGACATATTTTCGATAGTTTGTTGTAGTTTAGCTTGGTGACGCTGAATGGATTTTAATCGGGGTTGGGCCTCTCTTGTAAAGTTATCGACAAGTTCTTCGACTTCCTCTTTTACAGGGCCTTGCAAGTATGAAATTTCTTCTTGAATAGCGACAATCGCATCCTTTAAGTTGTTAGCTTCTGCCTTAAAGGATTGTGATTCTTCTTCAATCGTTTTGAAGTATGTTTTTATATCTTCTTGGTTTTTTGCGCCACTTTTAGGTGTTTTAGCTAATCCCCAAACACCACCGAGGGCAACACCGGCTAATGTTCCTAGTAAAAAACTCATGCGGTTTCCTCCTCTATTGCTTGAATTAATTGTCGTTTGATGGCATCTAGCTCATCATCACTGTAATCATCCGAATGATCCGCAAACTGCAGGCCAAAATCATCTTCTGAACTATAACGCGGTACAACATGAATATGACTGTGGAAGACCGTTTGATAAGCGACTTCTTCGTTATTCACTAAAATATTAATCCCTTTAACTTCTTTGTTATGGGCCTTAATTGCTTTAGCAATTAAAGGAAGTCGTGAAAAGACATTTGCAGCTAATTCACTATCATAATCAAAGATATTACGAACATGTTTTTTCGGAATGACTAAAGTATGACCGGGCGTGACTTGTGAAATATCCATTATCGCAAAAACAGTATCATCTTCATAAATTTTTCGTGCAGGAATTTGTTCCTCTTTTATTGCACAAAATAAACAGTCTGTCATAAAATCCCTCATTTCGTTAATGATTAGTTTCATTGTAACATAAACGATAAACAAAAATACACTACAAAAACTATTTTTCTATGGTATCATAAAAGAAGTGTAGAAAGGACGTTTGTTTATGTCATTAGAATTGAAGCAAGTCAGTGGAGGTTATGGCCAGCGAAAAGTAATTGATCACTTAACTTTCAAGATTGAGAGTGGGGAAGTGATGGGCCTGATTGGATTGAACGGGGCGGGGAAGAGTACCACTATGAAACATATTATGGGATTATTACAACCATTTAGTGGGACGATTTTGGTCAATGGTCAGTCATTGAGGGAGCAACCTGCAAGTTACCGGCAAGCACTCGCCTATATTCCTGAATCTCCGATGTTATATAGTGCGCTCACTTTGAGAGAACACTTAGAAATGACAGCACTAGCGTATGATATTGCATCAGACGTTATATGGCAACGGGCTCGACCACTCTTGGCAACATTTCGTTTAACTGAACACCTAGATTGGTTCCCAACTGATTTTTCTAAAGGGATGAAGCAGAAGGTCATGATTATTTGTGCACTGGTGACGGAACCGAGTGTCTTAATTATTGACGAGCCATTTATTGGGCTTGATCCGTTAGCGATTCATGATTTTATGCAATTGATTCAAGTGTGTAAAGATAAAGGGACGGCTATTTTAATGTCAACGCATGTGTTAATGAATGCGGAACAAATTTGCGATCGTTTTGCGATTTTGCATCAAGGGGAATTACAATGCGTGGGTACATTATTGGATATCCAACAAGCAACAGGTTTGATAGGTGGTCATTTAGTTGATATTTATCGTCAATTGTTGGAAAAGGATGGGTGATCACTGATGACTCTTCATGAACTGTTTAAAAAACGACAAGCTCATTATATGAAGCAGCTGGTGAAGTATGGTCAATTAGTTTTTAATGATCATTTTATATTAATTTTGGTGCTGTTTGTTGGCGCGCTCGGGTATACCTATTCTACATGGCTACAAACCATTGATGATTCAGCTACCCATTTAGTTTTTATTGCCTTGACGGTTGGGTTTATGTCAATTTTTTTGGGAAGTACCGCGACTTACTTGGAACCGGCTGATGCTCTATTTCTTCTACCAAAAGAGAGGGAATATATTGCTATTTATAAACGCCAAACAATAAAAAGTTATGTCATCCATCTGATTCCGTCAGTGATTACTTTAATCGTTATTACGCCTATATTGAAGGAAGTTGCTCATTTTGGGTTGTATGAGATAGGCGCTATTTGTTTTATGTGGTTTAGCCTGAAAGCAATCGATGTGACCTATTTATTTTATATAGATATGAGTGGGAATCACCGCTTAAATCATTATAAATGGCTCTTGCGTGGTATGATGTATATGATGACGCTATTAAGTGCCAATTTTGCAATTATAATGGCCTTTATTAGCTTACTATTAGGCGGCGGAGTAGTATATTATGGCTTTGTTCAGTTGCCAGCCACAATACAAATTTCCCTTGAAACTTTAATTAGTCGTGAGCAAGCTCGTCTGCAGCGGATCTACTACTTTTTCAATTTGTTTACCGATGTACCTTATATCCAGCAAAAGCCGCGTCGTTTACGCTGGTTAGATCCAATGATAGAATGGCTACAGCCCAAACATGTTAGTCACTTTGGTTATTATTTGCGCCGTGAATTTGTTCGACAGGGAACATATAGTGGGTTAGTTATTCGACTACTTATGATCGGTTTACTGACTATTACGTTGATTGAACAGCCATTCATGATTTATATCATTAGCTTGTTAAGCCACTATTTAATTCTTGTTCAGTTGCTACCATTACGTGAAAGACTTCTAAAGCATGCTCAATTTGTTTATTATCCACCAGAGGAGGGGCAAGTTAGACAAGATATGCAGCATTTTCTCAGACAATTATCACTTGTAGTTACTGGATTGTTTGGGTGTGCAGGGCTATTACATTCTTTTGCAATAGGTAGCACCATTTTAGGACTAAATTTTGTATTGTTTGTGGGATTTATTTATTTATATTTACCTTATTATTTACGTCCCTGATTCCTATTTTAATGTAGAGGACACGGTTGATTTTAGCAAAAAATTAAGAGTTACACTTCTTATCCGAACATTTAATCGGTTGACGGACAGTCCGTTTGGCTATAAAATAAGAAGTGGACGTTAGAGATGACCAGTTGATGTAAAATACAAGAGATAAGGATTGAGATAATGAATTTTGAACAAGAAACGGGGTGGACGCTTCACCCATTAAATGGCGAAACAGGACAAGCATATATGGGAATTAAGAATGAACAAAAGTTATTTTTAAAGCGGAATACCTCCCCCTTCTTGGCGGCATTATCTTTAGAAGGAATATCTCCTAAGCTAGTATGGACGAAACGAACGAGCAATGGTGATATTTTAACAGCCCAAAAATGGTGCAATGGACGCACTTTGTACAAAACAGAAATGAATATGGTACGAGTTGCGCAAAAATTAAAAGGCATTCATGCCTCAGAGACATTGAAGAAGATGTTAAAGCGAGTGGGTGGTCAGACTTACCAAGCAGAGGATTGTTTGACTGACTATTTTACTGGTTTACCGGCTGATTTAAGATATCATCCGACACTTAGCCAAGCAACCAAGTTATTAAAAAAACAACTGGATACTTTGCCAGTACCCTCGGAGTATTGTGTTTGTCATGGAGATGCTTCACATAAGAATTGGTTATTGTCTGATGAGCATGAATTGTATTTGGTAGACTGGGATTCTGTTGTTTTAGCTGATCCAGCCTACGATATGGGACAATACTTGGCAAGGTACTGCAAGCAGATTGATGCGGAACAATGGCTTAATGCGTACGATGCTCAATTGACAGAGGCATTTCGCAGACGATTAGACTGGTACCGTTTAATGATGAGTTTACTTGATATTAAGGCAGCATATATGAGTGGTCGTTTTCATAAAATGAATGCCATGATTATTCAACTTAATGAATGGATAGAAGAAACAGTGTAGCGTTAGAATCTTTATTCTAGCGCTCTTTTAAGGAGATGAGATTGTGAGATTAAGACATAAACCCTGGGCGAATGATATGTTGGCAGATTATCCCAATTACGTCATTCACGATGCCGATCATCCAGAAAATTTGCGCGGTAAGTGGGCGGAGCGATTCGGTAATGATCAACCGATCCATATCGAAATTGGTATGGGAAAAGGTCAGTTCATTATTGAAAGTGCTAAACGTCACCCGGAAATTAACTATATTGGTATTGAACGTCAATCGAGCGTGATGGTCAGTGCATTGGAGAAGCAAATAGAAGAAGATTTGGACAATGTGTGGTTATTACGTGAAAATGGTCGTGTGTTGACAGATTATTTTGCGCCCGGAGAAGTAGATCGTATTTATTTAACATTTAGTGATCCATGGCCAAAGAATCGGCATGAAAAGCGCCGATTGACCTATAAAGATTTTTTAGCTGTTTATGAACAGTTATTGCATGAGTCGGGTGAGTTACATTTCAAGACGGATAATCAAGGACTATTCGAGTACTCTCTAGCTAGTTTTTCACAATACGGGATGATCTTGGATGAAGTATATCTAGACTTGCATGCGAGTGATTTTGAAGATAATGTCATGACAGAATATGAAGAAAAATTCTCAGAAAAAGGACAGCGAATTTATCGTGTACATGCTCATTTTCCGCCGATTAATCATTAAAAATTAAAAAAATCCTGATCAATTCGTCAAAATAACTTGGTTGACGAGCCTTGATCAGGTATTTTATTCATCATTTATGCGTTTAAAGGCGGTACATATCGATCAAGCTACCTGTGTAGGCATCAACAATAAATTCATATTGCACCAGTTTTTTTTCTTCATAACGCGTGATACCACCGAAGTATACAGAAGTTTCGTAAGTAAATTTTTTCCAAGGCACTCGCTGCATCTCAATCCAAGAGCCTTCAATAGGGCCATCTACTTTAAATTCTCGTTTCATCTGGTTAAGAATTTGCTCTGGCTTTAGTGTTCGTTTTTTGGCTAATTGATGTTCTGCGACTATACCTAGCCCAAATGCGATAATAAATCCAATGAGACTGCTGGCCACCTTTTTTTGTTTATTTGAGAGTTCATCAAACATACTTTTCCTCCATTCTTCATTTTATTTCCATTTTAAAGAATTTTAAGAGGAAGTCAACTCTTAATGGATAATTTATGAGGCAATTTTTTATAATATTTATGGGAAGGCAATCATTTATTTAATGCGCCATCGTTTTATTGTATAATGGAATTAATGAATGATAAAAGGGAGGGAAGAGTTAGGGAACTAACTCGCAAAAGAATGCATGATACAGAATTTCAAACGATTAAAACATTAACTGAACTCCAGAGTACTGCTGGGTTCGAACATAATATTCGTAATTATTTAAGAAAAGAAATGACACCACTTGTTGATGAGGTACAAGTCGATGGTCTTGGGGGTATTTTTGGTATTCGTCGTCATAAGGATACGGATGCACCGAAGTTGATGATTGCCTCTCACATGGATGAAATTGGTTTTATGGTAAAGGCAATTAAAGACAATGGGTTACTGGAAGTCACAGCGCTCGGTGGCTGGAATCCATACGTTGTCTCAGCACAACGCTTTACCGTCCAAACGTCTGCTGGTGATTACCCAATCGTATCAAGCTCCGTTCCACCACATTTGCTGCGGGGCAAAAATAGTAACACTTCTATTGATGTGAGTGATATTTTATTTGATGGAGGATTTGCTTCTAAGGATGAAGCAGAGTCATTCGGTGTACGACCGGGAGACCCAATAGTGCCTGATGTGAAGACAATTCAGATGGCAAATGGAAAAGTTATTGCTAGTAAAGCATGGGATAACCGCTTTGGAACAGCAGCTGTTTTAGAATCGCTCCGTGACTTGAAAGATACGCCACTGAAGTCAACTTTAATTGCAGGAGCAAACGTTCAGGAAGAGGTTGGTTTGCGTGGAACTAAAGGAGCTGTCCGTAAGTTTAAGCCAGATGTTTTCTTTGCTGTTGATTGCTCACCGGCTGATGACATGAGTGGAGCGAAGGATGCAAATGGTCGTATGGGAGATGGGGTATTGATTCGGATTTATGATCCAAGTTATATTATGTCCCGTGAAATGCGTGATTATCTCTTAGATACAGCTGAGTCGAATGATATTCCGTATCAATACTATACGTCAAAAGGTGGAACTGATGCAGCAGCGGCTCACCAACTACTTGAGGGGATTCCCACTGGTGTGATTGCCATGGCTGGCCGTTATATCCATACCCATCAGACATTATTCCATATTGAAGATTATCACGCAGCGAAAGCATTACTCCGAGAAATTATCACAACATTTGACCAAAGTACACTGGACACGTTAACCGTAAAATAAATAATAAGAGTATAAGGAGACTATAATGATTGCAACAAGTTATAATAATAAAGGATTAACCGATACATTAATTATTACATTGGCACAGTCCGATGTAGCGGATCAAACATTTAAGCGCAAGGGAAATATTACTGAGATTAAACGGAAGGATCAGGTTGTTGGGTACAATATTTTCCAAGTATCAGAATTAATTGATTTATCAGAGAGTGGCCCGGTTCAATTAACTGCGGATCAAGTTGACCGCTTAAATTCTGCCATTCAAGTAGCAGGATTCGATGGTCGACTAGAAGCTGATACATCACCCAAATTTGTCGTTGGGTATGTGAAAGAGTGTAAACCGCACGAAGATAGTGATCACTTAAGTATCACGCAAGTAGAAGTGGACGGTGGTGACGTCTTACAAATCGTTTGTGGTGCCAGTAATATTGCGCAAGACCAGACAGTTGTTGTTGCCAAACCGGGTGCTATTATGCCAGATGGAATGGTCATTTATCCAGGCGAACTACGCGGTGTTGAGAGCTTAGGTATGATTTGTTCGGCAAGAGAGTTGGGGATTGAGTCCAATCAGAAGAAAGGGATTCTTGTTCTGGACGACGAATATGAAGTCGGACAAGCCTTCCAATTTTAAATAGTAGAAGTTCTAACGAAAGGAGTCTGACATGGGAAAATATGATGGACCGAGTATTTTTAAACAACAATATACAAATAAAACAACTAAAGTCACTCAGAAGAATGAGCAGTCTTCCAAAACCCAGCCTGTTGCAGCAGATAAACTAAGCAATCATGTTTCACCGCAACATAAACAACCAGCTGATTATCTAGAAGATGATCAACCATTAACTGTGGAGCAAGGAGAGGCCTATCAACCCATTTTTCGAGCAACTGAAATCCCATCTCCCATGTTTGGCTATAGTAAAAAACAGCGAGAGCGCATGGGAGAAGTAGCTGGGAGAGAAGAGTTTGAGCTAGAATGGAATTATCAACGACTCAAATCCCATATGACCCAAAAAATGAAACATAAAGATTTTATTATAACTGAAGAATGTCTATCACCGCGCACTATTTCAAAATGGAAAAAGCATACACCAAGTATTGAGCAAAGTTCTCGACCGAAAAAGAATCAATCATCGACCTCCAAATTATCCACCTCTCAGTCAAAGCAGCGCTCATCCGGATCGAAGAAAAAGAAACACTAGCTTTTTTTGAAGATTTCATTTATTATGATAAGGCTGATAGATAGAGAATTTTGGGAGGAACAAAAATGAACCAGAACACAATATATCATTTTGTAGGAATTAAAGGATCGGGTATGAGTGCCTTAGCAACCATCCTACACGATCGCGGATTAACTGTACAAGGTTCCGATGTCGCAAAATATTTCTTCACGCAAAAACGATTAGAAGATAACGGTATTAAAATATTGGAATTTAATGAAGCAAATATCAGTGAAGGTATGACCATTATTGCGGGTAATGCGTTTTCAGATGATCATCCAGAGCTGGTGAGAGCAAGTGAACTCGGCTTAAATATAATTCGTTATCATGATTTTATGTCAGAAATTATGACCGAATCGACTAGTATTGCCATCACTGGTTCACACGGAAAAACATCGACAACCGGTCTAATGGCGCATGTCTTAAGAAATATAAAACCAACCAGTTATTTAATTGGAGATGGAACCGGCCGTGGAGAAGTAGATGCAGATTATTTTGTCTTCGAAGCCTGTGAATATCGCCGTCACTTCTTATCTTATACACCAGATTATGCAGTAATTACAAATATTGACTTCGATCATCCAGATTATTATACAAGCATTGAGGATGTACAAGAAGCATTCACCTCATTTGCTTCTGGAGTGAAGAAAGCAATCTTCGCATGTGGAGATGATCAACGTCTCTTAAATATGGCAAGCTCGGTTCCTATTATTTTTTATGGAATGGGCGAACATAATGATTTCCGCGCTGAGAACATTGAGCGAACGACAGAAGGGTCAAGCTTTGATGTTTATATTCGTGGAGAATATTATGCACATTTTGACATTCCAACATTTGGCCAGCACAATATCCAAAATGCACTGTCAGTTATTGCAGTAGCTCACTACGAAGGTCTAGAGCGGGAGCATGTGGCAAAACACTTACGTTCGTTCGCAGGGGTGAAGCGTCGTTTTTCAGAAAAAATATTTGAAAACACAATTGTTATAGATGATTATGCTCACCATCCAGCTGAAATTAGAGCCACGTTAGATGCAGCTAGACAGAAGTATCCCAATAAAGAAATTATTGCGGTCTTCCAACCACATACATTTACACGAACTATTGCTTTGTTGACTGAATTTGCTGAAGCATTAGACTTAGCAGATAGTGTTTATTTATGTAATATATTTAATTCCGCTCGTGAAGCAAGTGGCGACATTACGATTGAAGATTTATTAACCAAAACAGATAAAGGGCGATCAGTCTTGCATGAAGATGATGTCTCACCACTATTAGATCATCGTGATGGCGTTATCGTCTTTATGGGAGCGGGAGATGTTGATAAATTTGAATTTGCGTTCGAAAAATTATTGTCTAGTACGCAACGCTCACAATTATAAAATAAGCGACTTACTAAAAACAATAATATAACTCTCTTTTGCTATTTCATAGTAACAAAAGGGAGTTTTTGTACTGATTAATCAAGTATATTGATTAAATTAAAATTATACAAGGCTATGACTAAAGTCAATTATAATCTTAATGATTTCTTCAAAGAAATATGATAAAATCAACTATAGTGTATATTTCAAAGATAGTAGCGAAAGGAGTTAAAAATATTGAGTAAGGAATTTCATAATATAAAAATTAGTGTGGTTATTCCTGTGTATAATGTCGAAAAGTATGTTGGACGATGTTTGCAATCGGTAGTAGATCAAACAATTTTTAAACAATTAGATATTGTAGTCGTAAATGATGGTAGCACAGACTCCAGCTTAAATATATGCCAATCATTTGCTAAGCGATACAATAATATTAAGGTTATTTCACAAGAAAATAGTGGATTGGCTGCTGCTCGAATAACTGGTCTTGATTATTGCCAAGAAGATTATATTACATTTATAGATTCAGATGATTTTATTGAAGATGATTGTATGGAGATCTTACTGAATCTAATATTAAGCTATAATGCTGACATAGCACAAATTAATTATTATGCTTATTTCGAAGATGGTCAGAAAGTAAAAACAACTAGTGACACTAGTACGAAGGTTTTTAATAATTTTGAAGATAGTTTACATGATCTTCTTATCCCAGAGAATTATTTGAGATATGGAGTATGTGGATCATTATTTAAGAAGGAAATCTTGAAACAGACCTATTTCAGAGAAAAAGATCACATAAATGAAGATATATTTTTTAAAATTAAAGCATTAAAAGCAGCAAAAACAGTAGTCATTGATAATAGCGCACACAAGTATGCTTATGTACAACGTGGCAATTCTTTAATGCGTAGCCCCTTTTCAGAGAAAAAGCTACATATTTTAGAAATCTATCAGGATTTATTAACTATGGATTTAACAGCTCGAGAGCGTCAGTTAATCGAAGTGAAATTAATCTTGAGTAAGATAGAATTAGCAGAGCAAACGACCGATAAAGCTCGAAATAATCAACATTTAGCGAAGATAAAACAGCAATTAATGACAGATATTAAAAACTTTAACGTGTCGGAATACAAAGCAATATTAGATCGTCGGACATTAACTAAAATATATCTCGGGAAAATTTCACCCGCACTGTATAGAAAAGCAGTAAAATTGTATATGACTATTAAACATAAATTCAATAAATTATAGTGTAATACAAAATAGCAATAGTAGAAGAGTTTTATTCGAAAGGAAACATGATAGATGTTATTTGAACAATTTAAAAAAGGAATATTATATACTGCAATAGGAAAATATTCTCTCGTTATTATTCAGTTGTTTGTCCAAGCTATTCTAGCCAGGTTGTTGGTTCCTGAAGAGTTTGGAATTGTATCTGCAATCAATATTTTCTTAGTATTTTTCCAATTACTTTCTGATTTTGGAATAGGTGCTGCTATTGTACAAAACAAGGATTTAACGGATAGTGATATTAATTCAATTTTTAGCTTTAGTATTTATTTTGCGTTGGCACTTGCTATTGTTTTTGCCTTGCTTGGTTATCCGATCAGTTTATTTTATAACAATCCTGTTTTTATTAATGTTAGTTATGTACTGGCAATTACTGCCTTCTTTTATGGGATATTAGTGGTACCTCAATCACTGCTTTTACAAAAACAAAATTTTAAATTTTTAAATATGACTACGGTAATTGGTGCTGTTATCGGAGGGGTTACCTCAATTTTACTAGCGTATTTAAACTTCAGTTATTATGCTATTATTATTGGGAATACCGTTAAAGCAGCTTCGTTTTTTACTGTTTTTTACTTACTGACAAAACCAACCTTTAAATTTAAATTTGATTTTACTCCATTGAAGAAGATTTATGCTTATTCTAGAAATCAATTTTTATTTAATTTTGTTAATTATTTTTCACGTAATTTAGATAGCCTATTAATTGGGCGTTATTTTGGTTCGAGTCAATTGGCGTATTATGATCAAGCATACAAAGTTTCGCTCTATCCAAATCAAGTATTGACAAGCCTTATTACTTCAGTTGTTCATCCTATTATGTCTGAGTATCAAGATGAGACAGATAAAATTAAACAAGTTTACTTGAAAATTGTTCATTTACTAGCATTAGTGGGGGTACCACTTTCCGTATTTTTATACTACAATGCGCATGATATAATTTTCTTCTTATTTGGTAATCAATGGGGCAATAGTGTTCCTGTATTCCAAATTTTAGCCTTATCTGTATGGGCTCAAATGATTTTAGCTAGTACAGGTGGAATTTTTCAGTCAGGCAATCGGACCGATTTATTGCTTACTTCCGGGATATTGTCGACTATTTTGAATGTAGTAGGGATTGTTATTGGGTTAC
Source organism: Dolosigranulum pigrum ATCC 51524 (assembly GCF_000245815.1). Lineage (GTDB taxonomy): Bacteria > Bacillota > Bacilli > Lactobacillales > Carnobacteriaceae_A > Dolosigranulum > Dolosigranulum pigrum. The sequence continues at coordinate 1,053,603 of NZ_JH601103.1, forward strand.
TGATAGGAACGATTGAATCAGTTGCAGTAGCACTAATTATTACGTTCTTCATTAATTTAATGCAAGTTAATTACTTCTTACTTATTGTACAGTTTAGCAGTTCAATCTTAGAGTTTATCAAGCCATTGAAACATCCATTTCTTATTGGTGTTTTAGAATTAGTCGTATTTATCTTATTGCCAACTCTACCATTCGCACCCTTCCAAAATTTAATTATTAAAGGATTTATATTTGTTGTTGTTTGGATTGTGGGATTATTTATTTCTGGAGAGTTCTTTAAGTTAAAACGTGATTTAATCCGCTAAAAACTGCGGGAGTATCCCAACAGCCTAGTAGCTATTGGGATTGTGAAAGGATAAGATTTATAAATGAGACATACAGCGTCCAAAATTTATCAGTTATATCCAACAATATTTAATACAGCGCTGATAGTGTTATTAGTATGGGTGATGATCCTTAGTGATTGGTCTGTTTTAAATGTTTCATTCGGTGATTTTTTATTAGTAGGAATCGTTCTATTATTGTTGAGTAATGTACCCATAGATTTTTCAAAAAAACAGCAGCAGTTATTTACTATCAGTACTAGCAGTATTATACTGATAACATTGCTAGCCTATATTACCGGTCCAGCAGATATGAATATCAAATTATTGTTGTTTTCAAATGTGAAATTAATGTTTTATATTGGGACGGTAATGATGATCTACAATTATATTAGTAGTCGAGGATTGAAGCCTAAGTTTGTGCGAATAAATACGTACATGAGTTTATTGGTCATCGCAATTGGTATCGTTATTATTTATTTTATATTAACGGATCAATTGGATATTTTACACAAAATTTGGTATTTTACGCGTATAGATGATCGAAGTTATCACTTAGGAAGCAGTGATATTATTCGTATGCGCAGTCTATTTGCTGAACCAGCTCATTTAGGATTTTATTTAAATATCTCACTTTATTTCGTGTTAAAACAAAGAAATAAATATTGGTTGGTTTATGCTGTATTAATTAGTATCGGTATAGTCTTAACTTTGAGTTATAGTATGATAATGATCGGCAGTTGGTTAATTATGAGTACAATTGCAAAACATGTGAAGTTATCTCAGTTTAAGTGGGACGGACGTTACTTAATTGTTGTGGCAGTTATGTTACTGATTGCTCTCATTTTTGGAGAATTCTTATACGAAGCAATCTATATTCGAACATTGAATATTCTATCTGGTGAAGATGGATCAGCAATAGCTCGATTGATGGGAAGTTGGCAACAAATTGACTCTGGCTATTTGTTATTCGGAGTAGGTGCCGCACATTCCACCAATATTACGAATATGTATGCTTACGCTCTAAGTGATTTTGGCATAATTGGCTTGTTAGGTTTATTAGCAGGGACTGGGATTATATTTACATTTGGTCTTCGTGAAGGGGTATTTTTCACTCTAATGAATATCTCGAAAGGTGGTTACTTGAATCCACTGTTCTGGTTGTTTATACTTGTAATAGGACTAACAAATTTTAATCATAAACATACAAATAGAGATGGAGAGAAAATATGGATTTTATAAATGAAGTCGTTCGATTTATCAAAAATAATATAAAAAAAATGATTGTATGGTCATTGGGTCTTTCTGTGATTTTAATTGGCGTGCTAGTTGCAGGGAGTCTATTAGGTAAGAATGGCCGTGACTATAAATCTAAAGATGATCAGGCTGTATCCGAATACTATGAACAGCAATTTTCATTTTTAGTAGAAGATAGTCAAGGCGATGTGGTGAACAATCCAGAATTAATTGAAGAAGAACTAAAACTTACTGGCTTGGTTAAGGAAATTGAAGCTTCATATGATGTCACTCTCGTTCCTGAACTTGTTGATGCCGATCAAAATATCACCATTACAAGCAATGATTCTGGGTTACATCAGTTAACCATTAGTTTGCCTGACCAACAAAAAAGTAACGAAATAGCTCATTTATTTAGAGACTTAGTTGTAGGGAAAAAATTAAAAGTGCTAGAGGATAGAAAAGTTTCATTAATTGGAGATGTTCGCTTATTGCAAGATGAAGAAAAAATATTGGAAAATACCCGGGGCATTAATGGCATGAAGTATTTAACGACTAAATATATTCTTCTAATGATTATAATAAGTATTTCTCTCTCAATTGTTTTGATTATTATAAAAGAATGGCTCAGTCCAACACTAAATTATGTCTTTAGCTATGATGCTGACAAACATGAGCAATTAATTGTATTAAGTAAACAAGAAATTGAAGAAAATCCAGATAATTTCCAATCACTCTTACTGCAGGATGACCATACGCTTTGGTTAGCTGAACGAGATCCAATTATACTTGCAAATGATACATTAGCAACTGTATCAAAGGTGACGCCAAATGATATTCAAAACTTATCTAAAGCGGTTATTGTTATTGAACCGTTTTATACTAAAAAACAATGGTATAAAGAACAACTTCAATTATGTAAATGGCATCAACTACCAATGAGTATCTTACAACTAAATGATCTCAAAAAATAAATGTATGAAGGTAACTAACGAGGTGTAATAATGAATGATTCAATAGAAATGCTTATATCGACAATGAATACCGATAGTCAATCATTGGTAAAAAAAATGAATATCCAAACGAATGCAATTGTCATTAATCAAACAAATCAAGTAAAGTATAACATGTTTCATTTGGATAAAAATACTATTCAAGAATATCAGTTTAATGAGCGAGGCATTGGTTTAAGTCGTAATAATGCATTACTACGGGCAACAGCAGATATTTGTATGATGGCAGATGATGATATGGTATATGTTGATAATTACCCGGACCTTGTAAAGTCAGAGTATGAAAAATATCCAGATGCAGATATGATTTTATTCAATGTTCGTATTCATGATGAAAAAGGGACACAGGAAAAAGTTGATCAAAATGGAAAAGTGCATTACTTTAATAGTCTAAGATATGGCACAGTAACTTTTTCATTTAGAAGAGATTCGGTGCTCCGTCACAATATATTCTTTTCGCAGTTGTTTGGTGGTGCCAAATATGGGAATGGCGAAGATTCTATTTTTTTGTGGGATTGCCTAAAAGCTAATATGAATATTCGTAAATCAACAAAAATTATTGCTGATGTTTATAATGAAGAATCCACGTGGTTTAAGGGATTCGACGAAAAATTTTTTCTAGATCGCGGAGCGCTTTATAGAGCTTTAAGTAAACGATTTTATAAACTTTTAATTTGGCAATATGCTATTAGAAAACGACATACGTTTCCAGAAAATATGTCCGTTTTTGAAAGTATTCAGCTTATGTTACGTGGGGCTAGAACCTTCAGTCAGTAAGGATCAAATTTACTTGAACAGCATAGAAGAGGGAGTTTATGATTTGGATAGCACATATTTTCTTTTTGAGTATTCTTTTAATAATCGCAAGATACTTTAAAAACGAAAAAATATTTATTTATAGTTCATTTATTTATATTTTATTTGTTTATGGGCAACGTTGGTTATCAGGAACAGATTTTCCCAATTATTTGCTATATTACTTAACCAGTTTTACACGACGAACAGAATTCCTATATTTTGGTCTACAGGAATTACTTGCAACTCACAATATTTATTTTGGATTATTCATTTTTCTTATACTATTTATAATTATGCATAACTATTATTCATTTTTTAAGAAGATAGATAAACAGGTTGTCATGATGATCGCATTATTTTTATTCTCAGAAATATTTGTAGCGCAATTATCACAATTACGACAATATGTAGCTGTTAGTTTTTTTACATTAGCATTTTATTACATGTTTCAGCAGAAATACTTTAAAACAGTTATACATATTATTCTAGCAGCAGGATTCCATATGTCAGCTATTTTTATGTCGATATTTTTATTTTTAAAAATGAAAATTTCACGAAAAGTGGCACTTATCTTAGTAGGAATTTCATTAATGCTACCATTAATAAATATTCAGTTTATTTTTAACTTAAGTATTTTTTCACGTTATGCCAGTTATTTAGATAGTGTCTATAATGTTGGTCTAAGTCCTTTTCATTTAGCTAAGTTTTATGGATTAGCGTTGGTAGCTTTGTATTATATATTGAAAATTGATAAGTTTAATGAAACAACCATTGAACGAATGATCTTGAATGGTATGTTGTTAAATATTTTGTTATATGGTATGAGTTTTCAATTTGCGTTGTTAATTCGGGTAAGTGCCTACTTTAAAGTTTTTGAGATTGTCTTTTTAGTCTATTATGCTGATCGCCTGAAAGGGACGTCTACTCGTTTAATTCAAACGGTAGTGGTGTTATTTTTCTTAGGCATTTTTGGAGGTATTATTTTAACAGATCCATATGATATCTATCCGTATGAATTCGAACCGTTAAGATTATTTGAAAAAAGACCAAAGCCGGTTGTTAGACGGGAAGTTGATCGCTTTTATTTAATGAGAGAGTAATCAGTCGTAAGAAAGGAGTTTAATATGAAAAAAATGACCCAATACCCACACATTTCGAAAATCGTGTCTATTTTATTTGTATCGTTTGTCGTGTTATTTATTTATATTTTCAGAAGTGAATTTTATACGGGTATCGAAGGTTCAACAATGCGAATTGTTTCTTTAGACAAAAATAATGAAGAGGCACTGGGTCATTACCAAGACTTAAGGAATATTAAAATAAATGGTTCTAATGTTGATATGAATCAATCTATGGTGGAAACAGATCAAACTCATTTAATGACGACTGGAACGCGTGGAATCATTATGGAAGGACCCAATCAAGAAGTAAGATTCCCAATTTCTTCCGTAAGTACATTATCTTTCGATTATGTTTCGGGTAGTTATCATGGCATTATACAGATTTATATTGATGATCAATTAATTGAAGAGATGGATACATATACTGAATATTACCATACAAATTATTACTATAATGATTTGTCTACAGGTATTGGAATTTCTAGGCATAATATTGGCTGGTACTTAGCTGTTATGGTTACAGTGTTTGCAGGGGTGTATTTAATAAAACATAATTTATGGAAAAACGATCATTTTAAGTGGAAGTTAACGCTTATTGGAATCCTTACAGTTGGATTATATGGTGTATTGAAAATTATTTCACGGTTTTATCATGTCAATAGTATCCACTGGTTAACATCTACGTTTTCAATTCATTCAGTTACAGTAGGAATGGGGTTAATCGGAATATTTTTACTAATTAATAGCACAGTTTTAGAGGTGTTATTAAAGCATTATGTTGAATGGCTACGTGTAGTTTATTTAGGAATTCCATTTTTTGTTCTATATTTATTACAAGCAGCATGGTCTACATATCAAGATATAGCATCTCCCTTTTTTATGATTAATATTTTGTTAATTAGTATTATAATAGTTGTGTTATCCCTATTTTTAACATCTATTCGAATGGCAAGTGTTGTTTTAGTAGCGATTGCTTATGGTACATCAATTATAAATAAAATATTAATTGATACACGTAATATTCCGCTGCAGTCCTATCATCTACGCCAGGTACAGGACGGACTGAATGTCGCTGATACGGTTGTTATTGAGTTAAATCATCAGGTTATTATAATGACTTTATTTAGTACCTTATTTATGATGGGGATAATTAGTCTACCACTGAAACGCCAAACAATACCAAAGCTAAAAAGATGGCAAGCATCGTTGACGGGGGCAGTTGCCTTATTGTTATTACCTTTCATGACAACAACGGTAACTTCACAGGTGGAAACAGAGTTTTATTTTTGGCGAATGGCGAATTCTTATGCTGAGAAAGGATTTTTATTCTCATTCATCGAGTTATATAATCGCTCGAAAATTACAGAGCCTGATAATTATTCTATCGCTAAGGCGGAGGAAATTTTGCAAGAATATCCAGGTAACCTTGCATCTGGTCTACAACCGAATATTGTTCTTATTCAGAATGAATCATTGTATGATTTTAACTCATTTGAAGGAATGGAATTAATGCCCAATCCTTTTGTTCATATGCATCGCGCTGCGGAAGAAGGAATTGCTGGTGACTTAACTGTCTCGGTTTATGGTGGCGGAACAGCTAATTCTGAGTATGAAGTCTTATCTAGTCATGCGTTATCTATTTTTCCTCCAGGTACATTCCCATTCCAACAGCTACTAAACAAGTCCAATCGGCGTCCAAGTATTGCAACTGAATTGGCTAATCAAGGTTACAAGACAATTGGCATGCATCCACAAACATTGACGAACTATAATCGCGATAATGCCTGGATGAATTTAGGCATCAATGAGACGTACTTTACTGATTCGACTCCAGACATTGCCTCGTTTGTTGAGTATGATCATGTTCGAAATTATGTATCTGATGCTACCCTCTACCAAGGTACGATGAATTTAATTAATGATAGAGAAGAGCCAATATTTTCATTCGTAGCGACCATGCAAGGACACGGCGGGTATGATCAACCAGAAGCTAATCGAGAAGTATTAGTCAACGGGGATGCTGATTTATTGCAAGAAAGTGTCTATTTTTCAACAATGAAAGAGTCGGATGAAGGATTCGGACAATTGATGGATCAGTTGAATCAATCCGATGAGCCAACTATTGTGATGATGTATGGCGATCACCAACCGACCTTATCGGATGAATTTTATAACAAATATATGCCGGGTGCGGAAATTCCGTATCAGTATAAGACGAATTATGTGATCTGGGCTAATTTTGATTTGCCTGAGAAAGATTACGGCACAATCAGTCCCAATTATTTAATGCCTGTTTTACTGGATGTATTAGCTGAGACGGATTATGCGTTAGATGTTAATAGTTTTTACCAATTTTTATTAGAAGCAATGGATACAATGCCGGTTATGACCACTTGGGGCTATTACGATCCAAATACAGATGAATATGTTGAAAATCCAGTAGATGATGAAGTGTTTAGTCAATATAGTAGCTTACAATATTATCGTGCAATCGATAAGCGATATCTGATGGAACCGACAGAAAATTGATAAAATACTGAAGAGGAGAAGTGTAGATGAATAGACAATCATATAAAGAGTTAGTCTCAATTATTATGCCAGCGTATAATGCAGCAACTTTTATTCAAGAAACGATTCAGTCTGTGATTAACCAGACTTATCAGAACTGGGAGCTACTCATTGTTGATGATGCTTCAACAGATGATACCATAGATAAAATTCGATCCTTGGAAGATCATCGTATTAAATTAATCCCATTAGCGAAAAATAGTGGCGCCGCTATTGCCCGTAATACAGCTATTACGCAGGCTAAGGGGGAGTATTTGGCCTTTCTTGATAGTGATGATTTGTGGGTACCTAATAAGTTAGAGAGGCAGCTCACATTTATGAAAGAGCATGGATATTTATTCACTTGTACTGAACATGGTGTGCTAGAAGAAAACGGCGAAATCTCAGAAATAAAAACAGTTAAGCCCCAAGCAAGTTATATGGATATTCTCAAGAATAACGCGGGGAATTCGACCATTATGTATAATTGTCAAGTGTTAGGCAAGTATTATTCTCCTGACATTAAGCGACGCAACGATATAACAATGTGGTTGCAAGTGATTAAAGAAACACCTTACTTATACGGAATGCAGGAGCCATTGACAATTTACCGTAAGCGAGGAGATTCATTATCAGCTAACAAATTAACCTTAATTCGTTATCAGTGGAAGTTATATCGCGAAATCGAACAGCTATCAGTATTCACCTCTTTAAAATTATTAATCTTAAAAGTCATTGATGTGCTCACTTAGAAAATGATATATTTTTATCGTTGAAAATTGATTATTTGTTTTAAAAATGATATAATAAATAGGAGGCCATGATGAAAGGATTAGCTTTGGAAGTGGAGTTAATTATTCAGGAATCATTTTCATTGAAAGATAAGCGACGTGTACTCAAAAGTATATTAGATAAATCACGAGCTAAGTACAATGTTGCCGCAGCAGAGGTGAGTGAACAAGAAATATTGAATCGAGCTGTGCTGGCCTTCTCTTCAGTTAGCAATCAATACGGTCAATGCGAACGAGTTTTGCGGTCAGTTATTCACTTAATTGATGATCAATATCAAGTTGAGATTGTCCGAATAGTGTGGACTGAATTTTAATACAATATGAGCTGAATAAACTGATTCAGCTCAGCAGATACGTTTGAATAAGATAAAATGAATTTACACATGAAAGGGATAGCATAATGATTCGAGTTATAATTGATTCAGCAACAGATATTAATCAACAAATTATAGACTTGTATGGAGACAAGTTTGATTTTATTCCGCTCTCTGTTATTATGGATGGAAAATCTTACACAGATCGCGTGGATGTTACTCTACAAGAGGTGCATAATTATATGAAAGACGGTAATATGCCTAAAACCTCGCAAATTTCACCGCAAGCAGCGATCGATAAGTTTACCGAAATTGCTGAAGCAGGTGATGATGCCATTTATATTTCACTCAGTAGCGCCTTGTCGGGAACATATCAAGTGGGAATGAATGCCTTGCGAGAAGTCCAAGAAGAGTATCCAGACTTCAAAGGAGCTATAATAGATTCTAAGTCAGCTGCTGGCTTGTTAACAATTTTATATGTTCAAGCCCAAGAATTAATTAAAGCAGATGTGCCTTTCGATGAGATTGTTGAGCTGTTAAATGACCAGGCTGAGCATGGGGTGACATTCCTATGTGTGGATGACCTGAACTGGCTAGCCAAGGGGGGACGCTTACCGAAAGCAATCGGTACAATTGGTTCAATGTTGAAAGTCAAACCTTTCCTAAGCTTAGATGATAACGGTGAGATTATAAAAGAAGCGCTTGTTCGTGGGAAAGATCGTGTCTATACAAAAATGATCGAGAAAAGTATTGATCTATTACAACAGACTTCTGAACAAATTGTTGTTGTTAGTCATGTCGGTCGTGTAGAAATTGCTGAAAAAATTAAAGCCTCTATAAAAGAAGCTGTCAATGCAACTATTCTGATTACAGAAATTAGTCCCGTAACAGCAGCTCATATTGGAATTGGTGGAGCCGGTGTTTTCTTTTTAAATCATGTGCCCAACGAGTACCGTATTCCCAATGCTTTAAAACACTAATAGTATAACTTAGGATACATCAGACATACTTCTTTCGAGATAGGCTATGTTAGTCTACTTTGAAGGGAGTATGTTCATTTGTATTAAAAACACAAAAAATTAATACTTTTAACGTAATTTAATGGTAGTTTTTAGAAGAAATTTGTTATAAAATGGAACAGATTTAATGGAAGGATGTTATGATTTATGTGTGGTTTTATTGGTTTTTTTGATACCCGTGAGAATAAAGAAGTCATTGTTGAACGTATGATGGATCGAGTTATTCATAGAGGTCCAGATATGGGTGGGAAATATATAGATGCTCACTGTGGTTTAGGATTTAGACGATTATCAATATTAGATTTGTCTGAAGCGGGTGCTCAGTCGTTATACAGTGAAGATGGCAATAAAATATTAGTTTTTAATGGTGAGATATATAATTATACCGAAATTAGAGAAGATCTGATGTCAAAAGGTTATAAATTTAAGAGTAACACAGATAGTGAAGTGCTCATCCATGGCTACGATGAATATGGCGAAGTACTAGTTAATAAATTACGTGGGATGTTTGCCTTCTGTATTTGGGACAAAGTAGAACAAAAAGTCTTTGCAGCGCGAGATAATTTTGGAATTAAGCCGTTTTATTTTTACGAGTATGAATATAACGGGCAAAAAGCATTAATGATCGCTTCTGAGATTAAAGCCTTCTTAGACCACCCGTCATTCGAGAAAGAAGTGAACAAAAAGGCATTGAAGCCTTACTTAACGTTCCAATATTCAGCGCAACCAGATGAAACCTTCTTTAAAGGGGTTAAGCGTCTTAAGCCAGGACATTACTTTACTTACCAAAATGGTGAAATGAATATCCAAAAATATTGGGAAGTGAACTTTAATGACCAGCATAAAACGTTGGAAGAAAATATTGCAGATATTAGAGCGGTAATTGATGATTCTGTTAAGATGCATAAACAATCAGATGTGCCAGTTGGTTCATTCTTATCAGGGGGAGTTGACTCAAGTTATATTACCGAGCGATTAATGCCGGATAAGACATTTTCGATTGGTTTTGCTGAAGATACCTTTGATGAAACAACACATGCTGAAGATTTATCTAATATCTTAAATATTGAAAATATTAAACGAACAATTGATGCGGATGACTGTCTAGGCATGTTGCCGACGATTCAATATCATATGGATGAGCCACAATCTAATCCATCAACTATGCCATTATACTTCTTATCAAAGTTAGTGAAGGATAATGATGTTACTGTTGTGCTTTCAGGAGAAGGTGCTGATGAAATATTTGGTGGATATGAATGGTACGGGTTGGATGAAGGTCAGAAGAAGTTGAAGAAATTACCAAGTTTTATTTTGAAACCAGCTGCGTCTTTAGCTAAACATTTACCAAATTTCCGTGGTAAGACCACATTATTACGTGCTGGACGACCGGTTGAAGAAACATTTATTGGTCAAGCATTAGTGTTTGAAGAAGATGAGGCAAAAGACATTTTAAACAGTGATTACCAGCAGTCTCGATCGGTCAAAGATATTACCGATAAGGTTTATAGTCTTGTCCAAGGCAAAGATGATGTCACAAAGAAACAATTTTTGGATATTAAATTATTTATGGCAGGAGATATTTTACAAAAAGCTGATAAAATGAGTATGGCTCATTCGCTAGAATTGCGAGTTCCTTTCTTAGATAAGGAAGTTATGAAGGTCGGAGAACAAATTGGTAGCGAGCAGAAAATTACCAATGGCACGACAAAATATGTTCTCAGAAAAGCAGCTGAGAAATCATTACCTGAAGAGTGGTTTAAACGTAAGAAAAAAGGCTTCCCTGTACCTATTAAATTATGGTTCCAGGAAGAAAAATATTATCAGTTTGTAAAAGAATATTTCCAAGCTGATTATGTTGACCAATTCTTCGATCGAGAAAAAATTAATCAGTTATTGGACGATCATTATCAGGGAGTAGTGAATAATGCTAGAAAGATTTATACGGTCTTAGTCTTCCTTGTATGGTACAAGCGTTACTTTATTGATGAAGTTGCTTAAAGTATCCATTTTATGAATCGTCAATAAAAACTCCATTCAATGTGGATGATAACGCATTGAATGGAGTTTTTTAGCTGCTACTATGTTATTTTGTGTTCAGAGGTATCTGATTGTTTCATTGTATGTCGATATGTGATAACGACTTGGATAATTGATTTTACAATAGCAAAAACTGGTAATATTAAAATCATACCAATGATTCCGATGAAATTTTTGGCGAATAAAACCAAAATAACAACAGTAACGGGATGTAATTCTAAGTTGTTTCCCATGACAAATGGGGTGATAATGTAAGATTCAATCATCTGTAAGATAAAAATCATGATAACAACTAAGATCATTGCTGGTAAGCTGTAGGCGGCAGCTACGATAAAGGCAGGAAATGCGCCAATCCATGGTCCGAAGTACGGAATGATATCGAATAAGCCACACATAATTCCTAGGAATAAAGCATTAGGTAAGCCGATAAATAAGAAGCTAAGGTAGGAACCAATTGCCACTAATAATATAATTAAAATACGACCACCAATATATTGACGTGCGCTAGTATGAGCTGCAGCTAGGACATCTTTTGTAAGTGATTGGTATGATTTTGGAATAATTGTGAGCACACCATCGACTATTTTGTCGCCATCTTTGAACATATAAATTAAGAATAAAGGAAAAGTGGCAACTACAACGAAGAAGCTAATCGTTCCTGAGATGATAGACGTTAAGCTCGCACTTAATGTATTTAAAACATTTGTAGCAACATTAGTAATTGAAATATCCAGTTGCTGTAAATATTCATAGATATCTAATGTCGTGACATTCAAATCAATCGTCAGTGTTTCAACCTGATTGAGCACGTTATTAATGACTGGTGGCAGCATTCGGATGAAAGATTCCATCTGACTAATTAAGTTTGGAACAATAATTGAGAGGAAGAAAATTGTTACTCCGATAATAATAAGTAGTAGTACAAGCAGTGCACCTTTTTCAGAGGGGATTTTTTTGTTCAGCCAGTGATATATAGGCAAAAAAGTGTAATACAAAAAGAGTGCGATCATAAGTGGGACGAAAATACTACCAATTAAAGCTTGTAGCGGTTCAAATATATAGCTCACATTCGTATAGATCCAAATCATGACCCCAATACTAATGGCTAACACTAATCCGTAAAATAATTTTGATTGCTTTAAATAATTCAAGTGACATGCTCCTTTTAAAAAAATTAATTATTGTAATTATTGTATCATAAATTGTAGAAAGAGTAGAAGGAAAATTGTGGAATATATGACTCGTTGTGACCGAAATTGCTTTATAATTGATGGCGGTCTGTTGATATTTTTGATATAATAAGACGACATAGAAAGCGGTGACAGGATGGAACAGTTAGTAAAAATTATTACAACAGGCGGAACAATTGCCTCTTTACCAGATGAGAACGGTGACGTGTTAGCCACCATGAGTGGGGATGAGCTAATTACTTATTTTGGGATTGAGAAAAATATTGCGGTTAAGAATTCAGTTAAAATAGATAGTTCTAATTTTGATTATGATTTGATGTTGAAAGTAGCAAGTGATGTGATTGATGCGCTGGAAGATCCGGAGGTTACGGGTGTAGTGGTGACCCATGGAACAGATACGATGGAAGAATCAGCTTTTTATTTATCACTGATGACCTACAATTATAATAAGCCAGTTATTTTGACCGGGGCGCAGTTTGACCCATCATATTCCTTTAGTGATGGGATCAAAAATATGCACGATGCAATTTACGCAGCTAAATCCCCGAAATTAGCGTCATGCGGCGCAGTTATTGTATTTGCAGGCTTTATTTATGCAGCTCGTGATGTAATCAAAGTTGATACGAACTCCTTAGAAGCCTTCGATTCACCTGGCTGGGGACCGATTGGACGAGTTGATAATGAGAAAGTCATCATTGCACGACAACCAAGTCCATCTGTTCAACTATCTCCCAAGAAGATAGCTCCCGTTGCTTTAATTCGATTAGGAATTGGAATGACAGATGTAGACATTAGGAAAATGAGCCGTGATTATAAAGGCGTTGTTATCGAAGCATTCGGTCGAGGTAACGCGCACATCACTGTTCAAAAGGAAGTGAAAGCTCTAACTGAAGCAGGTATTCCTGTTATCATTACATCGCGGTGCTTACGGGGAGAAGTAAAGCCGTACTATGGTGATGGCGGAGGAAAAGACTTAGAGCGCAGTGGTGCCTGGTTTGCCGGGGATCTAGCAGGGGAGAAAGCACGCGTTCTGTTAGGCTTAATGTTGGCCAATCAAATTCCCTGGTCGGAGATGGAACAGATTGTAAGCGACTTTAGTCAACCTGCACTCTAATAGTATTGATTAATAGCGTTTATTGCGATCTTTTTTGCCAAATAGTTTTTGGTACATAAAGTAAGCACCAAAAATTACAAAGGCAATAATTGAAAATAGCATGATATAGTTAATAATAGTCAGCACTTGATCATTTAACATATCACCAAATGCAGTGACAATAAGACCTAAGAGTGTTGTAGTTAAAAAAAGCAGTGCAATATATTTATTGTCCATATGAATTCACCTCTTATTAAGTGTAATAAAGACAACATAAATAATCAACTCATAAATATCTGTCTAAAGCATGTAGAGGTGCTGTATGTATGTGAGAGGTTTGTCATATTCATTTAAGACTGCTCTAGTTTCTTGTATAATGGGGAGTACAAGGATAATTGGAGGAGTTTTAGTGTGCAAATGAAACAGAAAAGTTGGAAGCATTGGCTAATATTAGTTATTTTTTGTGGAGTAGCGATGAGTGGTGTGGGGATTACTGTTCATTCAAGCGGGGTATTTATCACCCCAATTGCTGAAGAATTATCGCTGTACCGCGGGACAGTCGCGATGCATAATACGCTCACATTAATAGCTAAAGCCGTAATGACCCTGTATTCAGGCAAATTATTGGAGAAATTTAAGTTTCGAAATTTAATCATTACCGGAGGACTTGTAGCGGGATTGTCCAATATGATGCTTGGCTTAGTTAGTCATGTTTGGTTATTTAATTTATTTGGTTTGCTACGCGGTATGGGTGCAGGTATGATGACTTGGGTGCCGGCTACTGTGATAATTAATGAATGGTTCGAAGAAAAAAATGGATTAGCCATGAGTATTATGCTGAGTTTTAGTAGTATTGGCGGGGCAATTTTTTCACCTATCTTCACGCGCGTGATCGAAGCAGGTGGCTGGCGCTTAGGTTATCAGTTAATGGGCTTGACCATTATTCTCTTGGCTTTGCCAGCAATGATAACCCCTTATACGTTAGATCCGAGAGAGAGTGGTTATTTACCGTATGGCGCTTCTGACAGGTCAGAGAAGGAGCGCAATGTTGTACGTCGTGGGGACGCTGATGATTATTCAATGTCTCTTTTGATCTTAATGATTTTATTTTCAACATTAATTTCGCTTTTTATTAGTTTGCCTCAACACTTTCCTGGTTTTGCAATGTCGATTGGCTTAACTTCAGAATTTGGCGCAACGATGTTATCGATAACTTTAATGACAAGCTTTATCTTCAAAATTTTAATGGGTTACATTAGTGATCAGATTGGGTCGGTATATAGTACGTACAGTGTCTTGTTGTTGATCTTAGCGTCAGGGTTTCTGCTACTCTTCTATCAAGAATCACAGATGGCGTTATATGTAGCAGCAGGATTAGTTGGCGGTGTGTTTGCTATTCCATCTGTCTGCATTGTCTTACTGACAAAACGTTTCTTCGGTCATTATCATTTTACGACGTTATATCCGATTATTTCATTTGCCATTAGTATGGGCGGCTCTATCTCAATTTCTGCAATTGGTTTTATTTATGACTTTACCGGGACCTATACGCCTGCATTTGTGATGATGATGGTAGTTGCTCTCATCAACAGTGCGGTTCTCTTTTATTGTACTCAGACGAAAAAGGCCCTTACTTCACAGTAAAGGCCTCGTAATCATAATCAATTGAATAAAATTATGACGTCTTATTATCATGCATGAGTACGGCGTTTTATGTTTCAATATCGATTTTATAATCTTCTTCAGAGATAATTGGAATGACTTGGGTGAAGAGATACTTGAACAGCAATGTTAAAGCAAAAGGAGCAATAATAAAGACTCCTATCGTAACAACGATATTGTATAGACTATAGCCACCGTCTGTTAAATTAATATGGTTAAGTGGACCAATAAACCCACTAATTCCAAATCCAGCACTCATCGGCGTACCGACGATATTGAATATTGAAGCCAGTACACCAAGGACAATTGATGTGGAAAGGATAGGAATAAAGGTCTTCACATTGCGAGCAATAACGGGCATAGCAATCTTAGGAGATCCCAGCATAATAGCTAAATTAACGCCAGTATTATTGACCTGCCAGCCCATCAAACTGTAACCAATTGCTGCTGCAGTAATACCTAAGTTAGCTGCTCCACTACCCACACCAGACAATGAAATAGCTAATGCTAAACCAACTGTCGTAATGGGCGATAAGATTAAGAACGCAAATAAGACACATAAAGCAATGGCTACTAATAAAGGCTGCATCGTTAATAATTTTTCCGTTAAGAGCCCAACAAGCGAGGTGATTTTTAAGATATGAGGCAGTGCTAGATAACCTATCATGCTCACTATGCCGATTTCCAATACCGGAATAACTAATAAACTAAAGGTCTTGACTTTATCACGGATTAGAAAAATTAAGCCCGCTCCAATAGCACTCGTAAACATCATACTCAATATATCACCGGTACCTTGCAATATAATTTGACTATCTTGAAAAATAACTGCCCCTGAAGCAAACTGAGTCGCTAATCCGATTGAAATATATTCAACTGGAGTGAAGTTGAATTTGTATCCTACCACAATACCAATAACGACCCCCATAAGTGAATTAGATAATAATGTTGCATGAAGTAGAGGTTCTAAGGCAGGGAAGTAGGGAAGCAGTGCTTTTACCAATTCAGATAAGAAAGCACTCGGAATTAAAACGACGACAGATCCAATGGCAACTCCATTTAGAAGGGTCATAAAAAAATCATTTGTTGTAATACGTTTACTCATAAAACACCTTTTCTGTAATGTATTGTTTGTATAGCTATTTTACTATTATGGGCGATAGTTTTTATGCTGTTTTTTGTGGCGTTCAAGCTCTTCAATATAGCCAGCTGTTATTATACTGGATGGTAGTGCAATGATCACAACGCCCACTAAATATGATAGCATAGATAGGACTTGCCCAACAATAGTTTTTGGAAAAACATCACCATAAGTAGCTGTTGTCAGACCTCCAATTGCCCAATGAAGTGCATCAATATAAGAAGGGAATGTTTCTGGTTCAGCATTGAACACAATTGTGGATGAAATAAAAATATAAATAATTGTCAACCAAAAGACAAACGATAATGGTTTTTTCTGACGCTTCACTGTATTAATAAGTAAATCAGTGCTTCTTGAATGACGAAAAATTTTAAAAATCCGAAAAATTCGAAAAGAGCGCACAAGACGATAAATTCTAAACAGACGGAAACCATGATTTAAAATAGTGAGCGACGGTAAAATCGAAAATAAGTCAATTAATCCAGCAGGGGTAATTAAGTAATAGAGTCGTGCGGTAAGTTTAGATTTTTCTGAGAATTTTAGATCAGCCGTCCATAGGTGAAGACCGTATTCAATGATAAATAAGCTAACAGCAATGCGATCGATCAGTATTAGCCATGTGGGTTGGTTTTTAAATAAGAGTGGGAGTGTACTGAGTAAAATAACAATAATATTCATGATATTGTAAATTTTACTGACCTGGCTAGTATGGTCTTCAACATCAATAATACGTAAAATAGATAATTTCATTAGAGAGCCTCCTATTTATGCTATACTCTTATTTTAAAAGATTCTGAAATTTTTTTAAAGAATTTTCTCAATATCTTGCTGAAATGGATCATTTAGCGTAAACTATTCTAGGATGAAAGAAGGAGGAAGTCATATGACAACGGTATTATTAATTATCAAAGGAATGTTTATTGGTGTGGCTAATATTATTCCTGGAGTGAGTGGAGGGACAATGGCTGTTTCGTTAGGAATCTATGATGATTTAATTGCCTCGATTACTCATTTAGTCAAAGAATGGAAAAAGAGTATTCAGTTTCTGACACCTATTGTAGTTGGAGCTGCGGCGGGTGTTATTTTATTTTCTTATTTAATTACATTATTGTTAACCCAGTATACTTTACCAACAGCACTTACTTTTGTGGGACTTATTTTGGGGGGAGTGCCTATTTTATTCCATTCATTTCGCCATGCTTTGCGTGAGAAAAATGAGTCGATAAGAGGGCAACATTGGCTTGTTTTTTGTTTGTTTTTTGCTATTATTGTTGTGATGTCGCTAGTGCAAGAATCTGGAGACACATTAAGTGCTATTGAGGTATCTGGCATGAATATGGTAGTGATGTTGTTGATTGGAATGATTGCTTCAGCTACGATGGTAATTCCCGGTATCAGCGGCTCGTTAGTATTGATGATTATTGGTTATTATTACGGTCTAATTAATACATTGCGTTCTTTTTTTGAAGCAGTTCGTCATGTCGATATGGCAAATATAATGAATGGTCTGGTATTGTTAGTACCATTTGGGATTGGCGTCTTACTTGGAGGAGCACTCATTAGTAAATTGATTGAATATCTTTTTCATCATTATGCCAGTTTGACTTACAGTGCTATTTTAGGGTTAGTCATTGCCTCGCCGATAGCTATTATACTCAACACGACCGCATTAAATGATTTATCACGCCCATCAGCTATGCTATTTTTACTTAGTGGCTTGATATTGGGGATTCTAGCATTTTTTATAACGTATTATTTAGGTCAGGCAGAAACATCATCTGATTTATAACTATAAAAAACCAAGAGTGACTGAAAAGTGATTTCAGAAGCTCTTGGTTTTTTCATGATCTTAATAGTTAGGTCACTAGTTCGATGAAGCGCTGAGTTAACTCAGCAGTAAAGCCCCAGAGTACAGTTTGGTGTTCATCAAGTTGATAGAAAGGGATACGGCGTGTATGTTTGCGGAATGAATAGTCTTTACCCCCTTGAATCAGATGATAAGGGAAATCATCCTCTAAGGTTGGTGCCATGACTAATTCATGATATTGTGGTGGATGTGTTTGAAAATAATGTAATGGTTGGGTGAAGATACGGGCCACTTCTTCATTTAAAGTGTAATCTTGTTCTTCTGTTAGTGAGATTTTGCCGACAAAACATTGAATCAGATGAGATCCGCTTATAATTTGGTCCATTTCTCCCAATAGTTGAATATTATGAGAAGAAATTCCGAGTTCTTCTTCTGTTTCTCGAATTGCTGCCTCAGCACTTGTTTCACCTAGCTCAATCTTACCGCCAGGGAAAGCAACATCACCAGGTTGAGAAATATGACTAGCGCGTACTTCATAGAGAATATGTAGTTCGCCATTAACCTCAATGAGTGGAAGCAAGACTGCATAGGACTGCTTAACCCCTATGATTGAAGGGATATACTCTTGGAGTTGTTCTTTTATAATTGATAACATATTAAACTCCTTTCTATATCATTCATTATATCTCATTCTTGTGAAAAGACAATGAGTGCATTTTTATAACAAGACTTTTGTAAGGGTTTTTGTTACAATGAACGTATGGAGGGATACAGATGGGACAGATTATAACACCAGAAAAACTTAAACAAATGCAACAAGTAGAACAAGATTTAATGATTATTGATGTGAGACGTGCGAATGATTATAAAGAAGGTTGTATCAGTGGGGCCATGAATATACCTCAAGCTGCAATCAAAGACCATATCGATCAGTTACCGCGAGATAAAAAAATTATATTGTATTGTTATAGAGGAAATAGTTCTAAAAGAGTGATGGAATTATTAATCAATAATGGGTTCGAAGATGTTTACAGCCTTGAAGGAGGCTATACTCAATTTAACTCAACCACATAAAATAAAATGAAAACTAAAAAATAAATTTTCTCATTTCAATAAAATAATGTGACAATATTTAGAAATGTGATATAATGATAAAAAGGAATCGTTTTCTAAATATTTTTTATATAAAGGGTGTTTAAAGGGGGGACGTTAATGTATGATGAGAGAGTTATTGACGAGCAATTGAAAAAGGATGCCTATTTGTTTAATTCTGGGCAACATTTTCGTTGTTATCATGCATTAGGTTGTCATAGAGAGACAAGAGAAGATGTTAAGGGATTCAGACTAACAACATGGGCACCGAATGCTCAGCACGTGTCGGTGGTCAGTGATTTTACTGATTGGGAATCCGGTCAAGCGTTAAAATTAATTGAGAATACGGGTTTTTGGACAGGTTTTTTTCCAACAGCTCAGGAAAATGATTGTTATAAATTCAAAATTACACAAGCAGATGGAACGGTGAAATTGAAGTCGGATCCGTTTGCATTTGCCTATGAAGTCCGGCCGAAAGATGCTTCGGTAGTTAAAGTTTTACCAGAGAAGACTTGGTCGGACAATATTTGGATGGCAAATCGTAAGCGCTTAAAAATTTACGAACGGCCGTTGAATATTTATGAAGTGCATTTGAGTTCGTGGAAGCACCATGAAGATGGGTCGTGGTACTCACTAAAAGATTTACAAGCTGAATTGATCCCATATGTAAAGGAGATGGGCTATACGCACATTGAATTCATGCCAGTGATGGAACACCCTCTTGACCGTTCATGGGGATATCAGATTACAGGATTTTTCGGTTTTTCTTCTAAATATGGCACGATGGAAGATTTCCAAGATTTTGTAGAGGCTTGCCATCAACAGAATATAGGGGTTTTAGTTGATTGGGTACCCAGTCATTTTAACCGGAATGATTATGCGATGGCTTACTTCGATGGGACGCCCCAATTCGAATATGCTGATCCTGATCGGGCGAATAATAATCGATGGGGTACGCTTAACTTTGACTTAGGCAAACCCCAAGTTCATAGTTTTCTAATATCCAATGCGTTATTTTGGTTAGATATATTTCATTTAGATGGCATTCGTGTAGATGCGGTAAGTAATATGCTGTATTTGGATTATGATGATGGGCCATGGACACCGAATGAAGATGGAACGAATGAAAATAGACAAGGTGTTGCCTTTATTCAAAAGATGAACCGAGTTATTTTTAACGAATATAGTGATGTTCTGATGATGGCTGAAGAAAGTACCGCTTATCCAGGTGTGACTGCACCGGTACATGAAGGTGGACTAGGATTTAATTACAAATGGAATATGGGTTGGATGAATGATACGTTAAAATTTTTCGAGATGGATCCAGAGTTTCGCAAGTATCATTTGGAGTTGATTACATTTAGCTTTATGTACGTCTTCAATGAGAATTTTATTTTGCCATTCTCACATGATGAAGTTGTTCACGGGAAAAAATCATTGATGCATAAGATGTTCGGCGATCGGTATAACCAATTTGCGGGACTGCGAACAATTGAAACTTTCCGGATGACTCATCCAGGTAAAAATTTACATTTTATGGGAGCGGAATATGGTCAGTTCCTAGAGTGGGATGCAGAAGATCAGCTGGACTGGTTGAACTTGACAGACCCCGTTAATATTAAGCATAAACACTTTATGAAAACACTGAACACATTGTATCGCAATCACCGATCTCTTTGGGAAATTGATCATAGCTGGGATGGTTTGGTGGTATTAGAAGCAGATGACCGTAAGCATGCGACCTTAAGTTATATACGTCAAGGAAAGAATCCACGTGATTTCTTAGTGATTGTCTGCAACTTTAAGCCACATGAACATCAACAATATCGTGTAGGCGTGCCGTATGAAGGAATATACGAAGTGATTTTAAATACAGAAATGGCAGAGTTTGGTGGTAAGTGGAGTGTGCCGCAACCACCAATGAAAACACTGAATAAAGAAGCTAATAATCAACCTTATTCAATTGATGTGATATTACCTGCATTAAGTGTCTTAATTATTCGCCCAAAACGCATTAAAGGCGTTAATAAACGTTCTATTAATAAGAAAGGAGGCAGGAAAGATTAATTAAGTCTTTCCAACAGCCTATGAAAACAGAAGTAGTTGCAATGGTATTAGCCGGAGGGAAAGGATCACGGTTAGGTAAATTAACCAATCACATTGCCAAACCAGCCGTTCCTTTTGGTGGAAAATACCGCATTATTGATTATGCATTAAGTAACTGTACAAACTCAGGAATTAAAAATGTCGGAGTCATTACTCAATATCAACCTCAAATTTTAAATGAACATGTGGGTGGTGGCGAACCTTGGGGATTTAACCGTCACAGTGGAGGAGCAACCGTCTTACAGCCTTATTCAAGTACAGAAGGGAAAAAATGGTTCGAAGGGACCGCGCATGCGATTTATCAAAATATTGATTATATTGATCGAGTTAATCCGGAAAATGTATTGATTTTATCGGGGGATCATATTTATCAAATGGATTACTCGGAAATGTTAGACTTCCACCAAGCGAAGAACTCTGACTTGACAGTAGGCGTTATTCCGGTTGACTGGGAGGAAGCATCTCGTTTTGGAATTATGAATACAGATTCAACAGATCGCATTATTGAATTCGAAGAAAAGCCAGAACATCCTAAGAGCAATTTAGCTTCAATGGGAATTTATATCTTCAAATGGGACAAATTGCGAAAATATTTAATTGATAATCAATCAAAAGATCGCGAAATGATTGATTTTGGTCATCATGTAATTCCAGCTTACTTGAGCAATAGCGAGAATATGTTCGCGTATGCATTTAATGGTTACTGGAAAGATGTGGGGACTATCGAATCACTTTGGAAAGCAAATATGGAATTGATCGATCCCGCTCATGAATTACGCCAAAAACGTTCGAATTGGCGCGTATTGACACGTGTTTCGAATACTGTGCCACAATATACCACCCCAACCGGAACAGTTACTAATTCGTTGGTTGCTGATGGTGCATATATTGCTGGGGATGTGAATCATTCAATTATTTCAACGAACGTAAAAATTGGGGCGGGCAGTACGGTAACCAATAGTTTCATTATGCCGGACGTTATAATTGGTGAAAATGTTGTGATTGATAATGCCATCATTGGTGAGAATGCCAAGGTATATGATGATGCGACGGTGATTGGAACGTTGGATGAAATTGCAGTTCTTGGCTATGGAGAAGAATTAGGAGGACTACCTCATGCGGAATAAAATGGCAGTTATATTAAATTATATTCAAGATGATACGCAATTAAGACCCTTGACGCAGCATCGACCGATTGCAACGTTACCCATTGCCGGACGTTATCGCTTAGTCGACTTTATTTTCTCCAGTATGTATAATGCAGAAGTTGTCTCCGGTGCTCTCTTTTTGTCGGGCAGTGGTCATTCCTTATATGACCATGTACGTTCGGGATCAGAATGGGGATTAGACTCTAATGTTGGTGGCGGGTTATTTACCCATTCACAAGTTCGTTTGAAGCTAAACGATGAACTCAGCGGGGAGGATCACCAGCAATACTATCAAAATCACCGCAAATATATTGATAAAACATCAGCAGAGCAGGTGTTAATTGCAGGAGGCGGGCTGTTATTTAATGTTAACTTGAACGCCCTATTCCAATCGCATAAAGAAAATAAAGCAAAAATTTCAGCTGTCTTCAAACGGTTGAAGCGCAATGAATTACCCCAAAATACAGCGGTGACTGCTTTACAATTTTCAGAAGATGAGTTTGTATCTGGTATCGAAAAGATTAAGACTGAGAATGAGACGACAGTAGCTGCTAACTTAAAAATGGTTCTAGTCGATAAAAGCTTGTTTAAGGACTTTATTAATTATGCAGAAGAACATGATCTGACAATTGATGCTGATGAACTTATGCAATATGCCTTTGTAGAGACGATTGAAATTGCAAGCTTCGAATATACTGGGTACTTGAAATCTATTGAGACCATTAAGGATTACTATCAGGCGAATATGGACATGCTAGAAGAAGCAAAATTCAATTCACTATTTTATCGTAACAGTCCTGTTATTACTCGCATCCACCACTCAGCACCCACATATTATGGAAAAGAAGCCAATGTAACAGCTTCACTCACTGCAAGTGGTGGTAATATTTATGGGGATGTCACACGATCAGTTTTATTCAGAAAAGTAACTATTGGAGAAGGATCTACGGTTTCAGAATCAATCATTAATAGTGGTAGCGACATTGGAAAACATGTACACCTGAAACATGTTGTCTTAGATAAAGATGTGACTATTGATGATAATATTACTTTAGAAGGCACGGCAGATAACCCTATTATTGTTCAGAAAGGGATGCACGTGACAGCTAATGTGGCAGAGACGTTAGGAGTGTAAGTGATGAAAGTATTATTTGCTTCAGCAGAAGCTGCTCCATTCTTCAAGTCGGGTGGATTAGGAGATGTGGCAGGTTCGCTACCAAAAGAGTTAAAAAAACAGGGAGTTGATATTCGTGTGGTTCTCCCGAATCATGGTGTTATGCCAGAAAAATATGCCCAACAATTAGAGTTAGTAACTGAATTTACAGTGGATGTCGGTTGGCGTCGACAGTATTGTGGCGTAAAACAGCTCGTCTTAGATGATGTGACCTATTATTTTGTAGATAATCTAGGATACTTTAACCGTGATGCGGTTTATGGGTACGAAGATGATGGTGAGCGATATGCTTTCTTTTCACTAGCTGTTTTGGAGATGATGGAGAAGATTGATTTTATTCCAGATGTGCTGCATGCGAATGATTGGCATACCGCAGCAGTTACCTTCTTATTACGTGATAAGTATCACTGGATCGACGCATATGCGGATATTAAAACAGTCTTATCGATTCATAACTTGAAATATCAGGGTGAATTTGGGGAGTCGATTTTAAGTGATTGGTATGGAATTGGCTATAATATTTATATGGATAGTGGTGCTAAGCATTATGATGCTGTCAATATCTTAAAAGGTGGGATTTACTATGCTGACCGTGTAACGACAGTGAGTCCAACGTATGCAGAAGAAATTAAGACGCCCGAATTTGGTCATGGCTTGGATGGGGTGCTACGTGATGTGGATTACAAGTTGAGTGGTATCTTGAATGGAATTGATTATGCAGTGAATGATCCAGCTACAGATACCACAATTCAACACAATTATGATGTCGATACTATCAATCAGAAAGTAAAAAATAAAACATATTTGCAAGAAAAAGTAGGTTTGCCAGTTGATGAAGAGGTTATATTAATCGGGATGGTGAGTCGATTAACAGAACAAAAAGGGTTTCGTTTAGTTGAGATAATTATGGATGCTTTAACCAATCGTCGGGTCCAAATTATTTTATTGGGAACCGGTGAGAAGTCGATTGAAGATAGCTTTAAGTATTTTGATTGGGCATATGATGGACAGGTGCGGGCCATTATTGATTTTGATGTTAAATTAGCACAAGAAATTTATGCCGGCGCTGATTTATTCCTTATGCCGAGCGCGTTCGAACCATGCGGCTTATCACAGATGATTAGTATGCGCTATGGCACATTACCACTTGTACATGAAATCGGGGGCTTAAAAGATACAGTTGCTCCATACAACAAATATGACATCACGGGGACCGGTTTTAGTTTCAATCATTTTGATTGGTGGGTGTTATTAAATACATTAGATGATGCAATAGGTGTATACTACAATCATTATGACAATTGGCAAACTATTCAAAAACAAGCGATGCAAACTGATTTTAGTTGGCAACAATCAACTCAAAAATATATTAATTTATATCAATCAATTGCTTATTAAGGCTTGCAGTTTTTAAAGTTTAATCTATAATTAAATCATTACGATGTTTTTAAAATAGGAGTGCAAATAACGTATAAAAGGGGAACATGAATGGAATTAACGACGAAACAATTTGTAAAAGATTTTAAGGAACGTTACTTTAATAAATATTCAAATGAGTATACAACTGGAACTGATGAGCAACTGTACTATGCTCTTGGAACTTTGATCAGAAGCTATGCCTCTAAGGGCTGGAAAAATATGCGCGATAATTATATTGATAATCGCCGCAAGCAAGTGTATTACTTCTCGATCGAGTTCTTACCTGGGAAATTCTTACTGAAGAATGCTTATAACTTAGGGATTCTTGAAACGGTAAAAGAAGGGTTGAAAGAATTAGATCTTGACTTGGATCGGATTGTTGAAATTGAGCCAGAACCAGCAATTGGGAATGGTGGTTTAGGACGTTTAGCTTCTTGTTACTTAGATTCAGGAGCAGCGCTCGGCTTGCCGGTTCATGGAAATGGAATTCGTTACAAGTACGGACTATTCAAGCAAAAATTTGTCGATGGTCACCAAGTTGAGTTGCCAGATAACTGGTTGAAGGATCCCTACCCATGGGAGATTCGTAACAATGTCTCAGCCGTAACCGTTCGTATGGGTGGAAATGTCTGGATGCGTGAAGACGGGATTGGTGGCTTAGAACCTGTCTACGAAGATACGTTAGATATTTTAGCAGTACCGTATGATAATGCGTTAATTGGCTATAATGAAGCGACCACCAATAATTTACGCTTATGGTCAGCGGAAGTGACACCCGAAGATGAAGGCAAGTTGGATAAACATTCTCGCTTGCAAATTAAAGAAATTAATGAAAATCTTTATCCGGATGATACGACATATGAAGGGAAGCGTCTGCGCCTAAAACAAGAATATTTCTTCGTATCAGCAGGCGTCCAAAGTGTTATTCGCCAGTTCAAAAAATACGACTTACCGCGTAAACAAATTCCAGATAAAATCGCGATTCAAATCAATGATACACACCCTGCATTAGTTATTCCCGAATTGATGCGTATTTTACTTGATGAAGAGAAGTTATCTTGGGAACGGGCGTGGGAGATTACGGTTAACACAGTAGCTTATACCAACCATACTATCCTAAGCGAAGCGATGGAAACCTGGGAAATTGGCATGTTTAAAGAACTCTTGCCACGAATGTACCAAATTATTGAAGAAATTAATCGTCGCCATGTTCAAGAACAACTCCCTCTTTACGGTCGTTCCTTGACATATGCCACTCAAATCATTAAAGATGGCCAAATTCATATGGCACACTTGGCGATAATCGGTTCACACAGCACAAATGGTGTAGCAAGCTTACACACTGAAATCTTAAAAGATGATAGTTTGAAACAGTTTTATGAAATGTTCCCGCACCGCTTCAATAATAAAACAAATGGAATTACCCAACGTCGCTTCTTGCACTTATGCAATCCAGGCCTGACTGAGCTTATTACGAAAAAAATTGGTAATGAATGGAAAACCAACCCTTCTGAACTGAAAATCTTTAAAGGGCAAGAAACAAATAAACAAACTTTAAAAGAGTTAGAAAAAGTGAAGTTAGCCAATAAAAAACGCCTAGCTAAATATGTGAAAGAACAACAAGGGTTAGAGATTAATACGGATGCTATCTTTGATGTGATGATTAAACGACTTCACGCCTACAAGCGTCAACAACTACAACTCTTGCATATTATTGATCGTTACTTACGCATTAAAGTGGATGGCGAGACCGATATTCAACCTCGCGTGTTTATCTTTGGAGCTAAAGCAGCACCCGGTTATCGCTTCGCTAAGCAAGTCATTAAAGTGATTAATGAATTGGCTAACTTGATTAATCATGATGATGAGGTTAATGACAAGCTTCAAATTGTCTTCATCGAGAACTACAATGTTTCCAAAGCTGAATATATTATTCCAGCTGCTGAGATTAGTGAGCAAATTTCACTCGCTGGAAAAGAAGCGAGTGGAACAGGGAACATGAAGATGATGCTGAATGGCGCGATTACAGTCGGAACAATGGATGGTGCTAACGTTGAAATTCATGATTATGTCGGTGAAGACAATATCTATATCTTCGGAATGGACCGCGAAGAAGTTCGTGATATGAATTGGAGTGGTGGCTATAACCCACGTGAATTTTATGAGACCAATCCACGTCTACAGCGCGCTATTAATGCTTTAGTTGATGGCACGATTCCAAATGTGACTCACGAAGGACGTGATATTTATGACGCGTTCTTAGTACATGGGGATGAATATTACTGCTTGAAAGATTTTGATAGCTTTGTTCACGTTCAAGAGGATGTTGACAAATTATATCAAAATAAAACAGAATGGAACCGTAAATCACTGCTGAATATTGCCAGTGCCGGTCCATTCTCCAGTGACTTTGCTGTAGCTCGTTATGCGACTGATATTTGGAATGCACGACCTGTTCACAAAGCGAAAAAAGATCAAGTGGTCTCTTTTGATCAACCGATTTAATGCATAAAAATAGATGAAATCGAGAGGCGGAAGGAGTAGTCTTTCCGCTTT
This sequence comes from Dolosigranulum pigrum ATCC 51524, assembly GCF_000245815.1. Classification (GTDB taxonomy): domain Bacteria; phylum Bacillota; class Bacilli; order Lactobacillales; family Carnobacteriaceae_A; genus Dolosigranulum; species Dolosigranulum pigrum. The sequence goes on from NZ_JH601103.1 coordinate 1,081,193, forward strand.
TCATTATGGGATAGATGTTACAAGAAAGGAATCATATGACAGAGGGAATGGAGTTAGTTTATTACAATTCATGGGATCAATCGTGCAAGCAACCGTTTGGAGCGAGTCAAGCGGGGGAGACAATTAATTTTACCGTATATCGAACGCATCCAGGTGTTCGGGCGATTTATTTACAAGTACATAAAGATTATGGTACCTATGAAGAAGTGAAGTTAACGCAATCGGAAGAGCAATTTTCTAGAAGCTATCAATTAAATCAAGGAGCAGGATTATATTTTTATTCATTTCGGCTTGAAGTCACTTTGGACGGGCAAGATCATCAGTTCTTTTTAGGTAATCATGCGGATGAATTGGGTGGTGTTGGTCAGTTATATGTACTAAACGAAGAGGTAAGGAAGTATCAGATAACTGCAGTTGAGCGAGACGATTTAGCACCAGACTGGTTCCGCCAAGGGGTAGTGTATCATATTTTTGTCGATCGGTTCTTTAATGGGACTGATGATGGACGCATTTTATCACCTAAGCGCGATGCCGTTATTTACACTGAAGGAGCAGAACGGCCTCATTATATAAAGAATGAAGCCGGCGAAATTGTGCGATGGGATTTTTATGGAGGTAATCTGCTAGGGATTATTAAAAAATTACCCTACTTACAGGAATTAGGTGTGACCATCTTGTATTTAAGTCCTATTTTTGAAGCACGAAGTAATCATAAGTATGATACAGCAGATTTTTTAAAAATTGATCCAATGTTTGGCGATGAAGAGACATTTCAACAGTTAATTGATCATGCGGATGAGTTTGGGATGAAAATTATTTTGGATGGTGTGTTTAATCATACCGGTTTCGACAGTCGCTACTTTAATGGAGAAGGGACATATGAGACCGTGGGGGCCTATCAATCGACCGAGAGCCCGTATTATGAGTGGTATGACTTTTCGCAACATCCGGATGAATTCGAAAGTTGGTGGGGGATTAAGGACTTGCCAACGTTGAATTCGGATTTACCATCTGTGCGTGAGTTTATTTTTGAAGGAGCCGAGAGTGTGGTTCGTACTTGGTCACGGATGGGCTTAGGCGGTTGGCGCATCGATGTGGCAGATGAATTGTCAGATCAGTTTTTGGCTGGATTGCGTCAAGCTTTGGAAGAGAGTGCACTTGATCAGCCCGTTTTAATTGGAGAAGTTTGGGAAGATGCGACGAACAAGATTGCTTATGGTAAACGTCGCGAATATATACTTGGGAATATGTTACATGGGGTGATGAATTATCCGTTTACAGATATTATTATTGCCTTTTTAACTAGTGAATTATCGGCGCATAGTACTGTGAAGGCGTTGATGAATCTGAAGGAAAATTATCCGTCAGCGATGCTCCATAGTAACTTGAATAATATTAGTACTCATGATTCCGTGCGTATTAAGACTGCTTTGGGCGAAGTAACGGAGCTAGTTAAATTAGCATTCAGCTTAATGTTTGTCTTACCTGGTGTGCCAACGATTTATTATGGAGATGAAGTTGGACTATCTGGGGAAGAAGATCCAGATAATCGTCGTCCGTATCCTTGGGGCAGAGAAGATATCAGTCTTCGTGATGAAGTGAGAGAGTGGGCGCACCGCCGTACTAATTTATCGGCATTATCTGAAGGGGAATTTGTACCATTTGCTTTAGGCGATTGTCTAGGTGTTTTACGTTATCAGAATGCCGAAGAATGGGTATTATTGGTGCTGAACCCGACTGATGTGGAACAAGATGTGATATTTAGCGAGTTAGAAAGCTTTGCCCATCAATTTACGGCAGATGGATTAGAATCAATAGCTCCGACTGCACAAGTGCCACCTAAACGTGCTATACTATATATATCATAAAAAAAGAAAGGTTGATTGGATGAAATCATTAGAATCAGTGAAAGCGCCAGCCGCAGTGGGACCCTACTCACAAGCGATTGTCAATGGTGATTTTGTATTTTTATCAGGACAACTAGGAATTGACCGTCAGACAGGAGAGTTAGTCGAGGGCATTGAAGCGCAGACGAAGCAAGCCTTCCAAAATATCAGTTATGTTTTAGCTGAAGCTAATTTAACATTAGCTGATGTGGTGAAAGTGACCGTTTATTTAGCTGATCTGGCTGATTACGCAGTCGTGAATGACATTTATGCAGCGCAATTCAGTGAACCGTTCCCAGCTCGCAGTGCCTTCCAAGTGGCAGCCTTACCCTTAGGTGGTGCTGTTGAGATTGAAGTGATTGCCGCCCGTTCAGAGAATTAAGGATAAATCATATTTTTTTCAAATGATTTGAGTTGATTGAGGGGATTAATTGACTTATAATTCTAATATAACAATGAAAGGATGATTCATATGCCATTAAGCGATGATGTAAAAGGAAAAGCTAAAGAAGTTAAAGGGAAAGCGACTGACGATAAAGGGAAAGAATTAGAAGGTAAAGCACAACAAGCTGCTTCTAAAGCAAAAGATACAGCGAAAGACTTGAAAGAAAAAGCTGAAGATGCTTTTGAAGGGGCAAAAAACGCAGTTAAAGATGCTTTTAATGACTAATCATAACTGAGTGAAAAAACGCCACTATGTGTAGTGGCGTTTTTTCACTTAAAATAATATGTTTTGACTTGTTTTAGGAAGGAGGACGAAAATGAGTCGACGAAAACGACAGAAAAAATCATTCAATATTTGGAAATATATTTGCTTGACGATTTTTGCTCTCATTGTGGGGCTGTATATTTATGTAGCTTTTTTTGTGTCAGCAGATTCGACGTCGATTAATCAAGCGTCACGAGAACAGGCAGGCGAAGTTGCTCATATCAAGGTGGAGGCGACGCGTGAGAATGCTGAACACTTTATTGATCAATATTTAGCTCAGATGAATCAGGATGAGAATTTCCATTATGATATTAATCTGCAAGAAGATGGTCTCTATGTGGCAGGGAATGTATCGTACTTAGGAATGACGTATCCGTTCGAGATGCAGACAACTCCAGAAGTACTCGATAATGGCAATATCCAGCTAAATATTGAATCGATTACAGTGAGCAATTTTGAATTGCCGCGGGAACTTATTTTGACGATTTTATCAACGCGTGATACATTTCCTGACTTTATTGCTATCAATGCAGAAGCGAATTATATCGGTGTGAACTTAACTGAACTAACGCTTGATAATGGGATTTCATTCGGAGCTGAAGTCATTGATTTACCGGCTGATCAATTGGAGCTGTCGGTTTATTTGCCTAAAGATGGTCTTCAATGATATACTGGAGGAGGTAGATGATAGGGTGAGAGAATCGTTTTATCATTATATTTTAACCGAACGCAACACCGTAACACCTACAGCTTTGTCGAAACTTGCTCGATCTATTGCAGCAGATGGGATGTTTCCCAAAACATCCACCGATTATGACGAAATAAGTCGTTATTTAGAAACGCATGTTGATTATGTTGAGAGTATGACACTTTTCGATGAAGCATGGCAACGCTATATGGATAAAAAACAAACACAATAAGAAAGGGAGATTTACTATGTCAACACCACACATTAATGCTAAAAAAGGGGATATCGCAAAAATTGTCTTATTACCAGGAGACCCATTGCGAGCAAAATATATTGCTGAGACATTCCTAGAAGATGTTGAGCAATACAATGACGTGCGTAATATGTTTGGCTTCACAGGGACATACAAAGGTGTCCGTGTTTCTGTCCAAGGAACAGGCATGGGTATGCCAAGTGCAATGATTTATGCGGAAGAGTTGATTACAGAGTATGATGTTGAGGTCTTAATCCGTGTTGGTTCTGCTGGTGGAATGAAAGAAGACATCCAAATTCGTGATGTGGTATTAGCACAAGGAGCCACAACAGACTCTAGCTTACACCGCAATATTTTTGGTGGTCAAGTAGATTATGCTCCATTAGCGAACTTTGACTTATTAAGAACGGCATATGACATTGGTACAGAAAAAGAAATGAATATTCGTGTCGGAAATGTCTTGTCTGCTGACCGATTCTACAATGACGAAATTGATTCTCAGAAGTTAGCTGATTATGGTGTGTTAGCTGTTGAGATGGAAGCTGCTGGTATATACTCTGTAGCAGCTAAACATAATAAAAAAGCTCTCGCTATGTTAACCATCAGTGACCACTTAATAACAGGTGAGCAAACAACAGCAGAAGAGCGTCAAACAACCTTTGAGGATATGATGATTATTGCGCTAGAAGCAGCTACTCGTCTATAAATATCTAATAACTATTGAAACATAAAATTAATGTATTGTTTCATAAATGATCAGTAAGAAGTGAGATGGTGTGGAATGACCGAAGAGAAACAAACTGTTAGTAAGACCAATTATATTATATCACTTATTGTTGTTGCTATTATCGGTGTATTAGGAGCGGGTGGAGCTTATTTTGTCGGGGTATGGCAAGGAAGTCCTGCTCGTCAGTCAGGCTCCACTAGTATCACCGTGACTGGGCAACCCCTTGATGATGAGTTGTCATTAGATGACGTTGAGGCAATGTATCATACCTTGATGAATCACTATTACGAAGAGGTTGATTCTAAGACCTTAATTGAGGGAGCACTGGAAGGAATGGCCGACTCATTAGGCGATCCCCATACAGCATTTCTAAATAGTGTGGATACGGCCGAATTAAATGATTCTATTAGCGGTTCTTTTGAAGGCATTGGTGCAGAGGTGATGAAAGATGGGGATGCTGTTCGTATCATGTCGCCGATTGCTGACTCACCAGCTGATAAAGCCGGCTTACAAGCGGATGACCTAATTTTAGAAGTCAATGGACAGTCTGTTCAAGATCTAAATGTGACTGAAGCCGTTCAACTGATTAGAGGAGAGAAAGGCACCGAGGTCAATTTAAAACTGCGTCGTAATGAGGAAGAATTTACGCTTGCAGTAACAAGGGACACCATCCCACTTGAATCTGTTAAAACCAACATTGACGAAAGTGATCAATCAATTGGGCATGTTCATATTACACGTTTTAATTCGACAACTTATGATGAACTCGTTGCAGCGATTAAAGAGTTGCAGTCGCAAAATGTTGAGAAATTTATTTTTGATGTTAGAGGGAATCCAGGTGGGCTACTTGATGTGGCAATAAAGATGGGCAATATTTTCGTGAATAACGGTGAGCCGATTATGCAAATTCAAGCTGATGAGACGGAACAACCGCATGTATTCCTTGCCAGTGATGAATATGGTGACTTCAAGTTTGATCGTAGTCAATATGAAGCGGTACTGTTGGTGAATGAAGGTAGTGCAAGTGCTTCAGAAATTTTAGCAGGAGCTATGCAGCATGCTGGTTATCCTATTATTGGAACACCAACTTATGGTAAAGGAACAGTTCAAACGATCCAGGAACTAAGTGGCCATACGGAAGTGAAGTTTACCCACCAAATATGGCTAACAGCTTCAGGAGACTTTATTAATGAAAAAGGTGTAATGCCAGATGAAGAAGTAGAGCGTAGCCAGTATGGTGATTTATTAATCGTTGATGCTGAAGCAACGTATAAACTTGGTGATCAATCACAAGAAGTTGAGAATATTAACCGCATATTAAACATGTTAGGTTATGATGTAATGGTTAGTGATCAATTTACTGAACAGACTAAAACTGCCATTGAACAAATTCAAACGGAGCATCAATTAAATGTAACTGGCGTTGTGCATGATAGTACAGCAATGACCTTAATGCGACTTGTTCAAGAATACTTCAGTGAACATGATGATCAATATGATTATGCAGTAGACAAACTTCAAGATTAATGAGTCAAATTAAATAACCCTTATAGAAAGAAGGAATGATATGGCAAGTAACCGAGAACAGAACACCAACAGAATGTCTTCACGAATGAGCAAACATGAATCGGAAGAGTCAACGCTTGTTTGGTTAGGGAAAGAGATTATCAGTACGCTAATATATGTTGGTGTTATTTTAGGTATATTCCTTCTGATACAAACATTTTTATTCGCACAAGTTAGCATTGATGGGCAATCGATGGCGCCAACATTGCAACCGAATGATCGACTGATTTCTAACAAAATAAGTTCGATTGAGCGCTTTGATATTGTGGTTTTTGATTCGCCGGATGAACCGGATAAACAGTATATTAAACGTGTGATCGGAATACCAGGCGATCATGTTGAATTTACTGAAGATCAACTCTATCTAAATGGCGAACCAGTTGATGAACCATACCTGAATGAGATTATCGATGCCTATCCAGGAACGTATACCGCTAATTTTTCGATGGTTGATATTACTGGAGAAGAAACCGTACCAGAAGGACAGTATTTTGTCATGGGAGATAATCGGGTAAATTCCCGAGATTCAAGAAGTTTTGGTTTCATTTCAGAAGAAGCAATTTCTGGTGAAACAAGACTACAACTCTGGCCATTATCAGAAGTCGGCTTCTTATATTGATACTAATGGGGCTAAGTGAACGAGCATGTGTCTAGCTAGATCATAGTTAGTCCATGTTATGTAGCTTAGCTCTCATTTTATGTTAACGTTACGAAACACAACAACCAAAAAGATTTATATTTAAATGGAAAGGTGATAGATGATGACAATTCAATGGTTTCCCGGTCATATGGCCAAAGCAACACGTGAATTTCAAGAAAAATTAAAACTAGTCGATGTAGTATTCGAACTATTAGATGCCCGTATTCCTTTATCCAGTTCGAATCCATCACTTGATGAAATTATTGGAGACAAACCACGTGTCAAAATTTTGATGAAATCAGATTTAGCAGATGCACAAATCACTTCACAATGGCTAACCTATTATAAAGAAAATAATATTGCAGTTGTTCCTTATAACGCAAAGCGTAATCAAGATGTCAGTCCTATTTTAGCAGCAGCCGATGATGTCTTAACTGAGTATAAACAAAAACGGATAGATAAAGGCTTAAGACCACGAGCGATTCGTGCGGTTAGTGTGGGGATTCCTAATGTAGGTAAATCAACATTGATTAATCGGTTTGCGGGCAAAAATATTGCCCAAACAGGAAATCGTCCGGGCGTTACTAAAGCGCAGCAATGGATTAAATACAAAAATAAATTAGAGTTATTAGACACGCCAGGAATTCTTTGGCCTAAATTTGAAGATCAACGAGTAGGTAAGTGTCTAGCGGTGACAGGCGCTATTAAAGATACACTACTTCACTTAGATGATGTGGCACTCTTTATGATGGCATACTTCACCGAACACTATCCGGGGCGTTTAGCTAAACGTTATAATTTTGATAAAAAATTAGAGACAGAAATGCCATTGCCTGAATTATTGATGCTCATTACGAAAAAAAGAGGTTACCGCGATGATTATGAACGTGGCGCTGAGATGATGATTTATGAAGTCCGCAAAGGTTTACTCGGTCCATTCTCTTTGGAAACTCCAGCATTGATGAGGGATTCAGATGGCTCATCAGACAATTAAAGAAATTGAAGCTTTATTGCAGACTATGGAAGATGCGAATCATCCTGTTATAAAGGAATTGCAAAATGATCAGCGCAAAGGTGTGCAACAAGCGCTCAAACGCTGGCAAAAAAAACAGGAGAAACATGCACAACTCGAAGTAGATTTTCAAATACGGAATAAGTACGAACAACAGTTGTATGATGAAAATATTACATTGATTGGTGGTGTGGATGAAGTGGGGCGCGGTCCGCTCGCTGGCCCCGTCGTAGCAGCTTGCGTTATTCTAGATCCGTCCCAACCAATACTGGGCTTAAATGATTCGAAACAATTGAGTGCAACCCGACGAAAACAGTTGGTAGATACAATTAATGAACGAGCACTTGCCGTAACAATTGCTCAAGCTACCCCAGAAGAAATCGACCAACTGAATATTTATCAAGCAACTAAGTTAGCTATGGAGCGAGCAGTTGCTGAACTCAACCATCCAGTTGAACATTTATTAATTGATGCCATGACAATTGCAGTCGATATACCACAACAATCTATTATTAAAGGGGACACCCATAGTAACAGCATTGCGGCTGCCAGTATTATTGCTAAAGAATATCGTGATCAATTAATGACTGACTTCAGCCAACAATATCCTGCCTATGATTTTGACTCTAATATGGGTTACGGGACATCTGCTCACTTAGCAGCCTTAAGAAAAGTTGGTATTTGTCCGATTCATCGCCGAAGTTTTGAACCGATAAAATCTATGGTGCAACAATAAGGTAAAATACCCTTAGAAAGATTAAAATTTTTGAAAAATTAATTGACATTTTAATACAAGCAGTGTACTATTAATGTATACAAAAAAGAAATGGGGAGACACGATGTTGATCGGACAAGCTAAACAATTAAATAGAATACGTTGGCAAAGCCGTATAGATGCTGTGTCTTAAGTTTTGACGTAGATGCAGCCATTCATTCAATTGAAGGGATGTATCTATGGGGTGAGTATTAACATTATCGACCGCATGGATCATAGAGTCTGTGCGGTTTTCTATATTTTTTAGGCAACCGTAGATGAATGGTTGTCTTTTTTTGTATAAAAAATATAGAAGGAGTGATGTTATGAAGAAAGTGTTTCGAGTAATTGCGGTATTGTTGGTGCTAGTTGGTGGGGCCATCTTTGTTGAGGAACGTAGCTCAATTGAAGGCCGTCTACCAACTGTTGGGTTATTACAATTGGTTAGCCATCCTGCACTCGATGATATTAAGAAAGGAACGATTGATGCTTTAGCGGAAGAAGGATTCATAGACGGAGAGTCCATGACATTATTATTCCAAAATGCAGAAGGAGACCAAAATAACTTAAGTACGATGTCGCAAATGTTTGTGCGAGAAGATGCTGATGTTATGATCGGAATTGCCACGCCTGCTGTCCAAGCACTGGCTAATGCATCAACAAATATTCCGATTGTGATGGGAGCAGTGACTGATCCGGTAAATGCTGGGTTGATTGAAAATTTAGAACACCCTGGAGGCAATATTTCTGGTGTTTCTGATCGAACACCGATCAAAGAACAACTCGATTTAATGCAAGAAATTTTACCTGATGTAGAGAAGATAGGAATCATTTATTCAACTGCTGAAGATAATTCAAGGAAACAAAGTGAACAAGCGGCGGAATATATGCAATCTATTGGGATAGAGCCAGTAGTTGCAACTATTAGTTCAACCAATGATTTAGCACAAGTTGCAACACAATTATTAACGCAAGTAGATGCGGTTTGGGTTGGGACGGACAATATGATTGCTAGTGCCTTTCCGACCTTAGTAGAGATAGCAAATCGTACGAAGACACCTATTTTTCCGGTAGTGGATACGATGGTAGAGCAAGGAGGATTGGCAACAATGGGCCTTAATCAATACAATTTGGGATATCTTACTGGGAAAATGACGGCGCGAGTCTTGAAGGGTGAAAAGATTAATGAGATGCCAGTTGAATTCCCAAGTGAACTGGACTTAATTGTTAATGAAGTACAAGCGAATAAACTGGGCATTCATTTGCCGGATACCGTGCGTGAAAAAGTGAAAGGAGAATAAGATGAACTTAATTATTGTATCTGTAGCAGAAGGCATCCTGTGGGGAGTTATGGCACTCGGCTTATTTATTTCTTTTCGTATCTTAAATATAGCTGATTTAACGATGGAAGGAACCTTTCCCCTCGGAGCAAGTGTAGCAGCTGTTTTAATTACTAATGGATTAAATCCTTATTATGCCACTTTAATCGCTCTTCTTTCAGGGATGATGGGGGGATTAATTACGGGATTGCTCATTACAAAAGGCGGCATTCAACCGCTCTTGGCCGGAATTCTAACCATGACCGGACTGTATTCAATTAATTTGCGTGTGATGGGGCGATCAAATATTAGTCTCTTAAATCAACCGCGTGTAACGTCTCTGACAGGCATGAATGACTATTATAACTCAATAATAATAGGAATGATTCTCTTAATTTTCTTTATTGTTATATTATATGCTTTCTTCTTATCCGACTATGGGCAAGCTTTGATTGCGACGGGAGATAACGAGCGAATGGCTATATCATTGGGCATTCGGACACATCAGATGAAAATAACGGGCTTGATGTTGTCTAATGGATTAGTGGCACTATCTGGTGCTTTAATTGCACAGCATAGTGGCTATGCGGATATTAGTATGGGGATTGGAACAATTGTTATCGCGTTAGCGTCTGTGATGATTGCTGAAGTCACGATGAGTAATATTGCGTTCTTACCACGCTTAATATCGCTACCTTTAGGGGCTATTATCTATCGACTAATTATTTCGGGGGCTCTTTCGCTAGGTTTAAACCCCAATGATTTAAAATTCATTTCAGCTATTTTATTAGCTATTATTATGATATTGCCGTCAATGTGGCATAAATATGGAATGCAGTTTTCAACATATCGTCAGGAGGAACAACGATGAAAAGACAACCTATTTTAAGTTTAACGCATATAGATAAGAGCTTTCATATGGGAACGGTGAATGAAACTCACGTTATTCAATCACTTAATTTAGCAGTTTATCCTGGTGATTTCATAACAATTATCGGTGGAAATGGTGCTGGGAAGTCAACGTTACTTAACATTATTTCAGGAAATTTAACGCCGGATTCAGGTGATATCCGCTTAGGAAGCCAAGTCATTACACATCAGTCAGAACAACAGCGGGCAACAAAAATGGCACGAGTTTTTCAAGATCCAACTATGGGAACAGCACCACGAATGACCATTGCCGAAAATTTAAGAATTGCTGCCTTACGTGGACAAAAACGAGGCTTGCGCTTTGGGATGAACCAAGCAGTTCGCCAGCAGTTCAAAACATTAGTCGCCTCACTACACATGGGATTAGAAGATAAGTTGGATACAGAAGTACAATATCTCTCAGGAGGTCAGCGTCAAGCAATCGCCTTGTTAATGGCAACTATTCAAACACCGGAAATTTTGCTTCTTGATGAACATACAGCGGCACTAGATCCTCAAGTAGCGCACACTGTAATGGAATTAACTAATGAACGAGTTACATCAGAGGACATCACGGCTTTAATGATTACTCACAATTTAGAGGATGCGATTCATTACGGCAATCGATTGATTATGTTGCATCGTGGGCAGATTGCACTTGATATTGCCGGAGAAGATAAGGCATCACTTACTAGCGCTGAATTACTGAGACACTTCAGCCAACATGCAGATCACTCTGAGTTATCGGATCGTTTACTTTTATCATAACTAAGACGGAAAAACAATATTGATCTTATATGCTGCTGGAGATGTTCAATCATTCATAAATGACGGGGATCAAGCATGACTTCAAGGGAAATAATTGTAACCGGGTACAGATATACGTTATAATAGAGAAAATAGCATAGAAGGATGGGATCGAGATGAGTCAGACAGTGTATACTACTTACTGGATTAATAAGCGTGATAACGTACGTAAAGAACACGGCACATATAAGAGCGAGGAAGCAGCGAAAGAGGCTATTATTGCTTGGTGGGAAATTAATGGAGAAAATTATGATTATGAAGCATACCGAACTAACACGGGTGCGCTGGAAATTTCCTACATTGATGAGTTTTCTTTCTATCGCATTGAAAAAGAAGAGATTGAAGGGTCTCTGCCATCAACTAGCTATACCGTACGTACAAAAGGTGAAATAGATGCTAAGCGCCAACAGTTGAGTTTAGATGACTATACATTTTTGTTTGATGAATTAGCTGAACCTTATCGTGATCGTCTAATCAAAGCCATGGGAAATGTTAAACAAGCACGTCAGTTTGTTTACAATGAAGAAGGACAATTAATTAAAGATATTGCACAATAAGTTAAAGAACGTCCGGTTTTTATTGCATTATCTCTAGCGAACCCCTTTGTTAAATCGCTTGTAGTTTAAATATTGCCTGATTTACGCTATAATAGTTAATAAGATATCATTTTAGAATTTAAGGAGCTGGAATATTATAATGGTCAGTGAATTGAAACAAGGAATCATACAGTGTGTCGAAGATGTGAAAAAAAATAATCCGATGGTCGGATCCGTTACGAATACGGTGACCATTAATTTTGTAGCCAATGCACAAATTGCTGTCGGTGGGTCTGCCTCTTGTGTCTACATGCCAGATGAAGCAGAAACACTTGTTGAAAAAGGAGACTCATTTTACATTAACTTAGGGACTATTTTACCTATTTATGAAGATACGCTTCCGCAAGCTGGTCGCTTACTGTCAGATACCCACAAAAATTGGGTACTTGATCCAGTTGCAGTCGGAATTGGATCATTGCGCACACGTTTATTGCGCCAATTCAATGCCTATAAACCAACTATTATTAAAGGAAATGCTTCTGAAATATTAGCCTTAGCTGGGCTTTGGGGCTTAGAAGGTGGACAAGCTGCTTCAAAAGTTCGCGGAGTAGATTCAACCGAACTGGTCGAAGAAGCAACTGAAGCGGCTAAATCAATTGCTGAACATACTGAAGGAGTCTGTGTCGTATCAGGAAAAGAGGATTTGATTACTGATGGACGACGTGTCGTACGTGTCAAGGGCGGTCATGAAATATTAGCCAATATTACCGGATCAGGTTGTGCACTCGGTGGAGTCATTGCTATCTACGCTACTCAAGTTGAAGATCCATTCATAGCAGCACTTACCGGCGTACAAGTCTTTAAGAAAGCTTCAGAGAAAGCAGCTGCAGACAGTCAGGGGCCGGGTACTTTCCAAGCTCGCTTCTTAGATTACTTGCATAACTTAACGCCAGAAGAAATTGCTGATAATGAATTTGAACTGGTGGAGGAATAAAGATGTCAGATATGAATACATTAGTAGCAGTATCCATTGCCCCCATTGCTAGTCAAGAAGAACTAGCTCCACAAATTGCTGAAGTTATTCGAGTGATTCGCTCATCACACTTACCGAACCAAACGTATTCCATGTTTACTGAAATTGAAGGACCCTGGGATGAAGTGATGGCGATTGTGAAAGAAGCGACACAAGTATTAACTGATCGCGGTATTCGGACAATTGTAAACGTAAAAGCCGATGTTCGTCCAGGTCATTCTGGGACAATGAAGCGAAAAGTCGAAAAAGTTAATCGTATTTTAAATGAAGAAACAGCAAAATAATCTTGGTTCACAGAATGACGTTTTAAATATAAATAAAATGTGTTGGAGAGTGCAATTGTCTTCGACACATTTTATGTTATAAATAACATAAAAAGATAAGAGGTGTGAATATGGAGCATTTAGCAATGGATTTATTGGTATTTATAGTAAATGAACATGAATCCAAACAGTTAATGATTGATGCCCGGCAGCGGGGAGTTGCTGGAGGAACGATTATTCCAGCTGAGGGAACAATTAAAAATGGTTTCTTGCGAAAGCTTTGCCTTGATAGTGTCCGTCGTGAAATATGCTTAATTTTAACCCCGACTGCCATGGCGACCAAAGTATTAGATCATATTGCTAGAACAAAACAAATGTATAAAAAACATCATGGCATCGGTGCCCAATTACCGCTAAATAACGTACTAGGCTTATCAAATCGCCAGAAGGAACGAAGAACCCCATTAAAGCAGACAGAAAGGGAGAGCCAGTCAATGTATCAAGCAATTTTTACAGTGGTTGAACGTGGAACCGCTCAAGAAGTGATGACTGTTGCCGAAGATCGTGGTGCGACAGGAGGCACCATTATTCATGGGCGTGGAGCGAGTTCAAAAGATATCACAACAGTTTTTAATATGGAAATTGAACCAGAAAAAGATATTTTATTAATTATTACAGCGACTGCTCAGGCTCCATCCATTATGAACGGTATTGCTGATCATCTAAATATCGAACAAGAAAACTCAGGTGTTATGTTTACGTTAGATATCAGTGAATTACGTGGTATTTATGAATAGGAGGGATGATAAATAAGTGAATATATTAACGCAAAAATTTCGTGAGGTGCTGCAAGCAGTTATCCCAACGTATAGTTTAGTTTTACTTATCCATTTTTTTATTGTTGATTTACCTAAAGAGGCACTACTCGCATTTTCTGTCGGCACTCTTTTTATTATGGCGGGAATGACTATTTTCTTGACGGGAGTTGACTTAGCTATCACCCCAATTGGTGAGCAAATGGGAAAAGGTATTGCTCGATCTAATAAGGTGAGCATTGTTGTCATATTTGGTTTTGTGCTAGGTTTTTTGATTGCGGCCTCTGAGCCTAGTATTAATGTATTAGGACAGGAAATTGCTGCTATATCCGGCGGCGCTGTTAATGCCATGGCGATTGTAAGTGTTGTCTCAGTAGGACTAGCCATTATGATAGTTATTGGGTTGTTGCGAATTGTGTATGATTGGTCATTAATTAAAATACTCATAAGTGCTTATAGTTTAGTGTTTATGATGGCAATTTTTACCTCTGAAGAATTTATTTCGATTTCCTTTGATGCATCTGGAGCAACAACAGGCGCTATTACTGTACCTTTTGTGCTCGCGATGGCTTCGGGTGTGGCTAACTTGAAAAAAGGCACCTCACAATCAAATAATGACAGTTTTGGGTTAGTGGCGATTGCTTCTGTTGGAGCCATTATAGCGGTGATGTTATTTAATTTACTGATGCCCATTGGAGAACTTACAGGCTCATTGTCTATTGAAGTAGATGGGGACACATCCTTACTTACACGCTATATATCAGTATTCATAAAACAATTGCAAGATGTTCTGATGACGATCATGCCAATTGTCGGCCTATTTTATTTTTATCAAAAATTCAAGCTTAAGGTACCTAAGCGAGTGTTACAAAAAATTTGGATCGGCTCGATCTATGTTTTTGCAGGACTCGTTATCTTCTTAACGGGTGTGAATGCTGGTTTTATGGATATTGGACGTATAATTGGACACCGTATTGCTAGTGAAGCTATGTATGTTGAGTTAGCTATTGTTGGAGCTGTAATGGGAGTTGTGACGATACTAGCTGAACCGGCAACAAACATTTTAACGACTCAAATTGAAGATGTTACTTCAGGAGCGATTAAGCGCCGTCCGATATTAATTGCTCTGACTTCCGGTGTGGGAATAGCAATTTTCTTAGCTGTCTTACGTATGTTAATTCCTGGATTAAAATTGTGGCATATTTTATTACCGGGTTATGCTATCGCCATTGGATTGATGTTTATTGTCCCCAAGATATTTGTCGGTATGGCTTTTGATGCAGGTGGTGTAGCTACGGGTCCGATTACAGCAACTTTCATTCTGGCTTTTATCCAAGGAGCTGCTGATACCATTCCAACTGCTTCCGTTATGATTGAAGGATTCGGGATGATTGCAATGGTAGCTTTAATGCCTATTTTGACGTTACAACTATTAGGATTTATCTATGAACTGAAACGGCAACACACAACTTCAAGCACTTAATACGAACGCTGCACATGAGATTGTGCAGCATTTTTTACATAAAACGGCAAAATCCATGTTCATTGGGCTAATTTTTTATGCTATAATCAGTAAGGAGGCCGTCAACTTTGCAGTGACGAATCGATGGTGCACGGTTGTCGTCCGATATTATGAATGATACAGCATGATGAAAAAGTTTATTAAAACATGGCAAGATTGACTGTACCATGAGATAAATACTGGGAGGTAAAGGAATGTTTTGGATTATTATCGTTGCGATTATACTACTAGGAATTTATTTTTTCTATCAAAATCGCTTTATTAACGTAACTGCGTATAAATTAACAGTAGCAAATCTACCAACCGATTTACGCGGGAAGAAAATTGTCCATATTTCAGATTTGAATTTCCGAGCGAATATGAATAATGGATTTGTCAATACAATTTTATCAAAGATTGAAAAACAAGAACCAGATATGATTGTGGTGACGGGGAATACAATTTATTCTACCGTGGAATATTTGGAAGAGACACCGGTGAAGGAATTCTTCGAGAGTCTTTGTCAGAAGGCCCCTACGTACGTTGTGACAGGAAATCATGATATTGAAAATATAGGCTTCGATGAATTAGGACAATTGTTGGTCGAGAGTGGCGCTCATTTATTAATTGATGATGCGGTTTATGCAACTTTCAAGAATGAACAGCCGCATGAGGGGCTTGTATTGATGGGCTTTGCTGAACGCGGGGATATGAATAATATAGCTGATCCATATTTAAAAAATATTGAACTAGATGCAGAGATGATTGATAAACCTAAAATATTATTAGCGCATCACCCCGAGTATTTTGATAAGTACTTGGAAGATGCCGCTAAAGCACCTGATTTAACGTTTTCTGGGCACACATTGGGTGGGCAAATTGTCTTACCTTACTTCGGGGGATTGATCACGACCACTCAAGGATTACTACCGGCCTATGATTACGGTTTGTTCGTAGCTGATGATCAACCAACAAAGCGAATGATCGTTACCCGAGGGATGGGAAATGCTTCGATTCCAGTACGCTTAAATAATCGGATTGAAATTGTAACTGTTATTTTAAATTGATAGTGGATGATAAAGATAGCCTGTACGATATAGGCTATCTTTCTTATTGAGTGCAAGTACTAGCTAGAAGAGAAGAAGGAGTGAGTCTATTATGGGAGTAGAATTAACATGGCAGTCGAATTTGGAATTTAGAGCTACCGATAAATCAGATGGACATGCGGTGCAATTAGATGCGGGATATCCCATTAGCGGGACACATAACGGCCAAACACCGGTCGAAGTATTGCTCAGTTCATTGGGTGGTTGTATGGGAATTTCCTTGATGACAACTTTAAGAAATTACGAAACAGCCGTTGAATCATTGACATTGGAACTTGAAGCCCATAAAGCAGATAATCTACCGAACCGCATCGAATCAATCGATTTAGTAGTTCATATTGTCACTGACATTCCCAAAAATCGTATTGAGCGTGCTTTACAATTAAGTCATGACAAGTATTGTACTATTTCTAATACAATTCGTGCTGACATTCAGGTAACATTAATTTATAATGGAGAAGCTATCGAAAGGAGAGAGACTGATAATGAATGAGATAAACTATCGTCCGATTCAAGTGAGTGATTATGATGGGCTACAGGCATTATTACAAAATGAATGGTATAACCATTATGTAGCGAAAGATCGGGAAATAACGCAAGCCTTTGTTCAATTAGATTTACATAATTGTCTAATGAAGTCATCATTTGGCTATGTTGCCGTTAAGGATGACGAAATTGTAGGGGTTATTTTAGGCCGCATTCAAGCTAACGCGCCTAAGTTAGCAATGTTTACTCAAGATATCACGGCTAATATTCTAACACTGATAACAGAAGAATCACCGATAGTGGCTGAATTAGCTCAAATTTTTCAGAACAGACACAGCGCTAATCAAGCAATGAAACATAAAATAACTAGCCATTATGAGGCCGAAGCTGTTTTATTTATTGTATCCGCAGCAAACCGAGGCAAGGGAATTGGTTCAGGGTTATGGCAACTTATCCAAGAAGAGTTTAAGCAACAACATATAGAGCATTATTGCTTATTTACGGATAAATGGTGTAATTATGGTTTCTATGACTATAAAGGGCTCCAGCGCATAGAGAGTTATACCGTTAATGAGAATACAACAGAACCAACACATTTCCTCTATGAAGGGGAGGTCCACTAGTTGAATAGGTAAACTAAAGCCCTCGTACCGACAACAATAATGCTGTCAGTACGAGGGCTTTGTTAATTATTTAGACTGTGTTAGGCCCAAGTTCCATTGCGGAAAATAGGAACACGAGTGCCGTCTGCTTTAATACCATCGATATCCATGTCGGCTGATCCAATCATAAAATCAACGTGTGTGGTTGAACGGTTCAAGCCAGCTTCTTTTAATTCATCCTCGCTCATCTCGGTTCCACCTTCGAGACTGAATGCGTAAGCTGAACCTAGAGCAACGTGGTTTGAAGCATTCTCATCGAACAATGTGTTGAAGAAAGTTAAACCAGACTGTGAAATAGGGGACTCATGCGGTACGAGCGCCACTTCACCTAAACGAGAAGCTCCTTCATCTTGTTCAAGTAATTTTTCGATAACGTCTTGCCCCTTGTCAGCAGAGAAGGAGACAACTTTTCCATCCTTGAACTCGAATTCCATCCCTTCAATGACAGATCCGGCATAGCTTAGTGGCTTTGTAGAGACAACTTTTCCGTCAACACGATTAGCATCCGGTGCAGTGAAGACTTCTTCAGTTGGCATGTTGGCCATGAAGCGTTCGCCACGAACATTGTCACTACCGGCTCCTTCCCAACGGTGACCATCAGGCAAGCCGATTGTTAAGTCTGTTCCAGGGGCAGTGTAGTGGAGTGCTACGAATTGTTCATCGTTAAGTTCATCGGCTTTTGTTGTTAAGGTTTTATCTTTTTTCGCCCAAGTTGCGACAGGATCTTCGTCGTATAGATGAATGGCTTTAAAAATCGCATCCCAGAGAGCATCCACTTGCTCTTCTTCAGTCTCTAAGTCAGGGAATACTTTGGCAGCCCATTCTGGCGAAGCAGCAGCACCCAGCGTCCAACTAATTTTGTTCGCTTGAGAAGCTTCTCGCATGGGTTTTAATGCTTCTGCATTTGCTTTTTGAGCGGCTGCAATCTTTTCACCATCGATACCATTTAAGTTATCCGGATCGCTGGAAATAATTCCAACACGACTTGCTCCATGCTTTAACAGGTAATTCATTTTTTCAATACGGTAGTCGGGCACATCAGTTAGCGTCTCTTTTGATTGGTACTCGAAGCTTAAACGAGATAGTGGGTCGTCGCTCCAATCAACAATAACCTCACGCGCGCCTTTCTCGTAAGCAGCTTTCGTAATCGCACGGCCTAACTGTGCATTATCTACCGAGACACTCAAGTGAACGGTATGTCCTTCTTGAACATTAATTCCTGTTGTTACAATTAAATTAGCGTATTTTTTAATTAACTGATCAAAATTATCTAGCACCATAGTAACACTCCTTAAAGTTATTTATATAAGTGTAGCATATCTCTTCATGTAACTCAATTTTTCTGACTATTATATAATTAGTTAGTCGCTTCAACAAGTTCTTTTGCCATGTTCTCCAGTGCTACAATGTCATCTTCTTCGGGATATAGATTATATAAGACCGGCTGAGAACCACGTGTTGCGCCAGTTCGTTCGAATTGCTGATCGAAGTCAAGAACGGACTGACAGAACTTCTCATAGAATGTATCTCCCGAACCGAACGTGCCAAATATTTTACCACTTAAATCAACTTCGGCTAACTCTTCATAAAAATCAACAATCTCATCTGGTAAATCAGCATCAGTTCCATAGGTATAGGTTCCGACGATGACAATATCAAAATCTAAGAAATCTTCAGGATCTGCGAACGTACTCTCTAGTACTTCAACATCAACATCTAGATCGACAAAAGCCTCTTCTAAAATCTCGGCACCTTCCTCCGTATTTCCCGTTAAACTTGCATATACAATTAAGGCACTTACCATCACTATTCTCCTCCATTACACTCATTCTACATTTTATATTTTATCAAAAAATGATAATAGTCACAAATAAAGCAATTATAAATAAAAAATAATAAATTATTTAATATAAAAGCCTTTACATAATATTTTTTTAGAATATAATTAGAAGTGAAGGAGGTGAAAAAAATATTAATTATGACTAAAATCCAACGATATACTGGACTGATGTTCGTTATCTTTATTGGAGCTATTTTAAATATGCTTTCACCGGGTAAACTATTAGTCGTAGAAATTGTTTTGCTTTCGTTTATTTTCTGGTTAATTAGAAAGAAAAATAAACAATTAAAGGAGCATTTCCGTACACAAGTTGCGCATAAAATAACAGACACGACGCGAGTTATCGGGTTGTTGCTAGTTATCATCGTAGCAGTGACTTCTCATTTCACTAACAATTATCTTGCTTTTGGTGTTGGATTAGTTATTGACGTGTTATACGTACTATATATGAACAAAAAGTTTAGGTAGAATTAATTTTAAAAAATAAAAGAATCCCTCAGATGTCGGAACGGTTGGTGTTCGGTCATCTGGGAGATTCTTATTTTGAGTTGAAAAATTCAAAATAATATGGATAACAGAATTATGATGCTTCCTGCTAAAATAATAATGCCTCCTCCCCATATGAGTTTATTTTCTTTTTCCGTGTATGTAAAGAATAATCCGCCCAACCCGACTAAAAGATATACAATTGACTCCGTAAATATACTCATATTGAATTTGACTAAAATGCCAATAACAGTGAGTCCATAAAGAATTGTAGTAACTATCCTAACTTTTTTTGAGTTCATAATTGTTATTCCTTTCATATTGTTTGCCTTCACGATAACATAGTAGACGTAGAGAAGTAAAGAAAAAACCTTAGGAGGGTTTTTTATGAGAACAGTTGTGTCGAAATGATTTGTGACGTGTAGTTGTGCATCTATGTTGTCATTGGCTTTTCCATCAGAAACGGTGTCAGCAGAAGAGAGAAATTATGCAAACCATTCAGCATTTTGAAGAAGAGAAACTCTATGCTCTTTTAAAAGCAGCTGAAACAACTCCAGAAAGAAGGTAAAGAAGAACAATTAATTTCCCATTTTAGATCCTATGGCGTTAATCTTCAAATAGATGGAGTCAATCACTCAGAAGCTCAGGAAAGAAGTGTTGTTAAATGTGCTGGGCATTTAACCTTATTGATTGGTTCGACAGCAAGATGACGCTTTCGGTGCTTGTGAAAATTGAAAGTAGTACGCCTATCAATTTTTAGAAATTAGATATGGAAAGGAATCACTATGAAAATTAGGCATGCTAAACAATCAGATGCTTTTGCGGTAGCCTGTGTACTCATAGACAGTTGGAGAGAAACGTATCAAGGTATATTTCCCCAATCTCTTCTCGATAATCTGGATCAAGCTACACAGACACAGCGTATGCTGGCAGCTATCCAGATGAGTAACATGTTAGTTCTTGAAAATGACGCTCAGCAACTAATTGGATTTATTGGCGGTGGAAATAATCGACAAACAGCACAATTTCCCTTTATTGATGGAGAATTGTACGCTTTATACGTCTCGCTATCTGCTCAAGGTAGGGGCTATGGAGCTAAGTTAGTCGTGGCATTCAAAACATTGATGAAAGAGCTAGGATACAAAGGTTTATTAGTGAAATGTCTGAAGGAAAATACGAATGCACAAGCCTTTTACCAGCATATGGGCTTTTCTACCATCGGCGATCAAATGTTGACACTACAAGAAAGTTCAGTTGTAGAAACTGTCTTAGCGAAGTCGATCAACCCATAAAAAAATTAGTAATGAACTTTCATCCTCATAGGTGAAAGTTTTTTGATTTGGATTAATTCGGTGAGTGGCGGATTAAAAAATCAAAGAAAAAAGTATTGTATTTTTTTGAAGAATATGCTACTATTTATCCATAGAAAGCGTTTTATATAGTTGCTCATCATTTCGATACATTAATTGTTGCTCTCAAAAATACAGATGGACCGGTAAAAAGAAATCTTTACTTCAGACTGTACATTACAAACGAAAATGTGTTAATGTTGCTAATGTTGTCAAAATAGAACAAAAAATTATCTAGGGATCTAGGATGTAAATGCTAACGATTACTTAAATAAAAGATGCTGTTTGTACCATGAAGCATCTTGTTTGGAGGAAAAAAATGAAAAAAAAGATCATTTATTTTGGCGCTTTGCTCACAATATCTTTATCTGGTTGTTCTATAATTAATGGGTCTAAATCAGAGGAATTAGAAGAGGGATCATTCCATGAAATAGCTGAAAATTCCACATATACTTCTACTGAAATGTCTCTACAGGATTTATCCTTAGAATCAGTAGGTGGTGGAGTTGTTATTGATAATGAGTTATATTTATCAGATGAAGAAGCGGGAAAGATTAATGTGTATAATGAATCCTACGAATTAATTGATGAAATAGAGCAGGACTCTATTCTATCGCCAACGTTATTAGCAGGAGAAGGGGAATCGCTCTATATTATTGATATAGGACTTAAAAGTATTCTTCACGTCGACAAACAAACCCATGAGATAGTGGAAACTATTCCATTTCCAGTTGAAATTCATGAACCTGAATTTTTAAGTTTAGTCGTAAAAGATACCGCATTATTTTTGACGTATGACAGTAATCAAGAAAAAACGGCTCATATCTTTAAGATAGATTTGGAGTCAAAACAAGTGAGTGAAATAGGTGAACTTTTTTCGGGGAGTATTCATGAAGATGAATTCGGTGACCTATACGCATTAGAGTTAGGTGAATATTACAAAGATAATGACTCTGAAGGATTTGAAAGTGGCGAGAATAGTTTATATAAAGTAATTGATAATAAATTGGTTGAAGAGGTAGAGTTACCGTATAAATTAACAGCTCTAGATTTCCTACTCAAAGATGATCATATTATAACCTATACGTACTTTAGACATAGTGTTGTCCGTTTAGATAAACAAGGAAACCTCATTGATTCCCTTGCTACGTTCGATCCTGATTATGTTGACTATTCGCCGGTGTTATTAGAATACAATCATGATATATTGGTGCTTGGACGCCAGTATGATCAAATCTTCAAGCTTTCAAAGTAGGAGGAAACTATGAAGAAATGGGGTTATTTAAGTCTACTGGCTATGCTTTGTCTCATGTTCGTTGCATGTGCCCAAAAATCTAGTAGTTCAGCATACAATTCTACAAGTAATTAACGTGGAGGGATAACCTATGAATAAAGTATTGTATGCTTTAGAAAGTAAGTTTCGTCAGCGCTTAGCTAATAAAGAGTCGCTATTGTTGTCATTAGTTATTCTAGCAATTGGATTTATCTTTGTAATTATGTTTGTTAGTAAATGGTTAGATGCTAAAGCTGAGATAAATCGTATTGATTGGTTGTACCGGGATGAGGACGTATTAGTGATAACAGATTATACGAATGATTTGTTCCCTGATATGTCACCTAACGCAGAACGGATACTGACAGATGAATTATTAGTGGGAGATCACTACAATATGGTGTCTGGTATAACGAATCACTATCATAACTATATCCCACCGCTTCAGTCAGAAAGAGACTTATGGCAATTATTTGATACTCGGTCTGATGTTATCATTGCCGGAGAAAATTTAAAGCGGCAACATAACTTGGCGATTGGTGATGAGATTCATATTGGAGAGAGCATCTATCACTTAATTGGATTTACATTAGAACCGTTATTGCAAAATCGATATGTAACTCACTTTGATGAGGTAGATAATCAACTCCAGACGAGTTTGAGACGGTCAGAGTACTTAATAAATATATCAGAGGTTTCTAGTCAGTATCAGTCAAATCCGACATTGGCTGATAGAGCGAGAGAATTAGAAGCATCGACGCGAGGTGTCCAGAATATTATAAGTGTTGTGACGTTATTCCTGCTCTTTATCATGCTAATGAATGTGTCGTTAGTGTTGGCAGCAACTTTAGAGCAAGTTAGACATGCAGATATGGTTCGAACAATATTCGGGCAAGGAGAAAAACTACGGCAGCTGTTAGTGTTGGTTGATACATTACTATTGGTAACGGTCAGTTTTCATCTGGGTGTTGGAGTGTATTATATAATTCGCGGGTCTATTCCAGTCTTTTTTTATTTTGAATTGACATGGCCGGTCTATACGATCAGTTGGGGACTGATCATTATTGTCAGCAGTGTGCTGGCTGCTATACTAAGTAGGTGGCAAGGGAGAAGACTCACGATTCAATTATTGAGAGGGTAAGGAGGGTTATATGGGCTATCAGATTAGTCAAGTTATGCATCAATTGTGGCGTGAGAAGTGGAAGTATCTCTTTATCTTTGCTCAGTGTGTTATTTGTTTGACATTAATTTTGATGGGTCTTAATGAACAGCACTCTTATGCTTATCGGCGCGATGTGTTGATGTATGATAGGTCCCATCAATTGACCACTATTTCATCTGTTCAGGGGGATTTATTAAATCAGACAGTTCCTGATGATTTACTGGATAGGCAATACATTATTTATCATAAACGGTCGCTTATTAACTACTTGACGACTGACGATGATATCGGAAGTATTTATTTAGTTAGAGGTAATCAGGCCTTTTTCGACACATATTTTCCCGATCAACCGGTTGAAAAAGGTGTTGCTTACGGAGATAAAGATGTAATTGTTTCACTGGGAAAAGCTGATGGACAGACATTAACAGAAGGGATAGCATTTTATTCAGATAAGGTAGTCATTGAGGAAAAAATGTATACTTATGATTCAATTGTTCCTTCTAGGGAACGTATTCCATTTCAAGCGATTGGATCAGATGATATCGATACGTCCAATGCATTATTTATATTAGCATCTGACTTAGCTCACTATGGTGAAGATGAAGGCATACCAGTTATTAAAACAAGCAGTTCATTAACAGACGTAGCTGATTTAGTGACTGAGATGACACATCTTAATCCTAATAATCGCTATGAAGCGGTTGATTTGCTCGGACATTTCGATAGTCGCGTGGCTGATATGCGTTCGACCGTTCAACTGTTTAGTTGGATTGGCTATGTGGCAATGATTATGATTGCCTTTGGTATCATTGGAATCATGATGTTAATTTTTCATAAACGGCAAAAATCCTATATCATTCATCATTTGTTCGGTGCAACTTGGCAAATATTAGCTATTCAAATGGCCAGTGAGCTATCTATTTTGATGATTAGTGCTTTTCTTTTGTCAATTGTCGCTGCGGGATTGATTCAACCTGAGTTGTCAACAGATTACTTTCCAATTGTCACACATGGAAGCAGTGTTGGACTGACGGGTTTCATTGTCATCAGCATCATTATGATTAATACAGTGTGGATGACTTACAACTTATCTCGACTGAAATTGACGAATTGGCTGATTTAATCGAAAGGAGATCTTATGGGTGGGACACTTATTAAATTATCAAATATTCATAAAACATTTCGACAAGGAAGCAGTGAAGTAGATATTTTCAGACAACTCAATTTTGTGATGAAATGCGGAGAGAGTGTGGCTATTGTAGGACAATCTGGTTTAGGGAAGACAACTTTATTAAATCTCATTGCTCTCTTAGATACTGATTATAATGGGCAGTATTCACTCTTAGGAGAAGACACTTCTCACTTAACAACAAAAGAGTTATTTAGTCTGAGAATGGCGCATATTGGGTATATGTGCCAATATCACAATTTATTAGTTGATATGACAGTTATGGAAAATGTCCAGATGCCACTAGGATATGCCGGAGTGAGTAAGGTTGAACGAAAAGAGAGAAGTCTGGCAATAGTTGAGAAGATTGGATTAGCTGATAAAGCAAGCGAGAAGGCAGCTAACTTATCAGGTGGGCAACAAATGCGTGTTGCTTTGGCACGAGCGCTTGTCAGTAAGCCAGACATCTTAATTGCTGATGAACCAACAGGAAACTTAGATGCATCCACCAGCCAAGATATTATGGAACTATTTCAGTCTATTAACAGCCAAGGTATGTCAATGGTAATTGTCACCCATGACTTGGAAGTTGCTCATAACTGCAATCGGATAGTAGAATTGCGAGATAGACAGTTGTGGGAAGTAGCTAAATAAATAAACTAACCCCCTCTAGGATTTCAGCAGTAAAAGTAGAGGGGGTTAGTTAGATGTTCATCGTCTGTTAAAGTGGGAGTAATTCAATGACTCGACTGGTAAATAAATACAACTCTATGGGAACAACGGCAGCGAAAATCAACCATTTCCATTCTACTGCAATTAGGTTAGCTAATACACTGAATCCCCAGGCAATCACAATGATAAGGAAGCTGTTAAGTTCAACGCCAAATAATGTTTCCAATACAATTCTAACAAATGGAATGAATAGTAAAACAAATACAATTGACAGATAAGCAATACGGCTTCTCCAGTTGAGCTGTGCCCACTTTGTTTTTAGTTGTCTGTCATTCATGTTAATCACCTTCAATTAACGTTTTGTGTGATGTAGTTTAGCAAAATACTGTCTAAGATTATCTGGCCATTAAGGAATCATCATACCAATTCCAACAACAAGGGCAAACATTACTCTAATAACAATTATTGTCGAGATCATTAATTTCCATTCTCGAGCAATAATGCATAATCCTAAACAAAGAAAATATAAATCGTTCAATTGCGTCCATGAGAGAAGGTTAAAATCAAATCCTATATCTAATGTTACTGTAATAATGATTGTTAGTACCAGCGTTCCAACAGCTACAAAAGCTGTACGACTTAATCCATTCATGTTTTTCCAATTATTTGTCAAATTGCTGATAGTCATTTGAATCACCTACTTGCTATTTTCAGACATACTTATCTTATGGTAAGAACGGCGCTAATATTGGGTATTGAATAGCTAATGCTGTGGTACCCCCGACCTTAGCTGCAAAAGTCATGATAGCAGCGATTGCATAAGCTTGAGCTCCAGTTCCTTTTATACTTCCAAAATTAGAGGCAATATTATGAACAAAATTAATATCACATTTTGTATTTCCCCATCCATTTTGCTCATAACATTTATCATGTTTTTGGCACTGTCGATCAAGTGTATCGATAGGAGGGGAGCCTTTATCCCCAGGTCCACACCAATTTCCATAATCTATAATGCTTCTACTAGTCAGAGCCCCTTGTTCAGTTAGTATCATGTCATTATAAGTTAATCCAGCCTCAATCACTTCTTGACTTTCATTGTTCTGACGTGCAAGTTCTTCATTAAATAATTGATCTCCATCCATATCTATATATGCTTCTACACTTCCCAAGGTACTTCTAAGTTCAGCAATATCTTCTTCTGTAGTTTCAATATTTTCCGACGATTCTATATTATATTTATTCTCATGAGCATGAACACTGATAGTGGTAATCTGAGCTGCAGAAAACATTCCTATTAAAGTAACTAACATAACGATTGTAAACTTTCTGACTAGTTTAAACATTAATTTTCCTCCTTTGGTTGAGAACAATATGTCAATATGCTGTATATGATCTCCCTTGAGCATATATAATTTATTATGTATATTTTACCAATAAAGCAAAACGCTTTCAACAAATTAATACTATATTATGATGAGTTCTATGCCATGTTTATGATAAATTCCTTAAAGAGATAATGTTGCTGTTAACGGTAAATTTGTAGATATATTACTGGGGAATAGTGAAATAAAAATATTGAAGAGAACTCTAAATGAATTTTAGTTAATGTATCTTGTTTAGAGTTTTTAGAAATTAAAAAAATAAAAAATAAATAATAAACATAAAATACTTAACTTTCAAATAATTTTTATGATATAATAAGATTGAATATAGCGATTACATTTGGGAAATCATACGCATGGGCAAATCAATATGTGATAATATAGCTAATTACTTCATCGCGTATATTAGAGAAATAATCTCATATAACTTATATAAGGGGAGGCAACAAATGAATATTACGATACCAGAATTTAGTTATGGAACAAATCTTATCTTAAAAGATATATCGCTTGAATTAACAAAGCCACAAATTATTGGTTTAGTTGCACCAAATGGAACGGGAAAATCGACCTTTATCAAGTTGATTTCAGGTCATCTGTCAGCTCCGGAAGTAGACATTAATTTAGATGGCCATACTTATGAAACTGATTTGATTTATATGCGACGTCAAATTGTGAAAATGCCGGATCAAATGGATTTATATGATGAACTCACCGCAAGAGATCATTTGAGGTATTACGCTAGCTTGTGGGAAGTAGAAAAAGAGCATGTAGAGGTTGTCATCCAAACCTTGAATATGTCATCTTATTGTGATAATCCAATTAAATCTTATTCATTAGGCATGCGCCAAAGAGTTTGTTTTGCACTTATGTTAGTGACAAAAGCTCAGTATTTACTGTTAGATGAAGTGATGAATGGATTAGATCCAGATAATGTTGATATGATTTCTGATATTTTATTTAAATTAAAAGAGAAAGGTACGACGATGCTTATTGCTTCTCACCTATTAGAAAATTTGGATCAGATTGCAGATGTCGTTTATTTTATGAAAGATCATCAGTTGGCATTTAGATATGAACCAGCGATATCTCAACGTGAGATGCTCTCAGTGCAATTCAGTGATGAAGTTCACCAGAAGTCTTTTATAGATACATTTACAGATATTCCTATTCAGTTTGATAATGATAGTCTATATATTGACGTACCATTGATCGATGAGTTCATGTTAGAGGAAATATTTAGATGGTTGACAACTCACTTAGACAGAGTGGGTGAAGTAAAATTGGGGACGAAAGGTTGTCATAAACTGTTTAGAGAATTATATGATAGGTAGTTAATGTGCCCGATTAGCAAAGGAGTATAAAAAGATGAAGCTCATACAGTTGGACTGGAAGAATTTCTTAAAGAAGCACTTGATGTGGAAATTTCTAGCGTTGGCTTGTTGCAGTATGTTGTTGTCAGTGGGTTACTTTAAGTTATTTCAAGAAGGCAAGATCTATTATGAATTAGATCAAGCGATTAATCAAGTGAGAGAATTAGAGGCAGAATTGAAATATAGTGAGGCTTTGACAGATGAGCGATCTGACTTTATATCGCGATATCGTAGCACATATAATCGACAACGCGGAATTTACCAAGTAGATAAAAATATTAGTTCCTTACCTGCCGCAATTGATGAGCGCATAGTCCTAAGAGAACAAGCAGATGAGTTGTTAGGCTATTTAGCAGACGAGTATTTAGAAAGTATTGATGGTATACAAAAAGACAAGACTATCATACAATACTTATCAGATCATGAATTACTTATCAGTGATTATGCATCCAATAATATAGTTGTTCAAAATATAGTTGTTCTATTGGGGCTAGGTGGTGGACTGTTTATCTATGCATTGCTCAGTAGTGAATTATTAGTTAGTCATCAATTAAAGCAAACGCTATTGGAAGCTATTCCTGAAAAATTATTTATACGACATATGAGTTACTATGGATATACAGTAGTTGTTTATTTTATGTTACCCATACTAGCGATATTGTTAGTACTGTTAGGCTATTCTTTGGCAGTGAATAGCCATGTCTGGCAACATCCTTACTTAATTTCTCAAGGAGATAGCTATATTGCACTGGCAAATTGGCAAATCATTGCTTGGTCACTACTGATGACATTAGTTGCGACAGCGCTAGCTTATCAGTTCTTATTTATTGTCACTCCAATACTGCAAGATAGTATTTTTTCAGCATTAATCTTTATTGCTTTAGTTAGTTTACCGATATTTTTTACGAGTGCATGGGTTAATTATTTACCATATAGTCATAGTATACTTTATCCTGTTTTTCATCAGCAAAGTGGATCTTTAGTGATAGATATAACTAAACAATTAGGGATATCTATTGGTTACGTTTTAATACTGCAACTAATTATTTGGGTGATACATAAATTACGGGTAACCAAAAGGCTATTATTTAAGTTGTGATAGTTTAGGGAGGGATAAGTATGAGTGGTTTTGAATGGAAACTTTTGTGGCGACAACGTCTATTTCGCTTTAAGTTACTTACGATAGTGATGCTGACGTGTGGATTATTTTTTGTAATGATAGAAGATTTGTCTGAACGAGAATTGGCTATTATAGAATCTAATCAACTCTCTCAAGATTATTACTTAGCGAGTGCCAATCAAATGATGCAGACATACGGAGAAAATAATAAAGATGTACAGATGATGATACAGTTAGCTAGTTTGGCTGAAGATCAAAGTCAAGCTCTTCAAAGGAAAGATTATCGGGCATTTGTTCAAAAGAGATATAAATTTCTTCAAGCCCATCAACAAGCAATTGAAGAATTAAATTGGGCCCAGTCAAATGTGCTAGATAACTTTGCATTTGAAGCAGCAACCACTGATAAAGTTGAGGCATTAGGTTTGGAGCTGTATCAGGCGACAGCTCATTCATTGGAGCAACTATTGGCTCAAGATACAATATCACAACCTGAAGCATTAGGTAAGCATACGACGATGATGGTACGGAGTTTGTTTTTAGGAGAGAGCCCTCAGTTTATTAATTTTTGGTTAGCAGTCTTTTTAGTGACACTGTTTTTAGTTAGCCAGACATGTTTAGAAGGGAGAAAGAATCACCAGTCATTTACAGAAATTATTCCACAATCTAAAGCAGTTCATACAATAGCTACTACAGTCAGTAATGCGGTAGTGGTTACAATATTTCAGATACTATTACTAATATTAGTTTTGATAAGTTATACGTTTGTTTATTCTTTTGGGCATTTATCTGTAACTATTCGACGGTTTGGTAGTAGTGGTTTCATGTCATTAATTGTGGTGATCGCCTTATGTTTAGCTATGTTGTGGGGCTTGAATATGTTAATTACAGCATTAACTGCTCTGTTCAATCAACTGTTCAATAATCAAGTGCTTACTTTATTTGTGGTAGTATTATTCATTTGTTTTATTCCTATGGTGAATACATTAGAAGTAGATGCTAGTTGGTTTCAATATAATCCATTTTCTTATGTAGAGATTGGTCATGTCGTTTGGGGAGTTCAGCATTACTTTTTTACAGAAGGTTCTTTCTCATTGAAAGAATTCTGGTGGTCGATAGTCTTCACTGTCACAGCTATTTATGGGATGCTATATGGAGTTGCTTATTTTAAACAAAGAAATTGAGAAGAAATAGGGGGGGAAATAATGGGAAATACTGAGGAAACGAGAGAAAAAATTAAATTGATACTTAATAATATACACGATAATGATTATTCTTTGAACAACGGTAATGTAGGGAAGCTATTGTTACTGGATATAATCCATGAACAAAAATATTTATCAACTATTGATTATATGGATCAACGCGAGAAAGTCTTAAAATATTTATGGCATAATTTGAAGAATAATCCAATTTATCCAGGAATATTTGACGGGATAAGCGGAGTAGGATTATATTTTAAACAACGTACAGAGTTAACTGAGTATGAAGATATGATTTATCAATATACTTTAAACAAGTGTTCTCAAATCATAGAAAAGAATAATCATTTAGAGACTTTTGTATACTACGAACTTTATGGAGGACTAATAGGTTGTGGAAAAGTACTGTTAGGAGAAAAAAAGTATGCAAATGATTTATTAGCACTTACTGAAAAATTGGTTCTAGAAACAGAAAAATTTGTTGATAAAATTATGCATGATAGAGTAGCTTATTTCTTTATAGAAAATGGGATAGGCATAAATGCTACATCAATTACATATAATCTAGGACTGAGTCATGGATTAGCAGGACTACTATCTTTTCTTATTGATTTCTATGAAGAAAATAAGGAGAATAGATATTTTGATTCAATTATTGAACGTATAAAAAAGGCTATAGATAGCTTATTATTGATATATATGAGTAGCAGAAAATATACAGATGATTATTGGTATTGGAACGATGAAATTACGTTAATTTGGAAACATAAGATAAAAGAGGTGTCTACATTTACATGGTGTAGGGGTATGGTAGGCATTTCAACATTGGTGTACAAGGGATTTAAGTTATTAGGAAAAGAAGAAAACGCACAAAATGTGAGAGAGAATATAATCCAATTATTTAATTCAGTTAAGAAAGATGTATTATTTGAAAATAATTCTATTTGTCATGGATCATTTGGAATTATATATACAATGATGAACAAGTTCAATTATTATAATGAAATATTCACAAAAGAACTAGCTAATATGATGATTGATGTTATCAGTTCAATAGAAGATTATTCATTTCTGCAAGGAGAACTAGGAAGTTTTATTATCGCCTTACAAGCTGAAAATTTAAAAAAACTGAAAATAGATACTTTTTTGGGATATTAGATGGGGGATAATGGTGATTAATCAAATTAAAAAATATTATGATATTTTGAAGAATTATAGTACTGTATACATGTACGTGTATGGGATATCAACTATTATCATAGCAATATTTCCTTTTTTTAACATATTTTTCATACGATATATTTTGAATTCATTAACTAATTTTACGGTAAGTGACTTGAATGTAGCTGTTATGATATATTTAACTGTATCTTTATTACAATACATTGTTACGAAAATAAATTCGTTTGCTAGTGATATGATGGAATTAACACTTGGAAATCAGATTGCTATTAATATCATGGAATCAACGGAGAATTTGACTTTGTTTCAATTTGAACAGCATGATTTTCAGAATCAGATTCGACGAGCTATGGAAAACTCACTGGGAGTATTTGTATCTAACATTACAATATTTATTAATACACTAACAACTGTTGTAACTATTATCATATCAGTAATATATATTTCTCAATGGAATATATTTATTGGTATTACTGTACTTATTTTTCCATTTTTGTTCTATAAACTATATATTAGAATTAATCAGGAACATTATCGAGTTAGTATAAAGCAAACTGAACCAAAGAAAATTAATTGGTATATTACATTTTTACTCACACAAGATGATGCCTTTAGAGAAAATAAAATATTTAAATTTTCTAGATATTTAATTCAAAAATATAGAAAAAATGTTGGATCTTTTATTCAAGACACAAAAGAATTATTTAAATTTGATTCAAAGATATCGTTCGTCCCGGAGCTAGCTAATATTTTACTTGTTATATTAGTGATATATCACTTACTTAGGGAGGCTATCATAGGAACAATTTTAGTGGGATCTATTGTAGCGATGCTTCAAATGACATTTCAGATTCTTGATTCTAGCAAAGAATTAAGCGGAAACATTATTTCACTGGAGAAAAATTCTTACTATATTGACGAACTTATTGATGTATTAAATATTAGTAAAGATAAACGTAATGATAAAGAGGTACGGTACAATCAAAAAATAAAATCAATAACATTGAAAAATATATCATTTTTTAGAGATGATATTCCAGTATTTCAAAATTTCAATTTACACTTAGAGAGAGGATTGTATTTTGTAATAGGAGATAATGGAAGTGGAAAAACAACGCTATTAAAATTAATATCTGGTTTGTATAAACCAGATAGCGGTAATATTGTAATCAATAATCGTGTATGTGAGAGAACATCAGATATTTTAAAGCAAGAATCATCAGTATTATTCCAAAACTTTAAGCGGTATGAAAATACATTAAAAGAGAACATATTTTTTGGTGATTATAAAGAAAAAGAAAATAAAGATCGCTTAGATATGATACTGAACAAAGAATTGTTAAACTTTATTGAATGGGAATCAAAAAATAATGATATACAGCTAGGATCATGGTTTGAAGGAGCGAGAGACTTTTCAGGTGGCGAATGGCAGAAAATTGCATTTGGTAGAACATTATTCAAAGAAGCTAGTATCTATATTTTTGATGAACCTAATTCAATGATTGATGAGAAAGGATGTAAAGTAATAGATCATGAATTGAGAAAATTGGCAAAGGAGAATATAGTAATTGTAATAACTCATAAAACACATTTAATTAAGAAAGATGATAATGTTATACATTTAAAAAAAATAGTTACTTAGGAGGCAAATATAATGATAAATGAGACCTATTATACAAGGACGGCATTACTCTCTATAGATAAATATTTTAATGATATTATAAAAAGTGAAGAAGAAATAAGGGAATTAGTGAAATTACCAGGATTAGTTACAGCGATCAAGTTTACATCAAATAATTTATTAGAGGCCATCAGTAATTACGATAAGAATAGAACTAAACAGTCCATAAAAACACATGAATCGCTTATTAATTATGCCTCTAGAGCGGCGTTACGACCTACTCCATATGGAAAATTTGCGAGTGTAGGTAGAGGGATTTTTGTTTCAGAAAATAAAAAAGAGAATAGTGTTCCATATAATTTGATGAAGACAAAGATGTATTTAAATATTAATATGCAGTGGATATCAAAATTGATCAGTTCACTAGAAAAAAATTTGGATATATTTGAAGTGTTGAGTTTGAAAATATCACCACAAATCTTATTTGAAAATAATTCTGTGTTAGTATTGAATAACAAAGATGCTAACCAATCAAAAATTATAGAATTAACACCGCTATTAAGTTATATTATTAATCTTATGGGAAATAATTCTATGTCTGTTCAAAATTTAATAAAACATATATTAAATAAATACAATGCTAGTAGAGAAGATGTGATAAGATATCTCAAAAAATTAATGAAAGAAAAATTGTTATTTAGCAATCTTCAACCGCAGCCACCATTTATTAATTCTTTAGATAGAATACTTAATTTTTTTATCAAAAACAACTTGACTGATAAGATTATATATGAAAAATTGTTGTCTCTGAATACAATAATTATTAGAATAAATGAAAATAATTCGTTATATCAGATAGATGATATAAGGCGAATGATGGATGACATACTATCTGATTTTAAAGGAGATTACTTCCATGTTGATACAAAAGATTGCAAAGATACTTCATTATTATTAGGTGTAAAACAAAAGATAGATCAATTAGAACAAATAAATAAATATTTTCTGTACAATGATTATGGAAAATTCGGGAATCAAAAAAATTGTTAATTATTTCAATAAATATTATGAGATGAATGATGAGATTCCACTATTAGAATTTTTGTATTCAGAAAATGCTATGAAAGAATTGGTCTTTACAGGATATAATGAAGAAGACGAGTATCTATCGAAAAGAATCAATATAATATTGAATTGGTTTAATAAGAATTCAGGAAGGAGTATAGAAATTAATGATGAGATATTAAATACTTTAGGAAAATATGTAAATAATACCCCCGTAGATTATACATTAATTGTTGAATCATTAGATGAGTGTAATGAAAATATTATTATTAACCACACTTTAACTGGGTGTAGAGTTGAAAGTTTAATGGGTCGTTTTGCTTATATGTTTGATAATAAGTTGCGAATAAAATACGATAATAATTTATATCTCAACAATCATCCATTTATAGAAGCAGAAATTACGACATTAAGTGATAAAAGTGGTAAGATCAACAATCTTTTTACTAGTGTGGAAAGTTCTATTCCAAAAATAACTTGTAATACTGTGAATGTAAATAATGAAATCCCTTTAAATAAAATTTTAGTTGGTCTATCCAACGGAGAAATATATTTAAAGTATAAGGGGAAAATTTTGCTCCCTATTTTAAATAATATGGTAAATTTGTTTTCAGGATTTTCTCGTGTTGAAAAATTTTTAATGCTTATATATATTTCTGTTGCTAAACCCTATCAATCATTACTTAATCAATTTATTTCAAATAGCAACTATATGCCTAGAATTACGTATAAGGGTATGGTTATATCTAAAGCTAAATATAGGGTATTGATAGATGATTTTTCAAAAGAAAGCCAAAAAAATTTTAATCTATTTAAAAATGAATTTTATAGATACATGGAGGAACAAGGCTTACCTGATCATGTTGGAATAGAACAGTTTGGGGATGTACAATATTTGTATTTAAAAAATAATAGATTTCTACACATTTTCTATAAGAATCTTAAAAAATATAAAGTGTTAATATTAGAAGAATTAGGATTTGAATATGATTGTGAAAAACACCAGGGATATCATTTTTCACAATATGTTTTCTCAATTTGTAAAAAGAATAGTTGTAATTACATTGAGACATTGGATGAAGATGTGTTATTACCTAAAGATAGTGTACGAATGATAGATTACAGTGATACGGTATATCTCAATTTATATACACGAGAAATATATGCTGATGAGATATTAATTAATTTATCTGAAATGTTACCTAAGATATTGAAAGAGCAAGATTTTTTCTTTATTAGGTATTGGGATCCGATTTTCCATCTGCGCCTCCGTATTCGAAATTGTGGAGAGAAAAAATTTATAATTACTGAAGAAATATTAAAGGCTGTAGAAAAATTAGGTTATTTAGATAGTGGAGTAATTTTCAGATATACAACGGATAATTTTTTACCAGAGATAAATCGATATGGTGGGGAAAAACTATACAAATATGTCGAACAATATTTTATTGCAGAATCTAAGTTAATTATTCAGTTATTGTCATGTAAAGAAGAAGATATTATATATATTAGTATTAAGTGCTTGTTATTAATTTTGAATGAGTTAACAAAAAGTGATTTAGTAGAAAGTAAAAAAATATTGAAATCAATTATTGATAATACGGAACCGATAGCAGATAGTACACAGGAAGTTTATAAAAAATATATTAGTGATAGACAGAATAAAAAAGTTTATGAAGTAAGAAAGAATATAATCGAATGTAGAAAGATACTAACTCAAATGGCAAATTTAGAACCAAAAACAGTCAGTAAAAGAAAATTTATAGGATCTATTTTACACATGTTTGTAAACAGAATTGGAAAAAATAGTACCATTTCTGAAAATCAAATGTATAAGTTGTTACTTCGTATTATTAACAGAGATACCTACGTAAAATTAAAAATTAGGTAAGTAAATATGTTATTTCACAAATAAACATATAAAATTATTAAAAAAAAATGATTGTTTTAGTTACTTTTTATGAAATAAAATAGTATACTATAGTTAGAATAGAAAGGAGGATGATAATATGAGCAGAATATTTATTTTGTTATGTAGAAAATTGGATGTTAGGATTTGTGAGAACTATGAGTCTATTTGAATTAAAATTACTATGGAAAAAACCTGTTTTTCGGTTTAAACTATTGTTGGTTGTATTGTTAGTAGGCGGTTTATGGTGGCAATTTATTTTCAAAGATGATCATAGTAAAGAAAGTGAACTGTACACAGTTGAGTTAGATGCGCAGATCTCGGAAAGTGAAAAACTTTCTTTAAGAGAACATTATGGAGAAGATGATGAACAAGCTTATTTATATGAGCAACGATTGAACGCCAGTCTTAAAGCGTATGATAGCCTAATAAAGGAGGACTATCAAACATATGTTGAAGCCAGACATCGTGTAGTAGACATTTTTTTGTCTCATATGTATGAGCAATTCCAGCTAAGAGGGGGATATCGTTTTGATTGGGCTAAATCATTCACCGCAACGGAAGAGGATAATCAAGAGTTTGGACTGAAATGGTACCGCTATCAGGAGCATGCTTTTTCACAATTGATAGACCAAGAGGGATTGACTGAAGATCAAGCTCTATTTACAACCTCAATTACTATGCTCACTGAACTTTTCTCCGTGTTTCGAAGTTGGACTTTTATAGGACGATATACTTGGCATATCACATTGTTGGTGACATTACTTGTTAGTAGCCATTTATCTTTGTCTGAAAAAAGACATCAGTCATTTTTAGAAGTGTTACCCCAATACAAGTCAAGGGAAGCTGTTAAAACAGCTATTGGTCACGGTACGCTAGTTACCATTTTTGAGATTAGTATGTTTTTAGTTGTGACATTTATTTATGGCATGTTGAATGAATTTGGTGATATTTCAGCAACAACAGTAACGTTTTGGAGTGGGACCTGGAATAAAGACTATCGAATCATCCCTGTGTTTGGTGTATTAACCTTGTGTCTGTTGATATTATGGTTCTTTAACCTATTGATAACGGGACTGATTACGTTGTTTAATGTATTGTTTAAGGAAGAACTTATAACGATGATAATAATTTCACTTGCGATTTTGTTTCTTCCCATAGTGAATGTATTAGGAGTGGAAGGAAGTTGGATGCAGTATAATCCGTTCTCTTATGTAGAAATAGGGAACTTAGTTTGGGGGGTGCAGGAACATTTTTTTACAGAAGGAGCATTTTCTTTTAGGGAATTCGGAATATCTATGAGTATAGCATTGGTGTCAGTGTATTTATTATCGTATGTAGTTATAAGTGTGATAGAAAAGGTTTAGAATTAATGCTATAAGATGTATCTCAGCAGTATGAAAATTATGTGGAAATTAATGAAAATATTCAAAAATTAGAATAGAAGAGAGGATAATATAATGCGGAATTTATTTGATTTAAATATTAAAAGTGCAACAATAAAATCGATAGGAGAAAATTCTTCTCGGCAGAACTTAACTGTCCCAACAACAGGTTGTAATACTGTTATGACCGGCTATGGATCAGGTGTAGGTGGAAATACTGGCGGCACCAGACATCCAAATCCAGGATGTACTCTGAGAACAATGATTTGTCCAGCTCCATTTAAGAACAATAATGGAAACCAATAATTTTTAAAATACAGAAAAATAGACGAAAACTATACTTTTTATATTGAAATATTGATAGTCATTTTAGTGGATAGTAGTCTTTGACAGCAAATTGTTTTTAAGGCCAGTTATGGTAAAAAGATTAAAATCTATTTACTTCTACTAGCTGTGAAGATTACAGGAAGTGAGTTACTTTTATTAAAAGGTGATCATGAAGGAAGATGATAAAAAAGTATTTTATTCGAGTATCAATAGGGTCGTAACTTTAGTTTGTAAAGAAATTAAGAGGGAGTATCATTTTGATCAGTTTAAATTGTCCACTTTAACGGAAGAAGTCAATTAAAATTTGCACTAAAATGATACCGTTACCATAGATATTTTTTCACATTTGATAGACCAAGAGGATATGATTGAGAATTAAGCCTAGTTTACAACCTTGATAACTATTAATCACTAAACTTATCCCTGTGTTTCAAGGAATTTTTTATGATTACTTGATGTATAACAAAGTAGAAGACTGTGTAAGATTTGCTAGATATAAAGTGAAGTTAGAATATTAGTGTAGCGCAATGAGTATAAGAGAGGAAGGAAAAATAATGAAAGATATGTTTGATTTAAACGTAAAGAGCGTAACCCTTCATACTGTTGACAAGCAAATATCAAAAAATGCTGTAGGAGGTTTAGGAGGTGTTAATCCATGTATAGAACCACCATCATTTGGGAAAATCGAACCATCTACTAGACATACTAATCCAGGATGTACTTTAAAAACAATGATTTGTCCAACAATCCATAGAAGATAAAAAAATACAACTCATTGCGCTATATTATAATAATTTTGAGGTCATAAAGTTACTAGAGGAGAGAAGAGAATGTTAGAGGAGTTTTTAACTGAATTTCGAAAATCTAAAATGCTTCAGAATTACAAAAAATATTTGAAACAAGTATCTAATAATGAAGAAGCATCAGCCATACTAGATGAGTATAGAGAAACAACAGCTTTGTTTATAGAGAGAAAGAAAAATGGTGAGGATATTCCAGATGATGAGATGGAAAGATACACTGATGTAACAAGGATGCTAACGAAAAAAGAGATATTAAAAGATTTTATCGAGTATGATACAAAAGTATATTTTTTTATTGAAGAGTTAGTTGATGGGTTGAGAGATGAGGTGAAAGAAGCTTTTTATGATAGTTATAAATAAAATATAATTATAGTATTAGTTAAGTACTCATTCTATTACTAATGTGCTAATTTTATCATTACTAATATTATGTGCTGAAGAGTCCATCAATCAGACAAGGATAAAGATCATAAAATTTAATCGAGTAGGAGACTAGTCAATTAGTGGCTAGTCTCCTACTCGATTTATCACTAAAAAGCCTCTAAAAAATTCACTTCATACTTCCTGTCCCGAGGCTTTTTAGTATTAAATTTCACAAAAAATGTTATCATCTATACATAATAAAAAAGGGGGGTATCATGTGTTTCTTACGGAAAACAAGATTATAATATTATTAATTATTAGTTTTTTGATCATTTTAAATGCAATAATCATATATAGTGTTGTAAAAAACAAGAAAGAGGTTAAAATATTTTTTATTCCCATCATTATTTTTCACGTGTTTACTATGCTGGGATTAGTGTATATATTGTTATTTATTATGTTTATAGGGGTCAATTCTTGAGCTACATCATTTTGCTAAACAAGACCATGGCGGCTCGAGCATAGTTAGCTTTATATGTCAGTTTACCGTTATTTAGCTGAACGATAGGTAATAATCTTTTTACAAATGCTCTATTACAAGGTTTACTAGCGGGGTTTGTAAATCCTTTAAAGCAACGGTCATGCTCTCCACAGTAATTCCCATAACTTCCTGTTGAATTATATAAGCATCTATTGATTCAACCATGGATTTTATATCGGGATTATTTGTTAGAAATTCTTCATGATCTGTTGTGTCAAATGTATTCTCTTCATTTATATTATATTCAGCCTCCGTTTGAGCTGTTACACTTATGACGTTAACACTATTAAAAATCAGATAAACTACTTATCAGTACTGATAGGTAGTTTATCTGATTTAGCATGTTGAGCACGCCCATTTTTCTATTTTAACCATTATACATTATAGAAAATAGAAAATATTTTTTACCTAATATCTTTTCAATATGTGTTAAACTTTTTACGATAATGCATTGCAATGTAAAACAAGGAGAGATACGTCATAATAGTCGTATAAGTTAAGTTTAGCATTAATAGTTTGAATTATTTGTCTTTTCGTAAGCCAAAGGGGACGGTGCTTTCGGTGCCGTCTAGGATTCGTTTAATATTTGATTTGTGCCGGATAACGATGATGAGAAATAAGACAACAACTGTTCCAGTAAAAATCGTGTCACCAATGTAGAGGCTAGCAAGAATAGCAATTCCGACTGTCAACATACTCGATAAGCTTACCATGCTGCTAATAAACAGGATAGTAGCGAAGACAGCAGCCATAGTGAGAACAAAGACAGGATAGATTCCTAAGCCAACACCTGCTGTTGTTGCGACAGCTTTTCCGCCCTTAAAATTGGCAAAAA
This sequence comes from Dolosigranulum pigrum ATCC 51524, assembly GCF_000245815.1. Lineage (GTDB taxonomy): Bacteria > Bacillota > Bacilli > Lactobacillales > Carnobacteriaceae_A > Dolosigranulum > Dolosigranulum pigrum. The sequence continues at coordinate 1,121,920 of NZ_JH601103.1, forward strand.
TTGGGAATGTATGACCCAATACAGCAACTAAACCAAATAAAAGAGGATGAACCGACGTTGCTAACACCAATGGCAGTAAGACAGGAATCGCTCCTTTTGCGGTATCAATAATGAAGACAGCAATCCCAGCTGGCACGCCAAGGACCCGAAAGGTATTCGTTGTTCCTGAATTTCCACTACCGTAGTTCCGTATATCTTTTCCGTAAAATAATTTTCCAATCCAAATCCCGCTTGGAATCGATCCGAGTAAGTAAGCGATGATCATGGCCAGTAAGTTAATCATAAAATGCTCCTTTATTTAAATTGATAGGTAGAAATTTAATTTATTTTTATTTAATATCTATAGTTTATCATAAAAATAATGTTAAAAAAAATTAAATGATGAATGATCGGTAGACAATTATGTTGCTTTTGTTGTAGGAACTGTCATGGTTTAGTAAAAAATGGTGTGATTTAAAAATGGTTGTAAGTATGGTATGATAAAAAGGCATGATTAAAAAAGGAGTGGCTAATGTGGCAGAGCAAGGGTATACAGATGCGTCGATTAAAATATTAGAAGGATTGGATGCGGTTCGCAAGCGGCCAGGGATGTATATTGGATCAACGGATAGTAGAGGACTACATCACTTAGTATATGAGATTGTTGATAATGCGATCGATGAGGTCTTGGCAGGTTATGCGGATCAAGTCGATGTCGTTGTACATAAAGATGGTAGTGTGTCGATTACTGATAATGGGCGAGGGATTCCGGTTGGGATGCATGAATCAGGTATTCCAACCATGCAAGTCATTTTTACCGTACTGCACGCTGGTGGAAAATTTGGCGGTGATGGTGCGTATAAAACGTCAGGTGGACTGCATGGTGTTGGAGCTTCTGTTGTAAATGCGCTCTCCGAGTGGTTGACGGTGACGGTTGAGAAGGGTGGCTATCGTTACACACAACAATTTGTTAATGGAGGTCATCCGGAAGGCGGTGTTGTGAAGAAAAAAATTTCGCATAAAAAAAGCTCAACAATGATTCGCTTCAAGCCAAGTGCGGAGATTTTCTCAAGTACGGCCTTTCATTATCAGACGATTAAGGAACGTTTGCGTGAATCAGCCTTCTTAGTTAAAGGAACAAAAATGACGCTAAAAGATGAACGTGGGGATCAGGAAGCTGATGAGTTTTTATTCGAAGATGGCATCCAAGCGTTCGTCTCGTATCTGAACGAAGAAAAAGATACTCTATCAGAAATTGCTTATTTTGAAGGAACTGCTCAAGGAATTGAGGTCGAGTTTTCGTTCCAATATAATGATGGCTACTCAGAGACGCTCTTAAGTTTTGTTAATAATGTGCGGACGCGTAATGGTGGAACACATGAGACAGGAGCGAAGAGTGCCATTACGAAGACATTCAATGACTATGCACGTAAAGTGGATCTCTTGAAAGATAAAGATAAGAACTTGGAAGGTAGTGATGTGCGCGAAGGAATTGCAATGGTATTGTCCATTCGTGTGCCAGAAGCGCTCCTTCAATTCGAAGGCCAGACGAAAGAAAAACTCGGCACGCCTCAAGCGCGTGGTGTTGTTGATAGCATCATTAGTGATCAGTTGAGTTACTTCTTAGCCGAAAACGGTGAATTATCTAAAAAACTCTTACGCAAAGCGATTAAAGCCCGAAAAGCACGAGAAGCAGCCCGTCGCGCAAAAGATAACTCTCGTAATGGCACTTCAAAGAAAAAGCGTGAACGGTTATTATCTGGAAAATTAACACCCGCCCAGAGTAAGGATGCGGATAAGAATGAATTATATTTAGTGGAGGGGGATTCAGCAGGTGGCTCAGCGAAGCAAGGACGTGACCGGAAGTTTCAAGCGATTCTGCCTTTGCGAGGAAAGGTCATCAATACGGAAAAAGCTTCACTCCAAGATATTTTGAAAAATGAAGAGATTTCAACGATGATTTATACGATCGGGGCTGGCGCCGGGCCAGAATTTGATTTAGCTGATTGTAATTATGATAAGGTCATTATTATGACGGATGCTGATACAGATGGAGCGCATATTCAAGTGTTACTATTGACATTCTTTTACCGGTATATGAAGCCATTAATTGAAGCCGGTAAAGTTTATTTAGCCCTGCCGCCTCTTTATAAGGTGGAGTCTGGTCGTGGCAAGAAAAAAACAATTGAATATGCCTGGACAGATGAAGATTTAGAGCGTATGTTGGATGTGGTGGGCAAACCTTATACAATTCAACGCTATAAAGGTCTCGGTGAGATGAATGCTGATCAATTATGGGAGACGACCATGGATCCTGCAACCCGAACCTTAATCCGTGTGACAATTGAAGATAGCGAAAAAGCAGAGCGACGCGTTTCGACCTTAATGGGAAGTAAAGTAGATCCGCGTCGAGAATGGATTGAAGAGCATGTTGAGTTTACATTAGCTGAAGATGGCAGTATCTTAGAGACGAATGTCGGTGGAGATCACGTGCCAGATGAAACAGTAGACATGACAGGTAGAAAGGATAATGACTAAATGGCTCAGGAACAACCCCAACAAATTCAAGAATTAACATTAGAGAATGTTATGAGTGATCGGTTCGGTCGCTATTCGAAGTATATTATTCAAGATCGGGCCTTGCCTGATGTACGAGATGGTCTGAAACCGGTTCAACGCCGAATTCTCTATGCAATGTATGCGGATAATAACACGTACAATAAAGCCTTCCGTAAGTCTGCTAAGACAGTCGGGAATGTTATTGGAAATTATCATCCACACGGTGATTCTTCAGTCTATGATGCTATGGTACGGATGAGCCAAGATTGGAAAATGAGACAGCCCCTAATTGATATGCACGGGAATAATGGAAGTATGGATGGCGATCCTCCAGCAGCGATGCGTTATACGGAAGCTCGTTTATCTAAAATTGCCGGCGAACTGTTGAGTGATATTGATAAAGAAACCGTCCAACATGTCCTGAATTTTGATGATACGCTGGAAGAGCCCACTGTCTTACCAGCTAGCTACCCAAATTTACTGGTCAATGGAGCAACTGGAATCTCAGCTGGTTATGCAACGGATATTCCACCGCATAATTTAGCTGAAGTGATCGATGCAACCATACATCTATTAAAGTATCCGAATGCGCGTTTAGAGACATTGATGGATTACATTCAAGGACCTGATTTTCCCACTGGTGGTATTATGCAAGGGACAAAAGGGCTGAAAAAAGCATACAAAACAGGTAAAGGAAAAATTATTGTTCGCGGAAAAACAATGATTGAATCGATTCGTGGCGGTAAAGAACAAATTGTGATTACTGAAATTCCGTATGAGGTAAACAAGTCGAAGTTAGTACGTAAAATTGATGATATTCGAATTCAGAAGAAAATAGATGGGATTGCTGATGTGCGAGATGAGACGGATCGTGAAGGGCTTCGTATTGTTGTTGAGATGAAGCGTGATGTGGATGCAGAAGGGATTTTGACCTATATTTTGAAGCATACTGATCTGCAAGTGTCGTACAATCTGAATATGATTGCTATCGATCATCGCCGACCACAACAAGTCAGTTTAGCTCAAATATTAAACTCGTATCTAGAACATAAAAAAGATGTCATTACGAAGCGAACCACCTTCCTGCTGAACAAAGCTGAGAAACGTCAACATATTGTACAAGGTTTAATTAAAGCCGTCTCTATCTTGGATAAGTTGATTAAAACGATTCGTAGCAGTGAAAATAAAGCTGATGCAAAAGCTAATATTATGGATGAGTATGGATTTACAGATGCTCAAGCAGAAGCGATTGTAACGTTACAATTATATCGTTTAACGAACACGGATATTACGCAACTACAGGAAGAAGCAGATGAATTAGCTGGCAATATTGCACATTATCAAGATATTTTATCCAATGCATCGACACTTGATGAAATTGTCAAAGAGGAATTGTTGGCTGTTAAAAAAGCTTATGGCTCACCACGTTTAACGCAAGTCGAAGATAAGATCGAGAAGCTAAAAGTTGAGACAGAAGTACTAGTAACAGAAGAACAAGCTATTGTAACAGTCACAGAACAGGGTTACTTAAAGCGGACCAGCTTACGTTCTTATGCCGCTTCTAAAGTTGAGGAACTTGGTAAGAAACAAGACGATATATTGCTATTTGCTGAAGAGTTATCAACTTTAGACCACTTGCTCATTTTTACGAACAAAGGAAATGTGATTAATCGACCCGTGCATGAACTACCAGATATTCGGTGGAAGGATGTCGGTGAACATTTATCACGTAGTCTGTCCTTAGCAAGCGGCGAAATAATAAAAGCAGTCTACAGTTACCGTGAATTGAGTGATACAGCTAAGTATGTCTTCATTACGAGAGATGGTTATATTAAACAAACCTTGGAGAATGAATTCGAACCAAAACGGACGTACAAATCACGGAGTTCTACAGCTATTAAATTAAAGTCTGATGCAGATTATGTTGTGGGATTATATCGAATTGAAAGTGATCAACATAAGGATATCTTTATTGCCACGGCGAAAGGTTACGGGCTCCGTTACCAGCTGTCAGAAGTGTCAACTGTTGGAGCTAATGCGATTGGTGTGAAATCAATCAACTTGAAAGATGATGATGTTGTTGTGAGCGGGATTATCTTCGAACGGGAAGATCCAAGTAAAGAAGCGATGGTTATTACACACCGAGGAAGTGTGAAAAAACTATCATTAGCAAGCTTCGATGAAGGGTCACGTGCGAATCGAGGCTTGAAGATTATTCGTCAACTAAAAACAAATCCACATCGCATTCAATATGTGATTGATGTAGATATGAATGAACCTGATCCAATTCAGCTGTTAACTGATAAAGACAAGCTATTTGCCGTTAACCCGGCTGATTATACACCAGCTACACGCGATAATAATGGCTCCTTTATCTTAAATACAGATGAAGATGGTGAGATTACGGGTTACCGTTACCAACTCTTGGATATTATCGAAACGAATAATTAATAACTACTGAACAATATAATTTTTAAAGCATCCTTTTTGGGTGCTTTTTTGTTTTTTATAACAGATATTTTTTCTTGAAAAACAAGAAAAAGCTTGTTACAACAAGATTTATTGTGTATTTATCCTGTTTTTTGATAATTATTTTGATATCTGTTACAAAAAGTATTGTCTTTCACAAATAAATGTGATATAGTGAACGTAACAAATAAATAATAACTAATTTGGAAGGGGATACTTATGAATACAAAAGTAGCCGATATTAAACAGTGGGACGGATTCAAAGAAGGAAAATGGCAAGAAAGTGTTGATGTAAGAGATTTTATCCAGAACAACTATGATCTCTATGAAGGGGACGAAAGTTTCTTAGCCGAGGCAACAGATGCAACTAAACAATTATGGGAACAAGTAATGGAGCTTAACCGTAAAGAATTTGCAGCAGGTGGCGTCTTGGATATGGATACAGAAGTTGTATCTACCATTACATCACACGGCGCTGCATACTTGAATAAAGAATTAGAAACGATTGTTGGTTTCCAAACAGATAAACCATTCAAGCGTTCATTCCAACCATTTGGTGGTATCCGCATGGCTGAATTATCTGCTGAAGCATATGGATACGAAATTGATTCAGAAATGTCACACATCTTCCGTGACTACCGTAAGACACACAACGATGGAGTTTTCTCTGCCTACACACCGGAAATGAGAGAAGTTCGTCGTAGTGGAGTTATTACTGGATTGCCAGATGCTTACGGACGTGGACGAATCATCGGAGATTACCGTCGTGTGGCTTTATACGGATTGGACTTCTTAATTGAAGACAAAAAACGTGAACACAGCACTTATGGTAACGGCAAAATGACTGAGGCGGTTATCCGTCAACGTGAAGAGTTGTCCGAACAAATCAAATCATTAAACGAATTAATTGAATTAGGCCGTATTTACGGATACGACTTATCTCGTCCAGCTGAAACAGCTCAAGAAGCCTTCCAGTGGACATACTTGGCATACTTGGCTGCCATTAAACAACAAAATGGGGCTGCTATGTCACTGGGTCGTGTCTCTACATTCTTAGACATTTATATTGAACGTGACTTAGAGCGAGGCGTTATTACAGAAAAAGAAGCTCAAGAATTCGTTGACCACTTCGTTATGAAATTACGTCTTGTGAAATTTGCTCGTACACCAGAATACAATGAATTATTCAGTGGGGACCCAACTTGGGTAACAGAAGCTATCGCAGGGGTTGGACTTGACGGACGTCCACTTGTAACGAAAAACAGTTTCCGTTTCTTACACACATTGACAAACTTAGGGCCTGCACCAGAACCAAACTTAACAGTTCTATGGTCACCAGACTTACCTCAAAACTTCAAAGAATACTCTGCTAAAGTATCTATTGAAAGTAGTGCTGTTCAGTACGAGAACGATGAAGTCATGCGTCCAGAGTACGGTGATGATTACGGAATTGCTTGTTGTGTATCTGCAATGGAAATTGGAAAACAAATGCAATTTTTCGGAGCGCGTGCGAACTTAGGAAAAGCACTCCTATACGCAATTAATGGTGGAGTGGACGAAAAGTCTGAAGTACAAGTAGGTCCAGACTTTGGTAAGATTGAATCTGACATTCTTGACTTTGACGAAGTGATGGAGAAATATGACCAAGTGCTTGAATGGTTATGTGAACTCTACATCAACACATTGAATGTTATCCACTACATGCATGACAAGTACAGCTACGAAAGTATTATGATGGCTTTACACGATACAGAGATTCACCGTACTATGGCAACAGGTATTGCTGGATTCTCCGTTGCAGCTGATGCCTTGTCAGCAATTAAATACGCTAAAGTTCACGTTATCCGTAACGAAGATGGCTTAGCAGTTGACTATAAAGTCGAAGGAGACTTCCCTAAATATGGTAACAACGACAAACGTGTTGATGACTTAGCTGTTGACATCTTAGACCGCTTTATTACAAAATTGAAAAAACACGACACTTACCGTGCTCAAGAAACAACAACTTCTATCTTGACAATTACATCAAATGTAGTGTATGGTAAGAAGACAGGAAACACTCCAGATGGGCGTCGTGCGGGTGAACCATTCGCACCAGGAGCTAACCCATTACACGGACGTGACTGTCAAGGAGCATTAGCAAGTCTAAACTCTGTTGCAAAATTACCGTACAAAAACGGAAAAGATGGTATTTCTAACACCTTCTCAATCGTACCAGGTGCACTTGGAAAAGACATCGACACACAAAAACAGAACTTAAGCTTAATGTTAGATGGATACGCTAAAAAAGGTGGACACCACTTAAACGTTAACGTCTTAAATAAAGAGACTTTACTTGACGCAATGGAAAACCCAAGTGAATACCCACAACTAACAATTCGTGTATCAGGCTATGCAGTTAACTTCATTAAATTAACTCGTGAACAACAAATGGATGTTATTAGCCGTACATTCCACGAATCAATGTAAGGTAGATTAAATAACAATATAAAACTAAGTAGACACAGAAGGAGTCAGTATTATGGCAGAGCAACCAATCGGATACGTACATTCAACAGAAAGTTTTGGAACAGTCGATGGACCAGGTATTCGTTTCGTCGTCTTCATGCAAGGGTGTCGTATGCGTTGCGAGTTCTGTCATAACCCTGACACATGGAATATGGGCGGTGGCACTCCCTATACACCAGAAGAATTATTAGAGAAATCCTTGGATTACCGTGATTACTGGGGTGAAAATGGTGGAATTACCGTTAGTGGCGGGGAGCCGCTCATTCATATTGACTTCTTAATTGAATTCTTCCGCTTAGCAAAAGCAAAAGGTATTCATATGTCGCTAGATACATGCGGTCAACCATTTACCAAAGATGAACCATTCTATAGTCGTTTTGATGAGTTAATGAAATATACTGATTTAGTGCTGATGGATATTAAGCATATTAACAGTGATTTCCACCGTAAATATACAGGTCATCCGAACGAAAGCATCTTAAATATGGCACGTGATTTATCTGAGCGTGGCATACCGATGTGGGTCCGCCATGTCCTAGTACCTGAGCGTTCTGATTTTGATGAGGATTTAAAAAAATTAAGTGCTTTTATTGATAGTTTGGACTCAGTGGCTAAGGTTGAAGTTTTACCCTACCATAAACTTGGTGTCTATAAATACGAGCAACTGGGCATTCCTTATCGACTAGAAGGTATCGAGTCACCCTCAAAAGAGCGTGTCGAAAATGCCAATAAGATTCTTAAAACAGATCAATATAAATAAATAGTTCAAGAAATCAGTTAACACTAAAAGTTAGCTGATTTTTTGGTGTTTGAATTGCAAAAAATGTTCATTTATCGTATTCTGAATAGTAGAGAAAAAGTTTTGATAGGAGAGATATTATGAGTAATATTTTAGTTTTTGGGCATAAAAGTCCTGACACGGATGCTGTAACATCCGCTATTAGTTTTGCTTATTTGCAGAACCAATTAGGTAAGGATGTTGAGCCGGTTGCGTTAGGAGAAATTTCAGAAGAGACACAATATGCACTAGATTTCTTTAATACAAAAGCGCCGCGAATTGTAACTGAAGCCGATAGTAATGTAGAAGCTGTTATGCTTGTTGATCATAACGAACCGCAACAGAGTTTAGACAACATCGATGAATTCGAGATTTTATCTGTTGTCGATCACCATCGTATTGCAAATTTTGAAACGGCTGGACCACTTTATTACCGAGCTGAACCAGTGGGCTGTACGAATACGATTATCTTCAAGATATATAAAGAATACGGCATCGATGTGCCAAAGGATATTGCAGGCTTGATGCTGTCCGCTATTATTTCCGATACATTGCTATTTAAATCACCGACCTGTACGGCAGAAGATGAACGCGCTGCACAAGAATTGGCTGAAATTGCTGAGGTTGATTTACACGCATACGGTATGAAGATGCTAAAAGCTGGAACAAATGTAAATAGTAAATCAGCCCAAGATATCTTAAATGGTGATGCAAAAAGCTTTGAAATGGGAGACAAAACAGTTCGCATTGGACAAGTTAATGTCGTTGATGTTCAGGAATTACTTCAACGTAAAGATGAGCTCATTGAGTTAGCTGAGAAAAATAATGTTGCAGAGGGATATGACTTAACATTGCTTCTTATCACTAATATTCTAGAGAGTGATACGGTTGGGCTAGTTGTCGGTTCAGGAATTGAGACAGTCGAAGCTGCCTTCAATGAAACAGTCAACGACCATCAAATTAAATTACCAGGTGTCGTCTCACGTAAAAAACAAGTTGTCCCTCCGTTAACAGATGCCTTTGAAGGGTAAAAAATTTCGAGCTCTCGCTTAGCGGGGGCTTTTTCTAATGCAACTTATTTATGGTATAATAGAGGTAAGGATGGTAGCGCTTATTGACATGATGATTGGAGAGCTTTTATGAAACGACTTACTTATGGACTGTTCGCATCTTCTCTCTTATTAATAGGATGTGACAGTCAACAATCAAATAATGATGATCAAGTAGTTCATCAATTAAATAATGAAACTGAGGAAATCGTAATGGATTCGGAAGATGTTGGAGAGACAGTTGATAAAATTATTGAAGAGTCAGACGAAGAGCAAGAAGTTACCAAAAATGATAATGAATTAACACAATGGTTCCCGAAACATAAAGATACTCGTATTATTTATGAAACGCAAGCAGCAATTAATACTTTTTATGAAGTCTATCCACAATTTGTTCGAGATAATTATATGCAACTAAAGCGAGCTAACACAGATGGTGGCGAAGTATCTTATGAGTTGTATGAATTTACGGATACTGAAATTATTTATGCAGGACAATATTTAAATCCAGCTTCTAGTGTTGGAAAAATATTCCGTGATGACTTTAAGAATACTGCGAAAACGTTAGATGAAGAAGTCAATCAAGTTATTTTAAAGACACCTATTGAGGTAGGAAATAGATGGGAGCATAACCACGAACATCTCGAAATATATAGTGAAATCACTGATACAGGATTCTTTTTTGAAACACCACTAGGAAAAGTTGAAGGAATAGAAGTGACAACGACAACTGTAAATAATGAACCACCATATGAAGGAAAGTCACAAACTTATCGATATTTTGGAAAAGATGTTGGTATTGTTAAAGAAACTAGTTTAATGGGACCGGGTGGACCAGAAATCCCGACTAAATTAATTGGCTTTGAACAAGATGTCCCTGAAGAGATTCCAATTACGATTTATGCATTAGGAATGGATAAACGATCACATAATAAGAAAAATAGTAAATTATTTTTAAATACGAATGACCCAATGCGAATGGCGCTAGAAGATGCTTTAAAAGAAACGTTGAGTAATGATATGCATCATTTATTAACTGAAAATGTTATCATTAATTATATGTATATTGATAATCAGGATATTGTACATGTTGATTTATCTAAAGAATTTTCAGATGATATGATTGCAGCAAGAGATCAGGAATCAGCTACTCTTTATGGAGTAATCCGTACGGTACTTCAACTGTACAATGCAAAAGCAGTTAATTTAACTGTTGAAGGGGATAGTTTTCAGAGTAGCCATATACACATCCCTAAAAATAAAATTATCTATCCAGAAGATATACCAGAGTTTATTCAAATAAATTAATAATAAGAAGGAGTGATGCAGATGAAGAAATTATTAGTAAGTTTGCTTGCTTCATCAGTTATGTTGGTGGCTTGTGGGCAAAAGACTCAGACAGAAGCTGAAGAACAAGAGAAACAAGAACAGGTGGCGGACGCCCAACAAACTGGTGAAGTAGCAAATAAGTCAGCAAATGACCAATCTTCACAAGAAAATAAGGATAAAGAGAAGTCAGTTGAAGATGTTACCCAAAGTCCATCAGAAGAGTCGGGTGATGAGTCAGAAGCAGTCAATGAACTAGAACAGTGGGTGCCGAAAACCCCCAATGTAGAGCGGATCTATACAGGAGAAGGTAGTGAGTTTGCAGAGTTCACTACCTATCCGCAATTTATTCATGAGGATACTGTACAGATCAAGCGTCAGAATCCAGGGATAACGACATATTCTATTTATGAATATCGCGAGGATAGTATTGTTGAAATATTTACTCATCGTGGTAGTTTAATGCGCGATGATTTTGCTAACACAGCCAAAACAAGTGACTCTGAAGGCGAAGAAATCGTTCTGAAGACGCCGATTGAGGTAGGCACACAATGGGAAGATAGAGACGGTCAGAGTGTTGAAATAACTGCCACTGATTTAGATCTAGATACTCCTGAAGGTATGGTAAAAGGTATCGAAGTGACAACGACTACAGTAGATCCAGAGGGTCATGAAGGAAAGATTCACCGCTATTATGGCAAAGATATTGGCTTGGTGAAGGAAGTGACTGAACTTGGCTCAGATGCCGAGATGACCGTCACATCAACCTTAACAGAGTATAATACGGATACAGTTGAGAAAATTCCATTTACGCTGTATGCACTTGATTATCAAACATTAGATCAAGCCATTGAGATTGAAATGGAATTTGAACTGAAGACAAACGACCCAATCCGTCTAGCGTTGACCGACAAATTAAAAGAAGCACTAGATAACGAAGCAACTAACTTATTGCCTGATAAAGCAATGATTAATTACATGTATTTAGATGATGATCGAATTGTTCACGTTGATTTTTCTGAAGAGCTAGCTACTGAAATGCAGGCTGGAGCCAGTGGAGAGCTGGAGATCTTGTATCGAATTGTTGATACGATTGCTAATTTATACTATGCTGAAGCAGTCAACTTATCGTTAGATGGCGGTGCGTATGATAAGGGTGGTCACGTGCATATCGATAAAAATCAACTTCTTTATCCAACACATGGACCAATGGCACAATAAATGCATCCGACCCATTCTTATAAATTGATTTTATAAGTTAGTTAAGTTAAACTGTTAATAAGTGAAACAACTTACTAACGAAAAGGATGATAGAATGTTTAATAAAAAGAAATTAGATCATATCTGGTATCCTATCTTGATTGTAGTAGCAGCTATTGCACTTACATTTGTTGGCTATCATGCGGGTGGGGCTGGTATACAAGAAGATGAATCTGCAAAAAACGTTGCAGAAACAACTGAAGAAAATACTGCGATTGATCACGTAGAATCTGGTACGTATGAAGTGACTGGAAAAGGATATAATGGAGACATTGTTCTTTCTGTCACATTTAAAGACAATAAGATTACAGCCATCGATATTATAGAACAAGATGAAACACCAGACATTGCTGGAGATGCTTTAGAAGGTTTACCTAAAGATATCATCGAGGCTAATTCTGCCGATGTCGATACTTACTCTGGAGCAACCAATACATCGAACGGTATAAAAGAAGCCGTTAAAAAAGCTATAGAAGAAGCTAGTAGTGGAGCAACTGAAAAGGGTACTCCCAATGACGATACAGATGCTGATTCAAACGCATCTGAAGACTGGGAAGAAGGATAAATATTTGCGACAAACCTCTCCAAAATAATATGGGGAGGTTTAATGATAGAATCACAGTTTACATAAGATGTGATACCAAAAATCTTCAAAAATAAAAGACAAGACTCCGTCCGAAGCTTTGACCAGTAGAGGACGAGAACTTGTCTTTTATTCTAAATCTGAGTTGCCGTTCTTATAATGGCTTTTCCACCAAAGGGGCTAAGTTGACGCTTAGCCCTTTTTGCCTTGTTCTTATAACAATTACATTTATTGGTTATGTTACATAATGTATCTTATGTTAACTAATAAATAACGATTGTTTTATAGTTCTAGGCTGTTTTTTTGGTAAACTATACATATAAAAATAACGATATAGGAGATTTATCATATGAGTAATGAAACAAATGAAACAAATGAGATACGCATAGTTGGTGGCTACAGAGTAAAAAATGGACGTATAATAGATGATGTTGAGCGCATATGGTTTCAGTGCAATAAATGTAAAGTATTCGATTATTATCATCAAAATGAAATAAAGTGTCTGCATTGTAATGGTTATATTGATGGGTTAAGTTTAATCCGTGCATGGAATAATCGGCATAATTATAAAACCAATAGACCAGCTTCTAAATTTAGTAAAGTGTTTGACTTTGTTATTGGCAACTTAGTGTTGGCTAGTGTAGCTGCCATTTATATACTGTTGTTTTTAATTTGTTTCGTGCCAGCGTTCATATAATAATTTGGCAACAATAGTTTACCATATTTTAGTCATTTAACTTTGTATAATATATATTATGTAAACTAATAGTTAAAATAAATATACCCACTAAAGTATACATAGAAAAAAAGCAACCCTGTTAAAGAGTTGCTTATATACAAATTAATACTAGTTATTGTTTGATCCTTTAATTCTTTCAAGGAAATCACTATTACGAAGTCTTTGACTGTTTTCAATAAATTTGTTTGACTTATCGGCAATTATCGCAAACTCTATATTCATAACTGAAGACATGCTGTTATATGTCCGTGTAAATAGCTCTGAATCTTTCTCATTAAACACTTCATCTCTATAAGCAGAATCGGCAAAGAGTCTCCCCATTTCTTCTGATGGTACATCTTTTCCAATTTCTTCCAATATCTCCATTCCTTCTGCCGTCTTTTCTTCTGATATAGTAGTAAGTGTATCGTAGTTATTATTTTCTAGGTAATTATCAACATTGTCCAGTAATTGCTGGGTTTCTTCTTCATACTTATCTACTCTTTGCTTCATGCCATTCCCGCACCCAACTAGCACAAGCAACGCAATAGCCAATACACCCAATAACTTCTTGATATTCTTCATTATTTTCCTCCAAATTATTCTATATTACTTTTCAATTATCTTCCAATCATACTCAAATTATACAATACGTATAACATTTACTATAAACCTTCCGATAAATTATACGAATAGTATAACATGAATTAATTGTGAAGTCTATAACTCATTATTTGGTATTGCCGATGTAGAAGATGTAAACCCCGTTGTAATCAATGGTTTGTCAACTACTACTCATGGTTTCTTTAGTGCAGAAGGACTAAGCGTCAACTTAGCTCCTTTTGGTAGAAAAGCCGTTATAAGAACGGCGACTCAGATTTAGATTAAAGGACAAGTTCTCGTCCTTCACTGGTTTAAGCTTCGGACGGACTCTTGTTTTTTTATTTTTTGAAGATTTTATAACACAAGACAATTGAGAAAAACCACAATATATAGTGTCCAGCATAAAAATAGACACTATATATTGTGGTTCTTCTTGTGTTCCCCATTCTTTACATGATACACTTATTACGTTGCCTATCTTCCAAAGGTAAATGTTTCAACTAGGAAGGAGGTGTGTCATGATATTAGATGTTGTGATAGCGCTAGTCATTAGTGTCACGAGTGGCATATGATGTGACCCCTATAAGCAAATATACTGACAAATTTTTTGAAGATGATGCATGGTATTTAGAGTTCCAGAAAAAGACAGAAAAACGTTTAGAAAAGGATTTAAAAGAACAGCGTGAGCTTATCACACGGCTAGAAGAAAAACAGAAACAATCAAACAAACATCTAAACAAAAAGAATTAATACAATAAACAAATTTCCCAATGTAGCTAGTTGAATCACTCGTCTCATTGGGAAATTTGTTTATGTTACTCTTTTGGATACCCAAAATTCTATAGGTTATGAGCTGTAAATAACTTTTATATCCGCTATAATGTGAATAAGGAGTGAGCCATTATGAAAACAGACATTTATACATTATATTTAGTAACGGACCGATTTGATTATACGGATGATGAGTTTTTTAGTATTATTGAGGAAGCTTGCCAGGCTGGAGTTACCTTAGTTCAATTACGTGAAAAAAAAGCTACAACGAATCGCTTCTTTCACTTGGCCCAAAAAGTAAAAACGATCACTGATAAATACGATGTACCGCTGATTATCAATGATCGCGTTGATATTTGTTTAGCTGTCGATGCTGCTGGGGTTCATATTGGTGATGATGAATTACCGATTGATGTGGCAAGATCACTTATTGGACCGAATAAGTTACTCGGGGTGTCGGCTGATACGCTTGAGCGGGCGAATGAAGCACAACAACTCGGAGCTGATTATCTGGGAATTGGTGCTGTCTTCCCCTCTTCTACTAAAGCCGATTGTGAGACAGTCTCGCTTGATACAGTTCGTCAAATTAATGACCGGAGTGCTCTGCCTAGTGTAGCGATTGGTGGAATTAATCAAGATAATATTATCCAACTTGAAAAGACTGGTATTACTGGGATTTCATTAGTGAGTGCTATTATGCAGGCAGATAACGTCAGTGAGACAACAGGGCAACTTCTCCAACAGGTTCGAGCCATTACAACATAAATGCTGACTATTTATTCTTCATCTTGGAACAAGATATCGCGGAAATAGTCATTTACTAGTTTAATATGAGTTCCCTTCATTCCCATCGATTTTTGCTCAATCACACCAGCAACGACGAGTTTTTGGAGTGAATTGACGATAATAGAGCGGGTAATGCCAAGTTGGTCTGCAATTTCCGAGGTTGTTACCCGCATTTCTTGTTTATTGCCCAATACTTCGTACAAACCACGCAATGCTTTACGTTCTGTTTTGGTTGTGGTGTTGTATGCAAGATGGGCTTTTTCGCGTTTATTCTGTTCAGTGACTTGTTCGACGGACTCTTTGAAACTAAAAGCTATACCTACAATATTGGCAGCATACTCGACTAAACCAACTTCACTAGGACTTAATTCTTGGTCAATGGTTGCTACCAAAATAGTTCCACGCCGTTTTTTAGACATCTCTACAGGAACAAGCGTTGTTAAGGCTTGTTCATAGAGTGATTTAGTCTCGACAGGGAAAATAGTACGGTTATCGTAGATCGATAAGTTCTCTTCCGTGTCATCAATGGCATTAATACGCTTGAGATAATTGAGTGGGAACTGCTTACGCTGAACAATATCATAGACACGACCCGTATTGATCTTATGTGTTTCATAATAGCCGTGAATGGTCCCATCATATGCCACAATATAGATGTTGGCCTCAAGTATCCGTCCGAGTGCGCTAGATAGACTATTCAAGGGAAAATCTTGTGTTAAATTTTCTGGCTTGAGTAAATAATGGGTCCAATCTGTCATTTTTATATGTTGATTCAGCTGTTGTGTGAGGTCTTTAATATCTGAATTCAATGGGATTACTCCTTTACTAACGGTTTATTTTTTGGAATTAGATTATAAAATATAACGGCTAAGGTCTGTGTTTGTCGCAATTTCACCGATTTTTTCATCAACATATTTCTCGGTGATTTTTACTTCTCCACTTTGCATGCTTGGTGATTCGAATAAGAGTTCTTCTAAGAGTTTTTCGACAATGGTGTGCAGGCGACGTGCTCCGATATTATCTGTATTTTCATTCACTTCGAAGGCAATTTCAGCAATTCGTTCAATCGATTCCATCGTAAAGATCACATCAACATTCTCAGTACCGATTAATGCTTTGTATTGTTCAATCAAGGCATTTTTCGGTTCAGTTAGAATTTGGACAAAATTGTCTTTTGTTAAGTCATTTAACTCCACACGAATTGGAAAGCGTCCTTGTAATTCAGGAATTAAATCACTTGGTTTAGACATATGGAAGGCCCCTGAACCGATAAATAGGACGTGATCTGTTTTTAACGTTCCGTATTTTGTCCGTACAGTTGATCCTTCGACAATTGGCAGAATATCTCGTTGAACACCTTCACGCGAAACTTGGCCGTTGCCGCCTCCTTGCTGCTCACGGACAGTAATTTTGTCGATTTCATCAAGGAAGATAATTCCGTTATTTTCAGCTAACTGAATCGCTTCAGAATTAATGTCTTCCGTATTAATTAACTTATCGGCTTCCTCATCAGTGAAGATATCAACGGCTTCTTTGACTGTGACGGTCCGTTTGACTTTTTTCTGTGGGCCTAAGCTACCTAAACTGGATAAGTCAATCCCCATTTGTTCCATTTGTTGGCTCATTGGGTTATTTGGTGTTTGTTTTTTCTCTTCAACCATGATATCCACTTCACGTGAATCGAGTACACCGCGTTCAATTTGATTTACTAAATCTTTTCGTTTAGTGGCAATTTCTTCTGAGACGTCTTCTTCTACGTCTGGTGCGCCCCCACCAAATAGGTTAGCCATCTGTTGTTGCGGGTTACCTCCTGCACCTTGGAATAGACTCGCAAATGGGTTCTGGGCTTGTTGAGCATTTGTATCTTTCTTACTTGGAGCAAGCGCTTTAGCTACACGTTTGATAGCTTGTTGTTGTGCTTTTCCACGGACTTCTTGTCGTTTTTGTTCTCGGACAAGGTGAACCGCATTTTCAACCAAATCTCGTACCATCGATTCAACATCGCGTCCGACATAACCGACCTCAGTGAATTTTGTAGCCTCTAATTTAACAAACGGTGCATTCACAATATCAGCTAAACGTCGTGCTATTTCAGTTTTTCCGACTCCAGTAGGGCCAATCATTAAGATATTTTTAGGAGTAATTTCTTTTTGCATATCTGCTGATAGTTGTAGACGGCGATAACGATTTCTTAAAGCAATGGCGACAGCTTTTTTAGCATCGTCTTGACCAACAATATAACGATCTAGGCGTTCGACAATATCTTTCGGGGTTAAATTTAATTCAGTTGTATTCATTCTAACATCTCCTTACAATGTTTCCGTAATAACGTTGTGGTTAGTGTACACACAAATATCAGCTGCAGCATGTAAGCCCTCTGCTGTCATCTCTGAAGCTGACAAAGTATTTCCGGCATGTTTTTTCAACATACGAGCTGCTGATAGAGCAAAATTCCCACCTGAACCAATGCTGAGTATCCCATCATCTGGAGAAATCACTTCCCCATTACCGGATACTAAGAGCATTTCGTCTTTATTCATTACAATGAGCAAGGCTTCCAGATTTTTCATCATCTTATCTGTGCGCCATTCTTTCGCTAACTCAACAGCTGCACGTTGCAAGTTTCCCCCATGCTCATTCAAGTAACCCTCAAACTTCTCTTCTAAAGTGATGGCGTCTGATACAGAACCAGCAAAGCCAACTAAAACTTCACCGTTATGAATTTTTCGAACTTTACGGGCTGATCCTTTCATCATTACTTTTTCACCAAGTGTCACTTGTCCATCGCCAGACATTGCACTCTGTCCATTATGTTGAATTGCTAATATCGTTGTCATGTAATCTCTCCTTAGTCGTTCTTTTTAATCGTGCATCGTATATATATTTATTGTTTTGCTCGAGGATGAAATTTATTATAGTGCTGTTGTAAGCGTTCTTTACTGACGTGAGTATAAATCTGTGTTGAAGATAAACTTTCATGTCCGAGCAACTCTTGAACTGTCCGCATATCAGCCCCATTGTTTAACATATGTGTTGCAAAGGTATGGCGCAACATATGCGGCGTAATATTTGTTGTTAGACTTGAGGTTTTAATAATTTTATTCAGGACATACGTAATACCTTCCGCTGTAATCTGTCGTCCCCGGTGACTAATAAACACATATGGGTGATCCTGATTATAGCGGCTCATTATAACTGATCGACAAGCTTCGAGATACGTTTTTAAGGCTTGATGTGCCGGCGTACCAAAAGGAATATAACGCTCCTTATTCCCCTTACCCCGGACTAACATCACTTCCATTTCGAAGTCAATATCAGATAGTTTCAAATTTCGACACTCATTAACGCGCATACCTGTACCGTACAGCACTTCTAGCAAAGCTTGGTTCCGATAATCCAGTGGTTCACCACCTGCTGCAGCCGCAAAAAGTGCTACCATCTCTTCATTATAGAAAAACTTTGGCAATTTTGCTGAGCCTTTCTTTAGATCAATCGATAAGAATGGATTATCAGCAATTTCGTCTTGTGCTAATAAAAAATGGTAAAATGAGCGTAAACTTGATATTTTACGAGCAATTGATGATCGATTGTAGCCGTCATCTGTCAGTTTCCCTAAATAAATTCGGGCATCTGTGCTTGTGATTTTTCTCAAGTCACTATCTCCCGTAGCTCCCAAAAATGCCTGAAATTGTTCAATATCATCTAGATAAGCTTGCTTCGTTAATGCAGAATAATGGCGTTCGTACGTTAAATAATTACCGAATTGGTGTATTAATTGCTCATTCACGCTCAAACTACCTCCTCGTTACCACTATACATTTTAACACAATTCCGTTTAAATTTATAATTATTCACTTTGAACCTTGTGTTTCAAGAGTTGTCTATTAAAAATGAAGGTACGTATAAAAAAACACTAGTTAAATGATTGAATCACTTAGCTAGTGTTGGAATTATTGAAAAGTCTGATTAGCGTTGTTCTTCTTCTTGGTAATCACAATTTGAACACTTAACTTGAGTTTTCGTACGTGTTCTTTTTTCGACTAAAAAGCTATCACATTTTGGACAGTTTCGGGCAAGTGGTTTATCCCAAGAGGTAAATTCACAGTCAGGATAACGTTCGCAGCCAAAGAAAATACGTCCTTTTTTAGATTTGCGTTGAACCACTTCTCCTTCACCACAGTCAGGACACGTAACGCCTACCTTCTTCAGAATCGGCTTGGTATTTCGGCAATCTGGAAAATTCGAGCAAGCATAAAATTTCCCGTAACGGCCCATTTTAATAACCATTTCGTGCCCACATCTTTCACAATCAAAGCCAGCCGGTTCATCCTGAATCTCGACTTCTTCCATTTCTTCCTCAGCTTTATCGACTTCTTCCTTGAATCCTTGATAGAATTTGTCGATGACATCGATCCATTCATTTTTTCCTTCTTCAATACTATCTAAATCAACTTCTAAATCCGCTGTAAAGTTAATGTCCACAATATCTGGGAAAAATTCAACAATAATTTCATTGACGATTTCGCCCAATTCAGTCGGCTCAAATCGTTTCTGCGTTAGAGTAACGTAATAGCGCTTTTGAATAGTAGCGAGGGTTGGTGCATAGGTTGATGGACGACCGACACCGTTTTCTTCCAAGGTTTTAATGAGAGTAGCTTCACTATAACGAGCAGGGGGTTGAGTGAAGTGTTGGTTGGGTTCTAGTTTATCTAATTTTACGGATTCCCCTTCAGACATATCTGGTAACATATTATCTTTAGTTGAGGAGTCCCGATAGACCTTCTGATATCCTTGGAATTTTATTTTAGAACCGTTAGCGCGGAATGTCACGCCGTTTTGGCTAATATCAACACGCATCGTATCGTACACAGCTGGTTTCATCTGACTAGCTACAAAGCGCGACCAAATGAGATTATATAATTTGTATTGATCTTTTGTTAAATGCTTTTCGATAGCTTCTGGTTCACGCATAACACTGGTGGGACGAATCGCTTCGTGGGCATCTTGAGCACCGCTACTGTTTTTAACATTTGATTTTTTTCTAGCAGCATAAGATGCGCCGTATTCATCATGAATATAGTTGGTCGCTTCTGCTTTTGCTACATCAGAGATTCGCTTCGAATCAGTACGCATATACGTAATTAATCCGATCGGCGCACCCCCACCCAGTTTAATCCCTTCGTACAATTGCTGAGCAACCATCATTGTTTTACTCGTTCGGAAATTTAGTTTATTAGCTGCTTCTTGTTGCAAGCTACTGGTTGTAAATGGTGGCTGTGGGTTACGTCGGCGCTCTTTACGATTCACTTTATCGATATTGAACGGCTGATCTTCATCAATTTTGGCAATGACTTCCTGTACTGCCTCATTATTTGGTAGGTCTTTTTTCTTGCCATTCAATCGGAAAAATTTTGCTTCAAATTTGGAACGAGATTTTTTGAACTTCGCTTCAATTGACCAGTATTCTTCAGGTTCAAACTTGCGAATTTCATCTTCACGATCACATATCATTTTCAGCGCAATTGATTGTACACGACCAGCACTCAAGCCTCGCTTCACTTTTTTCCATAAAAGTGGACTAATCTTATACCCAACAATCCGATCTAAAATACGTCGTGCTTGTTGTGAATCAATTAAATCGGCGTTGAGTTTTTTCGGTTGTTTGAACGCATTTTTGACCGCATCTTTGGTAATTTCATTGAAGACCACACGATTTTCCGCTTCTGGATCTAACTTCAAGGCATGACTTAAGTGCCATGCAATCGCTTCTCCTTCACGGTCTGGGTCGGCTGCGAGATAAACTTTTTCCGCTTTTTTCGCATAGCGACGCAAATCTTGCAGAACCGGTCCTTTTCCACGAATCGTAATGTAATCGGGTTCATATTCGTTATCGAAATCAACGCCCATTCGACTTTTAGGTAAATCACGTACATGTCCTTTACTCGCAACTACCTTATAATTGCGACCAAGATATTTTTCAATTGTCTTTGCTTTTGCCGGTGACTCTACAATCACCAAATATTTAAAGGCCAAATCAAAGATCCCCTTTCTTCATTCATCTAGTCGCTACTTATCATAGGTAAAATGCAGACACTTTGTCAACTATTTTTTATTAACTGTTTAATAAAGTTCCCACTGACTTAAAATATCATCAGATTGTGTGACCGGAATAGCGCCTAATTTGATTAAATTATTCGTGCCAGTTGAATAAGCATTATCGATAGCGCCAGGAATAGCGAAGACATCTCGCCCTTCTTCTAAAGCTCGATTGGCTGTAATGAGACTCCCACTTCGCTGCTTCGCCTCAACAACTAATACCCCGCGGCTTAATCCCGATATAATCCGATTGCGATCTGGGAAGTGATGTTTGTCTGCTTTCGTCTGCGGTGGATATTCGCTAATCAGTAAATGATCTTGGGCAATATATTTTTGTAGCGATCGATTTTCAGCTGGATAATAGTGGTGAATTCCTGTTCCGATCACAGCTATGGTTGTCCCACCCTGTTTAACCGTTATTTTATGAGCAAGGGCATCAATCCCACGTGCTAGCCCACTAACAATCCCGATATTGTGCGATGCAATCTTAGGAATAATAGACTGAACAGCCTCCTTGCCGTAATTAGAATGACGTCTTGAGCCAACTACACCAAGTAATTGGCCCTTTGTCAACTCCCAATCTCCCTTATAATACAACAATAACGGTGGTGCATAAATATGGCGCAACATCGGCGGATAACGATCCTCCAAGATTGTCACTACCTCGATATTCATCTTCTCTAACCTATTTAAATGAGCACCTAAGTTAAACGCTTCTAACTGCTCAGAAATTAATTGTCGCTTCCCTGACGATATCCGTACACGATCAACCCAATCGAAGCCCAGCATCTCTGCATACTCAGGAAATGCCTCGACAAAAAAACGTCCTTTCTCTCGTGGCTTGACTGACAGACAATGAGCTAACGTAAATAAGGTATGTAATTCCGACTGCATAAAATTTCCCCCTTCATCTCTCTACTGTATAAATACACATAAAAGAGGGAATTTCGTCTCTACAATTATTTTCCCCAAAAACTTAACTTTTGGATAATCTATATCATCATAAAATTATTCATATCCATTCGAGAATCATCTATTAGTTAAAAAATTAAGTGGCTTACCCTGGTTACTTAACCAGAAATAAACCACTTAACTACGTGTTACTATCAAAACTCCAACTTTTGGATATTCATCATTATCAAGTAGGAGCTTGCCTCATTATTTATTAGTTATCGCGTTGGCTTAAGTCAAGCCCACTAATTTTTTGAAGCTCTGGGAATAGAGCGCGTAAAATACGACCACCGTAAACAAAGGTATCAACTAACGGACGAACATCTTCGCCGGTAATACCTAAGTTTCGCATATGAAGTTCACCATCTTGATTAACAGCGAAGTGGTAGTATCCTGAACGTACAGTATTTAGTTCATTTAATTTTTCTAGAATTTGTGGCATTTTATTACGATCACTGACATATCCGATACGGTTGTACGTAATTTGGTAATTTACTCGGTCGCTTGCAGCATCGTGAATAATAACTGAGCAAGGAATGACTTTTTCGTCATTTAATTGCATACCTGTTTGGAAGACGGCTTGCTTTTGTTCGATCTCTTTTCCATCTTTGGTCTTGATTGGGCGGTTAAGCACCTGATCTTTAAACCCAATACTACGATCGGATGCCACCTGTTTGAACTTATCTGTAATTAAACTCATATTATTCCTCCATTAATACTATTTTATTTCGCTATCTCCATTATAAATCATAATCTCCAAAATCTAAAATGATAACTCTTTATTAGACGACAAAAGAGCCTCCTGCCTAAACAGAAAGCTCTTTTCTTAAGAATTATGCTTTTGCTTCTTTTCTGATTTTCTCACGAATACGCGCTGCTTTACCAGTTAAGTTACGTAAGTAGTACAATTTAGCACGACGTACGTGACCTTGGCGAACAACTTCAATCTTCGCAACACGTGGTGAATGTACAGGGAAAGTACGTTCAACACCAACACCGCTTGAAATTTTGCGAACAGTGTATGTTTCGCTAATTCCTTGACCACGGCGTTTGATGACAACACCTTCGAATAACTGAATACGTTCGCGCTCTCCTTCTACAATTCGAGCGTGAACACGTACAGTATCTCCTGGACGAAAATCAGGAATATCGTTACGTAATTGTTCTTGTGTGATCGCTTCAATTAATGGGTTCATTCTTTCTACTCCTCTCGCGCAATTATCATGGGTGCATACGTCCTAGCGGATAATTGCATGATTACGGTGGTCCCCCACCAATTACATATACTATCATATTTTCTTCTCAATGTAAAGAATTTTTTACGATTTTTCCAATTCAGCAATTGTCTGGGTGAAAATATCCGGCAATGGACAGTTAAACTCCATATACTCTTCTGTTCTAGGATGAATGAAGCCGAGTGTTGCTGCATGTAAAAATTGCCCATTCCCCGCTAACGTCTTGCTCGGACCATACTCGGGATCACCCGCCATAGGGAAATTAATGTATTTCAAGTGCACGCGAATTTGATGTGTTCGTCCGGTTTCAAGTTGGCATGCAATCAGGGTATAATCTTCTTTAAAGCGCTGCAGGACATTAAAATGCGTAATAGCTTCTTTACCGTCATCCACTACGGCATACTTTTTCCGGTCATGCGGGTCACGGCCAATTGGGGCATCAATCGTTGCTTTCTCATGAGGAATACGTCCATGTACAAGTGCAATATACTCTCGTTTGGAGGTTTTCTCTTTTAGCTGTGCTGATAAGTGATGATGGGCCTGGTCATTTTTAGCCACCATCAATAGTCCGGATGTATCTTTATCAATCCGATGCACGATACCAGGTCTAATTTTTCCGTTAATACCGGATAAGTTATCTAGATGATACAATAAGGCATTCACTAAGGTCCCATCTGGATGCCCTAGTGCCGGATGAACAACCATGCCTTGGGGTTTGTTTACTACAGCGATATCTTCATCTTCATAAACAATTTCAAGCGGTATATTTTGTGGTTTAGCTTCTATTTCTTCTGGTTCAGGAATCGTTATCTTCACCTGATCCCCACTAGCTACTTTATATTTATTCAGTTGTTTTTCTCCATTTACCAACACAGCACCTTCTGCGATTAACTGCTGAATCTGATTCCGCGAGACCTCAGCGATTAAATTGCTTAACACCTTATCCAGTCGTCCGCGTTCTTGATCAATGGTAAGTTCAATCTGTTGTTTATTCATTAGGATCCCTTAACTTTCTTCTTTACAAGTTCATCATAGACAATATAACCAATTAAAATAATTACGCCAATGGTTAGCGCCATATCTGCCACGTTGAAAATGGGAAAATTGATAAATTCTAAACGAATCATATCGATAACATATTTTAAATGCAACCGATCAATAAAATTTCCAATCGCTCCGCCCATAATAAAAGCAATACCTGTACTAGCAATCGGAGACCTTTTCCCTTCTGTGTGCAAAAAGTAAATAAGTGCGCCCACGACGACAACAGTAATCACATAAAAGAAAATCATTTGATCTTCTAGGATACTCCAAGCCGCCCCGCTATTGCGAATATAGGTTAACGATAATACATTTGGAATCACAGGAACAACTTCTCCCAAGGCAATTTCTTGCACAGTTAAATATTTGCTCAACTGATCCAATCCAATCAATATCATAGCAATAATATAATAAATAATCATTTTCTGACCTCTTTTCGTTTACTTTCTATCTTACAGCAATTTTGATAAATTTTCTATTTAAACTACAATTTTCTCTCAAAAACTGTTATAGTGAGTATAGGACTTATTTATGGAGGAGATCTGAATGAGAAAAAAATCAGTAGTTACATTAGCCAGTGTCGCCTTGTTGCTAGCTGCCTGCTCAGGGCCATCATTGGAAGAACAGATACAATCTACAGAAGAAACAATTAACCAAACTGCTTCAACATTTAATCAATTATTCGAAAAAGAACAGACAATGATGGAGATTTATGAGGCCGAACTAGAAACGGATGCCACACTAGAAAATTTCAACAATGGATCGGGAGCACTCCACGACAACTTAACACAACGTCAAGAATTGATTGAATCCATCCAAGACCATAATAATGACTTCGAACAAGCGGTCAATTATTTTACTAATTATGAAGGAGAAGATTTATCATCTGAGGTAGCCAATCAATTTGCTGAGCAGTTATCAACCTTACACACCCAAATTGTATCTTATAATGATTTGTACTTACAAGCAATTAATCAACAGCGTCAATATTTTAACTCATTTGCTGAAGAAGATATGGATTACGAGCATTTATCATACGGAGTCGAGGTGATTAATGAGACACATGAACGACTCTATACACAAGCTCAAGAGATTAATGAGCAACTCGAAGCTACTGTTGAACAGTTAGATACCCTCCAACATCAGGAAGCGATTGAGCCCGAAGCTGACAATACAGCTGCTAATGAAGGAGAATCTGCTGCACATGATGGAGCTACTGACAAAGCTACTGCTGAACCTAAATATGTCTTAAACGAGGACTTATGGACGATTGAGCCAATTGAAGACAGCACCGAATCTCAAGTTGCTTTACTGACAATTGACGACGCTCCGTATGGTAATGCTCTTGATATGGCCGAAACGATGCAAGAAAAAGGTGTATCGGCTATTTTCTTTGTCAATGGCATGTATCTTGATGAAGATGGCCGTCAAGTTATTCAAACACTACACGATATGGGCTTTGAGATTGGGAATCACACCCAAAATCATCCAAATTTATCTGAGTTAACAATCGAACAACAGCGTAATGAAATTGTTGAGACCAATGACATCATCGAAGAGACAATTGGTATACGTCCACGGTTCTTCCGAGCGCCATTTGGTGTGATGAATGCAGACACCTATACTGTTCTCGATGAAGAAGGTATGACGGCGATGAACTGGACATACGGTTACGATTGGGAAGAACAGTACCAAAATCCTGAAAGCTTAACCAATATTATGGTTAATGCCCCTGAATTAAACCATGGCGCTAACCTTCTCATGCATGATCGCACCTGGACGCGCGATGCCTTAGGTGATATTATTGACGGTTTAGCAGAAAAAGGTTATTCATTCGTTAACCCGAGTGAACTGACCGCACGTAAGGAGACTGAATAAATGAAATCAATTAAAAAAACATGGCCTCTATTAACGGCACTCCTCTTTATTAGTTCCCCTGTTTTAGCACAACAAGCTAATGAAGAACCCGTTGAAATCAAAGACCGGACACCTGTCGAAGATATGCAAGCCCGCAGAGATGGCTTACTTAATGTCTATACGGAATCCCTTATTCGTTTGCCGAAGCGAATCCCTCAAGATTTAGTCTATGACTCTGGTGTGGATATTCCTTATCCCGAAGATGGTGTGAAAGGTATCTTTGTTCCCGGACATAGCGCTTCAGATGAGACAACACTAAATAATTTAGTGGACTTCATCTCTTCTACTGATCTGAACTCAATTGTTATCGATGTGAAAGAAGATTACGGTAATATTGTCCTGGATATCGAAGCAGACGGTGAATTCGAAGAATATATTAATAATGCCCTTGTCGCTGATAATGATCCAGCTGAAATTTTAAGTTTACTAGACGAACACGATATTTATCCGATTGCTCGGGTCGTTACCTTCAAAGATACCATGCTTGCTACAGAACGACCTGATCTCTCCTTCCGTGAAGCAGATGGATCAGTTTGGAAAAATGGCAACGGAGAAGCCTTCGTCAATCCCTATGAAAAAGAAGTTTGGGAATACACACTTGATATTGCCAAGAAAGCAGCTCGTCTAGGCTTTAAAGATATCCAATTTGATTATGTTCGCTTTCCAGAAGGGTTTGAAGTCTTTGATGAGACACTCACTTACAGTCGCGGTGACTATGAAGATTCTGATTTAACTGCCGGCGAACAACGTATGTCAGCGGTTAATGATTTCGTTAAGTATGCTCGCGAAGAACTTAGACCATTTGGCGTCGAAACGTCAGTCGATGTCTTTGGATATGCAGCATTCATTCGTGAAGCACCAGGTATTGGTCAGAGTTTCTTAGGCATTTCTGAACATGTGGACAGTATTTCAGCGATGATTTATCCAAGTCACTGGGGCCCGGGGAACTTCAACGTACCAAAGCCTGACTTAGAACCATACGATACAATTGATGGCTATATGGAACTTGAAAATGAATTGCTGGCTGAGTTAGAAGAAAATGCTCCGCGCTCTCGTCCATGGATTCAAGACTTTACAGCTAGCTACTTAGGGGCTGGCAACTTTAAAGAGTATCAAGCTGAGGATGTTACTGCCCAAATTCAAGCCCTCTATGACAATGGTGTTGAAGAATACTTGATTTGGAATGCAACTGGTGATTACTCTCGAGATGCTAAGTTTAAAATAACAGAATAATATAGTTAGCCTCCCTACCCTATATAACGGTAAGGAGGCTTTTTAAGTCGTTTATTTAAATTAAGTCAATCGCTTCTACTAAGTCAAGTGAGATGATAACCGCTCGCACAACGGGTTTATTCAAGGTAACTTCCAGGGCTTGTTTGTATAAGTTTAGCTGACCGCTGTATTTTTGTCGTAATTCGGCTTTTGCTTTTTGTTCACCGAGATAGCTGATTCGATCAGTCTTGTAGTCGTATAGGACGATCCCTTCTTCCGTTTCAAAATAGCCATCCACAATTCCGTGAATCAATACATAATCATCGACTGCATCAATTTGTTCGAAAATATCACGGGCAGCCATCAACAGCGAGAATGGTTTTTCTGTCTGGAGTCGGTCACCTTGTTGCAATAACTCCTGGCCAAAATCAGTTTGGAAAAATTGGACAATAGATTGAATCGGCACTTGCTTAGTCGTAGTGGCATCTAATTGATGATTATCTGCCAATTGCGTTAACTGTGCCAATACAGTCTCTAGTGTTATCTCGTTAGTTAAGTCCATTGACTGGAGAAGTAAATGCGTCACTTGCCCGATATCGCTTGCAGTCGGTTGCGACTTACGTGCTTGTATAAAGCTCGGATCTGCTAGTTCATCTTGAACATAGCGATTAATCGATGGCTTCTGTGCTGAGATATCTAACTTAACCATTTGCCCATCTTCGGGGACTTCGAATAATCGCTTCAATTCTGAGACCGATTGATAACTGGTTGTCTCAGTGGAGGATTGATGCGTATAGGGTGTCATCATTCGATCGATCGCCTGTTGGATGGTTGAATCATGCAACGATACCTGGGTTAGTTCGACCGGTTGTTCTTTGTGCTTCACTTCTTCAACAGGTTGGCTAAGTAAATCCTGTTCATTTTTGAACGTGATATCAAAGTTAGCCGCAAACTGTTCGATGGTGTGGTTGCCTGATTTATCAAGTGGCGCTTCTAGGAGTTCGTGGTTATTGAAGGAACGATGACGGATTAAACAATAGCCAATCCAGTCTAAGAAAGTTGTTTGTCCTGTTGTCCGTAAATAATCGGGCAGAATCAAGTCTTCGTGTCGTCGTGCTTGCTGCCAAGTTTCAATGGCTTTTTCTTTTGTTTTGTAGCTCCCCACTAAGAATAATTTTTGTTCCGCCCGGGTCAAAGCCACATAAAGTACTCGCATTTGTTCAGAGAGTAATTGGTTTTTCTTCCGAATGCTGAGCCCTTGATTCATCCAGGTTGGGTATCTTATATGTTGAGTAACATCGATATAATCGGTCCCGAATCCGAATGATTGCTCTAAGGTATAGGCGCCTTGTGCATCAGAAATATTATGTCGCCGTGCTAAATTACAGACAAATACAGCGGGAAATTCGAGTCCTTTGCTCCCATGAATCGTCATCACCCGAACGGCATTGTCTTCATCGGTAATATGTGACGCTTCGGCCAAGTCTTTATCTTGTGCTTTCATTTTTTTAACAAAGCGAATAAAGTGAAATAACCCTCTAAAACTGGATGCTTCATAAACAGCAGCACGCTCATATAAGGCATGTAAATTAGCTTTTCGTTGTGAGCCGGCAGGTAACCCTCCTACATAGTTTAAAAAGCCTGTATCGTCATAAATACGCCAAATCAGCTCAGTTAATGGATGGTCTCTTGCAAAATCCCGCCACGCGATTAATTGATTCAAAAATTCTTGGCAAGTCTTAGCTTCCGGCTGTTCATCCAGCTCAGCAAATTGCTTCAATGCATCGAAGTAGGATACATTTTTGTTTGCGATCCGAATCTGAGCTAACGCTTCCTCATCCAGACCCACAATCGGCGAGCGCAATACGGCGGCTAATGGAATATCTTGGCGTGGATTATCAATAACTTTCAGCAGTGACATCATCAAGAGGAGTTCCGTTGTTTGGAAATAATTTTCTGTCTGATTAAGTGCTACAGGAATATTGAATGCTTGGCAGGTTTCTTGAAGTAATAAGTTGTGACTCTTGGTTGGTGTTAGAATTGCGATATCTCGGTATTTAATCGGTCGCATTGTCTGTAATTCCTTATCATAAATAAGAAACTCTTCTTCAATGAGTTCTTGAATACGGCTAGCAACCAGCTTGAACTCCCCTTCAGCGCTCGTACGAATCGCTTCCTCGCTTGTCGCATCTTCTCCGTCTTGTTCATAAATTAATAGTTCAGGTTGCATCTCCTCACTCATCGGAAAGTCTGCCATGCCTTGAACAAGCGCCGCTGATTCATCATAGGTCATCTCCCCAACTGTCTCATCCATCAGTTGCATAAAAATCAAGTTAACAAAGGAAATAACCGCTTCATTCGACCGAAAATTTTCGGCTAAAATAATACTGGTTCCTGATTGCTTGTTCTCTGCTTGATATGACTGATATTTTTCTAAAAACAACGACGGATCCGCCTGACGAAACCCATAAATCGACTGTTTCACATCTCCTACCATAAATCGATTCCCCGGTGTTTCTTCAGCTAAAAACGTTAGAATCGTTTCTTGTAATTTGTTAATATCTTGATATTCATCAATCATGACTTCCGCAAAAAATTCACGATAATACCGTGAAGCCTCAGTTGCCATGAGATTCCCATCCATATCCTCTGTTGCCAAAATTTGGAGTGTTAATTGTTCCAAATCGTTAAAGTCTAAAGCATTAATCTCAGCTTTTCGTTCTGAATAAGCCGCACTAAAATCAAGTGTCACTTGGGTTAACGTTTGGATAATTGGTTCGAGTTGCTTCATCTGATCAAGTTGCATGGTGAGTGGTACAGCGAAGAACTGTTCATGAATAGCTGTCACACGGTCACGAATTTGATCGAAAATATCTTTCACGACTTGTAATGCTTCATACATCTCTTCGTCCGAATCTTTGCGTGGGCCGCCTCTTTTAGCTGGAAACTGAAAATCACGTAATGTGACTTCAAGTGCCTCTAGTTGATGCGTGCTCAACTGTATGTTTACTTGTTCTAAAACGTCTTGAATCGGCTCAAATTTTGTCATAAATTTACTAAATGATTTATTCTCTTGGTAAGCTGCACCGATCGCTTGAGCTTGTTCTAATAAGGTCAAGAGGTGATCAATATCACTGGCTATTTTTGGTGCGATAATGTGTTGGTAAATAGGCGACTCTACTAGTTGATCCACTTGATAGAGTGCCGGTAAATTCGCCAACCACCCCTTAGGAGATGGATTCGCTACACTGAACTCATACAGTTCAATAATAAGAGACTTCAGTGCATCGAGCGACCGATCAGAGGCATACATCCGCACCAACGTATGAAACGATTCCTGTTCCGACTCAAACCACTCTTCCAAAACCTCTTCCAGGACATCTTCTTTTAACAACATCCGCTCTGTATCAACTGCTAGCAAACGAAAAACCGGATCCATATCAATTAAGTAATAAAAGCGTCGAATGACCTTCAGACAAAATGAATGCAACGTTGAAATATGCGCTTGTGTTACTTTCGAAATTTGGCGCGATAAATGTTGTTTGCTGGCTTGTGTCAATTGACGATCTTCTGCCGTGCCCGCTTGATTAACTTCCTTGCGCAGTGCTCGAGCAATACGATCTTTCATCTCTTTCGCTGCTGCTTCTGTGAATGTTACGACGAGCAGTTCATCAATATTGACCCCCATCTTCACATGTTCAATGACTCGCTTAACGAGCACAGAGGTCTTCCCGGAACCTGCACTCGCAGATACTAAAATATCTTCTCCTGTATCATAGATGGCTTGCCATTGCCCATCCGTTTCCCGGGCATTTGCCGGTTTTAGTGGAATGGCTCGTTTAGCTAATTGACTCATCATTGTCATCTCCTTGTAGCTGCTCATAAATAGTTTGTAGCTTTTGAATATATTCCTCTTTTGATAAATTCTCTAAATAGCGATAATTATTCTCTGGTAGCAAGGCATCAAATAGCGAAATACTATGAAACTTCCCACCCGGAGCACTGTCAGCATATTGATCTTTATAAGGGCGCAACTCAATTTGACCGGAAATAATCGCTTTTCCTGCTTGTTGAATGAGCGATCGGTTATGTTGGAACATTAATTTTAATTCAGTTGGTGTTATTATTTTGGACCGCTTAGACGGTGTGCCATCCGCATTTAACTTAATCGGATAAATGAGTGAACCGACTTTCGGTGCCAATGTCTGTTCAAATTGTCCAAACACATCCGGATAATTGACAATAAGTCCATCGTATTTAAACGCCTTCAACCATGCCTCTTCAGCCGATTGATTAAGCAAGTCTGTATAGTTCAGCCACGGAGAATAGACATGCGCATAAAAAGCACTCATTGGTCGATGCGCCTGGCCGAATAATGCTTGCGAGTGCGTGAGTGCCACATCAAAATATGTTAGCATCTGAAGCATTAACCCCGCCTCTAATTGGCTGTAATCCAATGATTTACGGCTTGATTTATAATCCACCACTTGCAAGTGATGTTGATCTTCTACCACCATTTGATCGATTCGATCAATTTTCCCCCGTACATGCAGGGTATGTTGCGGTGATAAGTCGAAGCTCAACCCAGGTATACCCGTCTGTGACCCTAAGCGTCCGAAGAGCACTTCTGTCTTGGACGGGCGCATGGCACTTCGTCTAAATTGCTCTTGCATCACCAATAATTGTTCACTTACAGTTTCTTGAAGCATTCGAGCGATAAAAGCCAACTGATGCGTTGTTGTTAATATTTTGTACCGAGATTTTGTCAGTAAGTCTTGGACAATCCCGTCTGCTAATTCATGAATTTTTGTTCCAGGTAATTCTGTTATATCCAGCCCCTCTGTAATCACATAGCTAATTAATTGATCTAGTATATCATGGTAAAAACTGCCCGATTCAGCCGGAGTAAGCTCTAATGTATCCCGCTCACGCAATTTCAATCCATATTGCAAGAAGTGACTATACGGATCTTTAAAATATTGTTCCAACTGTGAAATAGATAGATGCATGTCTGTCCCATATAGTTGTTCAGCTAGAGTAGAACTAATATTTTTAGGTACATTTTTGTATGATAAACTTGTCAATAATCGTTCTTGTGCTGGGCTTAAAGAGCGCATCATATAGCGGTACAGACCGGACCAGAACGGATTAAGCGGTTGCTGATGATCACGAGTGATACGAATCGCTTGAATCAACTTGCCTAAAGTGGACTGAAATCCACCAATTAATGGTAATACAGCTGAAGCGTGTTCTTGACGAAGTGACTCTTCAATTAATGGTAATCTATTCACTGTTACACTCGGGAAATAGTCCACAATTCGCTGTACATACGGACTTAGATAATGATCATTCCCGCTATCTCTTTTCTGGCTATAGGTCATAATTAATTGTTCACTGGCTGCATTGAACATCCGATATGCTGCAAATGGTTCCCCTGCCAGTAGTGCCGCAGTCGAAGGCATCAAGTATTGTTGATCTCCTAACTCCTCAGCAATCATCTCTCGGTCCTCATCCGTTAAAATAGAGGATTGTTCGGCCGTCACAGGCAAAGCCTCCTCATTCACTCCCAATAAGAATACGATTTTATGGCGTAAGACACGTGAAAAGGTAAATGGAGAGACGGTTACTTGATCTAATGTCGGTGGTACTGAACTGTAAGTCCCCTGTTCAAACCCCGTCTCAAAAATAGCTAAACATCCCTCCACTGCCCATAGTTGTTCACCTAATATCTCGACAAATTCATCCAACAAATTGATAAACACATTCCACATTTGTTCATGTTTACGGGAATGATCAAGTTGGCCGTTTTCAATATCGCGATCGCGCCAAGTCAGTAACTGCTCTTTAATCCCTTGCTTAACTAAAAAGTTATATAGCGCCTGCACTGCTTCCAGATTTGTCTCAGCCTTATCAAAGGCATCAAACAACGGTAGGAGTGCCTCTCGAATAATATTTTTCACCGTATTGGCAGTCTCTTCCAACTGTTGATCATAATCAAGGGGTTCGCTTATCTCATCTAAGTCAAATCGCGCATACTGCCACGGCTCATCGCGTAACCAATAAGCTCCTTCATACCCATACGCTAACATCACATTCTCCATGACATCAACCATCTGACGCCAATCCTGGTCTGAATAATTAGCTGGCACGAACAGTTCCGTCTTCAACAGACTCATCATATCTTCATAACGAAAATGTCGCTTATACAAGCGTAATAATGCGTTTAAAAACAAGGCAAAGGGATGATCCGCCATCGATTCCCGTTCATTCATAAAATATGGAATCCCTTCCTGCTGAAATATTGGCTGTAGCACATCTTTATACGCATCCACATCACGTGCCGTCACTAAAATATCTCGATATCGAAAATCTCTCAAACGTGTTAAATCACGAATAGTGGCGGCAATATACTCAACTTCCGCCTGCTTTGTGGTTGCTTGCACCACTTGAATTGCTTCATCTGTTGAGGGAATTGTTGATTTTTGCGGTAAACTCTGCCCGTTTTGGGAGTTAACCCAAAAGCGTTCTAAGGCGATCAACGGTGGCGTAATTGTTTCATCCACATCATCGAGCAAGATATTTTCGACCGGAATCATACCCCATTCTGGTGTTTTTACTAAATTAAAAATTGTGTGATACGTCATTCCCGACTGATAGAATAAGTCAAAATTGCCCGGGCGCTCGTTTAACATATACGGTCGATCTAAGGTTAAGGCAAGATAAACATGCTGACAATGAGCAATTAGGGTAAGAACGAGCTCTAGCTCTTGTGCTGAGAAGGTTTCTAGTTGATTAATGATAATGACTGTCTTCGATAAATCGCGTTGCTTTAACTCCGCAATTAACAGTCGCAAGACATCTTCTTTTTCCAAATATTTACCATCTAGTGCGTCTAAGAATTTCTCATAAATTAGAGATAAATCATGTAACTTTTGAGTTAAATCCTGCGCATCCATCTGATTATTTATATTACGCAGACTTTGGGGATCAATCTTGCCTCCACGAAATTCCAGCAACATTTGCAGAACTTTTTGGACAAATCCTTCAAAATGACTTTCTCCACGAAAAATGGTTAAGTCTTCTTCAATATCACGAATAATATGCTTCACTAACATACTTAATCCAGTCTCTGATAGGCGCGTCTGACTGAATGTTCCCGTTTGTTGCAGGAGATGCCAAGCTAGACGATTAAAACTGTACACTTGTAAATCAATCATACCACTTTGAGACTGATCTTTATTGAAATATTTTAACATAGCTACTTCCGACTCAAACTTCAAATGATCTGGAATTAAATAATAGACCGTCTCTACGTCATCCTGTTGTAACTGTTGTTGAGCTAAATCATATAAATACGATTCTTTCTGACTGGTTGCTCGGCCTAAGACAAAGGTTAATGCCATGTTCTCACTCCTTAAAAAAACAGGGCGACTTGATTGATCGCCCCGTCAATATTCTTTTTTATTTAACAGCTAATTCAGCAATTTTTACAATTGTATCGACTGCTTTTTCCATACTTTGAACCGATACATACTCATAACGGCCGTGGAAATTCTCTCCACCTGCAAAGATATTTGGTGTCGGTAAGCCCATAAATGAAATCTTACTCCCGTCAGTTCCTCCACGAATAGGCTCAATAATCGGCTTAATATCAAGAGATAACATCGCATTTTGAGCTAATTCAACTGGGCGCATATCTTGTTCGATAATTTCAGCCATATTGTAATACTGATCATGTAATTCAATGGTAATTGGATCAACAGCGTAACGCTCATTCAACTCTCGAGCGATCGTCTCAGCTAATTGCTTGCGTTGGTTAAACTTATCGCGCGAATGATCGCGAATAATGTACTCAGCTTCGGCTTCTTCCACTGTTCCGTTCACTGACATTAAGTGGAAAAATCCTTGGCGCTCATCTGTTTTTTCCGGTACATCTTCAGCCGGTAGCTTAGCATGGAAGTCATGGGCAAGTTGCAAAGCATTGATCATGGTATCTTTCGCTGTTCCGGGATGGACATTTTTACCTTGAATAGATAGTTTTAATCCCGCAGCGTTGAAACTTTCATATTGCAGTTCACCGACCGGGCCCCCATCCATCGTGTAAGCGAAGTCTGCAGCAAAATGTTCCACATCAAAATGATCGGCTCCACGACCAATCTCTTCATCAGGTCCAAATGCCACACGAATTTTACCATGTTTAATTTCTGGATGATCAATCAGGTGTTCTACAGCACTTAAAATTTCTACAATCCCTGACTTATCATCTGACCCAAGCAGTGTTGTTCCATCAGTTGTAATTAAGGTCTGGCCTACATAATTTTTCAAGTTAGGAAAATCTTCTGGTGATAGAGTAAACTGATCATTCAACTGAATAGCTTCCCCATCGTAATCTTCATGAACTTGGGGCTGAATATTTTCTGAAGCAAAATCAGCCGTATCAATGTGGGCAATAAATCCAATGGTCGGTACTTCTTGTTCTGTATTAGCTGGTAAAGTAGCGGTCACAAATCCATTCGCTTCATTGTAGTGAATCTCACTTAAGCCAATAGCTTCCAAATCTGGTATTAAGACTTCTTTCGCAAATGTAACTTGGCGTTCTGTTGAAGGAATAGTTTCACTATTCACATCTGAACGCGTATTCACCTTGACATATTTTAAAAATCGATCAACTAAATGGTTGTACATTAAAATCACTCCTCTTTATTTTTTATTGCTTACTAATATATTGAAACATATCACTCTGACTGGTTGCTTCATGTATCTTAATCGACCAATTCTGCTCTTGGCTAAATGTTTCTAACTTCTCCGCTAAGCGGGGAACAATGATATGTTCTGTGTAATGACCCATATCGATAAAATCTAAACCGGCTCGCATCATATCTTGCGCTGTATGATAACTAATATCTCCCGTAATATAGAGGGTGGCTCCTTTCTGCTTAGCTGCTTCAAAACTACTACTGCCTGCTCCACCAAAAATAGCCACTCGCTCATGCACGCGGGTCTCATCGTGGGTGCCATAGCGTACACCTGATACGTCGAACGTCTTCATAATATGCTGGGCTAATTCAGGAGTTGATTTACCGACTGTACCAACACGACCATAACCATATGCCTGCCCATTGCTCTGGACTTGGACCACATTATAGACCGGTTCTTCATACGGATGAGCGCCACGTAAAGCCTGCAAGACGGTCGATAATTCTGACTCATTGACTAAAAATTCAAGGCGACTCTCGGCTGTTTGCTCGGCTTCTCCCACTGTACCAATCGCTGGATCAGCTCCAGCTGTTGGAGTAAAATGCCCCGTGCCACTGCTCTCATAATACACATCCGTATAATGCTCGGAAAAAGTGATGTGTTCTAAAATAGCCTCTACCACTGTCTGTTTCTCCGCTTCTGGCACAAAAACAGTTAACTGATATTGCACTTCTTGTCGAGTTACAGTCACAATTTCTCTATTCGAGCTCATTTCAATCGCATCTGCCAGCCAATCATTGACTCCTCCAGTTGCTGCATCCAGATTGGTATGCGCTGCATATAATGCAATATCATGCTTAATTAAGTCGATATACTGTTGGCGTCGCGGATCTTCACCATTTAACGTTTGTAACTTATTGAAGATGGGGGGATGATGGGTCACAATCAAGTCAATCTCTTGATCAATCGCTTCCTGCAGTGTATCCTGATCTAAATCTAATGCCACCATCACCTTACTAACCCTCTGATCCTTTGTGCTAAATATTAACCCAATTGGATCCCAATCTTCCGCTAAGTGGGGAGGTGCAAATTGTTCAATTTGTGATATAATATCGCCTACCGTTGTCACGACTGAATCATCTCCTTAATGCGTTGTTGTTGCTGTTTAATTGCTGCTATTTTGTTCGTTGTGTCACCTGATGCTTTCATCAATTGCTCTAAGATATGATCTAGTTTATCATACTCACCTTGCCATTTTTGTTTGAAGATAGCTGATTGCTCTTGTAACAAAAACTTGCCAAACATTTGTTCATCTTCACTTAACTGAATAGGCGAATCAGCTGGTTCAGCGACAATAATTTCATAAATTTGTCCTTGTTCTTCTAAGATCTCTTCAGCAATAATCTGGTAATTAATCGATGTTAAGAAGCTCCTTAATACAGATTCTCCCACATTTGGCTGCAAAATTAAGCGTTCTGTCTGATTAAACCGACCTGAATGTAGCCCACGCTCAAGAATGTCACTAATTAACCTTCCCCCCATGCCACATATTGTAATCGTATCAATCTGATCAGAACGATCAATCACATCTAACCCATCACCTAATCTAACGGCAATCAAGTTGCTTAATCCCGCTCGCTGTACTTCATCAACTGCATTGTCATAGGGTCCCTTGACCACTTCACCGGCTACCCCGAATACCAGCTGACCATTTTGAGCTAACCAAATTGGCAGATGCGCATGGTCCGATCCAATATCAGCCAATCTTGCTTCTTTATTTACATACTGAGCAACCGCCCATAAACGCTTGGATAATTTCATATTGTCACTCCAAATTTAATGTTATATCTATTATATCAAAAAGAGCATAGAAAAAAACAGGTATCTGCAAAGATACCTGTCCTTTTCTTAAGTTATTACTCTTCAGATTCTTCGGCCTCTTCGCCTTCTTCATCTTTTTCTTCACCGATAACTTCTGGTTCTGCAACTTCTTCTTCATCTTCAGAAGTTGTAGGTTCAAGATCATCAGAAATGTCATCTGGTGGAGAAACAACAAGAACAGTTGTTTCTAGATCTTCTAGTAATTCTGCATCTTCTGGTAATTCAATATCAGAGACAAGGAGTTGATCACCAATTTCAAGTCCTGTCACGTCTAATGTTAATTCAGAAGGTGCTTTCGCAGGTGCAATTTCAAGTTCAATCTCAGAAATTGATTGCGATACATAACCCACTTCGATTGTTTCTTCTCCTGTAATGTAAACAGGGATAGCCATGGTAACTTTCTCTCCAGCCGTAAAGGCAAGCAAGTCAATATGGCGTAAGCGTGGTCTGAATGTCTCACTTGACGCATCTTTTACGAAGACTTGAAGGGTTTCGCCTTCTAAGTCAATTTCAAATACACCATTCATTCCAACTTCACGCAATGTATCTTCTACTTCTTTTAAGTCTAATAAAATAGGAGTAGATTCAACTGCTTTACCGTAAACGACGGCAGGTAATTTACCAGCGGCACGTGCTCTTTTAGAAGCACTAGTACCCGTTTGAGTACGTTTTTTTGCTGTTAATTTCATACTTTTACCTCCAACGTTATTTTATTGAACAATTATAATCATAATATGTGTTCAAACACAAGCCAATAACTATTATAACAAACTCTTGATTTGATTGCAAAATATTTAAGCAACTATTGGCTGAAATTATTCTAAGAAATCTTTTAGTTGTTTTGAACGACTTGGATGACGTAATTTACGCAACGCTTTTGCTTCAATCTGACGAATTCGCTCACGCGTCACATCAAAAACTTTCCCCACATCTTCCAATGTACGCTGACGCCCATCATCTAAGCCAAACCGCAAGCGTAAAACATTCTCTTCGCGATCTGTTAGTGTATCTAAGACATCTTTCAATTCATTTTTTAAGAGCTCATAGGCTGCATTATCAGATGGACTCAACGCATGATCATCTTCAATGAAGTCTCCTAAATGAGAATCATCTTCTTCTCCAATAGGGGTCTCCAATGATACTGGCTCCTGCGATACTTTCAAAATATTACGAACCTTCTCAGTAGGTAAGTCCATCTCTGCTCCGATCTCTTCTGGTGTTGGTTCGCGGCCTAAGTCTTGAAGTAATTGGCGCTGAATACGGACTAACTTATTAATCGTCTCCACCATATGCACTGGAATACGAATCGTACGCGCTTGATCGGCAATAGCACGCGTAATCGCTTGGCGAATCCACCAAGTAGCGTAAGTTGAGAACTTAAATCCTTTTTGGTAATCAAATTTCTCGACTGCCTTCATTAATCCCATATTACCTTCTTGAATCAAGTCAAGAAAACTCATTCCTCGCCCAACATATCGCTTAGCAATCGAAACAACCAATCGCAAGTTCGCTTCTGCTAGTTCTTGTTTAGCCAATTCATCGCCTTCTTCAATTCGCTTCGCTAAGGCAACCTCTTGTTCTGCGTCGAGTAAGTCTACTCGTCCAATTTCCTTTAAGTACATACGCACAGGATCATTGATTTTAACGCCAGGTGGGGCAATCATTTCTTCTTCTTTTGCTTCTTCAACAACTTCTTCTTCTTTTGCCACTTGCTTAGCTAGCGGGTTTCCTTCTTCATCGACAACCCCGACCCCTTCATCTTCGAAGGATTGGACAACTTTATCCATCGCTTCGCTATCTAATTCGAATGGCTCTGCAATTTCTTTTGATAATTTGACATAAGAAATTGTATTGTTTTCACTAGCTTTTGCTTTTTTAATTAACTCTTTTGTTTTCTTTGCTGCTTGTTGGTTCTCGATTGTAGCCATATTATTAATTGCCCCCTGAATAGTTTAAATTTTTTAACGTGCGGTTTAAATTAATCATTTCGATGGTGAGCGATAGTTCTTTATTTGCATCACCTTGTTTTTGTGCCATTTTTAAGGCTTCTTGTTTGTCCTTGATTTTTTGTTGCAATGGATAGACTTCTTGAATCATATGAATATAATCGGCCATTTCTTGTTTAGTCGGCTCTTCACTTAACTCCTGCCACATAATATCAGAGACGATATTCTTTAAGCGACTATCCGACAGATAATCGACAAAGGATTCCAACGGCTTTTCGTCAGCACGAAAGTCCTCATAAAGAATAAATAATCGCTGGTAATGCGCATGCGCAAAAGAAAAATCATCTGTTAATTCATTCAACAATAACCAAGCATGATCGTGATAAAATAAGCGATTTAATAAATTTTCTTCGGCTCTTTCAACTTGGGTCTTCGGTGGTGTTTGTGCATATGATTGATAACTTGCTGGCGATTCAGGTGTAGGAAAGTTACGTTGCTGTTCTAGATCCCTTATTCGCTTTTGATGTTGCTGAACCGTACTCGATTGGACTTGCCGATCAATTGATTCGTACGCAATATTAAACTCTTCTGCCAATTCTTTTATATACACATCTCGCTCAATCGGCGAGTCAAGCTTGGCAAGTTCAGTTGCCATTTGT
The DNA here is from genome assembly GCF_000245815.1 of Dolosigranulum pigrum ATCC 51524. Classification (GTDB taxonomy): domain Bacteria; phylum Bacillota; class Bacilli; order Lactobacillales; family Carnobacteriaceae_A; genus Dolosigranulum; species Dolosigranulum pigrum. The sequence goes on from NZ_JH601103.1 coordinate 1,162,944, forward strand.
TGTACATACTTTACACTTTCAGACTCGTTATTTAAGTTATAATCTTGACGCCAATAGGTCATTAAGAATGCAAAATGCGAATCGCGCCCATTTTGGATAAAGTTCACGAACGCTTCACTTCCCCGGTCATGAATAAATTCATCCGGATCTAATCCATTGGGGAAGCTCGCCACTTCAATCGTTAGCTCGCTCTTTTGTGTAATAAAATCAATGAGGCGTTTAGTGGATTCTCTACCTGCTTCATCGCCATCATAAGCAATGACAATGGTGTCAGCTAGTTGACTAATAACTTGTAGGTGTTCGGCGGTTAGAGCTGTTCCCATCGATGCAACACCATTTTTTATCCCCGCTTCCCAAGCAGAGATAACATCCATAAATCCTTCAAATAAGACAACTTCTTTTGTCTGACGAATCGTTGACTTTGCTTTATCATAATTAAATAATATTTTTCGCTTATTAAATAATTTGGTCTCAGGACTATTTAAATACTTTGCCCGATTTTGCGCTGCTGGGCTATCCTGAAATACTCGTCCTGAAAAACCAATTGTATGCCCGCTATGATTGCGAATGGGAAACATAATACGATTGGCAAACCGATCCTTAAACGTATCATCTGGATGGTGTCGCTCAGAAAACAGGCCACTTTGTGCTAAGAGATCATCTGACAACTCAAGCTCATCATTGCCTTCCAACATGATTTGAGTATAATCCCGCTGTTTAGGTGAATAGCCAATGTGGAACTCTTCCAATAATTCACGAGACATCCCTCGTTCTTGCGTTAAATAATCATACGCATCGCTACCACCTTGTCCACTCATCAGTAGATGATGATAAAATTCAGCCACTTTCTCATGAATAGCTGTTAGTTTATAGGTTAAGGAATCCTGCGTAGTTCCTTGATTAAGCACTTGATGTTTTAATTGATCATTGATTGGTACATTTGCCATCTCAGCCACTTTAAAAACTGACTCAACAAATGATATATTTTCTATTTCTTGAATAAAGCCAAAAACATTCCCTCCACGCTTACAGCTAAAACATTTATAAATTTGTTTTTGTTCGCTAACTGATAGTGAAGGTGTATTATCTTCATGAAAAGGGCAATGAGCAAAGTGGTTGCGCCCTGATTTTTGTAAATCAACGTATTGACCGACAACCTCTTTAATATTCGCTTGATTGCGAATACGATCGATCAGCTCATCTGACAGTCGCATAGCCTCACGCTCCTTCCCCTTATTTCGTCATTTTTTAGCATGGCTTATTATAGCATACCGTCTGCTTAGTGTAAATAATGAGTATGTCTACTATTTTATTCAAAATCTAACAACCGCAAAATTTCTTCTTTTGATAAGCTTGAAATTTGCTTGTTCGCACCAGTTTCGATAACTGAATCGATTAGCTCACGCTTCTTCTCTTGTAGTTCATTAATACGCTCTTCAATGGTCCCCCGTGAAATTAAGCGCAAGACTTGAACGGCATTCTTTTGGCCAAAGCGGTGCACACGATCAGCTGCTTGATCTTCAATCGCCGGGTTCCACCATGAATCATACAGAATCACCGTATCTCCTCCCGTTAGATTAATACCTGTTCCTCCAGCTTTCAATGAAATTAAGAACAGATCTTTTTCCCCTTCATTGAAGCGGGCGGTTAATTCTAAGCGATCTTCTTTTTTAGTCTGTCCATCCAAGTAATGATAATCCATATCGATTTCACTTAACTTTTGTTTAATAATGTCCAGCATTTTCGTAAATTGGGAGAATAAAACAACGCGTTTCCCATTTTCTTTTGCTTCTTGCAAGTATTCCATTAAGCGCTCCAGCTTAGCAGACTCTCCATCATAATCATCAGTAACAAGACTTGGATGACAACAAATTTGGCGAAGACGTGTCATACCGGCTAGCACACGGATACTATTGGATTCGAAGCTCTCTTGATCCAGTAATTCTTGGACCTCATTGCGAATCACTTTCAATTGCGCTTGATACAAGCGTTTTTGTTCTGATTCTAATTCAATGTATTCAGTTGTTTCTGTTTTCTCAGGTAAGTCATCCAGAACTTGACCTTTTAGACGGCGCAGAACGAATGGTTTAATACGCACCGAGATGTCATCCGTTTCTAATTGTTTGAATGATGATTTATCCGAGAACAAACCCGGTTGAACAATCGAAAAGAGTGTCCATAATTCATCTAAGTTATTCTCAATCGGCGTCCCAGATAACGCGAATTTATTCGTGGCATGTACGCGGTGAACAGCCTTAGTTGTTTTGGCTGATGCATTCTTAACATTTTGTGATTCATCAAGGACTGCTGTTTCGAAGTGAATATCGCCATACAATTCCCCATCACGTTGAATCAACGGATAACTCGTAATCCAAATCCCATCATCCGCCTCTTTCATCTGTGCAATAAGCTCTTGACGTTCTTCAATATTGCCGGTAATAATTTCCGGATTTAATGATGGGGCGAATTTTTTAAATTCATACTGCCAATTGTACAACACACTGGATGGGCAGACGATTAAATACTTACCACCCTGCTCATTATATTTCGATAAGATGAAAGTAATAATTTGTAGGGTCTTACCTAGTCCCATATCATCAGCTAACACCCCACCGAATTGATACGCATCGAGTGCTTTAAGCCATTTAAACCCTACTTCTTGATACGGACGTAATTCGGTTTGGATCCCATTTGGAATTGTAAAATTTTGCTCTTTCGGCTCTAAGAGCGATTTTGTCATCTGAATAAACTGTTCGCTCTTTTCGACATTTGCATCTTCTAAGAAAGATAACCCTTTATATAGCGGGACTTGCATATGTTTTTTCATATCATCTGCTTTCAGATCAAGACGCGAAGTCGCTTTTTTCAATTCTTGGAATTCTTCAGACTGTAAGTTCAAGATCGATCCTGAAGATAATTTATGGAATTGTTTGTTTGTCTGATTAAGCTGGCGGATAATAGCAGGAAGTTCATCTTCTGAAATATCTTCCAAATTAAAACTGATCTCTAATAGATTTGAGTCTGGGTTAACATCGATCGAAATAGGTTGATTATTCTTACGACGATAACGCAAGCGTTTAGCACTATCAGACATGTAAATATCAAAAATTTCGGAAAATTCAGGGACTCCATTATAAATAATATAGCTAATTTCTTGGGTGCCAGAAATTTCCCATTTTGACTCTACAACAGTTGAAGCTTGAATAAATTGTTGTAAGTAGCGTAATAATTTTGCTTCCGTCTCAATTGCACGAACCATAATTTTTTCCGTCTGATTGGAATCCTCTTGATCACTTAATGGATGCACTGTCAACGCTCCATATTTAAAGACTGGTTCAATCAATAGAGTATCGTTTTCATAATCAAGATATAATTCTGGCTGAATATCTTCTTTGAAGGTTAATTTTTGAACGTCGCTATCCATTTTCACGTCGAGTACTGATTGGATAACCGGATAGACCTCACTTAGAAATTCAGTTAAATCAATATTTCGCAAAGCAATCGCCTGATACTGATTATCCTTAAATAATTCAATTATATTTTTCATCAATGTATAATGTTGCTGGTCAAAGGTATAAAAATGATGATCTAATTCAATCATATGTGCTTGATCATAGAAGCGCAAAGTTGATTCACGAGGGTCATGCCCTTGCAAATCAAAATAAAAGCGCGTTCCTTGCTTACTTAATGAACAAGACAGCGGAAAGTCCTCCGTCCCGTGGTCAAATTGAATCTCTTCTAAGTTACTCACATTAGTAATCGAACTTGGCGGTCGATCGAAACGGATAAATCCCCCCTCTGTCGCTTGCATTTTTTCAAGCAATTGAGGAACATACAACTCTGGAATTTCGATTTGATTTTTATTCGTATAACTGATTTCGTAACCGGATTGAGTTAATGAACGCGTCATGTTATAGATCATATAGATCATCTCTAGGATGTCGCGATCCTCATCTGTAATATAAAAGTCACTCGGAGTAAAGGCAAACTGCTTCCCAAATTCATGTGCTTTACCGTCAAGTAGTTGTCCGATAATGTAAGGAATATTTTTGATCACATACAAATGATCCACCCCTACGCGTAAATAAAACTCGAACTGCTTATTGAAAGACGTAATATTCGCATTTAAGACGAATTCAAAATTAACTCGTTCTTTATTAATAACGGATAAATGATGAACTGAACTAGTTTGAGCAATTTGTTTTAAATCTTGCAGGACCGCACTACTGCGACTGCTTGCTGTTTGTTTAGAGGTGGATTTTTGAGGCTTTTCGTCTTTTTTTAGCTCGTCTTTTTTAATATTATTTAAGTGCAACATACTACAGACCACATGCTTGCAAGCACCAGAATATTGTTGAAATGCTGGGCATGTACAGTGATATTTGCGTGCGACACCATTTTTTAAGAAGCTAATCTGGGTTTTATAATGATCTGCCTTCCCTTTGACATGGAAGACAATCGTGCGATCTTCTTCATCCACTCCAAGATTTTTCACGGCACCATTATCATATAGCGTCTGCCCACGATTAAAGACCGTTTTGTTGGTGGCTAATGATTTTATTGTCGATTCTGGAAAAAATTGCTTTTTAAACACATTATTCAGTCCTTTACTCCTTAGTTCGTCAACCCATTATAACAAAGATTCGCTGAAAAGCCCAATCATACGCTAAAGTTGCAAGTTTTTTGCGCGTATAATTGAGCTAATTCATTAGATTTCTTTATAACAATTTTTACATTGAGAATTGTGCATCATACAATCCTTTATAGACACCATCCTGTGCGATCAATTCATCATGTGTTCCCATTTCTTCAATCCCGTTCTCCGTCACCACAAAAATACGATCCGCATTTTTTATCGTCGCAAGTCGGTGAGCAATAATGAGGGTGGTGCGTCCCTCGGATAAATCATCAAGAGCCTCTTGAATTGCCTGTTCTGTCTCTGTATCGAGGGCAGAAGTTGCTTCATCTAAGATCAAAATCGGTGGATTCTTCAAGAACATACGCGCGATCGATAGACGTTGCTTCTGTCCTCCTGAAAGTTTCACTCCACGTTCTCCAATAATCGTATCTAGCCCTTTCGGTAAGCTATCAATCGTCTCTTCCAAATAAGCTAGCTTAATGGCTGCACGAACTTCTGCATCGTTAGCATCTAGTTTGCCGTATTTAACATTTTCACGAATCGTCCCCGGGAATAAAAAGACATCTTGTTGTACGACTCCGATTTGTTCACGTAAGGATTGAACGGTTAAATCTTCGATATTATATCCGTCAATCGTAATAGATCCCGCATCTAATTGATAAAATCGTGGCAGTAAATTGGTGATCGTCGTTTTCCCAGCCCCACTTGGACCAACGAAAGCAATTGTTTCACCTGCCTCAATTTGAAAATTAATGTCTTCTAGAATTGAGTTGCCCTCTTCGTACTGGAAACCAACTTGTTCGTAATGAATATTTCCCTCAAGTTCACTAACTTCCAGGGCATTTGGTGAGTTTTGGACAGTTGGTTGCGTATTAATTTCTTGTTTAAATCGCTTGAATCCGGCAATCCCTTTCGGATACATTTCAATCATTGTATTTATTTTTTCGATCGGGCGAACTAAAATATTTGAGAATAGAATGAACGCTACCATATCTCCGTTCGTAATATCACCTTGAATCGTGTAATAAGCACCGAAAAATAACGCAAATAAAGTAATCAAACGCATTAAAATATAGTTATAGGCATTCGAAATTCCCATCATTTTGTAAAATAGAAACTTTGAGGCTTTGTATGCTTGATTGATCTTACCAAAACGTCCTTGTTCGTATTCTTCATTAGCAAAAGCTTGCACTACACGAACGCCACCAACAGATGCTTCAATCCCGGCACTGAAATCAGCTAAGTCATCGTAAATCCGATTATTCACATGTGTCATCCGTTTATTAAAAAACACTAATGCTAAAATAATAAATGGAACTAAGATGAACGTCATAATCGCCAACTTCACATGAATATTCAGCATTAAAACGAATGCCCCCAGCAGCGTAAAGCTAGTAATAAAAATATCTTCTGGGCCATGGTGAGCTACTTCTGAAATTTCAAACAAATCACTAGTCAAGCGGGTAATTAATTTTCCTGTTTCACGATTATCGAAATAATCAAATCCTTGACGTTGAATATGATTGTATAAATCTTGACGCATATCCGCTTCAATATTAACACCTAAACTATGCCCATAGTAGATTACAATATAATGTAAAATCGTATTCAAAACATATACCGACAACAGTCCCAATGAGATTGCAATAATCATTGACCAGTTGCCTGTAGGTAATATCTTATTAATGGTGGACTGTACCATAATAGGAAAAGCTAACTCCAAAATGGCAACAATAATTGCACAACTAAAATCTAACAAAAACAACTTCTTATATGGCCTATAATACGCCATAAAATCTCTTAACATATAGACTCTCCTTCCTTTCATACAAAAAGGCTTGAGTACTCAAGCCTTTTTGTAAATCGTTTATTTCACCACTAAATGACTAAAGACAGCAAAGTCTTGTGCCAAGTGATTAATTCGTTTCAATAACATTTGACGGTTAGCTTTCACCAGAGAATCGTCTGCATTAACCATATTCTCTTCAAAAAATTGATCGATCAGAGGACTCAATTGACGCAAATGATCAAAACGACTTTCGGCAACCTGATGCTGTTCGTAGTCAGATTCTGCAGCAACAAGCGCTTCATACAAGGCGCGTTCGGATGCTGTTTGGAATTTATCTGGCTCAATTGACTGTTCCAACAATAAGCCATCTGCCATATTGTTAATTCGCGTGAATGATTCGCCAATTAATTTATAGTCTGTCTCAGATTGGGCATGAGTGAGAACTTTTGCTTTTTCTATCACTTGTAGTGGATCTAATGTTGAAGTACTTAATACCGCTTGACGAATATCGTATGGTGTATTCGACTCATCCTCCAGTAATTGGTCGAGACGCCCTTTGAAGAATTGTAATAGATCTTCTTTATGTGCATAAAAACCTGCTTTTATATCTTCTGCTACTGTAATTGTCTCCATTAAGTCATCCATCAAATCGCCAAGTGACAATGATAACTGATGATCTACAAGTATACGAATAACCCCCAGCGCATTACGGCGCAAGGCATGTGGATCATTGGACCCTGTTGGAATAAGACCAATTGCAAAAAACAGCATTAACATCTCTAGCTTGTCAGCTAAGGCTAATAATACGCCTGCTTCACTTTGTGGCAGTGATCCATTCGCATGTGTTGGCATATAATGTTCTTCAATTGCTTGAGCAACAGTCTCACTCTCACCACGTTCACGCGCATAGACAGATCCAATATATCCTTGCAACTTCGAGAATTCACCAACTACATTTGTCATTAAATCAAATTTATATATATCACCTGCTCGCTGAAGTGTTTCTCTTACTTCAGATGACATATTGAGTTTTTCAGCTAGTGCAAGTGCTATTTCTTTCACGCGCACTTGTTTCTGACGTAAGTGGCCTAGCTTCTCTTGATACATAGAGGTCTCTAATTGCTTGACGAATGCTTCAATCGTCACTTGTTTATCCTCTTCATAGAAGAACTTCGCATCCTCTAAGCGAGCTACTAACACCTTTTCGTTCCCTTTTACCACTTGTTCTAAATAAGCTTCATCGCCATTGCGCACGCCGATAAAGTATGGTAAGAATGCTCCGGTTGATTCATCACGAACTGGGAAATAGCGTTGATGATCTGCCATAGATGTTTCTAAAATCTTCTCCGGTACTTCTAAGAATCCTGCATCAAATTGACCGTAAAAAACAGTTGGATACTCCACTAAGTTCGTAACTTCCTCGAGAAGTGATGGTATATTAGGAACTTGCCAACCATTATCTTGACACAACTCACGAATTTGACTCTGAATGGCTGTGCGACGTGTCTGGTAATGAGCAATAACATATTGTTCCAATAATTTTTCTTCGTATTGATCGGGGTGCTCCAGTAAAATTTCTTCTCCTAAGAAACGGTGTCCCCAAGTCGTATTGGAAGCTTCTATACCGAATAAAGATGTCGGAACTACCGAGTCATCCAGTAGAGAAATCAACCAATGAACAGGTCGAATATAACGTTCACTGCGAGTGCCCCACTTCATACTGACTGGAAATGATAACTGCTTCGCAATAGTCACTATATCGCCGATAACGGCTTCGGTAGCTTGGCCGACAATTTGTTTTTCGATAAAAACGTATGGTACGCCGTCAACATCTTTAAAGACGATATCGTCCACCTCAACGCCTTGCCCTTTTGAAAATCCGATTGCTGCTTCAGTCCAATTCCCTTCATGATCTTGAGCAATTTTTTTGGCAGGCCCCTTAATGACTTCCAGTTGATCTTCTTGTCGCTCAGCTAGTCCATTAATACGCACGGCTAAACGTCGCGGAGTAGAAAATGTTTCAATTGTTTCATAAGCGAGTCGAACCTCAGCTAAGAATAATTCAGTCTTCGCTTGTAATTGTTGTTCGAGGCCTAAAATCATCTGAGCAGGCATCTCTTCTAAGCCAATTTCGAATAAATATGTGTGTGTCATTATTTGGCCTCCTTTTCGCTATAATGCGCTAACCATTTTTCTTTCGCCGGACCATCTAAGAGCGGGAAGTCCAACTTGAAGCGCTCTGTCACAAACTGTTTCGCAATTGCGCGAGCCATTTGTCGAATACGTCGCAAGTAATCAGGTCGCTCAATTTGTGAAACTGTTCCACGCGCGTCTAGTAAATTAAAGACATGTGAACATTTCAAGACATAATCATACGCTGGGTGTACCAATCCTTCTTCAATTAATCGCAAAGCTTCTGTTTCATAAGCTTTAAATTGGTCACTTAACATTTGATGATTACTTTGATCGAAAGCATATGTCGAATGTTCGAATTCAGGTTGTTTAAAGATATCGCCATACTTAACCCCTTGCGTCCATTCTAACTCGTATACATCATTAACTTCTTGCACATAAGACGCTAAGCGTTCAATCCCGTATGTGAGCTCCGCTGTAACAACATCCACTTCCATACCTCCTACTTGCTGGAAGTAAGTAAATTGAGTGACTTCCATCCCGTCCAACCAGACTTCCCAACCAAGCCCAGCACAACCAAGCGATGGATTCTCCCAGTTATCTTCCACGAAACGAATATCATGTTGCAGTGGGTCAATTCCCAATGCTTCCAAGCTCCCTAAATACAGTGCTTGAATGTTGTCCGGTGAAGGTTTCATCACCACTTGGAATTGATGGTGTTGGAATAAGCGGTTCGGATTTTGACCGTAACGTCCATCATCCGGTCGCCGTGAAGGTTCAACATACGCAGCATTCCAAGGCTCTGGGCCATTACTGCGCAAGAACGTATACGGACTCATTGTTCCTGCTCCTTTTTCCGTATCATATGCATTTAATAATAGACAGCCTTGATCAGACCAATAACGTTGTAACTTTAAGATAATATCTTGAAACGATAATGTTTGACTCATTTATTGTCTTCCTTTCTCATCATTAAAAAAACCATCCCTATGCTGACACATATCTCCTGTGATCAGCATAGGGACGGTTTTCCCGCGGTTCCACCCTACTTCCAACACTCCTCTAAGAATGCTAGCACTTTTATAATAGTTGGCAGATGTAGTGACTTCCGCTACTTACCAAGTTGGTGCCTGCCAACTCCATAGCGAATACTTCTAACCATTCTATATTAAATCTATTTTCCCAAAATATTGTCTGGTTGTCAATCATTTTTCTCTTGTAATAATTGACCCCAATCTTGCATTTGTTGGATAAAGGTTTTACTTTTTAGGTGCACCCCGACTAACTCTTCATAGATCGTATCGATTACTCGTTGCATTTCTCCCTTTACCTCATCGCTGACAGAAATGCGTCTCAATTTTTCGATATTAAGCTGTGCGAATTGACGAATAAAATGAACCGCACGTGGATCGGCCTGCAGTCGATAATCATCACGATCAAAATGTTCCGGACACAATAAACCGTGTAGACGACTCGAATAATCAAAGCGTCCATCTTGCCGATAACAAATAACACACCCGCGCAACTCCGGCATCACCCCAAATTGATAGAGCAACTTCACTTCAAAAATATTCATAATAACTTGCCCATCCAACCCTTGATCAAGTAACTCTAACCCAATAGCTAACTGATTATACAATCCCGGCGCAGGTATACGGTCTTCCATACTCGCATCAACTAAGCCACAAATATATGTTCCGTACGCATTTTTAAAAATATCTTGTTGAATATGCGTCAGAGGTTCCACCTGCGAAGCATCTCTAATAAACGATAACCCTTGTGAATTGAGTTGGACAATAAAGTGAGCAATCGTAAACGGTTGAATCACTGCAGCTAAGCGCTGATTCGGACGCTTCGATCCCCGTACAAAAAACATTAATTTCCCATAGTCTTTTAAAAAAATTTTAACGAGATAGTCACGTTCTTTATAGCGTCTTATAGACAACACAATACCCGCTGATTCAACAATGTTGGCCAAAGTTTCACCTCAATTTGTTAAGTAATCTTTAATTAGTAATCATCGCGACGATAACCATATTCATTCAAGCGCGCTGGTTTTTCTCGCCAATCTTTTTGAACTTTTACCCATAACTCAAGATGAATATCGTCTCCTAATAAGCGTTCGATATCTTTTCGGGCACGAATACCGATATCTTTAATCATCTTGCCACCTTTACCAATAATAATTCCTTTTTGGCTCTTTCGCTCAACAATAATCATCGCATTAACTTGTACTTTACCATCTGTATCTCGATCAATCTGTTCCGTCACAACCGCTACTGAATGCGGGATTTCTTCTCGGGTTAAGTGAAGCACCTTCTCCCGAATAAGTTCTGAAACAATAAAGTACTCTGGGTGATCTGAAACTTGCTCATCCGGATAAAATTGGGGGCCTTCTGGTAAATAACTGACAACATGATTTAACAATTCTGACACATTGTTACCTTGCAACGCAGAAATCGGAATAACTTCGGCAAAGTTACCCTCACTCGTATATGATGCGATAATATCTGGTAACTCATCCGGTGAAATTTGATCAATTTGGTTTAAGACTAAAAATACTGGTGTCTGAATAGACTGAAGCTTATCCATGATAAAGCGATCACCGGGGCCTATTTTTTCAGTTACATTGATTAAGAATAACACAACATCAACGCCACCGATTGTTCCAATCGCTGAGTCCACCATGAACTTGCCCAATCGATGCTTAGGCTTATGTATTCCTGGCGTATCAATGAAAACAATTTGTTCAGTATCAGTTGTATAGATCCCTTGAATTTTATTACGGGTTGTTTGCGCTTTATCACTAATAATCGTAATCTTCTGACCGACAATGTGATTTAACAAAGTTGATTTCCCAACATTGGGACGTCCGATTAGTGTGACAAAACCTGATTTAAACTGTGATGTTTCTTTCATTATACCAAATCTCCTGACTTAAAAGCTCCTGGAAGTAGTGTACCGACCGTTGTTTCTTGGATTAAACCATGACTATTCATCAAAATAACCGGCATCTCTGGGGGACAAAACTCTGAAATCACTTGGCGGCACGCACCACAGGGAGAGATTGGCCCCTCTGTATTGCCCGTCACCACTAAACATTCAAAGGATTGATCTCCTTGGGCAATAGCCGAAAACAAAGCTGTACGTTCTGCGCAGTTCCCTAAGCTATATGAAGCATTCTCAATATTACATCCACCATAAATCTTACCTGAATCTGTTAAAACAGCCGCGCCAACAGGAAACTGTGAATAGGGAACATACGCCTTATCCAACATCCCATGCGCCACTTGCTTCAATTCTTGTATATAATTTTCTGCTACCATAATCAATCCCCCTCTAGAAATACGTCATAATCTTTGGCACAAATAATAATAATCCGATGATAAAAGAAAACACAGCTGAAATTAAGACAATTCCGGCTGACATATCTTTGACTTTTTTAGCTAGTGGATGATACTCATCAATAACTAGATCAACTAAGTTTTCAATAATCGTATTTAAGATTTCGCTAGCAATCACAACAAATACCGCTACCAATAACCACTTATAATCACTCGGAGAGAAATCAAAGGCCAAAGAACCTAGAAATACGATCACCGTCATTGAGATATGAAATCGAAAATTGCGTTCTTCACGATAGGCCGTCTTAACCCCTTCCCATGCAAAATGAGCAGATCGCTTAAAGGTTTTATTTTTTTCAGGACGTGGTTGATTCATCGAACCAGCCCAAATCCATCCAAAATATCCCGTTGCAAGTCGAACATCTCAGCTTCTTCTTCTTCCGTCATATGATCATATCCATTCAGGTGCAAGAAACCGTGTACGACTAAAAAACCTAACTCACGCTTAAATGAATGTCCATATTCAACTGCTTGTTCTTGTGCTCGCTGGAAAGACACAAAAATATCACCTAATTCACGTGACTCATCCATCACTTCTTGAATGGCAGGAAAATCATCTTCAACTACAGATTCCTCCAACGCAAATGAAATCACATCAGTTACAGCATCTTTTTGACGATATTCTCGGTTAATGTTTTGAATTTCTTCATTATCCACAATGATGACTGACATAGCACAATTCTCTTCCAGTTCTAAATAATCAGCGGCATACGCCAAAACATCTTGAACCATTTGTGTCAACTCATCTGTCAATGTTTGTTGCTCATCGTATAATTCAACAATCATACTTTACTCCTTATGTTTATTATCTGCATCACGATTATAAGCGGCAATAACTTGTGACACAAGCTGGTGACGGACAACATCACTTGCACTAAACTGAACGTGTCCAATCCCCGGTGTATCTTGCAAGATATGGCGTGAATGAACTAAACCGCTCATCTGTCCACGCGGTAAGTCGATCTGACTAATATCCCCATTAATCATCATCTTAGATCCAAAACCTAGTCGTGTTAAGAACATCTTCATCTGTTGTATGGTTGTATTTTGCGCTTCATCTAAAATCACAAACGCATCATCTAATGTTCGTCCCCGCATATAAGCAAGAGGTGCAATCTCGATGGTTTCTTTTTCCATTAAGCGATTTGTATGCGTTACGCCTAAAATACTGTAGAGCGCATCATAGAGCGGACGCAAATATGGGTCAACCTTCTCCTTCAAGTCACCGGGTAAGAATCCTAAGCTCTCACCAGCTTCAACCGCGGGACGGGTTAATATAATTCGCTTCACTTCATTCTTACGTAATGCTTCAACCGCTAAGGCCACAGCTAGGAATGTTTTTCCCGTACCTGCTGGACCAATTCCAAAGACAATATCATTCTTCTTAGCACTTTGCACATAATATTGTTGCCCCACATTTCGCACGCGAATTGGCTTCCCATCTACATCTCGTCCAACAATTTGTTCATGCATTCGCATAAATTGGTCAAGTTGATCGGCCTCCGCCAATCGCAGTGCACTCATTACATCAGCCGGTTTAATTCGACTGCCGTGTTCATAAAGCAACTCGAGTTGTCCTAAAATTTCTCCTGCCCGAATGACTTGCGCTTCTGAACCGGTCAAAATCACCTTTTCGCCACGCGTTGATATCTGAATATCTAAGGCCTCTTCCAATAACGTTAAGTGATTATTTCTCGGACCGAATATCGCAATCGCTTGATCGGGATCCTTAAATGTTCGCATCGATTGAAATTTCTGATCTGTCAACAGTAACATCGCCCCTTCAAATTTTCTCGTCAACTTTATCATACCACAGATTACAGTTGAGGACCAGTTGTCAATTAAATTTTATCCTACTATGTTATGGTACAAACAGAAAAACCACCTCGCAAGTTTTACCCTTCAAGGTGGCTGCAATTATTATTCAACTGACAAAGCTAAATCACCAAAACGCATAAAATGTGTCGCATACAATACTTTATTCACGCCATATGTGATCAAAATTGGCAAGACTGCACCACATAATAACTGAATACCCAATGCACTTAGACCGCCATTATTCAGCAACCAAATCGGAGATACGAAAGCGGAAAAACCCATTCCGCCCACTTCTGGAACGGCTTGGAAGCCAAAGCCAACTGTTGCAAGTGGTGCACAGATGGCAGCTGAGAGCAGTGGTCCGATCATGACGGTTGGATTTTTGATTAGATTCGGTAATTGCAACTTTGCTGTGACAATTAATTGACCTAAGAAACCACCCATGTCATTATCGCGCCAAGAAACAAATGCATAAGCAAAGAATTGTGATGTTGTACCGATGAGTAGTGCGCCATTCACTAATGGACTAAGCGCTAGAGCAATTGATAGCGCTGCTGATGACAAAGGTGACATTAACGCAATTGCGAACAAGACGGACATGATCATTGACCCAACAACGGGACTCCCTTCAACCGCACCTGAAATCATCTGACTTAATTGCAAGAGTATCGGTTGGATCACACCGCTGGACAAGACACCAACAACTCCTCCAATTAGCACGGTAACGATTGGGATAGTAATCATATCTAATTTTGATGTGCCCGTAATTTTTTTACCAACAAAAACCGCTACTGTAGCAGCTATAAGAGCCCCGACTGGATCCCCACCTACTAAGCTAAGTGACCCATCTTCTAAAATAGTAACTGCTCCTGCCCCCAATGTCGCTGATGACATCGCGGAGAATAAGACAAGTGCGTTGACTTCCATCTTATAGGCAATGCCCGCTCCTAACGCTGGTGCGAGCATAACTGTAGTAACTTTTCCAATCTTAAATAGCATCTCAATTCCGGTCATATTACCAAGCGTTTGGATTAAAAAACCAATTCCAACCGCAACAAAAATTGCAAACGCAACCCCTGATGATACTTTCATAACCTGTTCTTGCACATACTGCTTTGCTTTCATAACTTCCTCCCTCTCTTTTTTAAGTATAAAAATAACCTACATATCACTGTAGGCTCGATCGTCATTAGATTAGAGCCCTTCAACTAACTTCGAATAGGACTCTACGTTTACTCAACTGTAGAATCCTGGGCTAAATAATAATAATGACTAAGTAATCACTATGAGCAGTAGGTGCACTATCTGCCTGAACTGATTTTTTTGATAATTTAGTTTTTACGTTATATACCTTCAATACGTTCTTCATAAGTGCTCCTCCTTTTCATATTAGTATAATAAATTAAATTATCTAACATGTCAATAGTTTTTATTATATATAATTAATATTAGATAGATTTGTGCTAACCACTCAGTGTCGGTCTTATTTTATAAATAAAAAAAGACACCAACATAAAATTGTTGATGCCTCATTTATATTATTCTGATAATTTAGCTTTGACGACTTCACTGACAAAATTGCCGTCTGCGCGACCTTTAACTTTGGGCATGACAGCTCCCATAACTTTCCCCATATCCTGCATACCACTTGCATCGACACTATCAATGACAGATTGAACAATCTCTTTCACTTCGTTATCTGATAAGGGTTCTGGTAAATACTCAGCAACGATAGCTAATTCTTCTTCCACTTCGTCTACTAAGTCGTCACGTCCAGCTTGTTTAAATTCTTGCAGAGAATCAAGTCGTTGCTTCTTCTCACGAGCAAGAATATCAAGTTCTTCTTGTTCTGTTAAAT
This sequence comes from Dolosigranulum pigrum ATCC 51524, assembly GCF_000245815.1. Lineage (GTDB taxonomy): Bacteria > Bacillota > Bacilli > Lactobacillales > Carnobacteriaceae_A > Dolosigranulum > Dolosigranulum pigrum. The sequence continues at coordinate 1,178,585 of NZ_JH601103.1, forward strand.
CGTCTTGTTTAGCTAGTTTTTCATTTTGGAGCGATGCTTTTAACATGCGAATTGTTTTTAGTTTTGCTTTATCTTTCGCTTTCATCGCTGCCTTCATGTCTTGGTTTAATTGATCTAATACGCTCAATTATAACACCTCTCTACAGATTAACGGCGCTTGTGGTTACGGCGACGTGCCTCTTCTGATTTCTTCTTACGCTTAACACTTGGTTTCTCGTAATGTTCACGTTTACGTGCTTCTCTTAATGTGCCACTCTTAGAAACTGAACGTTTAAAACGACGAAGAGCGTCATCGATTGACTCACCATTTTTAATTGTTGTTTTAGTCATGACTGAACCTCCCCTCGTCTACTCAGGTGCTATGCACCTCTCACTTACTTATTGGATAGTTATCCAATTACACTTATTATATAAAAATATCACGCAACAATCAATACCCATTTTCAATTTCTCGATATAAAATTTTACCATCACCTTAATACAATGATTACTACAACAGAAAAAATAACGCTAATAAGTTGATTGATTCTTGGTTGTACCAGACATTCTCAGCTTACTAATTGTATAATACACCTCTTAAAACAAATAATGTCTTATAAACGCTTTAGTCGGCACACAGCTCTCTCATCCTTCCATTTTGTAAAGGGGTTATTCTATGTGCTATGTGAGAGAAATTTTCAATACAAAAACCAGTGACAAAGAGAATCCACTCATTCGACACTGGTTTATGATTTATTTTATTTAATGATGGGAACAGTTTTCACATAAGCCAAAAATCTCGAAGCGGTGAGATTTAATCTCACAGTTCGGTAGCTGATCACTGAAGTAACTCATGGGACAATCTTCCAATTCTTTCGTATTGCCACAATCGGTACAAATAAAGTGATGGTGGTGGTGATCATCATGCAGATCACAGCTGAAGCGGAAAATTCGTTCTCCTTCCAGCTCCGTCACTTCCACTAAGCCCAAATCAACAAATGTGTATAAATTGCGGTAAATTGTATCTGGACTAATACCACGAAAGTGCTCCAGCATCTTCTCTTGTACATCTTTAGCTGATAAATAACGATCTTCTTGCATTAATATATTAAGCATTTTATGGCGCTTATTGGTTAATTTAAAACCATTATCGGATAATTTTTCCATTGCATAGTCTAATTTATTCATCGATCTAACCCCCATTAATAGATCGGCTTCGAGTTCGTCCGACCATCCCAATTATCGAAACCGCCTTTCAGGTAGTAAATTTCTTTATATCCTTCTTTTTTTAGTTTGAGAGCTGCTCGTAAGCTCAACATTTTTCCTTCTTCATAAAGATAAATTGGTTGATCATAGCGCAATTCTCCCATTCGTCGATTCAATTCAGCATAGGGCATATTGCGTGCTCCTAGAATATGACTGCGCTTGTATTCATCTTTCTGGCGCAGATCAATTAGCTGAGCTTTTCGGATATTTTCACGAAATTCATCATTTTCTAAAGCTTCCGCTGCTTGACGACGACGGAAAAAATTCACCGCTTCATAAAGCAACCATCCAAGCCCGGCAATGAGTAAAATCCACCAAATAACTTGTGATACATCCACATTAATCCATCCTTTCTTATCGCTAGACAAGTTCTTTTTCTTGAAGAACAAGGGAACTTGCCCCAATCACACCCGCGCTACTTCCTAGTTCAGCTAAGCGAACGGCTGTTTTTCCGCGCAAGGTTGGGAAAAGGTATTTTTGCATACTTTGCTCAATATGATCAGTTACGATACGACCCGCTCGCGAGACACCACCACCAATTACAATAGTTGACGGATTAAGTGCACAAGCTAAGTTCCCAACAGCCAGTGCTAAGTATTCTGTAATCAAATCAACAACTTCAAGTGCAAATTCATCGCCCGCTTTAGCCGCATCGAAGACATCTTTTGCTTCCAGTTCTGCTTGATCAATAGTGTCCAACTGACTCGCTATATGATCTTCAGCCAACTTCTCCCGTGTGACTCGAACAATTCCCGTTGCACTTGCTACCGTCTCTAAACAACTAATTTTTCCACACGTACATTCATAGCGAAAACCAAGCGGATCAACCGTAATATGACCGATTTCTCCCGCAGCATCCATTGCCCCGTGAACAAGTCGACCATTCTCAATAATACCGCCACCGACACCTGTTCCTAGTGTAACAAAGATAACATTCGGTTCGCCACCACCTGCACCTAGCCATTGTTCACCCAGTGCCGCCACATTCGCATCATTATCTAAATAAAAATCAATCCCTGTAGCTGATTCCACTTGTTCTCGAATCGGTTGTACCTCAGTCCAGTTCAAGTTGTAAGCTCCCACAACAGTCCCCGCTTCACGATTAACGGTTCCTGGTGAGCCCATCCCAATCCCTAAGAAGTCAGCAGCTTCCAAGTTGTTTGATGTTAAATAATCATTGATTGAGTCAATGATATTAGGAACAATTTTGCTTCCTTGTTCACTAACATCTGTTTTAATACTCCACTGATCTTTCACTTCACCATTTGTCGTAACTACGGCAAATTTAGTCGTTGTTCCACCTAAATCAATTCCAATTAATTGCTTGTCCATTCTATTCGTCCTTTCAATAATAAAAATATTCACTTAAAAATTAATATATAACAATTGGTTGTAGCCAATAAAAATTAAAATTCCTAAAATAATACAATAGATCCCGATATTAGTGAAGCGATTGTGTAAGGGATTATGATCAGTATGCTTAACAGATATAGCGTATGAAATAAGATATCCTCCTACTAAGCCACCGATATGTCCCATATTATCGACTCCGCCTGACATGAATGAAAATACAATATTTAAAAAAATTAGCATCCCATATTGTCGCGCCAACATACCTAATTCTCGTACATGAGGAAATAACTTGGATAATACAATTGTTGATACAAATAATCCAAAAATAGCTGTCGAAGCACCTGCTGACAGTGATGTATTAAAAGCAAAACTAAACGCATTGCCCATAAGACCACTGAATAGATACAACAAGGCAAATCGCACATGACCAAAAATAAACTCAATCTGTTGTCCTAAAAAATACACCACTAACATATTGAACAACAGATGGGGCACACCAATATGTAAGAAAATTGGTGTAATCAAACGCCACCACTCATTATTATAAATAATAAGTTCATTAAATTTGGCTCCCATAATAATGAGAGATTCAATATTTTCACTGCCACCAAAAAACACCTGCAAACCAAACGTCACAAGTGTTATGCCAATAATCCCGTACGTTACAATCGGTTTTTGCGAGAACTGTCTACTTGAATAATGTCGTTGCATGTCATCACCCTTACCTATACTAACTATTATAGCATGATAGCGTGTATAATTCTAATATCTCACTTAAATCTATCATTTGTTCCATTGAAAATAGCTATTCTAAAAATAAAACATTGGAAATTTAATACAAAGTATGGTATCCTAGACATTGTGTTCAACTATTCTAGACTACTAGCTAGTTGACAGCATTGTACTGATTAAGGAGGGTTGATTATGCGCGTAAATGTTACATTAGAATGTACAGAATGCGGCGACCGCAATTACATTACCACTAAAAATAAACGTAACGATGAAGGACGTCTAGAAATAAAAAAATACTGCCCTAGACTTCAAAAAGTTACCCTTCACCGTGAAACCAAAAGCAACAAAGGCTAAAAGTCGCTAAAAAGTTTCTCCTAATTGATGGGGAAGCTTTTTAACTTATTGATAACAAAAAAAGCATTCACTTTTTCGAAATGACACTATCATGTTGCTAGTCGTTCATTGAAAAGGTGAATGCTTTATTGATTATTCGGTTACTTCAGTCGTTGCTGTCTCTTCTAGTTCTTCAATATTACTATCTTCACTCACTTCTTGTTTTTTTGCTTTAGTTGCAAAGTAAGCATCCATCACACGACGGCCAATCGCTGCACTTTCTGTATGTGGTGTACTATTAGACACGTATGGCAATACCACCGCGATAGCAATTTCGGGGTTTTCGAATGGCGCGAATGCCGTAAATGTTTGGTTGATGACGGGTTCTCCTCTTAAGTTTTCGTGCATGCCCCAGTAAGTTGCTTCCGCAGTCCCCGTCTTACCACCAGCTGTGAACGGCGCGTCATGGAACATAGCATCTCCTGCTCCGTACCCACCAAAGAGCACTTGACGATACCCTTCATGCACACGATCGAAGATTTCTGGTTCGACATCAATTTGGTTTAATATTTTAGGTTGTATTTGTGTCTTTAACTTTCCGATGTTTCCTGTTTCCGTATTCGTTCCTCGCACCTCAGAAATAAATCGTGGCGCGTAGCGTGTTCCTTTATTAGCAATAGTTGAAATGTATTGCCCTAATTGGAAAGGCGTGTACGTATCAAACTGACCAAAGGACAAGAACAAGGGTTGAGCTGAATTGGATAATGCTCCTTGTTGGCCGATTGATTCGCTAGGCAAATCAACCCCCGTCTCAGATCCTAGTCCAAATTGTTCATAGTAACTACGCAATTTATTAATAGCTAGCTCTTCGTCCATCGATAATATTTCTTGATGGGTATAACCCCATTTTCCTCCCATACGCATCGCAATATGAGCCATATACGTGTTACTGGAGAATTTCAATGCTTCGATATCATTAACGGCAACTTGTCCCTGGCGGTTAAAAACCGAACTAATTGATCGTGAATTACTAAATTGCAGTGGTTGATCAACAATCACATTATTATCAAGTGTTAATACACCATCCATATAGCCCGAAAGAATGGTTGCTCCTTTAACAACCGATCCCATCTCGAAGGCATTGTTAATTGCTCCCATCGCATCATCAACAATTTCGCCATCACTATTGCGACGTTTACCTGCTAGAGCTAAGATATCGCCATTTTGTGGGTTCATCGCCACAATATACGCCGATTCATTTAAGCCGAGCTGTTTTTGGAGGACATCTGTAGTGATCGTTTCAATTTCACTTTGGAAATCAATATCAGTCGTCATAATTAAGTTGTCACCTTTTTGACCAGGATAACGCACTTGTTGATTAATGATATCGCCTTCTGTATTGGTCTCGATTTCTACGCGTGCCTTCAACCCATGAAGAACTTCCTCATATTGCTCTTCTAAGTAGCTCATTCCCACGCGATCATTGCGGGAATAACCTTTTGCTAAATATTTTTCTAGTTCGGATTGAGGCAACCCTGAACGTTCATCAGAAACGGTCCCTAAGACACTGCGTAACATGTTGCCCTCAGGATAAGCTCTGACCCAATCTGTTCCTGTCCCCACTCCAGGCATCATATGCAAATGTTCACTAACTGTTGCTAATTCTTTATCAGTAACTTCTTCATTTTTTATATTAACCGTGCTCAATGCATAGGCCGCATTCATCTTAGCAAAAATAACCGTTGCTTCCTTTTGTTGTTCTGAGAAACTCTCAATCTCTTCTGGCTTAATTAAGGCCAAACTCTCTTCATAAGACAAATTATTAACCTCTTCTTGTTGCGCTAAATGGGCATCAATTCGTTCTTGCATCTCCTCCAAATGGTGCGCGTAGTAGAAGTCCTTCATATCGCGTTCGGACATATCTTGCTGATCTCCTTCATCAAATGGCGTCCGATGAGGCATATCGATTACTTCAGCTAGCATATAAGCAATATTAGCCATGGTTTCTACTGAAGTGCTAGGTCCGCGCGTATATGTAATTGTATTGCGCGCATCATTAGCCACTAGCTTGCGCAAATTTGCATCATAAATTTCACCACGAGCAGATGGACGAGCAATCGTCGTACTCTCTGTTCGGTCCACTTCTGCTTGATAATCTTCCCCATGAATAATTTGCATATAACCTAAGCGTAAAATTAACACAACAAATAGCATAAAAATAGTGAAAAATAAGAAGTTCAAACGAAATGGAATATGTGATTTTAATAATTGTCGTTTTTTCTTTTCAGGAGTCTTCATTGAACCAACCTCCCATGTTATCAATAAGACTGTCTTATCCATTCTATCAAAATTCACCTAAAAATGCACGTTAATCCGGTGAACTATCTTAAACTATTTCTAGAATATTTTTATAGTCGATAATACGACTTCTCACACACTATTTAAATTTGATTACACAAAAAGGCCGGGAAATCCCGGCCTCCGTATTGCTATTAAACTGCTTTAGTTAATAACAACATATGAACAGAAACTTACTTCGCTGCTTGGTACAACTCGTTAACTTTTTCCCAGTCTACAAGATTCCAGAATGCACTAACATAATCTGGTCGCTTGTTCTGGTAGTTCAGGTAGTACGCATGTTCCCATACGTCAATACCTAAAATAGGTGTTTTCCCGTCTGATAATGGTGAATCTTGGTTTGGTTTAGCAACAACGTCTAACTTGTCGCCATCAACAACCAAGAATGCCCAACCAGAACCGAATTGACCAGTTGCAGCGTTTTCGAACGCTTCTTTGAAAGACGCAAAGTCGCCAAACGCATCATTAATCGCATCCGCTACATCGCCTGTTGGTTCACCACCACCATTTGGCGAAAGAATTTGCCAAAAGAGTGAGTGGTTAGCATGGCCTCCACCATTGTTACGAACAGCTGTCTTGATATCTTCTGGCAATTCATCTAACTTCGCTAATAAATCTTCAATTGATAAGTTAGCTAAGTCATCATGCCCCTCAAGTGCTGCATTTGTCTTGCTTACATAACCTTGGTGGTGCTTGCCGTGGTGGAGTTTCATCGTCTCCTCATCGATGTGTGGCTCCAATGCATCATGTGCGTAAGGCAATTGTGGTAATTCAAAACTCATACAAACATTCCTCCTATTTCTATTCTGATTATTATTATACCAAACTGTTAAGAGGTTTCAAATATTATGCTCAGAAACTTGAACTAATTTAATTATCCCTATCAAACAATAAACCTTCTACACAACAATAGATGCAGAAGGTTTAATTATTATTTACTTTTCACAAAAGTTTTTCCAATAAAGTTCGGTGCTTCAGATTTACCGATAAAGGCTACTAAAACAATAATAGTCAACAAGTAAGGGGCTACTGTTAGCCAAATAGATGGAATATCTTGGATATATGGAATATAATTTCCAGATCGAGCTAAACTCTGCGCAAAGCCAAAGAATAAAGCGGCCCCCATTGCCCCGATTGGATTCCATTTACCAAAAATCATAGCTGCCATCGCCATAAATCCTTGACCCGAAACGGTTAGAATTCCGAATTCATTGTGAATTGCTTGTGCTTGAATTGCACCACCGATACCACCTAAAATTCCAGATAGAATAACACCGTAATACTTCATTAAATAAACATTAATCCCAACTGATTCAGCTGCATCCGGATGTTCTCCAACCGATCTTAAGCGTAAACCAAATCGTGTCTTAAAGACGACAAACCAACAAACAAATGATAGCGCAATTCCTAAATAAGCCGGCCCTGAAATGTTTTGGAATAAAATCGGACCGAAGAATGGAATATTTTTTAAAACAGGAAAACTCTGTGATGAAAACGGACGTGCTAGTGGTCCTGTCTGAGCTGCCCCGTACAGTGCACGTACTAAAAAGACTGATAGACCGGGGGCCGCCAAGTTCAAAACGGTTCCTGAGATAATATGATCAGCTCGGAAATGAATAGTTGAAACAGCATGTAGCAGTGAGAAGACTCCCCCGATAACGCCCCCAACTAGCAAACCAATCCATGGTGTCATCGTGCCAAACTGACTCGCGAAGGCTAAGTTGAAAATAGCTGCCGAAAAAGCTCCCATCACCATAATACCTTCTAACCCAATATTAACAACTCCAGCACGCTCAGAGAATGTCCCGCCTAGTGCCGTAAAAATAAGTGGCGCCGCATAAATCAATGTGTTCGATACAAGTAATTGCAGTAAACTTTGGATATTCATTATACTGTGTCCCCTCCTTGTTTTTTATCTCCTTTACCGACTCGTTTATTGATAAAGTAACGAATAATATAGTTCGCTCCGATAAAGAAAATAATTGACGCAGTAACGACTTGTGCAAGTTCATCAGGTACACCTGCCATGTTTGGCATGAAAGCAGATCCGATATTCAAAATACCAAATAAAATAGCTGATAAAAATGTTCCCACAGGTGTCCCTAATCCGAGTAACCCTACAGCAATTCCATCGAATCCTTCTGGTGGCAGATGACCCTGCGTAAAGATATTACCAAACGTACCCAGGCCGTGAATAGCACCGCCTAATCCAGCTAGCGCTCCACTAATAAACATCGATAAAATGATATTTTTCTTAGCGCTCATCCCGGCATATTCAGCAGCATCTTTATTCAATCCTACTGCACGCAACTCAAAACCAACTGTTGTATGTTTCATAACGAACCAGTAAAGTGCAACAACTGCAATTGCAATGAATAACCCAATATTTAGACGCGAACCATTTGTTAGGCTAGTTAGCCATCCTACTGCTAAGCTAGCATTGACTCCTACTCGATCAGAAATATTTCCCGTAGCGATCACATTACGGATGAGATGGTTTGTTGCATGCAAAGCTGTATAGTTCAACATGATAGTAACAATAACTTCATTCGTGCCGAAGTAAGCCTTCAACACCCCTGCGATTGCTGACCACAATGCACCAAATAATGCACCAACAAGCAATAATATCGGCAACATCACAACTCGTGGTAACTCCGGTAGTAGTAATCCTAACCAAATCGATGTCATCCAGCCCATTAATAATTGACCCGCTACGCCAATATTGAAAAATCCAGCTTGATAAGCGATGTTGAAACTCAAACCGGTAAAAGTCAGCACAGTCGCTTGTCTCAGTGCTTCTCCAAAGAAGTAAGGATTCTTAAATACACTCATAATCATAGCATCATAGGCTTTTATGGGATTATAACCAAAAATTAACATGACAATTGCGCCCAAAATAAAGCCACATATAATTGAAATTAATGGCACACTTAAGCTACTTAGCCAGTGTTTGTTGTCTTGTCTAAGCAATAGTCTCAGCTTCCTCTCTTTGTTTTGCTTGTTCTCGCGCTTTCTCCAGTGGAACCCCCGCCATTAACAGACCTAATTCTGATTCATTCGTCTGCTCTGCATCCACAACAGCAATGACTTTCCCATCATACATCACGGCAATACGATCGGAGACATTCATAACTTCATCTAATTCAAAGCTCATCAGTAGCACGCCTTTTCCTTGATCACGCTGTTCGATTAAGCGTTTATGGATATATTCAATCGCCCCCACATCAAGCCCACGTGTCGGTTGCGCTGCAATCAATAACTCTGGATTACGATCAATCTCTCGGGCAATAATAACTTTTTGTTGATTCCCACCAGACAGCGAGCCAGCAGTATTATGAACGGTTTGTGTTCTAACATCAAACTCTTCAACAAGTCGCTCTGAATGCTCCTTAATCGTATCATGTTGTAGTAACATTTTTCGACTAAATGGCGCCTGATAATAAGACTGCAACATCATGTTTTCTTGAATTTCCATATCTAAGATCAGTCCATGGCGTTGACGATCTTCTGGGATATGTCCTAAGCCGTGTTCGGTGATCTGACGTGGTTTGGCATGAGTAACATCGGTATGATTTAATTTAATGTTTCCTGATTCCACAGCTCTTAAGCCAGAAATAGCCTGTATCAGCTCTGTTTGCCCATTCCCATCAATTCCAGCAATCCCTAATACTTCACCGGCATGTACTTCAAGTGATAAGCCTTTTACCGCATCTAAGCCTCGCGTGTCTTTGACGACAAGATCATTAATTGCTAGGACCACTTCGCCTGGTTCCTTCGTTTTTTTATCGACTTTGAAGTTGACAGAACGACCAACCATCATGTCCGCTAATTCTTGTTGAGACGTTTCTTTGACATTAACCGTGTCGATACTTTGACCGCGACGAATAACTGTACAGCGATCAGCTACTTGCTTAATCTCATCTAATTTATGCGTAATGAGGATGATAGACTTTCCTTCATCCGTCATCTTCTGCATGATCGCCATTAATTCATCGATCTCTTGTGGTGTCAATACCGCAGTCGGTTCATCGAAAATCAAAATATCTGATCCTTGATAAAGTGTTTTAATAATTTCAGCCCGTTGCTGCATACCAACTGATACATCACGAATAATAGCTTTTGGATCAACTTTGAGTCCATATTGATCAGACAGCTCTTGAATTCGTTTTTCAGCTGATTTATTATCGATATACCCCATTGTATGCTCTTCTTTTCCCAGCATAATATTTTCGGTTACGGTAAATTTATCAACTAACATGAAATGCTGGTGCACCATTCCAATTCCATACTCAGCTGCTTTATCAGGCGAAGTAATCGCTACTTCTTTACCTTTTACATGAATTGACCCACTTGTCGGACTCAGAATGCCTGATAATATGTTCATCAAGGTAGATTTTCCGGCACCATTCTCTCCTAATAGTGCGTGAATTTCTCCTTTTTTCACTTGAAGATTAATATTATCATTCGCTTTGAAAGTCCCGAATTCTTTCGTAATCCCTTTCATTTCAATAACATAATTTTCTGTCAAGGGTATCCCTCCTCATATGTATTACATTCATTATACTATAGAATGTCTCCATTGTGTAAAAAAATAACGCTAGCCTGTTGTTCGACCAGCGTTATTCTCATCAGATCTATGATTAAATTAAACTTACCATTCTCTTGAGAATTCTGGAACTTCTAATTCTCCATCAATGATTTGTTGACGTAATTCTTGAATTTTCGCCCAAGCTTCGTCAGATAAGTTTCCTTGAACTAAATCAACACCGTCATTTTTCAAACCGTATTGGATGTTTTCGCCACCAGGGAACCCCTCATTTTTCGCATGTTCAGTCGCTAATTGAATAGCTGTACCTACTTGCTTCAATGTTGAAGTTAGGACAAAGTTTCCGCCATCCCATTCTCCTTCGTCTTCTTGGTCACGGTCAACACCAATTGCCCAAAGTTGCTCATCTGGATTAGATTCTAGACGGTTACGTGTTTCATTAAATAAGCCGTTACCGACAGCTCCAGCTGCGTGATAAATAACATCTGCACCAGCAGTGTACATACCATTTGCAATTTGTTGACCAGCTGCTGCATCAGAGAAACTATCTGCATATTGAACATCTACATCAATATCTGGATTAATTTCTTCAACTCCAGCTAAAAATCCTGTTTCAAAACGGTCAATAATTGGACTTTCAATTCCACCGATAAAACCAATTTGATCCTTTTCAGTGGTAAGGGCCGCTGCTGCTCCCGCTAAGAATGCTGCTTCATGATCGGCAAAGTTAAGTGAGACTACATTATCTGCTTCTACGACACTATCAACGATTCCGAAGTGTTGTTCTGGATTAGATGCTGCCATATCACTAACTGCATCTTCTAACTGGAAGCCAATTCCATAAATAATATCGAAATCTTGTGTAGCGGCTTGTTGGAAGTTTGGAATGTAATCAGCTGAGTTTGTTGACTGGAAGTATTCTGCACGTCCACCCGTTTCTTCTGACCATGCTTGCATTCCTTCCCAAGCTGATTGGTTAAATGAGCGGTCATCTACTCCACCTTCATCAGTAACCATTGCAATTGCGAAGTCAGCATCTTCAGATCCAACTGATCCAGAGCCACCTGCTTCTCCATCTGTTGACTCATTTGTTGCGTCATCTGCTCCTTGATCGACAACATCTTCAGTTTGAGCAGTATCATCTGCTCCCCCATCTGCATTCCCTGCATCTTGACCCTGGCACGCTGCCAAGATTAGAGCTGATGAACTCAAAGCTAATAAAGATTTTAATTTCGTTGACACAAAAATCCCTCCATATTTTAAGTCTCTCCTATAAATTGCTCATGCAACCTACTCTCTTATCATAATTTAAATCCTTACAAAAGTAAAGAGTTTTTTAAACAAAATTATAAATATTATTCGGCGTGCATTCCCTTACATATACCTGTGAACGATTAATATTAAAATAATTACGATTAAAAACCGAATATTCTTGTTTTTTCTATACTATTTATTCAGTCACCCTTTTGCTATTAATAGCAATTCACCTTTTCTCTGTACAATTAGTTCGGTTCGTTATGTTGTTCCTGAGGGTCGTCACTTGCTTCAGATGGCAGTGAGTTAACCAACACATCACGTGGTTTCGTTCCCTCATGTGGGCCGACAATACCTCGCACTTCCATTTCGTCAACAATACGTGCGGCCCGATTATACCCAATACGAAAACGTCGTTGCAGCAAGGAAATGCTGGCTGTCTGCATCTCAACAACAAGCTCAACTGCCTCTTGATAATATTCATCTTCTGGCTCGCCTTGTGAGTTCGTCTCAGGCTCATCTGGAATCATTTCTTCTACATAATTTGCATCTTGCTGACGCTTAACGAATTCAACAACATTTGCCACTTCTTCATCCGAAATAAAGGCTCCCTGAACACGTGTTGTCTTATTAGCTCCCATCGGTAAAAAGAGCATATCACCGCGACCAAGTAACTTCTCAGCACCATTAGAGTCTAAAATCGTGCGTGAATCTGTTCCACTCGAGACGGCAAAAGCAATTCGCGATGGAATATTCGCCTTTACCACTCCGGTAATTACATCTACACTCGGCCGTTGTGTCGCTAAGATCATATGAATGCCGGCTGCCCGCGCCATTTGTGCTAGACGCGTAATCGCGTGTTCTACTTCATTACTAGCGACCATCATTAAGTCAGCTAATTCATCTACAATTACCACAATATACGGTAATTTCAACAAATCATCGCGCCCATCTGCTTGTTTACTTTCAATATATTCATTATAGCCACTCATATTTCGTGTCCCACTCTGAGCGAACAATTCATAGCGTCGCTCCATCTCTTGCACCACTTTATTTAAGGCTTTGGCCGCTTTTTTCGGATTTGTCACAACCGGTGTCAGTAAATGGGGAATGCCGTTATAAATATTTAGCTCCACCATCTTCGGATCAATCATCATCAACTTCACTTCATTCGGCTTCGCCTTCAGCAAAATACTAGAAATAATACAGTTAATACCGACTGACTTACCTGATCCAGTTGCTCCCGCAATCAGTAAGTGTGGCATGCGTGACAGATCAGCTAACTGAACATTCCCCGCAATATCCCGACCCAATGGAACTTCTAATAGACGATCCTTATCTCGCGGTGACTCTTCAATCACTTCACGGAACGATACCATGCTCACATCTGAGTTAGGCACCTCAATACCAATCGCCGCTTTGCCCGGAATTGGAGCTTCCATCCGTACATCCTTAGCTGCTAGCGCCAGTGCAATATCATTAGATAATCCGACAATTTTACTTACCTTAACACCTGTAGCTGGTTGAATTTCGTACTTCGTCACAGCTGGCCCGAGATTAGCTTTCACCACTTTTGCCTCTACACCAAAACTATGGAACGTCTCTTCCAACTTCTGGACATTGGATTCAATAATTGAATATTCATCGGATTGATCTTGTTCTGGAATATTTTTCAAGAGTGAAACAGGTGGTAGTTTATAAGCTGTATTCTCCTCCTCGCTTACTTCGAAGGAAACGTCAGCCTCTTCATCCTTCTTATTCGAGGTAGCCACTTGTTTTTTCTTCCGTTCAAACGTTTTGATTTCTAAAGTTGTCTGTTCTAAGTTACTAGCGGGGGCTTTTTCAGTATGACTCGCTGCTTCAATCTCACGAATTAAGTCCTCTTCTTCTGTTTTTTCATTGGCTTTCGTCGGTTTAGTTACTTTTTTGGTTTTCTTAGCTTGTTTTTGTTGGCGCGATTGGTTCAACTGATGAATCCACTGGTCAACCTTCTCATAAGTTGAACGACTCCCTAACTTAATCCGCTCCAACAATGTCTTATACGAAAAATCGCCCAGCGACATCACGCTCATAAATAACGCTATGATCAGAATAACAGATAGCCCTGCCCGACCTAACAGTGGCATCAAACCGCCATAAAAGATTCCACCAATCATACCGCCACCCATCGATTCAGTTACTGCTTGTCTTCTAAAATCACTCACAAATACACGCCAAACATGATTTAAAGCAGCCGTTCCTTGATAAGTTGGAAAAAAACGATTCATATGTAGCCACGTTAAGCCAACAAAATATAACAACTCTCCCCCACACATGCGTCGACTCAAATAAGCCGGTTGCTTACCCGCAAATAACATATAAATACCTAGTACAATCAACAATCCTCCCAGTAATCGGTACGTCTCGCCGACAATCAGACGATATAGATTGGCTAACGCCACACCAATGAAGCCGAATTGTCCAATTGCAAATATACTAAGAATGACTAGCCCAATACCGACAATCTCAATCGGTAACTTTTCACTTTTTTTCTTCTTCTGTCGTTTTTTTGATCTTGCCATAATAAAAACTCCTAATTTCAATGTCTATCAACCATTATAACATGAATACCAAATAGCTAACAATTCGATTCTCAGCAGAAAAGTTGTATAATAAATTAAAAATAGAAAGAGGGATTATGATGACATCATTATTAGATGAATTTTTTAAAAAATCAAAGAACAATCAAACGGATGCTGAAATTATCACAAAGGGCGATCGTTCTCAATTTGATGGAGAGATTAAGTTCAAGGCAACCATTCACGGACGCGTTCAAGGTGTAGGCTTCCGCTTCACAACTAATCAGTTAGCTCAGGAGCTTGATATTCGGGGAATTGTGCGCAATGAATCAGATGGAACGGTTTATGTCGAAGCAGTTGGGGCTGAAGAACAAATTGATACCTTCATTAAGCGCTTAGCCCAAGGACCCTCCCCCGCAGCCGAAGTCGATAAAGTCGACATTCATTTTGACAATTCGATTAAAGATTACCAACGATTCTCACAAGCTAATTGAAAATTAATGTCATATCCGTTAAAATGTGTATTGGTACAATTTGTACAATATACTAGAAAAAGGATGGAGTTATATTGACTAAACGAATGAAACGATGGGTCTTGTCTGGTGGCCTACTAACAACGATGATTATCTTATCAGGCTGTATGCGTACGAATGAAGCGGGTGAACCAACTGGAACCTTCTCACAATTAATGTATGACTACTTAGTCGTTCCGGCTGAATATGCACTTGACTGGTTAGCTTCGTTCCTCGGAAACTATGGCTTTGCGATTATTGTTCTAACGATCTTGGTGCGAGTCATTATTTTACCGTTCACACTGAAACAGCAACGATCCATGATGGAACAACAAATCAAAATGTCCAGTGTGAAACCTATTATTGATGACATTCAAGCCGATATGCAAGAAGCAACGGATCCTGCCGAAAAACAAGCGCTACAACAAGAACTCATGACTGTTTATAAAGAGAATGACATTAGTATGGTCGGACAATTAGCAGGATGCTTGCCGATGCTGTTCCAAATGCCAATCTTCATCGCCGTCTTCCACGTGTTCCGACACTCAGAAGCAATTGCAACGACAACATTCTTCGGTATCCCACTCGGTGAACCAAGTATGGTCTTAGCCGCAGTAACCGTTGTTCTTTACTACTTGCAGTCGAAGATGATGACATCTGCTTCAGCAACGTCTGATAATGATAGCAACGCTCCTGGAGGCGGTGCGATGACGTTAATGATGCCGATTATGATGGGAATGATTTCCTTCACTTCTCCTGCTGGTTTAGCCCTTTACTTTATGGTTAGTGCACTTGTCGGAATTGCCCAACAATTCTACATTAACAAAGTCTTTAAACCAAGTATCCAAGCTGACCTAGACGAACGTTATGGTGACAAGATTGAAGCAACACGCAAGCGTCAATCAACCCGTGCAAAACAAAAAGCCAACACACAAAAACAAGCGCCAAAACGCCCACAAGATATTAAAGTTCCACCAACAAAGAACCGTCGTCGTAACCAAGGTAAGCAAAATAGATAAGCTACAAAACAAAACATTACAAGTGGTTTAGATTATGCCATTTGTAATGTTTTTTATAATATATTTTTTAAATTATTCCATTAAAAATTATTTTCCGAGTTAACTCCCTAATTTTTAATCATAGGCACGGTCGTTATTTGTGTTATAATAGTTATACACTATTTTTTATAAGGAGTTACTATGGTGATTAAACAATTACTTTATGCGTTAAAAAATCCGAGCGAGCAATATCGATTAGCTCAAGAGAAATCATTCAAGTTTTGGCGTTATTTGCTGTTGTTGGCAGCTATTACGTTTGTCGGCAGTGTGGTGCGAGCAATACCACTCTACACAGCCGCTCAATCAGCAGCGGGTGAGATTGCAGAAGCGCTTCCCACTTTCCAAATCAAGGATAATCAACTGATAAGCGATCAAAAAAGTTATGTACATGTGACTGATTCCTTCCTGTTCTTCTTCGATCCCGATGAGGAAATGGATACAGAGTTGATTGAGAAAAACACCTCCCAACAACAAACACCTGTTAGTTTCGGTTTGTTGAAGGATAAAGCAACGTTAACTATTTTAAATAGTACACAAGAATTCTCCTACGAACAAATACCGGCACTCGATGAAGAGTTGGTTAGAAATATTTTAACATCTTTACAGCAGGGTAGTATTAGTGCAGTGCTGACAGTCTTAATCGTAATGTTCATATCGATGCTGATTGTATTTATACTAGAAGTTATGCCCATTATTCTGATCAATTATATATCAGTGGCTATTAGTAGAGTTTGGAATCTAACATTTTCAGCAAACGTAACGCTGCTGACATTAACATTGCCTATTATTTTCGTCACAGCAATTAATAGCCTCGGCATTGTATTTTCTTACCAGTCCAACTTGCTAACTATCTTCTCACTCGTACTCTTCCAAGTGAATGTCTATTACTACCGAAAAGAACAGTCGAATTAACTAAAAAATCGTCATTTAACCGATAAGTTGATCGGTCAAATGACGATTTTTAGGCTCTACAACTTTTGGTGTTGGTGAGGATTTTCCTTACTAACACCTTTTTGTTGCATTTAATTTGACAGTGGACGTTCTTAATTACACAACTTTCTATGAAAAATATTTACATAACATGTACTACCTATATTAATATCATCAACTTGTCTTATTGCATATATATAATACAACAAATGATCACTGAGTTAATCATTCTCGAAAAGCTTTACATGAATAAGATAAAATGTAACAAATGAAGTAGTAGAGAAATATATCCATTCAAATATCATACTATTTTTTGTTAAGCGATTGAGTAAGGAATATGTTGTCCAAACTGAAAAAACTGCTACAATGATAATCCAAATTAGTTTTTTAATTCTTTGCGCGTTCATTTTTATACTCCTTTGTACTAATAGGTTAAAAATCTTATAACTAACTAATACGTTGTGAACTATAAATTTATATGCAACATTATTCATCTCTGCATTTAATTAATATGGATTTATTTTTTCTTTCTTCGCTGTCGACGTGCTTTTCGTTTTTTAAATTCATTGATTTTTTTCTTATAGCCTGGCTTAATTTTTTTCTTCGCTTTTTTCACCATGCCGGCAATTTCTGGATCATATGTTTTTTGTTGTTTGTGTTTACGCTGTTGACGGTTGCGACGATCTTTTACATCCACCACTCGTCCGTTTTTAATCGTTTTTGGCTGGAATTCAATGCCTTTATCTTCTAGTATATCGATGGCTGGTGATTCATCTGGATGGTAGAAGGTAATTGCTGTTCCCGGTAAATTGTTGCGTCCAGTTCGTCCCACTCGGTGAATGAAGAAATCTAACTCACGTGGAATTTCCGCATTGACCACATGGGATACGCCATCAATATCAATACCGCGCGATGCTAAATCAGTAGCCACTACATATTGATACTCTAAGTTTCTAATTTGGCGCATGACACGGCGACGTTCACGTGCACTCAATCCCCCATGCAGCACGCAACAATTCAATCCACGCGCTACCAATTGCTTGGCAATCTCATCAACTTTTTCCTTCGTATTCGCAAAAATCAACGCTAAGTAAGGTTGCCCTAATGTTAATACTTCATGAATTAAATCGATCCGGTTCTTACTACGCGTTGATATCAACCAATTATCAACGGACTCTGATAATAAGGATTGACTCTCTGATTCAATAAATTTTGGATTATTCATATATTTACGGAAAAATGGTTGTAATTTCTCTGGGATGGTTGCAGAAAATACAAATAGTTGACTCTCTTTGGGAATGCGGCTCGCAATTTGGTCAACTACATTTAAAAAGCCCATATCCAATGTCATATCTGCTTCATCAACTACCATAAAAGGAGCTTTATGAATGTCTAATGCATTGGATTGGATCATATCCAACATCCGGCCCGGTGTTCCAATTGCAATATGCGGTTGGCGGTGCTCTAACTTATCTAATGATTTCTCCTTATCCCGTCCGCCGATAAAGCGTCCGACAATAATTTCCGGATCAGCAAAGCCAGCCACTTGTTCCGCCATCCGGTAGAGCTGTTCAGCTAGTTCACGACTAGGTGCAGTAATGACAACTTGTACTTCTCTCTTGTCTGCCTCAATTTGATTGATTAATGGCAACAAGAACGCATGCGTCTTGCCTGAACCGGTCTGTGATTGCACAACTAAGTCACGGTTTTTTGTCATTTCAGGAATAACTTTTGCCTGAATTGCGGTCGGTTCATAGAAATCAATTGCGTCTAAAGCTTCGTAAATAAATGGTTGAAAATTATATTGTTTAAAATGATCTGTCATAATATCCCTTCTCTCTACTCTATTGTATCATATATTTGGTATCAATTCTTTTTTATTTTTACTACAAGGTGTTATAATAGCCATAACGTATTATTTTTTATGATAAAGGAGATTATCAATGACTCAAGAATCACAAACACTTATTACTTTATTTGGGGCAACGGGTGACTTAGCTGCACGCAAATTATATCCCGCCCTCTTCAGCTTATACAAAAAGAAAGAATTATCTCAGAACTTCGCGCTTATTGGAACAGGACGACGCGAATGGACAACCGAAAAATTACAATCAATTGTCCGCCAGTCGATCCAAGATGATGACCAAGCATTGATCGAAGAATTTTCTAGCCACTTTTATTACCAATCACATGATGCAACGAATGGTGAGAATTACACTTTACTGAAGGACTTAGCCGATGAATTAGATGAAAAATACAATATTGGTGGTAACCGTCTCTTCTACTTATCGGTCGCTCCCTTCTTGTTCAGTACCATTACTGGTTACTTGAGAGAATATGATTTATTTGCCGACGATGCGCATATTAATCGTGTCATTTTTGAAAAACCGTTCGGAACGGATCTTGCGTCAGCCAAACAATTAAAAGAAGAACTCTTAGAACACTTGGATCGTGACGAAATTTATTTAATCGATCACTACTTAGGAAAAGAAATCGTCAAAAACTTACTGACCTTGCGCTTCGCCAATCCGTTAATTAACAACGTCTGGCATAAGGATGCTATCGCTAATGTCCAAATCACATTAGCGGAGAAAGTGGGGGTTGAAGAACGCGGGGAATTCTATGATAAAACTGGTGCCTTAAAAGATATGGTCCAAAATCACATCTTACAATGCTTCAGTTACTTAGCGATGGAACAACCTAAATCGCTCGATACTGCTGATATCTTACAAGCAAAGGTCGATGCCCTACGCAATATTAAATCACTTGACGACTCAGCATTATGTGATTCAATCGTGCGAGCACAATACGTTGCAGACGAACAAGATACTGCGGAAGAATCTTATCGTGAAAATAAAAATGTTGATAGCCAATCAGAGACCGAAACCTACGTCGCTGGAACGCTCTATGTAGACAATGACTTATTGGAAGGTGTCCCATTCTACTACCGTACCGGCAAAAAAATGGCAGATAAAACCACTCGCTTCGACATTGTGTTCAAAAATCAAGAAGACTCCATTTTTGATAACGCCGAACAAAATGTCTTAACAATTCACCTTGGACCTAAGAATGGCTTCTCGCTGTGTATTAACGAAAAAGAAATTGGCTATAAGTTTGGCAACTCGGTTACAACCCTAAATAATTTCCGAACCGATGAACAACTCGAAAAAACGCCAGATGACTATGAACGTCTTATCTTTGAAGCGATACAAGGGAATCAAATTAACTTTGCCCAATATGATGAAGTGATTGCTTCTTGGAAATATATTGATCAGGTCAAATCAGTCTGGGAAGATTCCGATGACTTAACGACCTATGACGTCTACTCTAAAGGACCAAAAGAAGCAGAAGACCTCCTTACAAAAGACGGTCACAACTGGATTTGGTAATTAGAGTGAACTCTTACTAAAGAGAATGCCTCCACTGCATAACAAGCTAGACATGCAGTGAAGGCATTTTTTTATTTTAATTTATCATGATCATACGTATAGGTTTTATCCAACCCGACAAACTGTTGTTGGCGCAAGGCTTCATAAATAATAATATTGGCCGTATTAGACAGATTCAACGACCGAATATGTGTATCATCCATCGGTATACGGATACACTGCTCTTCATAGTCGCGCATAAACCGCTCCGGCAAACCGGTTGTTTCTTTGCCAAAAAGAAAATAATAATCTTGATCTACTTCTGACAAATCTACATCACTATACACTCGCGGCGCAAACTTAGACACCAAAAACAATTGCTTCTGATCCACTTGTTGCAGGAAGGCTCTTAGATTTCGGTAGTGATAAATCTCTAGCTCATTCCAATAATCTAGACCAGCTCGCTTCAACGTGCGGTCTGTCACATCGAACCCAAGTGGATGAATCAGATGAAGCGCGGTATTGGTCCCCGCACAAGTTCGGGCAATATTTCCTGTATTCGGTGGAATTTGCGGTTTATATAAGACAATATGATTCATAACGATCTCCTTAATGTGTTGAGGGGCATTCTATGTATTGAAAAACGCGCCATTTCGGTGTTAATCACGGCGAAATGGCACGTTGTATAAGTCATAGCTGAATATTCATTTATATCAGTATCTGATGGTGGACTGATATAAACCAATAAACTCAATTAACCTATAAATAATATATTAACACGGATTAATCTATTTAGCAAATAATTTTTAATATTTATGGGCTTTTTCTTGAAGAAATAAGATGCTTTATTCGAAGTGGTCCTGTTGCCACGCTTCTTCATGCGCAATATATTGGTCTAATTGCTCAATAACGACTTCTAATCCTTCGTGAGCAATAGAAAATGTCTTATGTTTTACTTTTTTCTGAAATGTTTCACCGGATTGAGGCGCAAATAAATAAGCTCCTGCTGCGCCAAGCAATGATCCAAAAACAAGACCCGCTCCGAATTTATCTTTTGCTGTTGACATAATAATTCCTCCTATATTAAGTAATGCTTTTTATGATTTATTTATGATTCCATTGATAAATAAACTAACTTAATGCAGACAATTAAGGCTTGAATGGTCACTTTTACCGCTTCTAAACTTGCATAACTAGGTGCTAGTCGGATACTGTTATCTTGTTGCTGGTGACCGACTGGATAGGGTGCATTGGCTGGGGTCAAGACAATACCGAGCTCCGTCATCTTATCAACAATCGCCTTGGCAGTACCATCTTTGGTTGTTAGATGGACAAAGTAACCGCCCTTTGGTTCATTCCATTCAACTTCATATTGCCCACCGCCAAAATGTTTATCTAAGGCTTCTAAAATTATTTTGAATTTTGGACGCAAGATTTCGGCATGTTTTTCCATCAACTTCTCTAGGTTCTCTTGATCTTTTAAGAACAAGACTTGTCGCATCTGATTAACTTTATCGAATCCAATTAATTGATATGAGAATTCTGCGGCTAAGTCATTCATCCGCTTTTCTGAACCAGCAACCGCAGAGATCCCTGCTCCTGGATGAGTAATCTTGGACGTTGATGTGAATGCTATCGGACGCTCAGGATATCCAGCTTTTTCTGCTAACTGAATAATATTAGCAATTTCAATTTTTTCATCAGTTAAGTGATGGACACAATAAGCATTATCCCAAAGAATCACAAAATGTTCATCCGCTGTTTCCATCTGTGCTAATCGTCTCACCACATCATCAGAATAGACATCCCCTGAAGGATTACTGTATTTAGGTACGCAGAAAATCCCTTTAATCGCAGAATCTTCCTTAACCAAGCGTTCGACCTCATCCATATCAGGGCCTTCACCCGTTAATTCAACCGGAATAATCTCAAAGCCAGAATGTTCCAACATATTGAAGTGGCGGTCATAACCCGGAACTGGACAGATAAACTTGATCGTCTCTTCCTGCTTCCACTGTGACTCGGCATGATTGACTAAGTAATTCAAGACAATTGCCATCATTTGGAGACTTGAGTTGCTACCGACCATGACTTGTTCGTAACGTACATCCATCATCTCTGCAAAAAATTCTCTTGCTTCACGTATTCCTCTTAAATAACCGTAATTCCGAATATCAATAAAATCACCATTATTAATATAAGGAGTTACATCCATACTGAGAAGCTCATTGGATAAGTCTAATTGTTCCTCTGATGGCATACCACGCGATAGATTCAATGACAAATCCCGTGCTTTCAATGCTTCATATTGTTGCTTAATTTCCTGTAATTGTTCTACTTTATTCATTCATCTCTCACCTTCAACTTACTATAAAAGTATTACTCACTTATTATATCGCATTTTGCACTTCAATAACAATTTTTCTCGTTATTCTTTGTCAGAATACATTAATTATTAAAAAAATCTTAAAATTATATTATTTCAATCAAGTCATGTAGTATTTCATGCAAGCATGTTCTATAATAATAATCAACAAATCGTTTATAAGGACTGATATTTACTATGAAAATAGGTGCTCGGATGCTCAAAACTGCATTCGCAATCTTTTTGTCACTGACTATTCCTATCATAACAGGTTACAATGAGCTAGCTGTTTTATCTGGCTTGGCTGTAGTTGCTTCGGTTAAGCCCTCGGTCAAGCGCTCTTACATCACATTTCGCGAGCGTATCTTAGCCAACTTAATTGGCGGGGTAGTGGCTTACTTCTTCGCCACCTATCTCGGGACAACGCCACTCTATATTGCTATTGCTTCACTGGCGCTCATTGCGGTCTTACACCAGCTATCTCTGGATGAAGTGATCACATTGGCGACGATGACTTTGATCATTATTATGGTAGAATCATCCAGTAATGTTGTCTATGTCGCTATTACTCGGGTGTCTGCAACAATCTTAGGTGTCGTCATTGCTTTCTTCGTCAACACCTTTTTGTGTCCACCGAAGTATGACTACCGCTTCTTCGAATTAACCAAACAAGTAGTCGATGAAACAACACGCTATACACGTATTGCCTTAAGAAAAAATATGCAATTTGGCTTAATGAAATCAGACTTGGCAACTGTCCGCTCAAAAATTAATCTAATGAAAACCTATTTCAACTATATTAACGAAGGTGAACTTGTGACTTTCTTTAACAAGCATGAGAAGTCCCTCGCTAGGCTCTTGGTTGTTTACAAACATTATATTATTGCTTCAGAAAAAGCTTATAACTTAGTGGTGATACTCCACCGCTCGGAAAATATCTTTAATAACTATCCTGAGCACTTCCGCATTCTTATTCGAGAACGCTTAGAAGTCTTAATGTCCGCTCATGAGCAAATTTTGTTGAAATGGAACGGACGTGTGTTGCCTGAAGAAGTTAATTTCTTAAAACATAAAAGTGATTTGCGAAAGGAATTTATAGATTCTTTCTTCAGTGAAGCAAGTCTCGAATCTTATATGGAAGGCGATTATGGTGACAGTAATGCCGTCTTGAAAATGATGTCGGGTATTTTGGAATACGAAGAAAGTTTGCGTAATTTAAACTCTGTCATCAGCAACTATATCAAATATCATAAAGATGAAACTAAAGTGTTAGAAGAAAATATCTCTAAATAATAATTTAGCTTACAAAAATGCCCTCACGTTAAATGTGAGGGCATTTTTTCATCACAATTATGATTTGCCAGTTAACTCCTTGTAGCGATTGTACCATAAATCGACATATCCTTCTGAAAAGGGGCCCTTCTCTTCTTTAATCCAATCGACCAAAATCTTCACATGTTCTTTCAAGATTAAGTCAATTTCTTCAGGGTAGTCCCATTTTTTCCCATGGGCTTCATATTCATCAACGTCAAGTAAGCGTTTTTCGCCGTCTGGGAAAATCTTAACGTCTAAATCGTAATCGATATACTTCGCCCCTTCTGGATCAATCAAGAAAGGACTAGCCATATTACAATAATATGATGTGCCTTTCTGTCGAATCATTGTCACAATATTGAACCAATAATTCTTATGAAAGTAGACTAACGCCGGCTCTCGCGTCTTCCAGCGTCGCCCATCTGATTCAATTACTAAGGTATGATCATTGCATCCAATTAAAGAATGATCCGTCGTCTTTAGCACCATGGTATCTTTCCATGTTCGGTGCAAACTGCCATCATGTTTATAACTTCGAATTGTGATGAAATCTCCTTCTCTTGGAAATCGCATCGTCATCCAACTTTCTGATCTATTTGTCTGTTCACCTATTTACGCTTCACTATTCATTATAACACAAATAATGATTCGAATAAAAATTTATTCATCAAAAATAGTCAATTATCTCAACCATCCTATGAATAAGTTGGTGCCTTTTAAAATAATGTCTGTTCTCGGTAAGCAGTCACCAATTTTTGTTGGACAACTGGGAAGGTATATTGACTAAATTCATCTGGTGCAATCCATTGGCAGTTGTCTGGAATATTATCTGTTACTGCCTCAACTTGTAAATCGGCCACAATAAGATAGAGCGTCCACTTCTGATGACTAAAGACATGTACCACATCTCCATCAACTTGGGGGCGAATGGTAAGTGGTAAATTATAACGATCGGCCATAATATGTTCAACTTGTCCACTCATCTCATCATCTAAGTGCTCAATAGCGGTCGGTTGCACCGCTCTCCAACCCGTTTCATCTAAATCCTTCACGTCAATTAATGGATACGTCCACATGTTACTTAACAATCCTTCATTCGGCCGCTTTTCCATTAAATATTGTCCCTCTGCATCTCGCACAATAATAGCCAGATAAGTATACGGTGTAGGAGGTTTATTCTTCGACGTCACTGGATAATATTCCCATGTCTTATTCACATATGAGCTATTAAATTCTTTCAGTGGCGACCGTTCTGGATGATAATTTTTCGGTGTACAAATCGTCGCCCCAATATCCATCAATGCTTGGTTAAAGTCTCCTGGACGGTCCGGATCGATCAGATGCTCTGCAATGGCTTGAAACACTTTGCGATTTTTAGCTTGCTTCACGTCAAGATCCACTTCGAACAAGCGGGCAATCACTCGCATCAGATTACCATCCACTGCTGGTTCTACTAATCCAAAACAAATCGACCCAATTGCTCCCGCCGTATATGGCCCAATACCACGCAGAGATTTCAGCCCTTTCATATTAGATGGGAACACGCCCCCGAATTCTTGAACAACTTGTTGTGCAGCTGTATGCATATTACGTGCTCGCGAATAATAGCCTAATCCTTCCCATACTTTCAACAGATCATCTTCATAGGCATCTGCCAAATCCTCAACAGTGGGAAATGTTTCTAAAAATCGCTTATAATAAGGAATAACCGTCTTAACTTGGGTTTGTTGAAGCATAATCTCACTGATCCAAATCTTGTACGGATCACGTGTCTCTCGCCACGGCAACTCACGCTTATGCGCATCATACCAGCTTAAGACCGTCTCTCTAAATGCTTGGATACGGTCTTGATCCCATAATTCAACCCCGTAGTCATCCTTTAGTTGTTGTTTATCCACTTAATCATCAACCTTCTCTGTCATAAATCGTTCAATCAATTCCCGCTTAAATCCCTTTGAGTACAAGAATGCCTTCGTTTTTTGGTGAAGTTCATACCCCTGTGTCTTGCGAGAATATCGCCGCAGAGCCTTCTCACCTTGCTTGACTAAGGCATCATACTCTTCATCCTCATCAACTTCTGGCTCCATCTCATCAAATGCCAAGTTAATGACTTCATTCGTATAACCTTTTTTGAATAAATAATTATTCAACTTCTGCATCCGTTGTCGCTCAGATGTTTTATTGCGCTTCTTCATCCGTTTCTTAATAAGGGCACAAGCATTCTCGACTTGCTCTGATAAGTCATATTCAACTTGAGCAACCTGAATCGACTGATCATCAACACCACGCTCTGCTAAATCTTGCGCAATAACTCTTGGCCCTTTTCTATTCACTCGTGCGGCTGTTCGTACATAACTCTTGGCATATTCGAGATCATTAATTAAGTTCTGTTCTTTCAACTTATCGACAACGGCATCTGCTTGAGCTAAGAATTCATGCTCCGCTAAATCATCTCTAATTTCCTGCTCAGTTCGCATCTTATAACTCAAATAATTCAGCGCTCTTGTATAAGCTTTCGAGAAGTTATCTTCAACTTCCAATTGCTTCTGAAACTCTTCAGAAATCAACATCCCTTTGCGGAGCAAATGTTTGACTAATAAAGCTTCTGCAATCGGAAAAGCATACTCTCCACCCAAATAAACATTATAACGTCCTTTTCGTTTTTGGGCACTAATTTTTGTAATTGTCCGCTTATAATTCGGGTCATTCTTAGCCGGTATTTGATTCCCTCGTCCGGATTGCTTCAAATGTTGAACATAAGCTTCCGCGTCACGTGCATTAATTTCTTGAGCTGAATATTGACTTAACGGCTCTGTTGACTTTTCAATCTGAGTAGTCGGTGTTTGGGCATCACTCAGCTCATCAATTTCTTCAGTATCTGATTCTTCATCTGTAGCCGACTGCCAATCCGCATTGGGCTCTACTTGAATTAAGTCATCTAAGTTAAATCCGCCACTATCCATTATCATCAACCCCTCTCTAACAGAATATGCTTATCCATTCAACTGAGTATCCCAATATCCTTCTGGCTTCGTATAGCCAGCTACGTCATATTGGCGCGCTTCTTCATTAAAGGCTTGCTCAGTCATAATTGTCTCTTGGCGCAGACGTGCTAAAATATCGCCCCGACTTGGTTCAATTTGTGCTTCATAATAGACGAACTCTTCCTGCAAGAAGGCTTCAATTTCCCGCAAGATATAATTTGCATCTTCTTCACGCCGAGCCGATATAACGACGCTTGGATAAGACTCCGCTGTAAAGTTCACATCTTCGATCATGTCGGCTTTATTATACACATAGAGGACGGGAATATCATCCATTTCGAGTTGTTCTAGTAATTCACGAACCGTTCGCTCCCGTGTTTGAATATTTGGCTGAGCAGCATCAATGACATGCAGCAACATATCCGCTCCGCGGGCTTCTTCTATCGTTGATTTAAAAGCTTCGATAAGCGTTGTCGGTAAGTCTTGAATAAAACCAACTGTGTCCGTCATCGTTGCTTGCGCCCCACTTGGAAGCTCTAATTCACGTGTTAATGGATCTAGCGTGGCAAATAAGGCATCTGCCTCATAAGTTCCTGCATCGGTCAGTGCATTGAGCACAGTTGATTTTCCAGCATTGGTATAGCCAATTAAACCAATCTGGATAACACCTGATTCACTTCGGTGCTGACGATTACGTTGTCGGTGATCGGTAATCTTCTGAAGTTCGCGCCGAATATCTGTCATCTGTGCGGTAATGTGACGACGATCTGTTTCTAGTTTAGATTCACCAGGTCCACGCGTCCCAATGCCAGCCCCTAGTCGCGACATATTTTCGCCTTGACCCACTAAGCGTGGTAACATATATTCCAACTGGGCTAATTGTACTTGCAATTGCCCTTCCTTACTGCGGGCTCTCAGTGCAAAGATATCTAAGATAACTTGCGTACGGTCAATTACTTTCGCATCGACAACTTCTTGAATATTTCGCGTATGACTCGGGCTAAGTTGTTGGTTAAACACAACTGTACTCGCTGCTAGTTCATCCGTTAAATGCGACAATTCAATCAGCTTACCACTCCCAATAAACGTTTTAGTGTCAATCTGGTCACGCTTTTGTGTTAATTCACCGACCACCTCACCACCAGCATTCTCAACTAAAGCTTGCAATTCATTCAAGGACTCACGGAATTGATCATCACTCTCTTTTGTTTGCACGCCAACCAGAATGACTTGTTCATATTGTTGTTTCTTTTTCATATTTTTATCCTTTCAAAAACGTTCTAACCGCTTGTTTTATTTGTTCGAGTTCTTCCGGATATTCGACTAAATTCACCCATAAATCCACGGCTGTCTTATTCCGAAACCAGGTGAGTTGTCGCTTAGCATAGTGCCTAGACGCTTGCTTAATATCACTCGTTGCTTCTTGTAACTCAATTTCTCCATCGAAGTAAGCAAATAACTCCTTATAGCCAATTCCCCGTATACTTTGGGCATCACGACTGACTGCACAATCTAGCCACCTCGCCTCATCAATCAGTCCATCCGCCATCATTAAATCGACCCGTTGATTAATCCGGTTGTAAAGTAGCTCGCGGTCGGTATTCAGTCCAATAATGAACGTATCATAAAGTGGCTGACATTCATTTTGTTGTTTTTTATAATCAGAAAATTTTTGTCCTGTGACGTGATGAACTTCCAAGGCTCGAATTGTGCGTACCAAGTTATTGGGGTGAATATTGTCTGCTGCTTCAGGATCAATTGCTTTTAGCTTCTCCCAGACAAACTGGCGGGACTCTTTCTCAGCGAGAGCTTCCATCTCTGTTCGAAAATCAGGATCCGGATCTGCCTCGCCATGCGACATATTATACAAGAGTGATTCAATATAAAGTCCCGTCCCCCCAACAACGATCGGTATATGCTCACGGGCAGTAATCTCATTGATTTTAGCCCGTCCCATTTGTTGGAAGTCACTGGCCGTATAAGGTTCATCCACATCGCGTACATCTATTAAGTGATGGGGAACGGACTCTTTTTCCGCATCCGTTACTTTCGCCGTTCCAATATCTAGTCCACGATAGACTTGCATCGAATCTCCGCTAATCACTTCCCCACTAAACAGTTGTGCTAATTCGACTCCCAGAGCCGTCTTACCTACCGCAGTCGGCCCCACAATAACAATCACCTTTTCCACGCTCATCACCTCTTTTATCTGTATCTTTATTTTAACAGTTATGCAGCCATAATAAAAATAAGCTAACCAAACTTGTCAAAAGTTTGACTAACTTATTTTAACCCTTAGTTACTCAACCATAATAAATTTGTAAATAAAATATCACTTTTTAAATATTTTTCCTATTATTTGATTCACTCCTATTCCCGCTAAGATTACACTAGTAAACACAACAATATAATCCAAAATATTATTAGTAATAAGCCTCTCTTGTAAAAATGTAGTTAAAATAAATGCTGTAATGAATGTTATAATTAATCTCATCCACGAAACTTGCCTATTATGTTTCATTTTTCTTATACCCCTTTCACTTACAATAATAATACACATACTTGATATTGGGCAAAAAATATCATATGGTAATAATAATAATGATTAAAACAACCTTGGCCTAATTCTGACCAAGGTTGTTTTGTTATCTGCTAATTATTCGACGGGACGTTCGTTCACAATATCGTCCAGCAAGTTTTCGTTAAATTCTTTTGTTCTTAGCATATGAATTTCATGTTTATATGGGGCAAATTTATTCTTCTTATCATCACCTTTTTGAACATAAGGTGTTTCCAAGATTTTAGGGAGTCCTTTTAATTTTGGATGGTGGACAACTTTACATAAGGCATCAAAGCCAATATGTCCGTGACCGATATTGGCATGGCGGTCTTTTTGGGCGCCTCGTTCATTCTTAGAATCATTCACATGGATAACTTTTAACCATTCCAAGCCGATAACGCGATCAAATTCTTCTAAAACGGCATCGAAGTCATTAGCGACATCATAGCCAGCATCATGAATGTGGCACGTATCCAAGGTGACGGATAACTTATTCTTTAGTTCAACTTGATCAATAATTGCCGCAATTTCTTCAAAGCTACGACCAATTTCTGTTCCTTTTCCTGCCATGGTTTCTAAGGCAATCTGAATCGTCTGATCTTCGGTTAATATCTCATTCAAACCTTCTGCAATTTGTTTGATAGCAACTTCAGGTCCTTCACCGACATGTGCGCCTGGGTGCATCGTCATCTGTGTTGCCCCCAATGCTTCGGCTCGTTCAATTTCTTCTTTCATAAACTGAATGGCAAATTTGAAATTGTCAGGCTTGTTCACATTACCAAGGTTAATAATGTACGGTGCGTGCACAACAATATCATTAACGTCAATATCATGCTCCGCCATATATGCTTGACCGTCCTCAATGTTCATGCGTTCAATTTCTTTTCGGCGCGTATTTTGGGGTGCACCCGTATAGATCATAAACGTATTGGCTCCATAACCAACTGCTTCCTCAGCTGAGCCTAAGAGCATTTTCTTCCCTTTCATACTCACATGTGAACCAAGCAATACCATAAATTAATTCTCTCCTTTGTTGACAGTCAGTTTCAATTCATCAAGTTGTTTTGGTGATACGATAGACGGTGCTTGTGTTAATGGATCCTTCGCCTGCTTATTCTTTGGAAAGGCAATAACTTCGCGAATATTCGGTTCGCCGGCAAGAATCATCACAATACGGTCCAATCCGTACGCAATACCGCCATGGGGAGGGAAACCATACTCCAACGCATCAAGTAAGAACCCAAACTGTTCCTGGGCCTCTTCCTTCGAAAAGCCGAGTGCTTCAAGCATTGTTTCTTGTAACTCACGCTCATGAATACGGATTGATCCGCCACCAATTTCGTACCCATTCAAGACAATATCATACGCATTGGCTGTTACTTGATGGGGATCTTCTGCTAAGACTTCAATGTCAGAAGCGATTGGTCGAGTGAATGGGTGGTGAGCAGCGATAAATCGTCCCTGTTCTTCATCATATTCAAGCAATGGCCAGTCCGTGATCCAGACAAACGCTAATTCTTCTGTATCAATTAAGTCAAGGGCACGTCCTAAGTGATTGCGCAGAGCTCCAAGTGCATCGAAGACAACTTTTGTTTCATCGGCAACGAATAATAAAAGATCACCTGCTTCTGCATCCATCGCCTCTAGCAAGTTAGATGCTAAGTCACCTTCGCTGAAGAATTTAGCAATCGGTCCACTCACGCCATCTTCACTCACTTTCATCCACGCTAAGCCTTTCGCCCCATATGGTGAGACAACCTCAGCAAGTCCGTCAATTTCTTTACGCGTGAAGGTATCTCCTGCTCCTTTGGCGTTAATTCCACGAACTGATCCACCATTTTCAACTACAGAAGTGAAGACTTTGAAGTTTGACTGCGCTACGATATCTGCTACATCAACCAACTCAAGGCCAAAGCGGATATCCGGTTTGTCACTTCCGAAGCGGTCCATCGCTTCACGGTAAGTTAATACAGGGAAATCTCCGGTTATTTCTTTCCCTTTCACTTCACGAACAATTTCTTTCAGTAAGCGTTCGTTTAATTCCCGAATCTCTTCAGCAGATAAAAAGCTTGTTTCAATATCAACTTGAGTAAATTCTGGTTGACGGTCTCCACGTAAATCTTCATCGCGGAAACAACGAACAATTTGGTAGTAACGCTCCATCCCCGCTCCCATTAATAATTGTTTAAACAATTGAGGAGACTGTGGCAGAGCAAAGAATTTTCCTTCATTTACTCGAGAAGGGACTAAGTAATCTCGTGCTCCTTCTGGTGTTGATTTGGTTAGGAAAGGTGTCTCAATGTCAATAAATCCTTCATTATCTAAGAAATTCCGGAATACTTTTTTCACTTGGTGGCGCAACTTCATATTTTCAGCCATTTTTTGGCGACGCAAGTCTAAGTAGCGATGTTCCAATCGAATTTCTTCGCTCACATTAGCTTGTTCATTGATCTCGAATGGTGGTGTTTTAGCTTTATTCAAGATCTTAATATCCGTTGCTAATAGTTCAATATACCCGGTTTTCATATCCGGATTTTCCTGGCCTTCTTTTCGTGCAACAACTTGTCCGCTCACTTCAATAACGTACTCTGTTCTCAGTGAATCAGCCACTTGCAATGCTGCTTCTGATCCTTTATCACTGAAGACAATTTGAAGCAGACCGGAACGATCACGCAAATCAACAAAGACCATTCCTCCCAAGTCACGACGGCGGTGCACCCAGCCTTTTACTATTATCTGTTGATCTACTAACGATCGATCAATCTCTCCAAAATATACTCTCTCTGTCATTATATTTCTCCTTGTATTATAAGTTTTTCATTACTTGAGTTCGTCTTTAATCTCTTGAAAATTTTCTCGAAAATCCTTGCTGTACACATCAGCTAGGTCCATACTTAATTCTTGTCCAGTTGCCATATTTTTTACATTTACGGTATTTTTCTCTAATTCACGGTCCCCTAATGTGAAGGTGAAGCGAGCATTTAACTTGTCAGCTGATTTGAATTGTGTCCCAGGTTTTCGATTCATAAATTCACGCTCAACTAAGAGTCCACGCTGACGCAATGCATGTGCTAATTTGGTCGCTTCCGTCGATGCCCGTTGACCAATTGTGACGATAAATACATCGAGTTGCGGGTCTGCTGGGAACTGCACATTGCTATACTCCATTAACATGAGAAGTCGTTCTAGTCCGAAGCCAAAGCCAAATGCAGGAGTAGCTGGTCCGCCAACTGTCTCGACTAACCCATCATAGCGTCCTCCTCCGGCAATTGTTGTATTAGCACCAAACTTCTCATGATCTGTAATCACTTCAAATACGGTATCATTATAATAATCCAATCCACGTACCATATTTGCATCCACTTCATACGGAATATTTAATAAATCAAGTTGTTCTTTCACTGCAGCAAAATGTTTAGCCGACTCCTCATCTAAGAAGTCCAGCACAGATGGCGCATTGGCTACAATTTTTTTATCTTCTGGTGCTTTACTATCCAACACGCGCAATGGATTCTCATGCAATCGACGCTTCGAATCATCACTTAACTGATCACTGAATGGCTCCAAATAATCAATCAATGCTTGGCGGAAAGCAGCTCGCGATTCATTTGATCCGAGCGAATTAATGACTAACCGTACCTGCTCTAACCCTAATGACTGGAATAAATCAACAGCAAGTGCCATTGTTTCTACATCAGTTGCGGGATTCTTCGAGCCAAACACTTCCACACCTAGTTGATAAAATTGACGCTGGCGACCACTCTGCGGCCGCTCATAACGAAACATCGGGCCAATATAATAGTACTTCTGTGGCTTGTGGTGTTCAGGTCCGTAATACTTATTCTCCACAAAAGCACGCACTGCTCCGGCTGTTCCCTCTGGTCGCAAGGCAATATGACGATCTCCCTTATCATAAAAATCATACATTTCCTTGCTAACAACATCAGTAGACTCACCGACACCGCGTGCAAACAAATCAAATGACTCAAATAATGGCAGACGAATTTCTTTAAACTGGTATTGACGCAATATATCGGTCGCTACTTGTTCAACATATTGCCACTTACTTGCCTCAGACGGAAAAATATCAACCGTCCCTTTCATTTTTTGATAACTCACCTTTAATTCACTCCTTAAAAATAAAAAACTCCCTACCGATGCCAACACTTGGCTCAGTAAGGACGTGTATGTAGGTTCACGTGGTACCACCTTAATTCAGGAAGACATGCTTCCCCTCACTCATAACGCTGAGTAGCGTGACAACTTTGCATTGCCAACCTCCGGAGTGTTTCTATTCTGTCCACATTCCTTCCAGCCACGAGAATGCTCTCTGTTGGACTATTTGCTCCATCACAGGTAACTTGTTCAACTAACCTAATTATACTAAACATTCCCTTAGCCGTCAATGTTTTCCTCTCATTCCCTGCTTATCTTAAATGTTTAATCTATCTATTTCTAAAAGATACATCTTCTTCGCTATCAATTCCATTGTAGTCTGACAAAAATATTGCTATAATGTAGGCAGTATTGACGGGAGTATCCCGTACTTTCATTCTATTTTGAGAAAGGAACTTTCCTAATGCCTAATTCTTCTCCCTCTTCTCACAAAAAAATAACTAAACGAGGTACTTTTTTGCTCACTGTAATCGTTTTATTCATACTTTCATTCGTGTCAATTCTAACTATGGCACAAGAACACAGTGTAACAGTCAATGTGGCAGAATTAAATGTACGCTCAGGGCCCGGACAATCCCATGAAGTAATTACTCAACTATATCAAAATGATCATCTCCATGTGTTAGCCGAACAAGATGGCTGGCTAAAAGTTCGAACGAGTAATAATGAAATTGGCTGGGTGACAGAATCATTCGTCGAAAATCAAGCTCCCCGCGAAAAATCATCACATTACCTAATGGGAGAAGTTATTTCCCCTACTTTAAATATTCGTTCAGATCATTCTCTAGATTCAGAGATTATAGGTGAACTTACAGAAGGAGATCAAGTTGATATTATTGGTCAAGTTGACGACTGGACGGAGATCAATTATGGCGATCAAACCGCTTGGATCAGCTCAGACTATGTAAAGCTACTCAGTTCAGACACGCGACCGGATGATTCTGAGAAAACCATCACGATGCTGGAACACAACGCCAATATTCGCCGCGAACCATCCCTTGAAGCTGATATTATTGGAGAAGCATTCGCTAATCAGTCCTATACCTATGTGCAAAAGATAGATCATTGGTATGAAATTCAATTAACCGAGAATACAACAGGCTTCGTACATGCCGACTATGCGCACACAACAGACATTGATGACTTGGACCTAGATACAATTGTGGATATTCCAGCGCTTGAACATGCCACCATTCTAATTGATCCTGGTCATGGAGGAACTGACCCCGGTGCTGTCTACAATGATACGTACGAAAAAGATATTGCTTTGAGTACTTCTCTCTATCTTCAACAACAATTAGAAAAAGCAGGTGCTACTGTTCTGATGACGCGAACATCAGATATAGATGTAGGGTTAGATGAACGGGCTAATATCTCAAATACGCAGTCAGTAGATGCTTTTGTTAGCATTCATTATGATGCAACTGGCATTCGTAATTCCATTAGTGGAACGACAACCTATCACTATTCTGATATGGATCTACCACTAGCTAATGCGATTAATGATCGACTCAAAGCAGACGGCCAACTCAGCAATAACGGAATTGGTTTTGGGAACTATCATGTCTTGCGTAACAATACCCGCCCAAGTGTCTTACTTGAACTTGGCTATATGGATAATGACTCTGATTACAACATTATTAGCACAAAAACTTACCACAAAAATGTTGCAGATGTTATTTTCAAAGGCCTAACTGACTACTTCGACTAACTTGCTTAAAACTAATTGCTTGAATTCCTTTTCATCTTTGCTAAACTTAGATTAGATATTTTATAAGGAGTGATTAGAATGAGTCATGAATCTATGGCAACTTTGAGTGTTTCAGGTAACAACGAAGATGGATTAAAGACAACGGTGAATGTACGCGATCTCGATGGCTTCATTGTTGATGAACCCGAACGTCTCGGTGGTACCAATGCTGGAGCTAATCCCTTAGAATATTTCTTAGGTGCTCTCTCCGCTTGTACCTCAATTGTCTTGCGTTATGCTGCGCGTGATGAAGCATTCGAGTATACCAGAGTTGACTTCAATACAGAAGGAACGCTTGACACACGCGGATTTGCTGGCAAAGCTGACGTACAAACCTATTTCCAAACAATTCATTTAGAAGTTATCATTGACACTGATGAACCTGACGAACGTATTCAAGAAATGAAAACTATCGTTGAAAAACGCTGCCCTCTCTATAACTTAGCCAACGATGCTAATGTCAATATCACTAGTACTTGGCGTAAACCATAGCAATCTACTAAAAAAGCAACGTCTTCTTACCGACGTTGCTTTTTTTTCTGGCCTAAATTAACTCACTCTACTCTAACACTTCTATTTCTTTCTTTTCTGCCATTAGCTGGTCGAACTGCTCTTGAAGCTGTTCATCATCCGGATCTAAGCTCAGCCTTCCTAGAATCTCACTTATTCGATTATTCAACTGAAGCAAACGGTCGTGATAATGATTACGATTCTCTTGGGACTCATAGGCTTGGAATTCACTGAGCGTGCCTTCAAATAATTGCAGCCTGTTCTGATTAATAACTAATAATTGATCACACACAGCTTCTACAATAGACTGATCATGTGAAGCAAGTATAATCGTCCCCGGATACTCTATCAACAACTCCTCCAATGCAGCGACTGCGTAAATATCTAAATAATTCGTCGGTTCATCCAAGACCAATACATTAAAATCCCCTACTAGAATCTTGGCTAAGGCGACTTTTACTCGTTCCCCATCGCTTAATACGCCGACCAATTTTCGGATATCCTGCTCATAAAAGCCCATCCGAGCTAAAACGACTCGACAGATTGTCTCAGACTGAACAGATGTCTCCATTACATTAACTAACACAGTCTCTTCTGTTTTTAATACAGACAAATTTTGGGCAAAATAACCAAATTTCACTTGCGGATTAACTTGAATATCTGGGTGCTTGCTTGACAATAACATCCTAAGTAAAGTCGTCTTCCCCGCACCATTATCTCCGATCAAACCAATCTTCTGTCCACCGATTAACTGCAGCGTAGCTGGTTTCCACAATGTCTTGTGCTCTACCCCACCAGCTAATTCATAAAATCGAATAATGGTCCGCTCGCGTAACCGTTGCTGATTAGGCACTTCCATCTCAATGGTACTTAATTGCTTCGGTTTCTCTACGGGCTCTAGTTGCTTTATTTGAGTCTCAATTGCCTGACGATTTTTATGCAACTTTTTCTGCTTCCCCGCATAATAAATAGCCGCACCTATTTGCCGCCGATCCGGGTCTGATACAGACTTTGGAACGACCGTCGCTCGCTCTGCCTGTCGCCTTTTCATTTCAGCAGCTTTTTCTAACTGCTGTTTTTTCTTTTGATACTTTTCATATTCCTTTTGTTGATGTCTCCGCTTTCGATCTCTCTCAGTTATATAATCCGAATAATTTCCCGAATATACGGTGACATTGCCCTCATCTAGCACCCAAATCTCTGAGCAGGTTTCATCTAACAGATGACGATCGTGTGACACTAAAATCACACCTGCATCCATCCTTTTCAACTTACGCTCAACCCATTGACGGTGGTTTGCATCCAAATTCGTCGTCGGTTCATCTAACAACAATAACTTCGCCCGGTCTCTAGTCGCTTGAAGAAAGAATTCACTCGTTATTTCGCCCCCGCTCGCACCTTGTGTCTGATCTTGCTTTAGTTGGGGCATCAAGTAAGGAATTCCCTCAACTTTCACCGTGCCACTATCTGGCAGTATCTCTCCCTTAATTAATCTTAACAGTGTGGTCTTCCCTTGACCATTTTTACCGATCAACCCCACAACTTGCCCCGCCTGTAGTTGCAAATGATCAATATCAATCAACAACCGATCTCTTATACTATACGTTACATCTTGTAATTCTAACACTTGCATACAGTTACTTCCACCTTTCATCCTCGTGGAAATAAGAATACAAAAAAGGACCTCTATATAGATACAGAAGTCCCCTGTGTCAACCACAATGCACTCCCATTTCCGACAACTTGAACATGCCTACATTTCTGTAAGCTTAAAACTATTTGTCTTTGAAATGGAATTAATTGCTCATCGCTTTGTGGTTAACCTCTTCTCTTTTTTAATGACTTTATTATAACACATAACGAAATGATATTTAACTTTTATCTACCAAATATTAATCATTTATATTAATTAAAATCATCGATGTCAGGGAATCTGTGCTCTATCACTTCAGACAACTCATTCAGAATATAGTTTACAAATGGGGCGCAATATCCTAGAGACAAATCTCTTGTTGCTTTCTTAGCATATTAAAATGCAATATTAAAAAAGCTGTATCAAAAAGATACTGACCCCAAAAAAATTAGAATAATTTACCCTAACTTTTGGGGTCACATCACGAACACCAGTAGGTTCTTACAAATTTTTGTATTAGCTATCTTTTAAAAAATAATTTTATATCATCCGAATTATCCTGGTATTCTAACAAAATTTCTTTTAAAAACTTTAGTTCTCCATTACAAACTTAAATTTATCTCCACGATCAATTATATCTAATAAGTGATGATACCGAGGTAATACTTGCCCAATAACGTTCACACCATTGCAATTTGGATAATCCTTACAGATGATTTGAACTTCTCCCTCATATCTCTTCATTTGTTCATTATCAATGGTGATACTTCCTTTTAATCGATCAGACGTATTTTCAGGAGAGATTGATTTTTTAAAGTGATTAATCTGTCTTGACTCCTGTACACGAATAAGTGACTTAGGCGAGTCAATTCTTACTGTAAATTCTTGATCAATTAAATGATTATACTTTGAATCTATTTTTACTGGGATTGAGATTACTCTACTTTGTAGATATGAGGTAATTAATTCTAACTCGTTTAACCCCATCTCTAAATCACCTAAAAATATATGCTCTACTTTATATATTTTGTGTAAATCTAAATATTGAACATAAGGTGATAGATTTCGATGTTTTTCTAATGTTGGTAAGCCTTGATGCAATGGTCCACGTCGCATACTATCACTAGCAATAAATGCTAAAATCTCTCCTCCTTTCTCTCTTATTTTTGTATTTAAAGCAGAAAAATAATACTCATCTAATCCTGTTTCAGGTCGAGGATAAAAATTATGCATATAAATTGATCCATAATTAATTGTATCCCTTATAGCAGTTGAAGCATTATAAACAATTTGATGATTTGATTCTAATCGATTGTATTCTTCTTTAGAAAACCCGTAATCCAGCCTCAAATAATCCACTGAAATAATATTTATTAAGTCTTCTAGAGATTGTACATCAAACTCTGTTATTGTCTTCGGTGAGATATCAGCAATTATAGAAAATTTATGTTCTTTTAGCCATTGACACATTTCAATAATTTTATCACTATAATTAGGAGTTATTTCTTCAGAGATATGAAAAGAGGTGAATACAAAATATTCTTTACCTTCCAATTTTTTTAGAAATTTTTTCTGTTCTGAAAATGTAGATACATACACTGAAAAACCTAACTGACTAGACATTTTGAACACTCTGTCTATCCAGGAAAAGATATGTTAAGATATAACCACCAATATACGAAATGAAAATACCAATTACGTAATGTATCATAGTATCAGGCGTCATTAAAGGAATTGCAATCAAACCAGAAGGCCCCCAAGCATTTGCCATTACGTGCATCATCATAACATATGCTCCACCAAATCCTGCTCCTAACCCAGCAGTAATAAATGGTTTTCCTAATGGTAATGTTACTCCATAAATTAATGGTTCACCAATACCCAGTATTCCAGCGGGTAAAGCTCCGGCTATAACTTGAGTCAATCGTTTATTTCCTTCTTTTTTAGCAATAAAGTAGATAGCAATCGCTGCTCCAACCTGCCCTGCACCAGCCATAGCCAATACTGGGAATAACGAGACACCACCGAGTACTTCTAGTTGAATAGCATAAATAGGAATTAATCCATGATGAAGTCCTAATAATACCATTGGAAGAAAAACTGCTGATAATACATAACCTGATAAAATGCTGATAACTGTATTATCTGATCCAATAAAGTAACCAAGTCCGGCTACTAACCAATCTGACAGAACTCCTGAAATTGGCATAATTACGAATGCCATTAAACTGACAGTCACAAGCAATGTTACGGTTGGTGTTACAATCAAATCTAATACATCCGGCACTTTACTTCTGACGAACTTTTCAA
Organism: Dolosigranulum pigrum ATCC 51524; assembly: GCF_000245815.1. GTDB lineage: Bacteria > Bacillota > Bacilli > Lactobacillales > Carnobacteriaceae_A > Dolosigranulum > Dolosigranulum pigrum. Next base: position 1,218,434 of record NZ_JH601103.1, read on the forward strand.
TTTTTGCTAATATAAATACTCCAAAGATGACACCAATAATACCACCTTTTCCAGTTGTTAGTATTGAATTTAATGGTTCTTCAGCATCATAGAGACCAACAGTTTGTGAAAGTGTTATTAGTGGCTCAGCAATTGACACGGCTCCTATCATTCCACCTAGTGCTTCAGTTGCTCCGAATTGTTTAGCTGCATTCACCCCAGTGAAAATTGCAAAATATCCTAAAAAACTATTTCCAATTAAAGTAAACGTTATTTGGATAACTTCCCAAGTTGTTCCCGCAATAACACCACTCTCAATTAGTTGAGAGAGTAAAGTTCCAAAGCCCTGAAAAATTCCGGCTGCAATAATAGCGGGAATCATTGGAATAAAAATATTTGCAATTAACTCTAATCCTTGTTTCAATTTCCCTTTTTTCTGCTTATTTTTTATATCTTCTTTATTATCTTTCCAGTTATTCTGCTGTGCTGTTGAATCTGAACTTACTCCAAAATCTTCAACTAAGATATCTCTTAACTTTTTAGCTTTACCGGGGCCAACTACAACTTGTAATGTATCTGAATCTACAACTCCCATAACGCCGTCAGTTTGTTTTAATTTTTCGTGCTCTACAAGTTTTTCATTTGCTATTTTCAATCTTAATCGTGTCATACAGTTATTAACAGAATTAATATTCTCTATACCACCAACTAAATCAACAATTTTATCAATTAATTGTTTGTTATCAACCATTATTATCAGTTCCTTCCATTAATGTCTGTCTTACAAACCCACTATTACTATTTAATTTTTGTTGTGCCTCTTTGTTATTAATTCCAAGTAGTAACATAACTATAGCAATCTTTGTAGACCCTGAACTTTCTTTCAGTGCTGTTCTCACCTTGTCTATATCTGCATCGGTAGCATCTTGAACAATTTTCTCTGCTCTTGAATGAAGTTTTTCATTAGACAACTGGACATCAACCATTAAATTTTGATAAACTTTTCCAATTCCTACCATTGACAATGTTGAGATCATATTTAAAATTAATTTTTGAGCAGTTCCTGCTTTTAATCTAGTAGATCCTGTAAGAACTTCTGGTCCAACCACTGCTTCAATACTTATATCAGATAATTGACTAATTATTGCATCTGGATTACATGCAATAGAAATAGTAGGTACACCTAGTGAACGAGCATATTTTAAGCCTCCAACGACATAGGGAGTTCTTCCACTAGCTGCTAAACCTATACATACATCATTGGATGAGATACTAATACCTTGTAAATCTGATTTTCCTGCATTCTCACTATCTTCGGACCCTTCGATTGCTTCCGTGAATGCATCTTGACCTCCAGCAATTAATCCAATAACTCGTTCTTTATCCGTTCCAAATGTTGGTGGACATTCTGATGCATCTAATACACCCAATCGCCCGCTGGTTCCTGCCCCCATATAAATTAATCTACCATTATCCTTTAGTTGTTTAATTACAAGATGAATTGCTTTTTCTATATCGTCCAAACTCCCTTTTATAGAGTCTAGCACTTTATAATCTTCTTCATTCATAACTTTTAAAGCTTCATGAACTGACATTATATCTAAATCTTGTGTTTTATTATTCCGTTGTTCAGTAACTAATTGATTAATATTAACCATGTACATCATCCTTATCAATATATGTTTTTTCTAAGACTTCACGCAAGCCATCAAATTTTTTGCTGATGTAACTTGTATAAAGAATATCAACTATATTTAATTGTGCAATTCTTGATGACATTGCACCACTTCTAAAACTAAATTCTTTACCTGGAACATACATATTTAAGTCTGCTTGGGTTGATATTTCAGTAGCCTCCTCTTTAGTTATAGCAATAATTGTTGCACCATTTTCTTTAGCTACTTGTAAACAAGTAATCATTTCTGTCGTTTTTCCTGAATAAGAAATAATGATAACTACATCATTTTTCGAAACATTTTTGGACATAAGAAGCATTGTATGCCAATCTTCATTGATATGAGCCATCTTATTAACTCTAGCTAATTTCATATGCAAGTCTTTTGCTACTAAAAACGATGCTCCAATTCCAAAAATAAATATTCGTTCAGCTTGATCAATAATACTTATAGATTTCATAACAGTTTCTGAATCGATAGTTTTTCTCGATTCCTCTAAAGATAAAATATTATTTTGTGATATTTTATTAATCACATCATCTATATCATCATCTTTATTAATCTCTAACTGTCTTTTTTCACGGTAATCTTCTCTCACGGCTATTTCATACGTTAGCTGTTTTGAAAAATCTCGATATCCTTCATAGCCACATTTTTTACATAGCCGGATAATCGTTGAAGAAGAGGAATAAGTCATTTCAGCCAATTCATGAATAGTTAAATTCACAGTTTTTTTAGGTTCTCGTAATATATAATCTATAATAATTTTTTCTGTGTCAGTAGCATCTATATAATAATCTTTTAATTTGATGGTGACTATCTTCATCATCCTCCTAACTAACTCTATCCTACCACAAAGAAACCACATTTCAATAAATCGTTTACAAATTGAAATTTTATTTCAATAGTTGGTAAATTACTCCCATATTTATACTGATAAACGAAACTCATTTTACATTCAATAAAAATAATACTTCATCACCATACAAACAACCCAATAAGATTACCTATCTCTATTTTTAAAAAATAATCTTTTAGAGTTAATTAGTATACAAAAGCATCTATTCCTCATAATAATTATGTAACCATTTATGTTGATCAAAATCATCGATGTCAGGGAATCAATACTCTATTATTTCAGACAACTCATTCAGAATATAGTTTAGAAATAGGAAACAATCCTGGAAATAAATCTGCCGTACTTTCTTAAAAAACCATAATTTTAAGAAAGTACGGCAGATTTACACGAATTCATCATTCTATCCACATTGTGCTTGTAGTGACGGATGTATTTACTCATTTCAAGAAGTAAGTCAGAATACTTTAAATTCATTGAATCAGTTAGTTCATTCTAATTATAAAAATTCACACGCATCAATCCATTATCTTCTGATATTACACCCTCATCAAGTATACGGCATAAAGCCATATACTTGATGATTTATCTTTTGATTGTTTATTTATATTATGTCAATCTAATGCTATTACAACATATAGTCTTATCTATCATATTAATAATCAATCTGAATTTAGTTACGTAGGTGGAAATGTTAATCTTAATTTATCTAGTCAATTAAATTTTTTATTTATTCCATCAACAAAACATTAACTCATTACAATATCTATTATTTAATATTGAAGCTGATGCTACTGATTATTTTGCCAATCAAATACTTCGCTGTTATACATCTCACCCAATCAGTTCATTCGATACTTATCTCTACAAGTAACGCCACTATCCAAGATTTTAAATTGGTTAGTAATGGTGTTAAGCTGAGCTTGCATGCCATATGGGAGAATACATTTGGGCTCATTATGTCCGAAATTCATATTATACAAAATCGGTAAGTCTTCTCGACCGAATTCCTTCATGACTTTCGGATAAACTTTTTGATACTCTTCATAATAGATGCCATCTTGCGGTCGACCAACAATAATCCCATGAATAACCTCCAAAATTCCCATCATACCATATGTTCTTAGCTCATCTTCCAAGCGTGCTGGTTTCATATAATTCTCAGATGTTTCTAAAAATAAGATGGCACCCTGGAACTGATCAACAGTTGGGAATAAAGATGTACCGCGGAGCGAAGCTAATGTTTCCACACAGCCACCCAATAAATGACCGGTCGCCACAGTTTCTGCTCCTAATGACTGATAGCCCGGATTCACGCGATATTCGCGCATAATTTCCCGGTTTTCTTCATCCCACAGCAAGCCAAATTTTCTTAGATGCTTCGATGCACGAATTTCCCCAATCGGTTCAGCTGAAAACCACGCACGCTGGATATGATCAACCGTATAATCATCCATTGCAATATTTTCAGCAAAATCGGTTAGCAAAGCAGGGCCATAATGACTGGATACACCGGCCTTGTAAAACATGAGGTGGTTGGTTGTCGTATCCGAGTACCCACAAAACAAGGTCGGATGTTCTCTAATAACGTTAAAATCAATATGCGGTAATAAACGTACCGTCTCAATCCCACCAATACACGATATAATTCCTTTAACTTTAGGATCCTTCAGAGCCATCATTAAATTTTCTGCTCGTTTTTCTGGATGTTGGTATAAATAATCACTTCCGCTCAGTGCATGATTCATCACTTTTACACGGAGATCAAAATTATCTTCTAGGCGCTGAATCCCTTGTTCAGTACGCCACTTGAAGTGAGCATCACCGGCTGTTCCGGCTGATAGGGATACGATAGCAACTGTATCTCCAGGATGTAATTTAGGGGGGAGCCGTAGATTCATACAAGTACCTCTTTCTATAACTGTTAAAAATGAATTTGTATTTCATTATCAATCTAATTTGTGATATAATTATTATAACATAGATAGGAGTGATTCCACAATGGAACAACATTTAATGAATACTATTACAACGGTAGCCGGTATGAAGATGAGGCTATTTGAAGAAAATATCTTAAAATATGGTGTTCGTTGTTTATTTGCAGGAATATATTTAACGATAGGAACGGCATTTGGTTTAGTTGCAGCTCAGGGTTTTGTTGAATTTAGCCCCGCAATTGCCAGAGTTGTTTATGCTATTTTCTTCACAATTGGTCTAATTGTTATCGTCTTTCTAAATGGGGAACTTGCTACCTCTAATATGATGATGATGACCATCTCTGCTCATCGAAAATTTTTCTCTTACAAAAAAGCAGCCCAATTGCTACTATTTTGTACTTTGGGGAATCTAATCGGCGCTTATGCCATCAGCTTTTTACTCGGACAGACGACCATTTTTAACGCGATTGACTCAAACCATTTACTCTATGCACTTGCAGATGGAAAGCTTGCAAAATCAGTTGGTCGCTTATTCATCGAAGCAATTATTGCTAATATCATTGTTAATATTGGTATTATGGGAATGTTACGTACGAAAGAGTTCATTGCTAAGTTTATCTATCTAATGGGAACTATTTCGATTTTCGTATTGCTCGGTTATGAGCACTTAATCGCGAACTTCTCAATGTTTGGTATTGTACAATTCACTAACCCCGGAGCACTTGAAAGTTTTACTGCTAGCACTATTTTAATAAACTGGATTATTGTCTTAATTGGAAATTATATTGGTGGTGGCCTTATCATGGGACTTACCCATTCTTGGTTGAACCAAAATGATAGTCAATATTTTGACTAAATAAGAGAAAATTTGCTTTAATATAAAAATTTGCGCCCATCATTATGATGGGCGCTTTTTTCATTAACAGTAAACTGTTAAGTTGAATTATTATTTTAAGTCTTTCAAAATCTTTTCGATGCGCTGTCCTTGCTCTAAGGATTTATCACGTTCGAATCTAATTTCGGGTGTTTTGTACAACTTAATCCGATTCCCGATTTCACTTCTCACCAGACCAGCAATTTTATCTAAGCCAGTTTGAGTGTCTTCACGTGCTTGCTCATCTTTTTCTAACGTGCTGTAGTAAACTGTTGCATGTTGAAGGTCACCAGTTACTTCCACATCTGTAATCGTAACATTCTGGACACGTGGATCTTTGACTGTCTTTAACAAAATATCATTTACTTCTCTTAATATTTCTTGTGAGACACGTTCGACTCTATATTTTGGCATATTTTCACCTCTTAATCCTTATATTATATGGTTGATCTTAGTTACGCTTCACTTCAACCATTTCGTATGCTTCAATAACATCATCAATCTTAATATCATTAAAGTTTTCAATGGTCAATCCACACTCATAACCATTAGATACTTCCTTGGCATCGTCTTGGAATCGTTTCAAGCTTGAAAGTTCTCCTTCATACTTCACAACCCCTTGACGAATAACACGAACCGAGCTAGAGCGCTTGATAACTCCGTCGTTAACGTAACATCCAGCAATAGTTCCGACTTTAGATACATTGAATGTTTCGCGAACAGTCGCTTGACCAGTAACTTTTTCTTCAAATTCTGGATCCAGCATTCCTTTCATCGCTGATTCGATCTCATCAATCGCATTGTAGATAACGCGGTGAGTTCGAATGTCAATTTGTTCACGGTTAGCACTTTCTTGTGCTTGAGGTGTTGGTCGTACGTTAAATCCAATAATGATAGATCCACTTGCAGACGCAAGAGTTACATCACTTTCATTAATTGCACCGACTCCGGTATGAACAATCTTAATCTTCACACCTTCAACTTCGATCTTCTCAAGGCTGGCTACAATCGCTTCAACAGATCCTTGTACATCACCTTTTACAATAACTGTAATTTCTTTTAATTCGCCTTCTTCAATCGAATCGAATAAGTTCTCAAGGGTTACTTTTTGAACAGCATTACGCTGTGCTTCGTTCGCTGCTTGCGCACGAGATTGACCAATCGAACGGGCTTTCTTCTCATCATCGAAGACAACGAAACGATCTCCAGCTTGTGGTGTGTCGTTCAATCCAGTAATCTCTACTGGCATCGATGGACCAGCTTTTTTAACACGTTGTCCTTGATCATTCGTCATTGTACGAATACGTCCATTCGCTGTTCCGACAACGATTGGATCCCCGTGCTTCAAGGTTCCTTCTTGTACAAGCAATGTCGCAATTGGTCCTTGTGCCTTATCTAGACGGGCTTCCAAGACCGTTCCGATTGCTAGACGTGTTGGATCTGCCTTCAATTCTTCAACTTCAGCAACTAGAAGAATCATCTCGAGTAATTCATCTAAGTTCTGGTTAAACTTCGCTGAAATTTCAACAAATATAGTTTGGCCACCCCAGTCTTCTGGAATTAATTCATATTGAGATAATTCCTGCATGACTTGTTGTGGGTTAGCCTCTGGTTTATCAACTTTGTTAACCGCAACGATAATAGGGACTTCAGCTGCTTTGGCATGATTAATTGCTTCAACAGTTTGTGGCATAACGCCATCATCAGCTGCTACAACAATAATAGCAATATCAGTCACATCAGCTCCACGTGCTCGCATGGTTGTAAAGGCTGCGTGTCCTGGTGTATCTAAGAATGTGATGGGTTTCCCTTCAACTTCTAATTGGTAAGCACCAATGTGTTGGGTAATCCCACCTGCTTCTCCATCTGCCACTTTTTCTTGACGAAGTGTATCAAGTAAGGTGGTTTTCCCATGGTCAACGTGCCCCATAATAGTGACAGTTGGTGGGCGTAATGTTAAGTTTTCTTCATTAACTTCTTGCTCAAAGTAAGTGTCGAAGTCTGTTTCATCGATTTCGACTTTTTCTTGAGCTTGTACACCATACTCTTCTAAAATAATTTCAATGGAGCCACTATCAAGTGATTGGTTTTTATTCGCAATAACACCCATCATGAATAATTTCTTAACAATTTCAGCAGCTGGCTTGTGCAATTCTTTGGCCAACTCTGCAACAGTCATCCCTTCTGTATATTCTACTACATCTGGTAACGGTTGTTTTTTCGTTGATTGTTGTGAAGAATTATCCTGTTGCTTGTGATCCGTGTTTGTCTTACGCTTTGTTCGGTTCCCAGCTGGTCCACCATTAATCCCACGGTGCTGACGCGAATGACGTTTTTTCGAACGGTTTTGACGCTCTTTTGCTTTCTGTTTCTCACTGGTTGTTCGTTTTTCAGGATTTAGACTCGACTGTTCGTTTGAAGACTCGTCCTTTTGGTTATTTTTCTTATCAGCTGTTGCTTGTTTTGTCTGATTGTGTCCTGATTGATTAGCTGTATTACTTTTTTGCTGTTTATTTGTTTTATTATTCATAAATTCTTTTAATTTCGCCATTTCGTTATCGTTAATTGTTGCCATATGACTGCTGTAATCTAATCCAGCATCTTGGGCAATTTCCAAAAGTTCTTTACTGGACATATCCTGTTCTCTTGCAAATTGATATATACGTTTTTTACTCATACAATCACCTTTCTGTCAATTGATTAAAAGATTTGACAAAGCCACTATCAATTAGTGCACAATTTGTCCGATTCTTTCCAATTGCTCTTGAAATTTCCTCTTGTGTGAATCCTGAAAACAATGGTACATCATAGGATTCGCATTTATCATTAAATATTTTTTGGGTGTTTGGGCTGGCATCACTAGCCATGATGACTAATTTTGCTCGTGTACTACGGATAGCATCCAATGTAGCTCCTTGACCCGTCTTCAACTTGCCTGCTTTCATCGCAAGGCCTAATAAATTCAGTGCTTTTTCTTTATTGATCATTTAATAATTCCATTCGTGCTAATTTATAATCTACATGATCGATTAATTCTTCAAAAAATTCCGCTGGTACTTCTGTATTTAATGCTTGGCTTAGCTTGGCGGATTTTTTCATTGATTCAAGTAGTTGAAGATCCATCGATACATAGGCACCACGGCCATTTTTTTTACCGGTTGGATCGATTGCTACCGATTTATCTGGATTGCGAACAATCCGAACCATATCTTTTTTTGGTTTCATCTCACCTGACAAAACACATTTTCGCATCGGCGTTTTTTTGGCCATGTTTATTCTCTCCTCAACATTCTATTCTGCTTCAGAATCGTCGTCTAAAGTCTCGGAAACCTCATCTTCTTCCGTTTCAGAAAAGTCTAATTCTTCTTCGTCTTCCTCCGCTGTGACTTGATTAGCTTCAAGCGCTTGGAAGAACTCATCTACTTCAGTATCTGTTTCAGCCGAATTGTCCTCAATAGAATCTGTTAATACTTCCGAAGACTCCTCAGCTGATTTATCTACTTTTTCTGACGATTCAGCTAATGCTTCACGTTCCAATTCTTCCATCTCAACGTCAGACTTAATGTCGATCTTGTAGCCGGTTAATTTAGCTGCTAGACGAACATTTTGTCCTCGTTTACCAATTGCTAATGACAGTTGATAATCCGGTACAACAACGACACACGATTGTTCGATATCATCGAAGCGAACATCGAGTACTTCAGCTGGATTCAAAGCATTTTGGATGAAGACGGCTGGATCCTCGCTCCATTCAACGATATCCATGTTTTCCCCGTTCAATTCATCCACAATCACTTGAACACGTGCCCCTTTAGGACCGACACATGTTCCAACTGCATCCACCTCGCCATCACGAGACGTCACGGCAACTTTCGAACGGTCTCCTGCTTCACGCGCAACAGACATAATCTCAACCGTTCCATCATAAATTTCAGGAACTTCCTGCTCGAATAAGCGTTTAATCAAGCCAGGATGCGTACGACTCACGAAGACTTGCGGTCCTTTCGTTGAATCTTCTACATTGCTGACATAGACTTTAATTCGATCATGCGCATTATATTGCTCACCTTCAATTTGATCGCGCTGAGACAAGACAGCTTCTACTTTTCCTAAATCAATATAGATAAACCGATCATCTTGACGCTCAACCGTTCCTGTCATCAAATCATCTTGATATTCGATGTATTCGTTGTAGATAATAGAACGTTCTGCTTCTCGCATGCGCTGCATGACGACTTGTTTAGCTGTTTGAGCCGCAATTCGACCAAAATTCTCTGGAGTGACTTCGAACTTAATTTTGTCCCCCGGCTCGTAAGCTCGGTTGCGCTCGCGTGCATCAACTAAGGCAATCTCAGACTGTGAATCGAATACCTCATCAACAACTTCTTTTACTTGTAGAACTTTAATATCTCCCGTATCGGTGTCGAATGTTACTTCAACATTCTGAGATGTTCCGTAATGACGCTTATAAGCAGCGATTAAGGCTGCCTCTAGTGCTTCAGAGACAATTTCTTTCGAAATCCCTTTTTCTTTCTCCAAGACTTCCAGTGCGCCAACTAATTTCTGGTTCATAATTCTCTCCTTCGAATCTAAAATTCAATTGCTGTACGTGCTTTAGAAATATTATCGCGCTGAATTTCAACTTCTTTTACGCGCGTTTTTTCTTTATAATTCATCGTAATGGTGTCTTCATCCGTACTTAACAAACGACCTTCATATGAATTGTACGGGCCAATCATATTGTACAACTTCACATGAATATATTCACCAACCGCTTGATCGATATCTTCTCGTGTCTTAAGTGGACGTTCTGCCCCCGGTGACGAGACTTCAAGATAATACGCTTGCGGAATAAAATTTTCCGGTTGCTGATCTAAGACAGCTGATACTTTTTCGCTGAAGAATGTGCAATCATCCAAGCTAACACCGCCAACTTTATCAATATAAATTCTTAAAAACCAGTTTTGCCCTTCTTTCAAGTATTCCAAATCAATAAGTTGATAACCGCTCTCTTGAGCAATCGGTGTAATCATGTCTTCAACTTTTTCTACAATACTCATTTTAGCTTTTCTCCCCACTTTCAATTCATACCTTGTCGTTAAAAAGAGTGAGTGCTTCAATGCACTCACCCCCTTCTGAATATCTAACTTCTACGACCTCTTGCTAGTTCATATTACCATATATTTTGTTTGAACGCAACTATTAACCTTGAAGTACCGTTATTTTACAAATCGAATAGTGACAATTGGTTCTCGTCAGGCAAGTGGTCTACAACATGATTCACACTGAAGTATTCCATCACCGTTTTAGATACTTTACCGCGCTTGGATAAATCTTCTTTAGATAAGAAATCACTATCTTCTCGCGCTTGCACAATCGCTTGGGCAACGCTAGAGCCAAGTGAAGGAACTGCCCGGAACGGTGCTAGGAGCGTCTTCTCATCCTTCACTAGAAAATCGGTGGCGTGTGATTCATCAATATTAACCATCTCAAAATTAAAGCCACGTTCGATCATTTCATTAGCCAATTCCAGAACTGTCAATAGCGAACGATCTTTAGCTGTTTGGTCATACCCTTTGTCATTGATTTCTTTAATAGCGGCTTTTACTGAATTCTTCCCTTGTGTCATAGCCACTAAGTCAAAATCACTGGCACGAACAGAGAAGTACGCTGCGTAATAATAGAGCGGGTGGTGAACCTTGAAGTAAGCCACCCTGAGCGCCATCAAGACATAAGCGGCGGCATGAGCTTTCGGGAACATATATTTAATTTTCAAGCAGGAATCGATGTACCATTGCGGCACACCATGTTCTTTCATCTCAGCAATCCATTCCTCGCTAAGACCGCGACCTTTTCGCACGAACTCCATAATCTTAAAAGCTAAATCATCATCAAGGCCTTGATGTTGTAGATAAACCATAATATCATCACGACACCCAATCACTTCGGATAGTGGGATGTTTCGCTTCCGAATCAACTCTTCTGCATTATCTAGCCATACATCGGTCCCATGTGATAAACCAGAAATCTGAAGCAACTCAGAGAAGGTTGATGGATGCGTCTGCTCTAACATTCCCCGCACGAAGCCAGTTCCGAACTCAGGTATACCGAGTGTCCCTGTCTTAGAAAAAATTTGCTCCGCTGTTACACCAAGCACTTCGGGCCCGCTGAAAATTTTCATCACTTCTTCATCGCTCACCGGAATTGTCTGTGGATCAATCCCAGATAAATCTTGTAACTTCCGAATCATCGTTGGATCATCATGACCCAGAATATCGAGCTTAAGCAAGTTATCATGAATGGAATGGAAATCGAAGTGCGTTGTCTTCCACTCTGCTTCTTGATCGTCAGCTGGATACTGAATAGGTGTAAAATCATAAATATCCATATCATTCGGCACAACAATAATACCACCCGGGTGCTGACCAGTTGATCGGCGTACCCCCGTCAATCCTTTGGCCAAGCGATCAATTTCTGGCTTGCGGTAGGTCAATTGCTTATCCCCTTCATATCCTTTCACAAAGCCGAAAGCAGTCTTATCGGCAATGGTTGTAATCGTTCCTGCTCGATAAACATAATCTTCTCCGAACAATTCCTTCGTATAATTATGCGCATGTGCCTGATATTCTCCTGAAAAGTTCAAATCAATATCGGGAACCTTATCTCCTTTGAAACCTAAGAATGTCTCGAACGGAATATCATGGCCATCTGAGTCCATTTTAGTCCCACATTCCGGACAATTCTTCTCAGGTAAATCAAAGCCGGACCCCACTTCTCCTTCCGTAAAAAAGTGAGAATACTGACAATTAGGACATCGGTAATGTGGCGCTAGCGGATTCACTTCTGTAATACCTGTCATGGTTGCTACAAAACTTGACCCGACCGATCCTCGTGAACCGACCAAGTACCCATCTTGAACACTTTTATTCACTAATTTTTGTGAAATTAGATAAATAACAGAGAATCCATTCCCTATAATACTATCTAGCTCTTTTTCCAAGCGTTTTTGAACCAGTTCTGGTAGTGGATCACCGTATAATTCCCGTGCTTTATCAAAACTCATCTGACGGATTTCTGCTTCTGCGCCCTCCATCTTCGGCGTATAGAGATCTGTTCGTACTGGAGAAATTGAGTCAATGGAATCCGCAATTTTATGCGTATTGTCAATAACAATTTCTTCAGCTAATTCCGGCTCTAAGAACGAGAATGCCTCTAACATTTCATCTGTTGTTCTAAAATGGACTTGCGGATTTCGAGTGTTCGCACGCGCTCCTTTTTTCGAGGTTTCCAACAAAATGTCACGGAATATTGCATCTCTCGGTTCCAAATAATGCACATTGCCCACTGCGACAGGATATTTATTCTCATTGTGCGCTAGTTTAATTAAGTTTCGCAAAATATCTTCCAAATTGGCCTCATCTTGAATTAATTCACGATCAATCAAGTCAATATAAGCTTCTTTCGGCAGCAGTTCAATGTAGTCATAATACTTAGAGACACTCCGCGCTTCATCCATCCCCTTTTGCATCATTGCTTCAAAAACTTCTCCTTGCCCGCAACCACTCCCGACAAGCAAGCCCTCCCGATATTTATCGAGCAACGACTTGGGTACACGAGGAACCCGGTAATAATAACGGGTTAATGATTCTGACACAATTTTAAACAAGTTTTTCAAGCCCGTCGCATTTTTCACTAAAATGGTAGCATGTGTTGGACGCGCTTGTTTGTACGCATCACCTTCTCCAACTCGATTATTAAGTGAGCGGTGTGTTTCCATTTGAAATTTATCTCTCGCTTCTTTAAGAAAAATCCAGAGTAAACGAGCCGTTGTTTGCGAATCATAAATAGCTCGGTGATGCTGTTCTAAGGCTACATCATAACGTTTTGCTAACGTATTTAAGCGGTGTGTTTTAATATTGGGGTGAAGCGTCCGGGACAGCTCTAACGTATCGATCACAGGTAATGTGGACTCGCCAAGTTGATGATGATTATACGCGGCATTTAAAAACCCCATATCGAAACTAGCATTATGCGCCACCAAAATCGTATCTTTAGTGAATGCTTTAAAGGCTTCTAATACTTCTACTTCTGATTTTGAGCCCCGGACCATATCATCGGTAATTCCCGTTAAGTTAATCGTCGTCTCCGATAATGCATGACCAGGATCGATAAATTCTTGAAACTCCTCAATAATCTGGCCATCTACCATCTTCACAGCAGCTAGCTCAATAATTTTGTCATAAATAGCTGACAAACCTGTTGTCTCCACATCAAAGACGACATAAGTTGCTTCTTGCAAGTTCAATTCAGCGGGATGATAGGCTACTGGAACACCATCATCAACTAAATAAGCTTCTAGCCCGTAAATCATCTTTATACCATGCTTTTGGGCAGCGAAGTGAGCATCCGGATATCCTTGCAACACCGCATGATCACTTAAAGCAATAGCCGCGTGACCAAATTCAGCTGCTTTTTCTACCAATTCTGTTGGGCTCACAACGGAATCCATCTGACTCATCGTTGAATGAGCGTGCAATTCAATTCGTTTACGTTCATCTGGTGCGGTATCTTTACGCGGTTCTTTTTTTATTTCTTGCAGACTCTGCACCATCATTACAATATCTTTATCGAAGGTGTCTTCTTGTACACGTCCACGCGCGCGCATCCACATTCCTTCTTTAATTAGCTCAGCGTCAGCTTCTTCATTTGGATTTAAGAACTTCTTCAATCTAAAAGAAGAGGTATAATCCGTCATACTCATCAAGAGCAACTTCCGCCCTGAACGCAGATCACGAATATTAACATCAAATATATAGCCTTCGAATGTCACTTGACCTTCTTCACTCACTACCGTCTCCATCTCACGAATAGGGTCATTAGTCGGAATATCGCGTCCTATCTGAATCGGACCACTTGGCGTATCCACATGAGCTTGCTGTTGTTGCTGACGAGCTTGTACTTCATGGAATTGCTCTGTTAAACGCTGTGCAAGGGCTTCATCCTGTTTTTCTTTCTCTTCCTTAAACTCATTCACTCTCGCCTGGCTCTTCTGCTCATCCACAACTGGCTCAATTCGAAAGTTATCAGGAAACCCTAATTGATGATATGCCTCATTAATGACAGTAAAAAAATCTTGCTTAAATTTGTCCAATGTTAATTCATGCTCAATATAAAAAATCGGCTTTCCTTGCTTTATGATCGGAGTTGCCTCTTCGAATAATTGATTACACAGCGGTGAATCAATCTCACTTAATTGACAGGCTGATCGCCAATAAGCTATCATATCCGCTTCAGAATAAGTTTTATCTTCTGTATTAATAGTTAAATGAATCGTTGCAATATCAGCAAATGTACGGTCTAACTGACTCTTTAGCACCATATATTGATCCACCGATAACAATGATGGAAATCGCAACTGCAGATTCCATTGTTGTTTACTTTTTAATACGGTGAGTGACTGAATCTCCCCTCGCTTTAATGTTGTCTCATTATTCTGATCAGCTAAGTTAAGCTGTTTTAATAACACTTGAAATAAGTCGTGACTACTTAACGCCATATTCTACCTACTTTCATTGCACTTAAATAATTAGGAGAGGAACGAATCCCTCTCCTAATATAATTTGTTAATTATTGATCTAATTGCTTAATTGTATCGATAATATCTTCTTTTTTAAGATTAAATTGTTGCCCATCACGGCGCGAGGTAAGTTCAACTATACCATCTGCTGCATCGCGGCCAACTGTAATCTGAACAGGAATACCAAACAATTCAGCATCCGTGAATTTAACACCCGCCCGTTCATTCCGGTCATCGATTAAAACTGACAGCCCCGCTTCTTCCAATAATTGCTTAATTTCTTCCGTAAGGGCACTCTGATCTGCATCAGTTAACTTAATTGGCACAATATGAACGTCGAATGGGGCAATATTACTCGGCCAAACAATTCCCTTATCATCATAATTCTGTTCGATAATAGCTGATAATAAGCGACTAATCCCGATTCCGTAGCTTCCCATAATAATAGGTTGAGGACGCCCTGTATTGTCTAATACCGTCGCATTCATTTTTTCACTGTAAAAAGTCCCTAATTTAAAGATATGACCAATTTCAATTCCACGTTCGAAGACAAGTTGCCCCTCATCAGTCGGTGCAGGATCCCCTTCTTCTACCGTACGTAAGTCAGCATATTCGAACTGATCAAAATCACGGTCAGGATTAATATTGATGAAATGATATCCTTCTTTGTTCGCTCCAATAACAGTATTAATGCTATTTTTAACATGATAGTCTACAATAATCTGAACATTTTCTGGCAAATCAATTGGTCCAGCAAAGCCAGGTGTCGCCCTAAACTGTTCGATAATTTCTTCATCTGTTGCTGGCCTTAAGCTAGAAGCACCGACTTGCCCCTTCACCTTCACTTCATTCACCGTATGATCGCCACGCACAACTACAAAGACAGGTTGCTCGTCATCCACTATAAACAAAACACTCTTTAAGATTTCTGCAGATGTTTTTGATAAAAATTCACCGACTTCTTCAATCGTACGTACATTGGGTGTTTCGACGATTTCTCGTTCTAATTGTGGTTGGTCATTAGAGATTTCCAAAACGGCACTCTCTGCCATTTCTAAGTTAGCAGCATAATCACTCGCGTTAGAGTATACAATAGTATCTTCGCCTGATTCAGATAGTGCCATAAATTCTGTCGACTCTCGGCCCCCCATCGATCCAGCATCTCCGATAATCGCTTTATAATTCAAGCCTAGACGACTAAATATTTTACTATAAGCTTGGTTCATTGCTTGATAGGTTTCATCTAAGGTTTCATCACTCATATGAAAAGAGTACGCATCTTTCATTAAGAATTCGCGTCCCCGTAACAAACCAAAGCGCGGTCTTTTTTCATCACGATATTTTGTCTGAATCTGGTATAACGTCAATGGTAATTTCTTATAAGAATCAATATCCCCACGAATTAAATCTGTGAAAGTCTCTTCATGCGTCGGTCCTAAAATAAAGTCACGTTCATGACGATCTTTTATCTTCATTAATTCTGGTCCATAGGTCGCATAACGACCTGTCTCTTGCCATAAATCAGCCGGAATAAAGCTTGGTAAGTCCATCTCAACCGCATCGATCGCTTCCATCTCTTCACGCACAATTTGTGTAATATTAGCTAAGACACGGTGCGCAAGTGGTAAATAAGCATAGACACCTGAAGCCACTTGTCTAATATACCCTGCTCGAAGCATTAATTGGTGACTCTTAGCCTCAGCATCACTTGGCATTTCTCTTAGCGTTGGGGCAAATAATTTTGATTGTTTCATCTATGTCATCTCTCCTATCTTATCTTTAGAAAAAATTCTGAATATCGTTCCATGTCACTACAATCATAAGTCCGATTAAAAAGAGCGCACCCACCATCGTAATCATCATTTCTCTTTCTTCACTTATAGGTTTTCCTTTTATAATTTCAATAATATTCAACAATAACTTCCCACCATCAAGTCCTGGGATAGGAATCAAGTTGACGAATCCTAAGTTGGCACTTAACCCTGCTGCCAAGCTTAGTAAACCAATTAGTCCCGATGTCTGTACGACTGTGTCAGTAACTTGAAAAACAGCAACTGGTCCACCTAATTGTTCGATACCTAGACGTCCCGTGAATAAACCAGTAAATGCACCAACTAATTGCTTAATCACATCCCATGTTTGTGTAAAACCATAAGACACCTTGGCAAAAAATCCATTTTCACGAGCATACACAATCCCAATCTGTCCGATCATTTCGCCACTTGGGGTCTCTACTTGTTCCGGAGTAACTTGCAATGTCTGACGATCATTGCCTCGTTGAACATCCAATGTAATCATTTCATCCGGATGGGTGGAAATTGCATCCGATACCGCCTGAATAGTGTTCGCTGTTTGTCCATCAATCGCAATAATTTCATCGCCTGATTGAATTTGTGCTGCTTGAGCAGGCGAATTAGGTAATATATCTCCGACAATTGGCGTGGAATTAAGGGTTGGAGGGGCTCCACCTTGAATAAAGGCCAGCGCCATAAATAAAATAATAGCTAAAATAAAATTATTGAACGGCCCAGCAAAGTTAGTCAACATCTTATCTCCTACCTTGGCATGGTTAAACCGACGATGACGCGGCGCAATTTGAACAGCTACACCATTTTCTTTCGTAACAAGAGCCGTCTCTGTTATCGCAAAACGCTCACTTTCCTCTTGACCCTGGACACGCCCTTCTAAGTATAAATCATCTACTAAATCAAATTCTCGAACTTCTATTGGCAAGGCATTGTTCAGTTGAACTTCTTGCGTGGTGTCAATATGTGTAATTTCCCCGTTATGATTGAGTTCTACTGATACCAACATCCCCGAACGAATATCATCATCGTCTTCATACCCTGCCATCATGACATAGCCTCCTAATGGCAACATCCGAAGCGTATAAGCAGTCTCCCCTCTGCGAATACTGACTAACTTAGGTCCGAAACCAATCGCAAATTCACGTACCAAAATACCTGCTCGTTTTGCTAATAAATAGTGGCCTAATTCATGAATAAAGACCAAAATACCAAATACAATAATAAACAGCACTATAGATTGCATGTTTGTCCTTCCTCTCCTCTTATACGATGCCTAACAATACAACTAAGGTCATCGTAAAAATCAAACTATCAAACCGATCCAATATCCCACCATGCCCAGGCAAAATTCGTCCCGAATCTTTCACCTTAAACTCGCGCTTCATGCCTGATTCAATTAAGTCCCCAAACTGTCCCGACACCGCACAAATACCCGCCACAAGCATACCTACTGGAAGATTATATTGAAAGCTCGGTAAAATACTAATATAAATAGCACCCACTAGCATTGCTAAAATAATACCACCTAGCGATCCTTCAATGGTTTTATTCGGGGATAAAGCGGGGGCTAATTTTCGTTTGCCGAAACGTCGGCCCACCATATAGGCACCAATATCAGAAGCCCAAATGATTAAAACAATAAAAATAAGTAAAAAAGCACTCTCTCGTCGAATATAATGTAATGAATAAAAACCAAAGCCAATATAAATTAAACCGATCAAAGTAATTCCGGCATCAATAAACGTAAATTGTTGGTGAACGGTAGCCAGTACTAATAAAGCTAGCGTCATCATCCCGATTACATGATGTCCCTCAGTAAATCCGGGTAAAAATGGTGTTATAACATCACTAAAAACAATAAAAGAAATACTAAAATGAGCTAACATACTTGGCCAACTAAAAAATGGCACATTAATCATACGCAACAGCTCAAATAATCCTCTAATCGCTAAAAATGTGGTCAATAAAAGCAGTGGCAAGTCTCCTAGCACCAATATCGGTATAAATACAGCACCGAATATGATTGCTGTCTTAACACGTTCTCTCATACTTACTCATCCTCTCTTACCATTAAGCTAAACCACCATAACGTCGATGTCTTTGTTGGTAACTCGATAATGCTTGATCGAATAGTTCACCATTAAAGTCTGGCCAATTTTTTTCTGCAAAATAAAACTCACTATACGCATTTTGCCATAACATAAAGTTACTCAATCGCTGTTCACCACTTGTTCGAATCATTAAATCAATATCACTATATGGTGCTAAATCATTAGAAAATAATTGCTGAGCAATCAATTCTTCATCAATATCTCTGACGGCTACTTGTCCTTCTAAAACATCTTGAGCAATTGTTTTAATTGCTTCAGTAATTTCTAAGCGCCCACCATAATTAAATGCAAAGTTTAACACCATCCCGGTACAATGTTTCGTCTCATCCATAGCCTTATGAATAGATTTTAGCGTCGAGGACGGCACCTTCTCTTCAATCCCCATCATATGGACTCGTATATTGTTTTCGATTAATTCCGGAACAAAGCGGTCAAAAAATTCAACCGGTAACTTCATTAAATAATGTACTTCTTGAGGAGGACGTTTCCAATTTTCAGTTGAAAAGGCGTATAATGTTAAGACTTTAACCCCTCTATTAGCTGCATGATGCGCCACTCGACGAATAGCCTCCATCCCTTCACGATGGCCTTCTGTTCGCTTTAAGCCACGTTCTTTCGCCCAACGTCCATTCCCATCCATAATAATTGCCACATGCTTAGGTACCGCTAATTGGTTACTCACTGCACTCATCCTTACTTTGAATCTGTATTATTTATCTTTCGCTCACGTACAATTTTTCTCGCATCCACTTTATTATAACATACATTTTCTCTCAAAAACGGAGCTTTACAATTTTTTTTGCTTTTCTACAGTTAGAAAAATACAGGTATAAACGTATATACCTGTATTTCTACCAAATACTTATTTTTAATTCGTATTATTTGAATCTTCTGTTGTACCATAAACATCAGCTGCCCATTGCTTATAACGCTTTTGGTAATAAGCAACCAAATCAGGTCGATCAGTGGCTTGGTTTGCTTCATCAGACTCATCCAAGGACTGCCCAATTGGTACCAGAGATGTCCCATAGCCAATATCCGCATGTTCAGTATCTTTAAGTGCTCGGGCAGCATCTCTAGCTTCTTCACCACTCACAGTGCGTAGCTTCCATTCCTGATCGCGAACACTCCATTGAAAACCGGTATCGAAGTATAGTTCTTTATGTCCCCCATCTTGTCCCAGCAAAGTCGGAATAATATTTTTGCCATCAGTTGGATAAGATTGATTAATTAACTCTCCACTGGCTAAATAAGCAAATGTTGGTAATAAATCTAAGCTCGAGACTAAATTCCGTGACTGACTATTGGCTTCTACTACCCCCGGCCATGATGCAATGAATGGTACGCGAACTCCTCCTTCATATAATGAATATTTCGTCCCAAACAAGGGAGTATTATTCCCATAATTACACGGTGAACCACCATTATCTGTCAAGTAAATAATGAGCGTATTCTCTTGCTCGCCTGCAGCTTCAATCTTATCTAGAATCCGGCCAATCTCACGGTCCATAATATCCAACTGCGCCAAATAATAATCACGTCCATTCTCCAAATGTGGCATAATCACGCCATCATACCAATCATAATAATCATGCTTCGCTTCATCAAAATCCGGAAATGCTGGTAAGTTCCGTTGTCTCAATTCATCATCCGGCAGTTGCCAAGCAAAATTGTGTACCGCATTGAAGGCCACCATACAAAAATACGGCACCTCAGCTTGTAAGGATTCATCGATAAAGTCAATCGCTCGATTCGCAAATTCAACCGTTAAATGTGTATGACAATCAACTGGCTCCCCATTGTGGTACATTGGATAAAATCCATTGCGCTCCGCATTTTCTTTACCAAACTTATCTTCAGCTGCTACTTCATGTTTCAAATAATGCAATCGCCCCATACTGAGCGCCGCTAGTCCATAAAAAGACTCATCAAAACCGTGCTGATCTGGACAAGCACGCGTTCCAGGTTGATCAGGTCCATAGTGTACTTTCCCAAAATAACCAGACCGATAGCCCGCTTGCTTCAAGACTTCTGGAATCGATAAATACGGTTCTGGAGCAAAATTTGAGGAGTCAAACCATTTTGCTCCCCATCGTTGCTGATAGTTGCCGACCATCAAGCCAGCCCGCGATGGTGAACAAATCGGCGCACTGACATAGCCCTGCTCCAATAACATGCCCGATGCCCGCAAACGATCTAAATTAGGTGTCGCTATATCTGATAATTCTTCTCTAAACCCTAAATCGCCATAACCATGATCATCCGATACAATAAGTACAATATTGGGCTGACTCCCCTGAATATTTTCTTTCTTGACCATCTTCACTCATTCCCTTACGTTAATTTATTTCAGCTTACCTTAATACCGCTTTCACGTCAATGGTTTTCTACAAAATCTGTCCGACTCATTGATTAACAAGTTAGAATAATTTGTCTTAAAAAATTATTATTATCCCCTATTCTGTGATATACTAAAAGCACTTAACAAAATAAAGGAGGGATTGGATTGAAACGTCGCGTAAAAAAATATATATTAGGATTGATGATATCCTTTGTTGTATCTAAAATTGTCAACTACCTTATTGATGAAGTCGTTTAAATCATATAAAAAGCGAGGGTTATCCCCTCGCTTTTTATATTTGCTTTATCTTAGTCTTAGTTCCCCAAAATTTCGTCCTCTTTTACTCGGGCTGCTTTGTCTGCTCGTTTAGTAAATTCATCAGTTAATTTTTGGATGTCATCTTCTAAGCGATGGCGTTCATCTTCTGAGATGTCACCATTTTTTTCACTTTTCTTGACACTATCCATACCATCACGACGAATATTACGAATTGCAATCTTAGCATTTTCCTCTTCTTGACCAACACGTTTAGCAATTTCTTTACGACGTTCTTCAGTCAAGGCTGGAATAACTAGTCGAATAACATCTCCGTCATTTGATGGCGGAATACCAATATCTGATTTTTGAATAGCTGTTTCGATATCACCTAATGTGCTCTTGTCATATGGTGAAATTAAAAGTACACGTGCTTCAGGTACAGAAATATTTGCCATTTGGTTTAGTGGGGTATCTGCTCCATAGTAATTAACTGTAATGCGGTCAACTAAGCTAGCGTTTGCTCGCCCAGCACGGATACCTCCTAATTCATATTCTAATGATTCTTCTGCTTTTTTCATCCGTTGTTTTAAATCTTTCAATAATTGATCAGTCATTTTTTGGTCTCCTTTATTTAATAACAGTTGTACCGATGCGTTCACCAGACACTGCTCGTTTAATATTACCTTTTTCGTTTAAGTTAAAGACAACTAATGGAATATCGTTATCCATACTTAAGCTTGATGCGGTGGTATCCATAACCTTCAAAGACTTATTAATAATATCGAGATAGGTCAATTCATCATATTTTACTGCCTCTTGATCGACTTTTGGATCAGCAGAATAAATACCATCCACATTATTTTTTGCCATCATAATAACATCGGCCTGAATTTCTGCCGCTCGAAGGGCTGAAGTTGTATCAGTCGAGAAGTAAGGATTTCCTGTTCCTCCTGCGAAGATAACGACGCGCTTCTTCTCAAGATGACGAATAGCTCGGCGACGAATATACGGTTCCGCAATTTGTCGCATCTCGATAGAAGTTTGCATACGCGTCGGCACACCGATATTTTCCAAACTATCTTGCAAAGCTAGTCCGTTCATTACGGTGGCCAGCATGCCCATATAATCTGCTTGTGAGCGTTCCATGCCCATCTCTGAGCCAATCTGTCCGCGCCATATATTGCCCCCACCGACTACAATTGCGATTTCTACTCCCATATCATAAACTTGTTTAATTTCCTGGCA
Organism: Dolosigranulum pigrum ATCC 51524; assembly: GCF_000245815.1. Taxonomy (GTDB): domain Bacteria; phylum Bacillota; class Bacilli; order Lactobacillales; family Carnobacteriaceae_A; genus Dolosigranulum; species Dolosigranulum pigrum. The sequence continues at coordinate 1,241,096 of NZ_JH601103.1, forward strand.
AATCTCGTGAATGGTCGGTGGCTTAATCCCAAAGCCATCCTCTCCCGCGAGCGCTTCACCACTTAATTTCAACACAATTCGTTCATATTTTGGTTCACTCATATTCTAACTCCTAACTAAATCACATGTTCTTATTATAGCAGAATTTCTATTGATTTGCATGTTTCATTATTAGAAATAATTCATGTCGTTCACAGGTCTGCAAATATATATTAACTCACTATTTTGGCGTTACCGGTATCCATACTTCACAAACAGGATTTTTCGTGTCAGCAGTGTAATCCTCCGCATTCCATAATAAAGGAATCGCTTCATTGATAACATAATCTGCATTGGGTAACCATTCTGTAAAGATTTCGTGCCATAAGCTTTCTAAAGATTCTGGAAATTGCCCGACTGCTTCAAAGACTGCCCAATCCGTCCGCTCAACGGGTAACACATCATAACTTTTCGTCTGACCAGATGAGACAGCCACGCCTAAATAATGATCAATCATTGGTTCATCTAACTCATTTGTTGTAGCTTGTGACACACTAATAATGCCAAACGGTTCCGTATCTGCTAAATTAGATAAATCTTCCATAACTTCATCAGTTAACAACTCTCTCATAGCTTCAATTTCAGGATTAGTTCCTTCTGTTACTACAGGGACTTGCTTTTTGAAGCCTACAATACTAAACGGTCTCTTTTTAACAATTCTGTATTTCATAATGCAATATACTCCTTATTTTACTACAGTTATTAAGTTTTAACCCTACTATTAGCTGTGTTGCGCAATCAAGTGACACAACTCTTGAATACTTACAGTCTCATCAGGGCTTACTTCCAACTGATCCGATAGTAATCCTATATCATTTTTATGCAGTTGTTCTACTTTTTCAGTGTTAGATCCTAATGCTGTCTGAGGTGTTGGTTTAGATTCAATCTTTTCTGCAATAGGTTCAGTGTTTACTGTTCTTTCAACTGATGACTGATCCATTGCTGTGACTTCTTTAGCCGCCACAAATACACGCTCAGCAGGGGATTTACGCTCTTCTAATTCGAATATTCGCTGTGCTTCTTTTTCAAGTATTTTCATGTGATCAAGATATTGCAACCATTTCATACCGTCTGTTTGTTGACCATTATTCGGTACGAATACGTTATCTACTACCGTATTTTGTATCTGTTCTATCTCTGATAAAGCTACTACATCATGGCGCGTTATGGTTAACGCCGCCTGTTCAATAAATTGCACCTCATCCATTGTGCGTCCATCCCCCACTTTTGATCTAATTCATTCTATCCGAGTTACCGATGCTTTATTCGAGTATTATAGCGACTTCGTGTCATCTTATAAGCAAGCTTTCCATCTATTCTAACCTTATATCCCATGACATTTTGGCATTTCGGACAAGTTAACTGATCTGAATGACCAATTCCCATTTCACAAGCCAAAATCCGCTCAACAAATAGCTTAAGTAACTGCCCCGTCCCCACTTTTTGATATATGATTAATTCTTCTTTACACACACCACAACTAATTATCATTAAGTGACTATTTTTTATTTTTTTCGCTGCATGGTTCGTATATTTCATTGTATCTCACAATTTCTAATCGCTTATTTTTTAGAAATTATCGCGTTTATCTCGCAACGCCTTAAAATCAGCCAACGTATCTGCTTGTAAAAAGACATTAATTTCTTTCTCTTGACCAATTGTACTTGGTAATGTCGGAATATCTTGCATCCGCAACAGAGATACTTCCGTTAACTTCTTATCTACCGCTTCAGGATATTCCGCTAAACTTTGAGCAAATTTCAAGTTTGTTTCTGTATACTCATGCCCTGCAAAAACTCGCGTATTATTTGATAGTTCACTAAATATCTTAAGTGCATCATACTGCGCCTGATAATCTCCAGTAAACACACGACCACAGCCAGCAGAAAAAAGCGCATCCCCACAAAACAACATATCATTTGTTAAATAAGAAATATGCCCAGAAGTATGTCCCGCTGTCAACAAAACCTTCACTTCTTGCTCAAATAGAGTCAATGAATCTCCCGGTGCAACCGTTTGTGTATTAAATCGTTCGGTTTCTTTTGGTCCAATAACAGATGCTTTAGGATAAACTTCCAACACTTTTTTAACACCTGCTGTATGATCATCATGATCATGTGTTAATAAAATAGTGATCACGTTTAAATTATGCTCTTGCAAGTAAGTTAAAATAGAGGAAGCCTCTCCCGGATCAACTACTACAGCATCGGAAGCTTGTGTATAAACCCAAATATAGTTGTCATCTAATGCTTTTACTGGTTCAACGCTCATAATAACTCTCCTTCTTTTTTGATATATAGTTATCTTCATCTTGTTTAAACTCATTATCTTCTTTATTTTATCATAGATAAAGCGATATCGCGATAGTCATTTCTATTTTATTGGATCCTGAACATTTATTTAAGACAAAGGAAAAGCAAAGCATGTATTATCAAACACATACTTTGCCTCATACTGTTTATCAGTTTACGCTTCATCCACTAACTGTGGATCCTGCGGTGCTTCAACGGCTTCTGCATCGCCGTTTAGTGGTGAGTCAACTTCTTTTACTTCACCAACTACTGTATTTTTACTTGCTTTTGGATCAGTTGGTTCTTTTTCGACTGTTTTTTCATCACCTGTTAATTCTGGTTGAGTCTCTTTTTCTTTCTCACTCATCACTTTTCCTCCTCTTCCATTACATTAATTTTATCGTATCCAATCACATTATAATATACATCCCTAACCGGTTTCAACTCTTATGACTTATGAAGAATGGACACTATATCCCTAAGTTTTGTTAAAATAATATGAATTCTATGATGAAATGCTAGATTTTTTACTATTTTTGTGACATAATAACCATATTAATATTTTTATAAATAAATCTAAGGAATATATTCAAGGAGGAGATAAACGTGTCAACTCATACAGACTTAACACATCGAGAAAATGCGCGCCGAGAGCTGCTAGAGCACATCAATACTGAAGCTAGCAGCCAACGTTATATTATTGAGGATTTAGCCACAGAAGCTATTGCTAACGGGGATCAAGAACTATTACAACAAGCATTAGATAAAATTGATATGGATAGCTATGTACAACACATCGAGAACATCTCAATTGAATCCAAATTGCGTACGTATAAAAACGTATTGTTGAGTAATAATACATATTGCCGTTTAGCTGCAAAAAATGGAGATGTCCTTCCATTATATTTGTACCTACTATCCGAACAATATAACCGTCTAATTGAGAGTGCTGACAGCATTGAGTTTTTGATGGAAAATATTTTTTACCAAATGCCAAAAGATTACTGCGAGTTTGTCTATAAGTACTCGATTACATCCTATTCCAATACGATGAAGGATATTATTAAGTTTGTGACTGATCACTTAACCGTTGACTTAACCTTAAAAGATATCGCGGAAAAATTTGATATGCACCCCGTTCATCTCGCGCGAAAATTCAAACAAGAAACTGGGATTACATACGTCTCATATATGAATAATCAGCGTATCTTCCTAGCCCAATATTTGTTCCACTTACAAACATATGAGTTGAGTGATGTGGCCTACTTAGCTGGATTCAACAGTCATTCTTACTTCACAAAAGTTTTCAAAAAAATAACTGGACTAACACCAACCAAGTATATCAAACAACTCCCTCTATAAATTCACCTATACATCATTTAACGCCACCGAATACACGATTCAGTGGCGCTTTTTCTATCTATTATTCAACATATCATTGACTATCTCTTGTTCGCGCGGGGTTAATTCAATATTCGCTAACATATCCGGTCGTCGTCGCGCAGTTCGCTTAATTGACTCATCACGGCGCCATTGATCAATTAATGCGTGATTGCCGTTCATTAAGACTTCCGGTACTTCCATCCCACGATACTCAGCTGGACGTGTATAATGTGGATGTTCTAGCAAGCCAGAACTATGCGAATCTTGAACAGCAGAGTCTTGATTTCCCAACACACCGGGAATCAGCCGAATTGAGGCATCCATCATGACCAAAGCAGCAAGCTCGCCCCCAGTCAATACATAATCACCCAGTGACACTTCATCAGTTACAATCGAACGAATTCGCTCATCATACCCTTCATAATGACCACAAATAAAAATTAAATGCTCTTCCTTAGAAAACTCCTCTGCAACTTGTTGGTCAAAACGTCGCCCTGCTGGATCCATCAAGACGATACGAGGTGATTTCGTTTCACGAGCAGATTTGACTGCATCCACCGCTTCAAAAATAGGTTCTGGCTTCAACAACATGCCTGCTCCTCCGCCATATGGAGTATCATCCACTTGAGAATGCTTCCCTTGACCGAACTGACGAAAATTCACAATATTGATATCGACTAATCCCTTTTCAACCGCTCGTTTCATCATTGAATGATTCATCGGCTCTTGGATCATCTCGGGAAATAATGTTAAGACATCAATCTGCATTAATCATCCAATCCTTCCAACACATGTACAGTAATTGTTCCTTCTGCTAAATCAACTGCTTTAATGACATCATCAATGTAAGGTAACAAGAGATCTTTTTGTCCATGACGGCTAATTACCCAAACATCATTGGCCCCAGACGACAGAATTTCTTTCACTTGGCCGATTTCTGCACCTGCTTCGTCATAAGCTGTTAAGCCAACAATATCATGCCAGTAAAATGTATCATCATCGAGTGTCGCTAAATCAGCTTCTGTCACATTTAACGTACCGCCTACTAGGGATTCTGCTTCATTAATAGTCGGATATGACTCAAATTTTACTAAATCAAACTGTTTATGTTGTCGATGTGAAGCTACTGTTAAAGTGAGTGTATTAGCCTCACTATCACCTAACCAAACAAGCTCAGCTCCCGGTTGATAGCGTTCTTCAGGAAAATCAGTATCTGAAATTACACGCACCTCTCCCTTAATTCCATGGGTGTTCACAATTTTTCCTACATTTACATAAGCTGTCATGCTCTATCTCCTTTTTCTAAGTTATATGTACAAAAAGAGATGCTAAAATGCATCTCTTCACCGAAAACAATTAATCTACAATAGTGAGACGTACACGTTTGGGACCATCGTAGCGAATGCTGTAGACAATCGCACGAATCGCCTTGGCAATACGTCCACCTTTACCAATAACTCGGCCGATATCATCAGGATGAACAGATAATAGGTATTCATGAAAATCATCGGTCTCTTTCAACTCTAAATTGATGTCATCGGGTTGACTGACTAATGGCTCAATGATTGTATGAATTAACTGTCTCATCTCTTGATCAGTCATCGCACTCATCCTTTATTTGTTAAATTAGTTGTTTTTTTCGTTGTGGAATTTCTCCATAATCCCTTTACGAGAAAGTAACTTGTGAACTGAATCTGATGGTTGTGCACCATTGTGTAACCATTTAAGCGCTAATTCTTCATCAATTTTCAATGCTTCTTCGCCTTCTTCAGTCGGGTTGTATGTTCCGATTTGCTCAATCGCCCCTTTAGATACATGACGACGTGAGTCTGATACCATTAATCGGTAAAATGGACGTTTCTTAGCTCCCATACGTTTCATACGAATTCTTACTGCCATATTATTCATCTCCTTTAAATTTTATTGAGTAACTGAATCACTCACAACAATTATTCTATCATGGGATACATCACCTGTCAAGTGTTTTCTCTTTACAGTGTTTTTTCAAAAAAGCCCCTGTCATTAACGTTCCTGACGCTATTGCAGAGGCCTCTTGTCTACTATTTATTTTTTCTTTTTAATTTTTTTCTTCTTACGTTTTCGTTTTTGGCGCTTATCTTTGGAAATTAGAGAACTTCCTTGACCATTCATATCATCCATTCCTGGCATATTCTGTAATTCAGATAAATCAGGCATCTCTTGATCACTACCACCAAACCCAGGAAGTTTATTTTTCATCTTATTCATCATCCCTTTGCCGGCACCTTTCATCATTTTGCCTAAACCGCCGGACATCTTGCCACTTGACATATCACCCATTAACTCTTTGGATTGTTTGAATTGTGTAATTAATTTATTCACATCAAGTAAGGTTCGGCCCGCACCATCAGCAATACGCTTACGTCGATTTTGAGAAAGGATATCTGGATTTTTTCGTTCTTCCGGTGTCATGGAAAGCACGATTGCCTTCATTCGGTCAAGATCTTTCTCATCGACTTCGAACTGATCCATTCCCGGTAAGTTACTCATCCCCGGAATCATTTTGATTAAGTCCTCTAGTGGTCCCATATTTCGCATCTGATCCATCTGTTCGATAAAATCATTGAAATCATAGGTTTGTTCGGCCATTTTTTGGGCAAGCTCTTCCGCTCGTTTGTCATCCATTTCTTGTTGAGCTCGCTCAACTAAGGTAAGGATATCTCCCATCCCGAGAATACGATTAGCCATACGTTCAGGGTAGAACGGTTCTAACGCATCTAATTTTTCACCCGTTCCGGTAAATTTAATCGGTTTATTAGTCACTTTACTAATTGATAGCGCTGCTCCACCACGCGTATCACCATCGAGTTTCGTCAAGATAACACTAGAAATATCAAGCTGTTTGTTGAATGTATCACTCACATTGACTGCATCTTGACCAGTCATCGCATCAACAACTAAGAAAATCTCATGCGGATTTACTTCAGACTTAATATCAGATAGCTCTGTCATTAAAGCATCATCAATGTGCAGACGCCCTGCCGTATCGATAATAACAACATTGCGATTTTCATCTTTAGCTTCTTGTACTCCACGGCGAGCAATTTCTACAGGGCTAACATCATCCCCCATACTGAAGACGGGAATATTTAACTCTTTACCAACTTGTTGCAATTGGTCAATTGCAGCGGGACGATAAATATCAGCCGCCACTAACATCGGTTTCATATTTTCATGTTTACGCAAGTAGTTACTTAACTTACCAGCTGTAGTGGTCTTCCCGGCCCCTTGCAATCCTACCATCATATAAACGGTTATTTCACCCGGTTCAGAAGCCGTAATAATATCTTGGCGCTCGCCTCCCATGAGTTCAGTTAATTCATCACTCACAATTTTAACAACTTGATGGCCACCTTCAACATTTTCCAACACTTCTGATCCAATTGCTTTTTCGCGGACAGATTTAATAAATTCACGGACAACTTTATAGTTAACATCTGCCTCCAAGAGAGCCAGACGAACTTCACGCATCGCCTCTTTTATATCTTGTTCTGTAATTTTACCTTTTTTCTTCAGCACCGAGAATGCATCTTGCAATCGATTCTGTAATCCTTCAAATGCCATTATATCACCTTTCTCCCACTATTTAAGTGCTTGCACTAAGGCTTGTAATTCCTGATCTTGAGCATACTGCTCCTTTATATAAGCACTTAATTGATTTATCTTCAACTGGCGTTCTTTATGTTTTTTATAGAGCTGCAGTGACTGTTCATAGTCAGTTAAGAGGGCTTCAGAACGCCGAATATTATCAAAGACAGCTTGCCGAGTAACACCCGTCTGCTCCGCTATTTCACCGAGTGAATAATCTTCCCGGTAATAATAATGTAAATAATCTTGTTGTTTATTGGTCAATAGCTCGCCATAAAAATCAAACAATAGATTCATCTTGAGTGTCTTCTCTAACTGCATATGCGAGGCTCCTTCACTATTAGTTACTAAACTGTCTGTTCTAAGAGATCACGGAATAAGCCATACGCAAACTTCTCTGTATCAAATTTATGCAGATCTTCCATTGTCTCACCTAGGCCCACAAATTTGACTGGAATCCCAAGTTCTTTCCCAATCGCGAGTACAATACCACCTTTTGCGGTTCCATCCATTTTTGTGAGCACAATTCCAGTTACATCCGTTGTATCCTTGAATATTTTTGCCTGATTTAAGGCATTCTGACCCGTTGTTGCATCTAAGACAAGCAGCGTCTCATGTGGCGCATCTGGCACTTCCCTTGAAACAACTCGCTTCATTTTTTCCAATTCATTCATCAAGTTTTTCTTATTCTGTAGACGACCAGCTGTATCAATCATTAACACATCGGCTCCATTTTTCTTTGCTTGTTCTAATCCATCATAGACTACAGCAGCAGGGTCGCCTCCTTGTTGACTTGAGATGACTTCGGCGCCGACTCGCTCGCCCCAGACATGAAGTTGTTCAATCGCTCCTGCTCGGAAGGTGTCCCCAGCAGCAAGCATCACTTTTTTGCCTGCTTTAATATATTGGTGAGCCATTTTAGCGATTGTGGTCGTTTTACCTACACCATTGACACCAACAAATAATAAGACCGTTAGCCCGGTTGAATTCTCATTAAATTCAACATAATCCGGATTGGTATCTCCATATAAATCAACCATCGTCCGCACTAAGACACGTTCAGCATCCTTCATACTACGGATATTCTCAACTTTGGCTTCATAACGCATAACTTCAGAAATATACATAGTCGCTTCAAACCCAACATCCGATTCGATTAACAAATCTTCTAATTCTTCGAAAAATTCCTCGTCTTCATAGCGGAAGTTTGAGAATAATTCATTCAATCGACGTGTAAATGAGCGGCGTGACTTTTTCAAGCCTTCTTTATATTGCTCAGCCTCTGCTCGAGCTGATGCTTCCACTTCGCTAAATGTTTGAGTCTTGCGTTGTGGTTCATCGGAAGTTTCTGCAGTGTTGGATTCTTCAGATGAATGAAGGCCTTCAACTTCTGGTTTATCAACCTGTTTGACTGTTTCATCAGATGTAACAGCCACCTCATCTTCAAGTGATTTCACTTCTTCTTTTGAAAGTGGTTCTTCTACTTTTTCTTGATCAATCGTTTCTATCGTTTCAAGATCACTATCATCAGTGGCGTCATCCGATTCAGAAACTTCAGTAGGCGTATCCTGTTCTTCTGACTTTTTTTCTTGCTCTTCACTTGTAAATATACTCTTTATTTTATCAAATAGTCCCATAATATCCCCTCTTCACTTGAATCTAGTCTTATTATAACATATTAAGCGCCCATTGCTCAATGGCGTGAGCTACACCGCTTTCGTTATTCGACTTCGTGATACAGTCGGCTACATCTTTCATATAATCAGGGGCTTGTCCCATCACGACACCTTTACCGACTATTTCAATCATTGTTAAATCATTATCCATGTCACCAATACCCATCATTGCCTCGGGGACGATTCCTAACTGTTGGCCTAAGCGTTTCAGAGCAGCTCCTTTATTAACCGTCTTCGGCATAAACTCAAGTAAATTCGGGCGACTTTTGACAATAAAAAATTGTTCAAAATAGTGCTCGGGAATTTTCTTTAGAGCCTCTTCAATCTCTGCTTCTGGTCGTGCTATCACCATTTTATTTACCACTTGTTGACCGGTATAGTCATCAAACTGAAAGGGATGATGAGACAACCATTTATTAATTGTATAATACAAGCATGGTCGATCATGATGATTTTGCAAGACTTTCACATCCTCCATACCGACTAAGCTTATCGGCATATCAAGTGTTTTTGATAAGTTGTATAGTGAAACAACATCATCCTGACTTAAGACAATATGCTGAATAATTTCCCCTGTATCAGTTGCCTGAATCAAGCCACCGTTATACGTAATGGCATAATCACCGGCATCAGTTAAATCACAAGCTTCCAATACATGACTGATTGCTTTCAGTGGACGACCGGTGCATAATACAACTTTTATTCCTGCCTGTTTTGCTCGTTTAATAGCGTCCTTATTAGCGGTAGAGACTTGATTGTGATCATCCACCAGTGTGCCATCAATATCAATTCCAATAAGTTGTGTTTTCATATAGACTCCTTTTATCTTATTCGATCTAAGATTGCGTCTCAAAATCTTCTTGTAAGTCAAGTGCTTCTTCCAACTGAATCGAGACCAACTTAGATACCCCACGCTCTTGCATCGTAATACCATATAAACTATCCGCTTGCTCCATTGTGCCTTTTCGGTGCGTAATCACAATAAACTGCGTATCCGTCTCAAAAGACTGTAAATACTTCCCAAAACGGAAAACATTAGACTCATCTAAGGCAGCCTCTGCTTCGTCTAAAATACAAAATGGAATTGGATTGACATGAATGATCGCGAACAGTAGCGAAATAGCCGTCAATGCTCGCTCCCCACCTGAAAGCAAGCTTAAGGAAGTTAATTGCTTGCCGGGAGGTTGAGCAATAATTTCAACTCCGGTTTCTAGAAGATTATCTGGATCAGTCAGTTCTAATTGCGCACGGCCTCCTTTAAATAGTTTCGGGAAAACGTAGGAGAACTGTTCTTTAATCTGGTCAAACATCTCTTTAAAGCGAATTTTCACTTCTTGATCCATTCGCTCCATGGTTTGTCTGAGTTGTGCTTTGGCATCAAGTAAATCTTGTTGTTGCCCACCTAAAAATTCTAAGCGTTCAGCTAATTGTTGGTACTCTTCAATCGCATCAATATTCACGTGGCCTAAAGTGGCAATCGCTTGTTTTAATTGCTTCACCCGAGCACTTGCTTGGTCGAAGCTAAGTTCCAATTCAGGATGCAATCGAGCATCTTCATAACTAACTTGATATTCTTCGGCAAGATGAGCTAATTGATGATCAATATTCACATCTAACCGCGATAATTTCACATCAATTTGGTTCTTTTGGCTCACTAACTTATCTACTGCTTCTTGCAAGTTATCAAGCTCTGTTTGCAAGTCATCTAAATTCATTTCATACGCACTAATGGCTTGTTTCAAGTCTTTTTCTTGTGCTTGTTTTTCCTCTTTTTGTGCAAGTTGTTGCTGTAACTGTGTTTGCAATTGATCTTCAGAGAGTAGTTCTTCACCTGTTTCAAAGCGCTGAATCGCTTCTTTTAAGGCTTCTTCCTCTTCTTGACTAGATACTAATTGTTGGCGGAAGTTTTTTAAAGTTGCAGTGGTTGAAGCAACTTCTTCATTATGGCGACTTAGCTGTTCACGTAAAGTTTCCATTTCGGCCAACAATGTTTCTTGAATCTGTTCTGAATCATCCTGAGCTGATTTTAAAGCTGTTAATTCCTCATCTACACTTTCAACCTGCTCAGAAATTACTATTTGTTGCTGTTTTGTCTCAGTTAACGATTTTTTAAGCATTTCTGCTTCAGCTAATAATTCAGTTTGTTCGTAGTTTAACACTTTCACTTGTTTCCTTAGTCGATCAGTTGTATCCTGCAATAGTTTTACATCTTTGGCGACATCTTGCTCTTTATACCGCTTCTGTTCACCGATTTCTTTGATTTTTTCTGTCTTTTCATTCAATTTTTGGTGTTCTTGTTTAAGAGATTGATCCCCAGAAGTTTTATCGGCCAATTTTTCTTCCAATACGTTTTGGCGCTCGCGCAAGTCTTCTAACTCTTTTTTCTGAGTAAAGATATGCGAATTATTGGACTTACTACCTCCACCAGTCATTGATCCACCAGCATTCATCATGTTTCCATCAAGGCTGACCACACGATAACGGTAATTAACAGCTTTTGCAATCTTGTTTGCTGACTTCAAGTCTGCTGCAATTAGCGTATTACCTAACAAGTTTTCAATAATTTGACTGACCTGTTTCTCATAGTCAATTAAGTCCGATCCAACCCCAACAAAACCAGCCACTGCTTCTGCCGATTGTAAGGCATTGTGGTTGATGTGGCGCGGTTTAATCGTTGTCAATGGTAGAAACGTAGCACGACCTGATTGTGCTCGCTTCAGGAAGTTAATCGCTTCGCGTCCATCTTTTTCTTGCTCGACCACAATAAATTGACTACTTGAGCCGAGCGAAGTATCAATGGCTGTCAGGTACTGCTCTGGAATTTGAATCAAATCCGCTACGGTTCCCACCACACCTGATAATTGCCGCCGATTCTTCATTACCGCTTTAACTCCAGCAAAGTACCCAGCATAGTGTTCTGTCATTTGGGCTAGACTTTCGCGCTTAGCTTTCACTTGTTCTAACTCACGCTGATTTTTTTCGATTGCATCAGCTTGCTCAGCTAATTTGGCTTCTTTTTGAGTAATGGAAGCTTTAAGTTGTTTAAATTCCTGCAATAATTCATCTAGTTCAACTTGAATCTCAGCTAATTCGGCTTCTTTACGAGCTAACTTTTCTTCAGTACTGGTTAGCTCTTTTACAGCTTCTTGGTGCTCATTTTTATTTTTTTGAACTTGCCGAGTCACCTTCTCCACACTTGATTCAAGTGTCTTTACATCATTATTTAAGGTGGCTTTCTCTTGCATTAGATCAACATATTCATAGCGAAGTTCTTCGATACGATCGTCAGCCCCATCTTTTAAGTACGTCAATCGTTCTTTTGCTTGATGAAGTTGCTCTGTTATTTGGTTAGCTTCTGACTGAGCGTACCTTTTTTGGGCCTGCACCGTTTCGATTTTTTCTCTGAGCATTTGTTGCTGGGCCTCTGCTTTGGCTATACTTGCTTGTTTTTCATTAAGAAAGGCTTCTTTATGCTTAGTTTTCTCTTCCAACAACGCTAAATCAGATTCTGTTCGCTCTACTGCTTGGACAATTTCCAAAATATCAGAGTGTGCTACTTCGCGCTGGGCTTTTAATTCTTTCAGATTTTCTTTTAACGCTAATTGTTGTTGCTGCACCTGCTCACTCTGAGTACGTTTCTGTTCCAAACCGGATTCAATTTGCTTCATATCTTCGTTAGCTGCTTCTAGTTCTTCTTTGTACCGATTGATCTTCATCACAGTGAGTCCCGTATCAACTTCGATGAGCTGCTCTCGTTTTTCTAAGTAGATTTCTGCTCGTTTCGCTTGTTCCTCAAGCGGTTCCGCTTGTGCTTTTAACTCATATAAGATATCTTCTACTCGGTCCAAGTTATCTTGCGCTTTATCTAACTTTTTCTCTGCTTCTTGTTTTTGTACTTTGTATTTAAAAACTCCCGCTGCTTCTTCAAAAATAGCACGCCGATCTTCTGGTTTTGAATTAAAAATAGATTCAACTTGGCCTTGCGAAATAACGGAGAATGATTCCTTCCCTAACCCAGAATCCATAAATAATTCAACAACATCTTTTAGACGACAGTTCTGTTTATTTATAAAATAATCAGACGTACCATCTCGTCCTAATCGCCTAGAAATACTGACTTCATCAGCTTCAATGGATAAAAATCCCGTTGAATTATCCAATGTTAACGTTACTTCCGCTTGGTTCATCGCCTTGCGCTCATTGGTTCCCGAAAAAATAACATCATTCATGCGTCCACCACGCAAGCTCTTAGCCGACTGCTCACCCATCACCCAGCGAATTGCTTCAATAACATTAGACTTGCCGCTACCGTTCGGGCCTACAACAGCCGTCACTCCTGCACCAAACTGAATGGTTGTCGGATCAGCGAAGGACTTGAAGCCTTTAATTTTTAATGTTTTTAGTTGCATTAATTAGCCACCTCCTTTCGGTTATTTGTTTCAATTAAGATGAGAGCGCTTCTAATGCTTGTTTAGCTGCTTTTTGTTCTGCCAACTTCTTCGACTTACCCATACCGACTCCGTGATAATCACCTTCAATCGACACTTCTACCGTAAATTCACGGTCATGATCCGGCCCTGATGTCTCTAAGACTGTATATTCAATATTAACAACACCACTCTGTTGCATAAATTCCTGCAGCGCCGTCTTATAATCTGTATCATAGGAAAAACTATTTTGCTCAACTTTAGAAAACATCACCTGGCGTAAGAAACGTCGAACGCTCTCGACTCCTTGATCTTGATAAATTGCGCCAACAAAAGCTTCAAACACATCACAAAGCAAGGCTGGCCGTTGACGACCGCCCATTTTCTCTTCTCCTTTACCTAAACGAATAAACTGAGCTAATTGACATTCAGTCGCTAATTCGGCCAAGCTCTCTGCTCGAACAATCGAAGCTCGCAAGCGTGTTAACTGCCCTTCCGGTAATTCCTTAAATTGATTAAACAGATAATCTGACACAAATAATTCAATGACCGCATCCCCTAAAAATTCAAGACGCTCCAAATTTTTAATCGGTTCATCAACTAAATGACGATGATCATTGGCATACGAAGCGTGCGTAAAGGCTTCTATCAAAATCCGATCATCGTTAAATACTATATTAAAGTTATCTTTTATATGTTGTTTTAATGCATTCATTATCTTCCCATCCTCCTAACATGCACCGCCTATTATACCCCAAATTCTCTGAAAAATAAAATAATCACCCGCTCATTTAATAAGAGATTACTTTAACACGAGTCTTCTAAACTATTTTCACTCGATATATGCTATAATAAGGAAAACGCAATGAATGGAGTCGATAAATGTATGAATAATTCTCATCTCTCAAAAACTTATTTAATTGTCAATGAAGTATTGAATGCTGTAACTCATGGCATTGGTGCTGTTTTAAGTACTGTCGGTCTTGTCTTTTTAATTTTTAAGGCGCTTGATATGGGTAGTAGCTTGAAACTGATCGCCTACATCGTCTATGGGGCCACCTTAATTTTACTCTATCTGAACTCAACGCTGTATCACAGTTTGAAGTTTACGAAGGCCAAATATTTTATGCGCCGGATGGATCATGCCAGCATCTTCCTGTTAATTGCCGGAACGTATACGCCTTACACGCTCATTACTATTGGCGGAACTATCGGAATTATAGCAACCACTGTCATCTGGCTGATTGCCTTATCTGGAGTTTTATACAAAGCATTTTGGTTCCAAAAATTCCAAGGACTATCGACTTGGCTGTATATCGGTATGGGATGGATTTCACTCTTTTTGATGCATTATCTCTATCAAGGACTGGGCACCTATGGCATTATTTGGCTAGGGGCAGGCGGTTTAGCCTTCACGATTGGAACCATTTTTTACAGCTTAAAGCAGGTTAAATTTATGCATGTCATCTGGCATTTATTCGTCATGTTAGGCACCATCTTTATGTTTATATCGATCTATCTTTATACTTAAATGCGTAAAAGCTAGCCACTTCCTCTAGTGACTAGCTTTTTTATTAGGTATTTTTACGTCGATAATGGTAAAACGTATGGGGATGGCGATTAGCTTCATCGACAATACCTTCTTTTTTAGATAATAATTCAAACTCTGAAAAGTCTAACGTTGGAAAGTACGTATCTCCCTCAAAGTCTCCTTCAATAATGGTCTGGTACAACTCATCTACCTCATCAATAAACAAGCTAAATATTTCCCCGCCTCCAATAATATGAAGTGTCTGCTGATCAGTATCCACAGCGGACAGAATGGCTTCTTTCGAGTGAAATACCTCGGCACCCGGAGCAACATAATCTTTATTCCGGGTCAGAATGATATTACGACGATTAGGCAGTGGTTTAATCGGTAAGGCCTCATAAGTTTTTCGGCCCATCAAGACAGCATCACCCATTGTTACCGCCTTAAAGTGCTTCAAATCAGCAGGCAAATGCCACGGCAATTGATTTGCTTGACCGATTAATTGGTTCTCATCTTCGATCCATACGAATGTTAACATATCGACTCCTCCCTAAACCGCAACAGGCGCTTTAATTCGACCATGTGGATTGTAATTCTCCAATTGAATATCATCCATCTCAAACTCAAACACACTTGATTTCTCCATATTTAATCTCAAGGTTGGTAATGCACGTGACTCACGACTTAACTGTAACTGAATTTGGTCGAAGTGATTATGATAAATATGAGCATCACCCAATGTATGCACAAATTCACCAACGTCCAAGCCGGTCTCATGAGCAATAAGATGCGTCAACAAGGCATAACTAGCAATGTTAAACGGAACACCTAAAAATACATCTCCACTGCGCTGATACAGCTGACAACTTAACTTCCCATCCGCCACATAAAATTGGAAAAAAGCATGGCAAGGTGGTAATGCCATTTCGTCCACTTCAGCTGGATTCCAAGCCGAGACAATTAAACGACGTGAATTCGGATTATGCTTAATTTGATCAATGACTTGTTGAATTTGATCGACGACTTGACCATCCGCACCACGCCATGACCGCCATTGTGCGCCATATACATGCCCTAAATCACCATATATATCAGCAAATGCTTCATCCGTTAAAATTTGATCGGTAAAACTTTTTAGTGTTGCTTGATAAACCGCATTGAAATCTTCATCTTCCTGTGCGCGTCGGCCAAAATTTGTCATATCTGGGCCATGATAATCCTCACTCTCGACAAACCGTTCAAATGCCCACTCATCCCATATATGATTATTATGTTCGAGTAAAAACTTAATATTCGTCTCCCCACGTAAAAACCACAACAACTCGGACTTAATTAACCCAAACGGCACCCGTTTCGTTGTCAGTAGCGGAAAACCTTCCTGTAAATTAAACCGCATCTGTCGTCCAAACACCGAACGCGTTCCTGTATGCGTTCGGTCATCTCGATCGATTCCATTCGCCAATATATCACGTGCTAAGTTTAAATAATGTTGTTCCATTCTCTATCTCCTATACAAATTCAGCTAAATATTCCCATCGTGCCATTTTTTCTTCGAGGGCTGTTTCCAATTCTTGTTTTTTTCCATTCAGTTCATTCAACATCCCATAATCATCTGCTTTCACTTCCAACATCTCTTGTTCGACAGCTTCGATTTTGTTTTCAAGTTTTGTTATCTCATCTTCAATCGTTTCCCACTCTTTCTTTTCCATATAAGTCAGGCGGGTTTTCTCTTGAGACGAACTCGCTTCCGATGTCGACAGTGACTTATCTTGCGCAGATTTCGCCGCTTTATCAGAACGACGAGCTGAGGAGTCATTCGCTTCTTTTAAATAATCGCTCACTTTGCCCCAATATTCGCGAAGTTGTCCCGCTCCTTCAAAAATCAATAATTTTTCACACGTTTTATCCAAGAAATAGCGATCGTGACTCACAGCAATCACCGCGCCCGTAAAATGATCAATATACTCTTCCAAAATAGTCAATGTCTCTGTGTCCAAATCATTGGTTGGCTCATCTAATAATAAAACGTTCGGCGAAGTCATTAGCAAGCGTGCCAAATATAAACGCCGCTTCTCGCCACCCGACAAACTTGAGATATAAGACTGTTGCATTGAGCGCGGGAACAAGAATTGTTCTAATACTTGCTCAGCGGTCGCAACAGAACCATTCGCCATCGTCACTTCTTCGGCCATCTCTCGTACATAATCGATCACCCGTAAATCATCCGTCATTCCTTCATTGGTCTGAGTATAATAAGCAATCTTAACCGTCTCACCTACTTCTAGCTGCCCACTATCAAGCGACTGACGCCCAGCCAAAATATTAAGTAATGTGGTTTTTCCAGACCCATTCTCCCCAGTAATTCCAAGTCGTGTATCGGCTTGAATTAACAAATCAAGTTGTTGAAGTAGTTGCTTACCGTTACGAGCAAACGATGCTTCTTGCAGTTCCAAAACTTTTTTCCCCAAGCGACTGCCGGCCAAGTTCAAGGTCATTGTTCCTCGAGTGGTCTGATTTTGGACGGTCTCTTTTAAGTCTTCGAAGCGATCTTTACGCGCTTGTTGCTTTGTTCCACGCGCTCGTACGCCTTCACGCATCCAAGCTAACTCTTGTTTATATAATTGGTTGGCTTTATGAGCTTGCTCAGCTGCTAATTCCTCGCGATGCGCCCGCTCTTGCACATAGTCTTGATAGTTCCCACTATAGCGATGTAGTTGCCCTCCAGAGAGTTCTACAATTGATTGCACCACATGATCTAAGAAATACCGATCGTGCGTCACCAACAACAAGGCTCCTTTATATTGACTTAAGAACTTCTCTAGCCAAGCAATCATCTCATAATCTAAGTGGTTCGTCGGTTCATCTAAAATCAATAAATCTGATTGCTGGATCAGCACCTGAGCCAATTGTACGCGTTTTTGCTGACCACCAGATAGTTCATAAATGCATTTATCCATCTCATAAATCCCGAGCTTGGTTAGAATGGTTTGGGCTTGCGAACTCGCCGTCCAACCATCCACCCGATCCATGGCTTGCTGCATTTTGGTAAATCGATTTTGTAGTTTTTCATTCGTCGGATCTTGATTCAGTTTCCCAACAACTTCCTCATAGTCACGTACTGTGTTCATCAGTAGATTATCCCCAGCAAAAACAGTCTGAAGAACTGTCAACTCCTGATCCAACGTATTCGCTTGTTTCAAATATGCAATTTTATAATCTTTCGGACTCGTTATTTGACCCGATTCTGGTGCGTTCATCCCCACCAACGTATCTAAGAGTGTTGTTTTTCCAGTTCCATTAATCCCGATTAATCCAACCTTATCCCCGCTCTGAAGCGACAGATCGACTCCATCGAACAACACTTTCACCCCTATTGATTGTGAAATACCGCTTGCTTTCAATTCTTTCATAATCTCACTACCTCACTTTTCTTCTTTTTTAGTGTAACATATTTTGACAAAAAAATAAGCCTTCACTCCCTTAATTATTGAAATAATCGCTTACAGTAGCTATAATAAGACTATACTATAAGAGAGGAAGATTTTGATGCAGACAGGTATTGTAAAATGGTTCGACGCCGGAAAAGGGTATGGGTTTATTGAAAGTAACCATGAAGATATTTTTGTTCACTTCACCGGTATTAACCAAGAAGGATTCAAGTCCCTAAATGATGGTCAGACGGTTGAATTCAATATTGCAGAAGGACCACGTGGCAAGCAAGCGACTGATGTAACTATCATTGAAACAGATCATTCACAATGATTCGATTACATACAGATGGTGCCGTTAATACAAAAACAGGAAAAGTCGGTATTGGTTTTGTAGTGGCCGGTGATTCACTCTATCACCAAGTCGCCCAACCCATTGTCGGCCATTATAATAACCATACAGCTGAATTTCTGGCCATTCAATACGCTCTGGAATGGTTAATTGACAATCAGCTTACCGATCAGATGGTTTTCGTGCAGACCGACAGTAAAGTTGCTGCTGACGTTCTCCAAAAAGAATTCACCAAAAATACGGATTACCTTCCCTATT
Source organism: Dolosigranulum pigrum ATCC 51524 (assembly GCF_000245815.1). Classification (GTDB taxonomy): domain Bacteria; phylum Bacillota; class Bacilli; order Lactobacillales; family Carnobacteriaceae_A; genus Dolosigranulum; species Dolosigranulum pigrum. Next base: position 1,260,108 of record NZ_JH601103.1, read on the forward strand.
TAGAGACCATCTTAACTTTAAAAAATCAATTCCCTATTTTAGAGTTCATCTGGGTGCCAGAGAAGAATAATCGCGGAGCTGATAACTTAGCAAAACAAGCCTTACGACAATAAAAAGCGTCTCAATCTATGTGATAGACAGATTGAGACGCTTTTTATTAGTGTTGTTGTTCTTTTTCATAAATACCGCCTGACCCGAAGAAATCTTTCGTCAAGCGGACAACGACTGGACTCAGCCATAATAAGCCAATGAAGTTTGGAATAATCATCAAGCCATTCAAGGTATCAGCAATATCCCAAATCTCTTGCAAGCCGCCGATAGCGCCAACTGCAATAACTGGAATATAAATAATTCGGTAAATTACTTTACTAGACGGACCAAATAAATATTCAAAGCACCGTTCTCCGTAATATGACCAACCAAGAATCGTTGAAAATGCAAAGAAAACTAAGCCAATCGAAACCATGTGCTCACCATAAGGAATACCTTCACTAAACCCTAGCGATGTCAATGCAGCTCCGACCTCTCCAGATGTCCAAACACCGGTCATTATAATAACAAGTGCCGTAATCGTACACGTAACTATAGTATCAAAAAACACTTCAAATATTCCCCAAAGTCCTTGTCTTACCGGGTGATCAGTAGTTGCTGCAGCATGTGCAATCGGCCCACTACCTAACCCCGCCTCATTAGTAAACACTCCACGAGCGACACCATAACGAATCACCATTGATAGCCCTGCTCCGGCAAACCCACCGAATGCTGCTGTTCCAGTGAATGCATCGACAAAAATCATCTGAAATGCTGGAATAATTTGGTCATAATTCAGTAAAATAACGAGTACCCCGCCGAAAATATATAAGCCCGCCATCAGTGGCACAACTTTTGCTGTCACCTTACTGATCGCATTCAAACCACCAAAAATAACGAGTGCACTTAAAACAGCAAGCACAATCCCCGTCATCAACGGATCAATCCCAATTGATGATTCTAACACATCCGCAACCGAATTAGACTGTACCATATTCCCGATTCCTAGAGTAGCCACTCCCCCAAGGAATGCAAAAATTATAGCTAACCACTTCTGACCTGTTCCACGCTCAATATAATACATCGGTCCTCCAACAAAGCGAAAATCCTTCGTTCGATCACGATACTCAATGGTTAACACAATTTCAGCATATTTTGTTGCCATACCAAAAATGGCAGCTAACCACATCCAAAAAACAGCTCCAGGTCCACCAATTGCAATGGCCGTTCCAACGCCGGCAATATTTCCAGTCCCAACCGAAGCAGCCAAAGATGTCGACACAGCTTCAAAAGCCGAGACTTGCCCTTCACCTTCTTCATCATCATTAAAAATACTTAATCCTGTTTGTTTTATTGCATATCCGAATTTTCGAAACGTTATAAAATTCGTAAAAATAGTAAAGAAAATTCCGCCACCTACAATTAAAAATAAAATCGGTGCACCCCAAATGATTTCATTGATCACATCATTTATTGCCATAATTCGCTCTAACATTTTGTTTATCAAACTCCTTCTTAAAAATGTGCATCTATATTATCTTAACAAAATGAAGATATAATTGTCAAATTAATAACAGACACCATTTTAATTTCAAATAGTCATATTACATTTGACAATTTCGTAACATTTTAATTTTATGCTTTATCATTCTTCCGATTTGATCTATAATTAAGCTACTAAAAAAGTATAGAAAGTATGACTTTTATGACAAAACGTTATCAACAAATTGACACATTACGATTTATCAGTATTTTGTTTATTATTATGTACCATTATCAGAAATTTAGATATTCAGGGGGATTTTTAGGTGTAAATATTTTTCTTGTTATCTCCGGTATCTTATTAGGCATTAAGCTTGAGAAAAACTATTTTAACGGGGAAGAAGTCACATTATTTTACAATTTAAAGCGAACCATCCAAAAATTGATCCCACCTGTTCTGTTTGTGATTGGATTGCTTTCGGCGGTTCTTTTATTTTTCCGGCATGAATTCTTAACAAATTGGTTCATGCAAACCTTCTCTACTGTCTTTTTCTTTAATAATTGGTACCAAATTTCCCAAGGTGCCTCTTACTTTGCCGAAATTATCCAACCATCATTGTTGACCCATTTATGGTATCTTAGTTTATATGTTCAATCAATCATCGTTATCCAACTATTGTTTAAGTTTGTGCGTCCACTGTTTTCACGTCGACATTATTTTGGATACACCTTAATTGGATTATCACTGCTTAGCTTACTAACAATGGTCCTATTGTTTGAACCTGGAAGTGATCCCACACGTGTCTATTATGGAACGGATACTCGCTTGTTCTCTATGTTACTTGGAGCAGGACTTGTCTGTATAAATCCGCTCTATCGTTCAACGCATGGTAAGGATGAAATTCGCCCTCTTCTTTTACAAGGGGGGCTACTAGCCATTATGGTTGTCATGTTATTTATGATAGAAGATAGTAGTACCTTCACTTACTGGGGAGGAATGTACTTATTCGACATTGTAACTGCACTAGCTGTCTTATCTCTTTTATATTATGATACAATGATTCAACGCGTGTTATCTTTTAGAGCAACTACGATATTGGGCCGTCTATCTTATCCGATGTATCTATGGTACTATCCTGTCTACATCGGTCTGTATAATCACGCCGGACAACTACCCGCTTTCTTCCTTCATATTCCAGTTCAATTGGCTGTTATTCTTGGATTAAGCGTCGGAACGTACTTCTTATTTGACAAAAAATTAGGGATTGTAAAATTCCCACCTTTTACCTCGCTGTCCTTAACTACACTAAAAGAAGACTGGCTACATGCCTCAGCGCGGCGTAAAATTACACTCAGTTCATATGCTAGCCTCCTATTATTTTTCTTAATTAGCTTGGGGGTCTCAGCTATGCAAAGTGATGAAGTAGCAGCTGGATTAGAAGCAACTTATACCCAGCGTCATGAAGATTTATTAGAACAAAACCAACAGCGTGCAACAACTTCTGAACCCACTGAAGAGCCAGAGGAAGCAGAAGAAGCACAAGAGCCTGAACATATCTATACGGCAGAGAATGTTGAAGTAACTTTCTTTGGAGACTCAACTGTTCTTAGCGGATCTGAACAATTTTATGATCGTTTCCCTCTAGCAACAGTTTATGGAGAAGTGGGCTTACAACTTTATAACGCCATGCCACAGCTCAATGCGATGAGACAAAGTGGCCAATTACATGACATTATTGTCTTCTCATTAGGGGCAAATGGTGGCTTCAGCAATGATCACTTAGAACAATTAATCAATCAACTTGACGATGACACAAAAATTTTCTTACTCACCACACATGTCAGTCGACCATGGGCAGCCGATGTTAATGCACAATTTCGACAAATGGCTGAAACGCACGATAATATTTATCTCATGGATTGGGCAAATAATTTTAGCTATGAAGGCTACCTCTATGAACCTGATGGAATCCACTTAAATTATGATGGTATCAGCGTATGGATTGACTTTATCGAATCACAATTGCTCGATACTTTAAATAATGGACGTGTAGATAATAATAGTAATGCTTAATCACAAATAAATGAAAGCTCCCTATGTAGGCATAATCAGTCTACATAGGGGGCTTTCGCTTTATTCACATGTATCTTTTACTGAATTGTATTTAAGATAGCTTCCAAATAGCCTGTTTCATCAGCAAAAGTCGCTCCCGATACCGTATCAGTGGTCTCTTCCGATTCTTTTCCAGCTAATTGATCAATGACTTCTTGTAATTCTTGCACGGTCATCCCCACAACAAATTCAGAAATAGCCTGATGGTTCTCGTCATACGTCATAGTCGCATTGCCCTTATCAGCCATTAATTCTGAATAGGATTCAGTATTAGCTCGTTTTGATATTAATATTGAATTTTCTTGGTAAGCTTCCCCAAAGGCCTGATCGCTATTAGGCACCCCTTCCACATCTGCATCGTCCATAAATTGCAGCTCATCTTGAATAGCTGCTATAATCATGTCATCTTGATGCAGAACACCTACTAATGCAAAAGATTTTGAGCCATGTGGAGCTTGTAGTGAATAAGACAACTCTGCATTTTCAATATCTTCCACTCCATCAGTAGAAAATTCGAATCCATCTTTTGCCACACGAACGATTTCTTCCAAGTATCCGGGCGTATCTACTAATGTTGCACCAGAGATAACATCACTCATACCACTTGGATCCTCAACACGATGTAAGTCATCGATGGCTTCTTCCAGTTCACTAATTGTTTTTCCTTCTGCAAACTCGCTAATGGCTTGATAACCCTCTACAAGAGAATTTGTTGCTTCAGCTTTTTCAGTCATCAACTTAGAATATGCCTCATTATTCTCAACTTTACTGATCAAGACTTGATTCTCATCATAGCCTTCACCAAAGTCATTATCTGAATTGGGTACACCTTGATAATTTTCACTTGCATCTATAAATTGAAATTCATCGATACTGACATTTGTAATTGTATCTCCCTCTAATCCCACAAAAATAGCTGAGAAAGATCGTTCGCCGTGAGGTGCGCCATACCCGAGCTTCAATGTCATCTGATGTTCTTGATTCTCTTCTACCATTGAATCTGCTGACGCGGAGTCTTCAATATCTTCCGATTCTTCTACCTTATCTGTTGCTGACTCTGTGCTTTCATCCATTTGTTCAATAACTTCATCAGAATTCACTGTATCTTCTGATCCATTTTGAGTATTATTACTACAACTTGCTAACAAGAATGTAACTGACATAACACCCAATGTTTGATAAATCTTTTTCATCCTGTATTCCTCCCTTTAGTCCCCTTAATTTATTTACAAGTTCATTATATCACAATTAATCTAGTAGAATTCTTTTCCTGTTATATTTTAATTGATTTTTAATGACATTAATCACTCAACATCTTGCTTTATTATTTTTATAGAGTCTATTCATGCTATTTTCATCCATTTGCGTTAAAATAATAAGTGTTAGGAAAATGATAAAAAAAGGAGCACCTATTAATGAAATTACGTTGGAAAATTGTAACAGGAGCAACACTATTAAGTGGTACCATCGCTTATATCAGTCATCTTCTCTACAAAAATGCAGTTGATAATCAAGGCTTGAATGAAGTCGCTGATCACTCGATGCGCCAAGTCTATGCTGAAGATCCTTGGAAAGAGGCCAAAAAATGGTTTCATTCAGTCGAATATGAAGAGTACACCATTCAATCCTATGATGATTTGACTTTATATGGAAAATTTATTCCACACGAAGAACACCCAGAGCGCGTAGTCATAATTGCTCATGGATACGGACAAAGTAATCTAGATATGGCGCCTTGGGTTCATTTATTTTATGATTTAGGGTATAGTATTTTGTTACCCGATGCGCGTGGCCACGGCAAAAGTCAAGGAAATTATATTGGTTTTGGCTGGCACGAACGGCTAGATTATCTAGAATGGATAGATTGGTTGAACAGTACCTACGATCATCCTAATACTGTCTTATTTGGCTTAAGTATGGGAGCTTCAACCGTTATGAATGTTAGTGGTGAGCCCCTTCCTGATAATGTTAAAGCGATTATCGAAGATTGTGGCTATAGTTCAACTTATGAAGAATTAGCTTACCAACTCCGTGCTCAATACAAACTTCCTGCTTTCCCTTTCTTACCACTAACAAGTATCTACACAAAATATCGCGCAAATTATTCCTTTAAAGAAGCTAGTCCACTTGAGCAAATTCAAAAAAGCCAGCTACCTATCTTATTCATTCATGGAGGAAAAGATGAAATTGTCCCAAGTTGGATGGTGCATGAACTATATGAAGCGGCTGATGAACCGAAAGAGCTTTATTTTGTAGAAGAAGCAACTCATGGATATGCTTATGTCCTTGATAAAGAGACCTATCGCCAACGCATTGCATCTTTCTTAGCTAAATATATATAATTTTCACACATAATTTAACCTAAATACGCTATCATTGAGAGGTATTCTCTCGACGATGACGTTTCTTTATTAGCGCAACCAAACTACTTAATCAACTTTCTATTATATTTTTTTATAAAAAATACTATTAAAAAAACTTTACACATAAATCATTTTAATAAATTTGATACTTTCACTAGAAAATGGGATTTAAATGAGTTATAATTAAGATGTCGTTCATTATTAGCGCTTATATTTGAATTTAAGTGTTAATACCGTTATGTAAACTTTAATAGAAGGGGAGAGGATTTATGAGACAACACATTAACCCGGACGATATCAATATGTCAGAACTACTGGCAATTGTTGGACAGAATAATCGCAGACAACTAGAACACGCACTGGAAGAATTATGCCGTCCTGTTGTACAATTATTTTTGAAGAAACATCATATTCCACCTGTTCACCAACCAACCATTATCTCTCAAGCAAAAAAGATACTAAGCGAGGCTGTACAATCTTACAAAACAACCGATCAACATTGCACAAAGAACTTCACAGGATTTAAAGCCTATTATGAATTGTGTTTAGAGCAAAAGTTGTATGCTGAAATTACTGAATACCAAGCTAGTGATAACAATAAACTTAATAATTCAGTTATTCATAATGTCAGTCAGCCAAATTCGTTTAGTGCTCTTGAACAAAAGGTATTTGCTTCATACTTATTGAACTCTTCCTACAAAGAGATTGCAAAAGAACTCAATACCGACATTGAACAAGTAAAGGAAAGTGTTGGGCAATGTGCACACAAACTTACCGAACTAATTAATAAACAACCCCGAATATAAAGAAGTCCTTTCTGATAAATATCTACATAAAGCAGCTCATCTGACCTAAGATGAACTGCTTTATTTAACCTTTATTGAGTAAATAAGACAATCATAGCTCCCAGACAAATATAAGGACCAAATGGCAATCTTACTTCCAAACAAGCATGTCGTCTATATTGTTTATAAAAACTAATCAATGCTAATACAGAAGCCCACCATACAATCCAGAGACTACTTTTCCAGCCAAAGATTGCTCCTAAAAGAATTAATAACTTCACATCTCCCATTCCTAATGATTCTTTCTTCGTACAGACCATTACTATAACTAACATAATTAGTTGTATGACAGCTCCTAGCAAAGCAGCTTGCCAAGAAACAGGTGATAACATCACTAATATTGGCGCAAACATAAGTAAAAAATGATTAGGAATGCGATAATGCCAATAATCACTAACTGAAATAATGGCAGAAAAGCTAATCAACAATAAGTAAAAAATTAATTCTTCCGACCAACCCACTTTTAGATAGCTCCATACAAATAGGACGCCTGTCAGTAATTCAATAAGTGGGTACACTAACGAAATAGTCATCCAACAATTTCGACAACGCCCTTTTTGCATGATGTATGAAATTACCGGAATTAATTCACTAACGGTTAATCGCTTTTGGCATTGTGGGCATTTTGAATAACGAAATGACTTGTGACTCCACCACGTTAAGCGATAACCAACAACATTGAAATAAGAGCCTAGTACAGTCCCGTATATTAATAACATTAAGCTAACGAACCCAGTAGACATAGCGTTCACCCTTTCCCTATTGTATTAATACACGAACTCATCTAGAATTAGTGTTTAGTTTCTAAATTTATTAAATATTATTAGTTGTGCTATACAAATTAACGAAGAATAAATATTTACGCCGGTTTAAACCCTTGATATACAGGGGTTTAATAAGTTGTATTATGCAACATTACATGCTCCATCCATTTGTCTCTTCATTCACCTTATATTTGCTTTGCTTTGAAATATATGGGTTACCTCCAACAACAAATCGTAACTTCTTATCCGTCCACTCACCTTTATTAGGAATACCAATGCGTGGAAGAGCTACAATCTTTTGCGGGAAGCGCCGATCATTCTGGGTTAATTGAAGGGAACCTTCAGTAATATGCGTACCCTAATCTTCAGTCGTAATGCCTAGTGCCTGTGTCAATTTACCCGGACCATTGACTTGATCAACTCCAGTAATTGGATGACGACGCTGATTAATCAATGCAAGACCCGTTTTAGGTTGAATGGCTCGAATCATTACCCCTTGTGGCGTCTGTGTATCTCCTGTTACAATATTGAGTAATAGATGTCCTCTCATTTGATAGATGTAGATGGTTCCTGGTGGGCTATATTGCGCGCGAAGTCGTGGCGTTCTTTTGCCACCATAACTATGTGATGCTAGATCTTCCACACCAAGATAAGCCTCTACATCAACAATCCAACCTGCTACTAACCCTGAATGCGTTTCTTTCTGAAGTACACATCCTAATAAGTCTTGAGCAATCTCAACCGTAGAGCGATCTGAACTTAGTAAGGTATCCATCATACATGCTCCTTCCTAACTTAATACGCTAAACACATCTGTCATATCCTGAATGAACAGAAGTGGCTCAAGCCGGTGCGTACGGATGGGCTGGTTGTTAATAACTATCGCATGCTGTCCATTGAAGTAATCAATTAACCCTGCAGCAGGATATACAACTAAAGATGTTCCCGCTACAATCAAAACTTCAGCTTCTTTCATCACTCGAATTGCCTGATCTACGACTGTCATATCAAGCTGTTCACCGTAGAGCGTTACATCAGGGCGAACAATGCCTTGATCAGCTGAGCATCTTGGAATGCCAGACTCATCTAATATTAATTCTTCATAATTATAGTACCGTCCACAATTTATACAATAATTATGTTCTGTTGTCCCATGTAAATGATGGACGTGACTGCTTCCTGCTTGTTTATGCAAATTATCAATATTTTGTGTGACAATCTGTATATTTTTTCCTTGTTCCTCCAACTGTGCCATAAATTGATGGGCAATGTTGGGTTTTGCTTCTGGATAAACTAATTTATCAAAGTAAAACTGAAAAAATTGTACTGGATTTTTCCGAAAAAAACTAGCAGATACAATTTCTTCAGCTGGTAGTTGTCGATGCTGATCTTCAGCGTATAGTCCAGCTGAGGAACGAAAATCTGGAATACCACTCGCAGTCGACACCCCTGCTCCACCAAAAAATACAATCCGATGATGCTGATCAATTATTTCCTTAAATCGTTCTAACTTCTCTTCCATACTCATATAAATGCTTCCTCTCTATTAAAAAAGCTCTGGCCAATGCCAAAGCTTTTGTTCATTAATCACTGTCCAAATCAAGTACTGCCATGAATGCTTCTTGTGGAATTTCTACATTACCAACATTCTTCATCCGTTTCTTACCTTCTTTTTGTTTCTTCAAGAGTTTCTGACGACGGGTAACATCCCCACCGTAGAGTTTCTCTGTAACATCTTTACGGTAAGCCTTAACCGTTGAACGTGCTACAATATTGTGACCAATTGCTGCTTGGATTGGAATTTCAAATTGTTGACGTGGAATTTTTTCTTTCAATTGATCAACAATTGCTCGGCCCCGTTCATAAGAAAAATCTTTATGAACAATGAAGCTCAAGGCATCCACCGAATCGCCATGAATGAGAATATCCATCTTCACAAGGTTACTTTGCTCATAACCCGCTGCTTCATAGTCGAGCGAAGCATAACCTTTTGTCATGGACTTCAATCGGTCGAAGAAATCAAAGACAATTTCTGAAAGTGGTAAATTATAAATCACATTGACCCGTAAATCATCTAAGTATTCCATCGTAACAAAGTTCCCACGCTTGCGCTCACAAATTTCCATCACAGCACCCACATAATCATTCGGTACTGTAACAGTTGCTTTAACACGAGGTTCTTCAATAGAGTCAATCTCAGTCGGTTCTGGCATCTCAGATGGGTTGCTGACTTCGATCATCTCACCATCTGTTTTTTGAACATGATAAATAACGGACGGAGCAGTTGTAATTAAGTCTAAATTAAACTCGCGCTCCAGACGCTCCTGAATAACATCCATATGCAACATACCTAGGAACCCACAGCGGAAACCGAAACCTAATGCTTGTGATGTTTCTGCTTGGAATTGGAGTGAAGAATCATTCAACTGCAAACGTTCGAGAGCTTCTCGTAAGTCCTCATAGTCCCCTGAATCGGTTGGGTACATTCCACAGTATACCATTGGAATCATAGTTCGGTAACCTTGTAGTGGTTTATCAGCTGGATTATTCGCTAATGTAATCGTATCCCCAACACGTGCATCTCGAACAGATTTAATATTTGCTGTAATATAGCCAACATCCCCGACCATCAGGGCATCTCTTTCAATCGGTTTTGGTGAGAACACACCTAGTTCAGTCACTTCATAGACCTTCCCACTATTCATCAGTTTTATCTTGTCGCCCTTTTCGATCATACCTTCTTTCACGCGGACACTTAATACGACACCACGGTAAGAATCATATACCGAATCAAAAATTAAAGCTTGGACAGGATTATCAATATCGCCTTCTGGTGGTGGTACTTTGTCGACAATTTGCTCAAGAATATCTTCAATCCCAATCCCATTTTTTGCACTCGCATGAACGGCATCACTTGCATCTAGTCCAATCATATTTTCTACTTCAAGACTAACTCGCTCTGGATCCGCTGCTGGCAAGTCGATTTTATTAATGACTGGTACGATTTCCAAGTCAGCATCTATCGCTAGGTACACATTAGCCAAGGTTTGTGCCTCAACTCCTTGAGCTGCATCAACGACTAAAATAGCTCCCTCACAAGCAGCCAAACTACGTGACACTTCATACGTAAAGTCAACATGCCCCGGTGTATCAATTAAGTGGAACAGATATTCTTGACCATCTTTCGCTTGATATTTCAATTCAACTGTATTTAATTTAATCGTAATTCCACGCTCACGCTCAAGATCCATTGAGTCCAAAAGTTGATCTTGCATTTCTCGATCACTAACGGTTTCCGTAACTTGCAGAATACGATCTGCCAGTGTCGATTTCCCATGATCGATATGGGCAATAATCGAAAAATTCCGAATACGCTCTTGTCGCTCACGCGCTTGTTGTTTATCCATCAAGTCCCCTACTTTCTATAAACATTCTTTTTCATTATACCATTTATTTAACATAAATATCAACAAGCCGAGAAGCTCTTAAATTAATAAGAAGCTAACTCCCCTAATATACTTACCCTCGAAAGTTAAGCAAAACTATTATGATCTTTTATGTATTACTATAATAATGATTGGATAAAAACAAAATCGAGTGGCTTATCTCTGGTCAATTGCCGGAAATAAACCACTCAATTATATGCTTAATTGTTACTATTCAAAACTCCAACTTTTTTGGGAACACATCATTGGGTGTTAGCTAGTCTTTTCTTAATTTTTCTATGCTCACTCCTACCAGCGTTGAAAAAATTCCTATTAATCCAAGAATCCATGATCCTGTAGCAGTATCTGGTAATCGCTCACCTTCTGCAACTTGTTCTTCAGCTTTTTCAGTCAGTTGTTTGTTAGATGATTGAGGTAATTTATTGGTAATCACCTCTGATTGTTGTATGGTATGTTTTCCACTTTCATTGTTTTTCTGATCTGCTATTTTGTTCATTTCAGTGCTAACAACAAGTTTTTCATTTAATGCAACTGCTTGGCGAATAATTGTTTCAATAGCAGGCACATTTTCTGCCTGTTGTATAGCTATTCGATAAGTAGCTATAGCGTCTTCATTTAAATTTGGCAATGTCGCAATAGATGTTATTGCGTTATCTTTTTCAACTTGAAGTAATGCTTGTAGTTGATGATGTGGAAATACCGGTTTTTCATGAGTAGCTGCTTTATGATGATTCACTCCACCTTCAAATGCTGGTTGATCCGGACGAATGAGACTTTCACCTTTTCCTGTCTCTATCTTCGAATCATCAGGTAATTTATCATCCTCATCAGTTGTATCAGGAATTTCCCCAGTTGATTGATTATCATCTATTTCTGGTCGCTTAGGTTGTTGTGGCTTTTCTTCCGCTTGATCTGATCCACTCTCTTCAATAGATGGTGGTGTAGGGACTTCTGTTTGATTTTCTTTTAATTTAAATACATAGGTCAGAATTGCTTCCTTTTCCGATGCTACAAAAGTGACATCTACACGTTGATATTCCTTACCGCCACGTTCAATAGCTTCCGGCAAGTATTGATCATACACTTCGCGAGCCTGTTCCGCTGAGGTCCAAACATCAGAATCTTTGCGGTCATAGACAACTTGTTCCCCATCGAAGTCAGCGATAAGTTTGAAGTAGTCTTTTATGATTTCTGGTTGTGGCGTTTGTTCCTTATCATTATCTGGTTTAGCTTCGGGTTGAGGCGTTTGTTCTGGCATTTGATCTTCTTGGTCATTCTCTTTTTTATCAGGGAATTTCGGCTCAACATACTCCGGTTCTTCAACGACTGGTCGGTCTTTAAAGACTGCTTCAACCGTATAACCTTCTGCATCTAAGCTAGAAATAATCGTTTCGCCTGCTTCTATTAGCTTACTTTCATTATTAATTCGGTAGCCAGCAAAAAGTTTGTTTTCTGGAACAACGCCGGTGTAGTCTGGCAAGACAAAATCTTCCCCAGCAACAACATCGAAGTTAAGCTGACTATTGTCTTTGAAGGCGATCGTTGTCTTCGTTTTCGCTTCATCGGCTAGTTTTGTTAATGTTTCTTTTTCAGCATCGAAGTGATATTTCTCTACTTTAGTATTGCCCGCGTAGTCCTTAGCCACTACGGTCATATCAAATGGTCCTTTTTGGTTTGATAAATCAAAGTTATCAATTTTTTGACCATTGACATAGACCTGGTACTCTTGAATTTCACCAGCTTTACCATCATCACGCAAGTCTTGAATCGTAAGGTTGAGATACTTGTTCTCTCCATACGTTAAGGCTAACTCCCCTTTTTTCTCCTTCGATAATTCTAGGTTAATCTCTGGTTTTTTATTATCGTAGAAGAATTGGTAGTGAACGCCAACAGCTGCTTTATTCGGGTTACCATTCTCACCCGCTTTTAGGAACGGTTTGCCATCAAGATCATAAACAACATCTGGGAATCCATTTGATTTGTAATCTTTTATTCCCCAATCCATTACATCACCGTTAGCCACTTTTAATTCCACGTTAAACGGTCTGGAGTTATCGATGTGTAAATCTCCATAGATGAGATAATCTTCAATGATTGATTCATTAACCCGCAATTGCCAGTAAAAACCACCTTTATCTCCAATTCTACCACGCAAGTAGAAGGGTCCTTTCTTAAGATAAAGCTTATTGGTATTGCTTGGATTAAAGTATCGACGGTCAAGTTGTAACTCAACAGGTTTTGTATCAAGATAGAAGACTTTTCCGTCTTCATTGAGCGCTGCGACGTCACCTAATTCACCTTCATAAGGTTTGTCATCTTCACCTATTAAGACAAGTTTTTGCAACGCGTCCGCACTAGTGGTATCGATTAATTGGCCATCTTTATCTATAGCACGGTTTTGCTCATCTGTCTTAATCTTGAAGACTTGGTAGCGTAAGATATTAAATCCTTGCTTGGTCTTGAATCGTATATCATAGCTTGTTCGACCATCTCTACTGAATCTTGAATCCCCATAAACCCATTTAGAAGTCATATCCACCATGTTCGGCTCTGAATCTATGATCTTCTTAATATCTTCCTTACTGTAGGCGCCATTCGAATCGATCATATCCGTCTTACCTGGGTTATAGGAGCTTAATTTTAATGCATACCCATCACGGACATAAATTTTATCATTTAAAATATAGTAACCAGGTTGTTGTTCATCTTCGTAGACAGTATTCGTCCCCAAGGTAGCATCTTCACGAGTTGGTAGTTTACGAAGTTCAGCTTGACCTAGTTCAATAATACTACCATATTGTGAAGCGTAAGGATATACCGTTCTCTCTCCTAGTTTACTTTCCGGCATACGAACTTTAAGGACTTTTCTAGTACGCCAACCATCTGTAATAGTAATGCTCATATCTCCTGCGTATGGCATCCCATTAACGATATCATTAATATTACCGTATAAGTCAAAGGTCATTACCTGGGTAGTTGGATCATATTTAGTTACAATTTTATTGCGAAGTTGGCCATTCGAAATGTAAGCACTGGCACTAGATGACACATTTGTCACTTGTCCCATAATTTCAAAACTACCGCTAGCTGATGGATTAACCACACCAATGAAATCTTTTAAGTTTTCCTCATCTTCTACTTCATATTCTAATTCCGAACCATCTTCATAGCTAATTGGTTGATAGTTACTATCGTAGTTGTAGTCCATAATGACTTGTCTCGTCCCACCATTAACAAAGTCTGGCATCTCTTTGTATTTGAGCTTAATTTTTTTCTTCAAGTCTGATGTTTCAAAGTCACGAATAGTCGAGACCTCTTTGTTAATTGTAACTGCTGATTCCCCAGTAGGCTGTGTGGTGTCTTCAATGGTTGGGGCTTCTGGTGTTGTTTCTTCATCAGGTGCTACCGCAGATTCTGCTGGTTTTTTCAAGCCTTCTAGTAGCTTGCTCTCATCAATCTCACCTAACTTAACATACTTAGAACTATCTACATCAGGATCGATCAAGTGATAAGTAATCTTGCCATTCTCATCAGCCTTATTGGCAAATTTAATTCGGTGAATTTTTGTGAAGTTAGATGCTCCATCTAGTGCAACCACTTCAAGAATTTTACCGCGAAGATCTCCAGCATTTCTAATTTCATAAACGGTATTGCCGTCCTTATCGAGCAATCTATTTTTACCTTCACCCTCTCCGGCATAGACAACATCTAACATTTTTTCAGGGCGTCCGTATTGGTCTACAATCGCAGCCCCCGCATACCAAACTTTATTGTTTACTTTTTCAAATTTATCCGGATGCAGCACTTGATCTCTATAGAAGAGCATGTCGTTTTTGTAAGCTTCTTTAGCTCGGTGGTAAGTATCTTTAACTAATAAACGAACTGCACTTGGATTAGAGAAATCTACCGAAACAATTTCTGGTGGCGTATTGTCAATCTTAACCGGAATATATGACTCTTGCCATGGGTGATCCTCAGTCAGTCGATACTTGAACTTGAAGTAGTACTGTCCTTCTGCAATAGATTCATACTGTCCTTGGATACCTTCAGGAGATGCACTATCAACAGTTGGATCAATTACATTTTCCTTGCCACGTGGATTATAGATCAAACCATCCCATTTCAAGTCTCCCCAAACTTTTAGGCCGGAACTCTTGATTCCATGAGAATCATTTCGCTTAGAGTTCAAAATACCTCGGACAAAATGCTCTTTCGAGAGGACTTTTAAGGTGTTTTGTTTTTGACCGTTTTCACCGGTGTTATTTACAATAGAGATTTCACCATTTAAAGCTGATCGAAGCACTAATGGCGATGGTGTGACATCTTTTTGTACACTCGCTTCTTGTGGATTTCCATCTTTATCTAATGGAGTAATATTAATAATTTTTGAGCCACTCTTTGATGGAGCATTCAAATTAGGATGGTTGTTAAAGGCAAAGATGTCAGGATCTTGGTCTAATGCTTTATTCTTACCATCTTTTCTATTTTGAATAACACCAGTTGGCGTGAACATATCTAAGCCATGTTCTCCACCTTGTCCTTTATTTAACGTACCCGGAACTTTGGGTTTCCCAGTATCGTCCACTCCTTCCATGCTTTTAGCGCGAGAGCCTTCTTCCCAAGCCCATTTATCTAAGATTGGTTCTTTATTCCAGTCCCCTGCAAATCCCATTAATGGCATCGTAAGTGATGGTTGCGCAGAAGGGTTATTTTTGTCTTCAGCTTCTTCAACAGACTCGAAGTTAATGAAGGATTCAACAAATTGATTCTTACCGTGGGCATCTCCTAAGTTAAGAATTCCTTTCAGTTCATAACTAGAATTCGCCTTAATTGTAAAGGTATCTTTTTCGAATTCAATGCCTGCGTTGTTAACAGCTGTTGGATGAATTTCTGGTACGATCTTCTTACCGTCTTTTGATTTTTCATCTTGGTACGTTTCGTCTAGTTTTAATTTGTTAACAATACCATCAGTTGTCACCGGACTAGCGGATACTTTAAACGTCAAATCACGATTCGACGTGTTGTGTAAATTCACTGAGAATAATCGTTTTTCATGCTTAACTTCCTTCAAAGAAATTGAGCCATATGAATTGACTAATCCCTTAGAGTCTTTATTTTTAAAGGTTGCTAAGACATTATTTTTAAGGGCTTTAGCCACATTAATTAACCCGGCTCCTTGTTGTCTTGGCGAGGCATAGTGAACGGCTGACTCTCCCCAAGTAGTTGGATCCATCATTGGCGTGGCTGTATTTTGGAGGACAATCTTAGTTAATGTTGTAAAATCAATAGCATTATCCCCTGTTAAATTTTTAAGGGTATCTGTTTTTAGCATCTCTTGTAATTTAGGTTTGATTAATGTAGTCGCTGCGGCCACTACGGGAGTAGCCATGGATGTTCCTGACATATAACCGTAAGTTGACTTGCCATTGATGACATTAAGTGTAGATTTGATATTTTTACCTGGTGCAGATACATCAGGTTTCAATAATAAGTCGACTCGTGGACCCCAAGATGTTGATCCAGCTGGGACGAGTTGGTTCTTAACAATCGCTTTTTCATCAGAGAAATTAAACGTTAATTCTTTTTCGTCACCAACATTTGGTTTGTTCGCATTAAATGACTCCATATCAATTGGGTAATACTGATCTTCTTTTCCTTTAAAGTCTTTTATATCATTTTTCTTAACATCTCTCTTTTTATTAGGGGCAATCATGTTCCAGAGTTTAAGCCCATCTTCTCCTGAGACAGTCATAACTTGTGCATCTGTCTTCGTGTCCCCTTCATATCCCATTGCTGGTAGATCAGTCCAATTATCGCGATTATAAAAGTTAACTGTATTAACTAACATGACTGCACGAGCACCTTTATCTTTGGCTCGTTTAAAAGCATGTTTTAAATCCTTTGTATAAATACGGTCCATTACGGCAATTTTATCTTTTAGATCCAAGCCGGCTACATCTTCATCACGGCCTTGTCCGATATAGACAAATTTAAATTTAGTCTGGGTTGCTTCATTTTCTGTAACAATTTTGTCTTTATCGAAGAATGCTCCCACATGGGTGTACTTAAAGTCTTCGTCATTAATTTTTAGTTTGTTAAATATAATTTCGGTATTTCGAGCGGAAGCAACGGCAATCGCATCTTCGTGAGCCGCTGTTCGAGTAACGTTACCTGTGTCGGTCATTTTCAGCGCATTATTAGCTGTATTATCCCAAGAAGTGCTAGATGATGAAGTTGCAAAGTTACCGGTAGCGACGACAACTGGAATACCTGCTTTTCTTAACGAACGGATAGCTTCCCAGTACTTCTCACCCACTAAACCTGTTCCTGTAAATCCTGAAGAAATAGAGACAACATCGACCCCATTTTTAATGGCATGTTCAAAGGCGTGGAACATGGTTTCGTCTCCAGCAAAACCACTCCCTGCATCTGAATACATCTTGTAAGAGAAAATCTGCGCATTTGGAGCTATTCCATCAATACCATTGTTCTTTTTGATATCTTCATCGGTATCATTCCCGGCTAAGATCCCTGCAATATGCATACCATGCGGATCATAATAATCTGAACCGTCATCATGTTTCTCCATAGTGACTTTACCGCCTGTGTAGTAGTTGAAGGCATGCGGAATCTTGTCGCTAACCCAGTATGTTTTATCCGTTCCTTTTAGGTTTTCTTTTTTAATTTTCATGTGCGGCTTCGCATCATCATCTAGTCGCATTGCTTTATGTCTATGGTCTACCCCCGTATCAATATTGGCAATCACGGTTCCACGACCGTCAAACTTATTAATAATACTTGCTGCCCCGATAGCTTTCAAGTAATTAATTGATTCTTCAACCCCAATTTCTTTGCGGGCATTGTTCATCATAGGTTGTACTTCATGCGCACGTTCAACAGACTTCATCACTTGAAGTCGTTTCAGTTTCTCCATATTCTCTGGAGTTGTCTTAATTGCATTTCCTTTGAATAACACATTATAATCGTATAAAATTTCTGTGTTTTCTAACTTACCTAATTCCTGTTTAATTTTTTCTTTACCCGCATCATCATTATATTCAACGATATAAACAGATCGACCATCTTCTTTTTGATCAACTTTCGGTGCTTGAGCTTTTGATGATTCTGGAGCAGGTGCTTCTACTTTATGCGGCTCTTCTTTTTTCTCACCTGAAGCTTCTTCACCGTCAATTCCCTTTTCTTTAGCAAGGAATTCCTCAGGCTCAGTAATGGTATGTTCTGGCGTTGTAGCTGTTTCTTCTACTACTGAAGGAGTTTTTTCTTTAGCAGAAGCCGGTTGAGTTTCTGCACTTGTATCATTGGCTGTGGGGGCCAGCTGTTTCTCATCTACTGCTGACTGACGTTCTTCATTTGATTCATTTTCCAGCGACGTATGAATTGCTTGATCTACAACAGTCGCTTCATTCATTCCATTTAAATCAGTTGACTGTTTATTGTCACTATGTGGTTTATCCGTATCTGTAACGGGGTCTTTAACATCCTCACTAGCATATACTGCTTCCCCGTACAAAACAGATAACACAAGTGGCGCGACTAAAACTGACTTAAGAACACTTTTCTTATTCATATAATCCTCCTAATGATTTTTTATTAAAATACCTTATAAACATTTTATTATTTAAACTATATATCTAATTAATGAATAGGTTTATTGCAATGACTTTTTCACGCCACTAGAATACTCTAGCACGATACATTAATTCATATAATTGACAGTTCCTACTCAATTTCTTCATGTCTAACTAGAAATGAATCACCAGACCCCCTTTTTTAAGTTAGACTAAAATAAACTTCATAAATAGTATAAACAAATAAAATAAATAAGTCAATATATTTTTAAGTTAGCTTAATATATTTTAATAATCCAGACCGCAAAACTCATCCTTATCCTGACATCTTTCGGTATTAATACCACTTTTTTCCGCTTATAAGAGGCAATTAACAGACTGCCCATTAGGTGCTATTGATACAAATTGAATCGCTACGTTCAATAAATTGACAATTTTTAGTTAAGATTAGGAAGGGGTTTCCATTGCATTTTCTATCACTTTAGTTCATAATAAAAATAGATACGTATAAAAAGTAAGTAAATTATGATCAATCAGACATCTATAGAAAAAAGGAGTATTCAAATGAAAACAATTAATCGTCTATTTATTAATGGACAATTCCAAGAAGCAAGTGGCGAAGCTTATCAAGAAGTCACCAACTCAGCAACCGAAGAAGTGATTGCTAAGGTACGGAATGCCTCTGAAGCTGATGTTAACCTAGCTGTACAAGCAGCGAAGAATGCTTTCGTACACTGGAAGGAAACAACACCAGCAGAGCGAAAAGCTTATGTCCAAAAAATATTGGATGGCATTAAAGAACGAAAAGAAGAAATCGACCAAACGATTATCCAAGAATTAGGCTCATCTGCCGATTATACTGAAAATGCACAATCTCAAATCTCAATCAATGAAATGGAAGCCACCTTAGATGCCTATGATGACTTTAAGTTCGAAGAAGATGTGGATAATGCCAAAGTGGTCAAAGAAGGATCCGGTGTTGTTGCTTGTATTACACCGTGGAATTACCCACTGAACCAAATCCAACGTAAAGTAACTCCAGCCTTACTTGCTGGTAACACGGTTGTTGTTAAACCTGCTAGCGAAACACCGTTAACTGCCTATATCTATGCAGAAATTATCGAAGCAGCTGGCTTACCAGATGGCGTCTTCAACTTAGTCACTGGACCAGGCAGTACGGTTGGGAATTATTTGGCTTCCCATGAAGATATTTCTATTATCTCCTTTACCGGTTCTACAGCAGTTGGAAAAGGATTGTACGAAATCGCCAGCGATCATGTAAAACGCCTGGTGCTGGAACTTGGTGGTAAGTCACCGCTAATTTATCTCGATGGGGGCGACCTAGAAGCAGCTGTTAAACAATCAGCTAATACAGTTATCGACAACCAAGGTCAAACTTGCTCCGCGCTCTCTCGCTTACTTGTCCCTAAACATCGCTTAGACGATACGAAAAAAATCTTAGAAGCTCATTATGCTACACTGAAGGTCGGTGATCCAGCAAATCGCGATAATCGCGTCGGTCCAATGGTATCACAAGAGCAATATGAAACCGTCTTAGACTATATTAAGATTGGCCAGGATGAAGGTGCCGAACTCTTTATTGGCGGAAAAGCGTTAGATGGCACGGGATTATTTATTGAACCGACTGTCTTTATTAACGTGGATAACCAAATGCAAATTGCCCAAGAGGAAATTTTTGGTCCCGTCTTAGTGGTTATTACGTACGAGACGGTTGAAGAAGCTATTGAACTCGCGAATGATATCAAATATGGCTTGAACGGGGCAGTTGTTGGACCTGATGAGCAAGCTCGCAAAGTAGCCCGACAAATCCAAGCAGGTAACGTCTATGTCAATGGAGGTAACCGCACATCCAAAGCACCATTTGGCGGTTATAAGCAATCTGGAATTAGTCGTGAGAATGGGATTTACGCCATCGAAGATTATGTTGAATTGAAAAGTATCTTTCTATAATAACTAGCCCAAAATAATAATATATCAAAAAAAGCCAACACCCCTGATGAGTTTAATCATCAAGAGCGTTGGCTTTTTACTTTTTAAACGATTGACTTATGACTTAATCCTTAAATGCATCTTTGAATTTTGAGAAGAATGATTGATCTGATTGTTCATTGATACTATCGTAATCGCTCACTTCAGCAAATTCACGTAATAATTCTGATTGTTGCTTGTTTAATTTTTCAGGAACAATAACTTTCACCATAATATGCTGGTCACCGTTGTCTTTACGGCGAAGTCTTGGCGCACCTTTTCCTTTCAGACGGAAAGTTGTATTCGGTTGGGTACCTGCTGGAATTTTGAATTTTACTTTACCATGAACGGTTGGGACTTTCACTTCATCACCGAGTGTTGCTTGGACAATATTAATCGGTAATTCATAATAAATCTCGCTGCCATTACGCTCAAAGATGTCTGATGGTTTCACCCGGAAGACAACATATAAGTCCCCATATGGCCCACCATTCTTACCAGCATTTCCTTGACCTTGCAGTCGAAGCTGATTACCATCTTCAACACCAGCTGGAACATTGACTTTCACGGTATGACGTTCTTTCTTCTTCCCTTTACCATGACATTCAGCACATTTTTCTTTAATCTCCTGCCCCGTCCCATTACAGTTCGGACAAGCTTGTTGTGTCTGTACACGGCCAAATGGAGTGTTCTGCTCACCGATCACTTGACCACTTCCACCACAACGGGAGCACTGTTCTGGACTAGTCCCTGGCTTCGCACCACTTCCGTCACAGTTCCCGCATTCTTCCTGACGCGTATATTTAATTTTAGTTTCTTTCCCGAAGATCGCTTCATCAAATTCTAGATCCATGACATACTGTAAGTCTTGACCTTGTTGGGGTGCATTCGGATTGCGACGAGATGCACCACCGCGCGACCCACCAAAGAATTGATCAAAAATATCTTCGAAGCCACCGAAGCTACCGCCTCCGCCTTGTCCACCAAAACCGCCAAAGCCACCTCCATTGAAGTTTGGATCAGTTGAAGCATGCCCATATTTATCATAAGCAGCCCGTTTCTGATCATCACTTAACGTTTCATAGGCTTCCGTAATTTGTTTGAATTTTTTTTCAGCTTCTGGTGCATCATTAATATCGGGGTGATATTTTTTGGATAGCTTACGGTAAGCTTTTTTTATGTCTCTATCACTGGCATCTTTGGACACACCCAGTACATCATAAAAGTCTTCTTTTTGTGCCATATTATTCCTCCCATCAATCATAGAAAAAGCCAAAAGCACAAGGCTTTGGCTCTTTCTATTCTTCTTAATTAGCGATTAAATATCAAGTGGTGATTATTCGTCATCATCCACTTCTTCAAAGTCTGCATCAACCACATCATCATCGCTGTCTGCTCCATCAGCAGCTCCTGCTTGTTGCGCTGCTTGCTGAGCTTGTTGTGCTTGTTCGTATAATTTCATTGTTAACTCTTGGACGATTTCGCTTAGTGCATCTTTTTTGGTTTTAATTGCATCTAGATCGTCATTTTCGAGAGCTTCTTTTAATTCATCTTTAGCATCTTTAGCTTTTTGTGCTTCAGTTTCATCGACTTTACCTTCTAAGTCATCTAAGGTTTTGTCAACTTGGAAAACAAGCTGGTCGGCTTCATTGCGGAGCTCTACTTCTTCACGGCGTTTTTTATCCGCTTCTGCATTTTGTTCCGCATCTTTAACCATACGATCGATTTCGTCATCGCTCAGACCAGATGATGATTTAATAGTAATATTTTGCTCTTTACCAGTTCCTTGATCTTTTGCAGAAACTGTTACGATACCATTCTTATCAATATCGAATGAGACTTCGATTTGTGGAACGCCTCGTGGTGCAGGTGGAATATCGCTTAATTGGAAACGACCCAGTGTCTTGTTATCTTTCGCCATAGAACGCTCACCTTGCAAGACATGAATATCAACGGCTGGCTGGTTGTCAGCAGCAGTTGAGAAGACTTGTGACTTGCTGGTTGGGATGGTTGTGTTACGTTCGATTAAGGTTGTGAACACGCCACCCATTGTCTCGATTCCAAGTGATAATGGTGTTACATCAAGTAGAACAACATCCTTCACATCACCTGAGATGACGCCCCCTTGAATAGCTGCTCCTAAAGCAACGACTTCATCTGGGTTAACAGAACGGTTAGGCTCTTTGCCTGTTTCTTTTTTCACGGCTTCAACAACAGCTGGAATACGAGTTGATCCACCCACTAGAACGACTTGGTCAATATCTGATTGAGATAATCCTGCATCTTTCAACGCTTGACGAACTGGTTTTTTCGTGCGGTCTACCAGATCAACCGTTAATTCATCAAATTTAGCACGTGTTAAGGTAGTCTCTAAGTGAAGAGGACCATCTTCACCTGCTGTAATGAATGGCAAGCTAATTTGAGTAGAAGACACACTTGATAATTCTTTTTTCGCTTTTTCAGCTGCATCTTTCAAGCGTTGAACAACTTTTTTGTCTTTCGATAAATCAATGCCATTTTCTTGTTTGAATTCTTTCACTAAGTGGTCGATAACTTTTTGGTCGAAGTCGTCTCCACCAAGTTCGTTGTCTCCAGAAGTTGAAAGTACTTCAAAAACCCCGTCACCTAATTCAAGGATAGAGACATCGAACGTTCCTCCACCTAAGTCAAAGACTAGGATATTTTCTTCTGCTTCTTCTTTGTCTAATCCATATGCTAGTGATGCAGCAGTTGGTTCGTTAACGATACGTTCAACTTCAAGTCCAGCAATCTTCCCTGCATCTTTTGTTGCTTGACGTTGTGAATCATTGAAGTATGCTGGAACAGTAATAACTGCTTTCGTAACTTCATCACCCAAGTAGTCTTCTGCATAGGTTTTTAAGTGCTGTAAGATATAAGCTGAAATCTCTTGTGGAGTATATTCTTTACCTTCAGCTTCTACTTTTTTGTCTGTACCGATCAATCGTTTAATTGATAGAATTGTGTTTTCATTTGTGATAGCAGAACGCTTCGCTGCTTCACCTACTTGGATTTCGCCATCTTTGAAGCTAACGACAGAAGGAGTTGTGCGGTTTCCTTCTTTGTTCGGAATAATAGTCGGTTCGCCACCTTCAAGAACAGCTACGGCTGAGTTCGTTGTACCTAAGTCAATACCAATAATTTTACTCATTTAATATCACCTTACTTTTTAGATTTTTTAATCAAAACTGACAATCTTTATAAATTATAAATTTTTTAATTGCTTAATTATTATTCTGCGACAACAACTTTAGCTGCACGCAATACACGATCATGAAGTGTGTAGCCTTTCTCTAGGACTTCAATCACTTCGCCACTCTCCTGACCGTCAGAGGCCGGAATTTGTGCTACTGCTTCGTGTACAGTCGGATCAAATGGCTTGCCGAGCGCCTCGACTTGTTCGATATTATTTTGCTTCAAGGCTGCTTGTAAGCTGTCGAGCACCATTTGGACACCTTTTTTGAAATTCTCAGCAGATGTCGTGTCCACTTCTGTTTGCAATGCTCGCTCTAAGTTGTCAATCGCTGGAATTATATCTTTCGCTAACGCTTGCGCACGAAACTTCAACGTTGCCTCTTTATCGCGCTTATGGCGCCGTTGGATATTTTGCATTTCTGCTTGCGTTCGAATCAAGCGATCAGATAACTCATCATAATCTGCTTGTAATTGGACTAATTCAGATTGTTCTGATGATGCCTCTGAGGTTTCTTCTGCTGATTCATCAACTTGTGCTTCAGCTTCTTCTACCTTCACTGGCTCATCAGATTTATCTTGAGTTGTTGCTTCTTTTTTTAGTTCTTCACTCAAGAAAATCCCTCATTTCTATTGAAAGTAATAGTTCAACACCGCTTGAGAAAGTTCGTTCCGGACAGCATTCATCAGTCCGAATGTCTTGGAATAAGCCATATTCGTCGGTCCAAGCAGTGCAATTCTTCCTTGACCGAACTGGCCCACATGATAAGTGGCCGTAATGAGACTTAAGTTATTAAACATATCGCTATCTAACTCAGCTCCCATCTTCACTTCAATATCTTGCGACAAGGGGTGAAGATAATGGCTTAACTTTGCTTCTTGATTATCCAACAAATTGAACAGATCCTTCACTTGTTCGCGATTCAGCTCTTCCATAAAATCCAACAAATTAGTCTTACCTGATACATAAATTTGATTCTGTTGGATGGTATGCAAGCTGTGCTCAACTTGTCGTAAAATGTGTTGCGCTGGTGCAATGTGTTGTTTTACCAATAATGGTATATCAGTTTGAAGTTTGCGAATAACACTTGGCAAGTCTAAGCCAACTAATTGTTCATTAAATAGTTGATTTAACTGCTGCAGATGGACCAAATCCATCTCATCACTCAGATGAAAGATCATACTCTCCATCGATTGATGTGTTGTCTGCAAGATCAACATCACTTGATGCTTGCTGACAGGAATCATTCGAAACTCGCTCAACTGACTACCAGCTCGATTGGGTTCCAAGACAATGGCTGTATAATTGGTCAACTCCGATAAAATGCGAGCTGACTGTTTCACTAACTCGTTCAGTTGACTCACTTGCTGATCTAGAGCTTGGTTAATCCGTCTCAGATGTTCATCTGAAATCTTCTCCGGGGTCATCAAGTAATCTAGATAGAAGCGATAACCTTTTAAGGAAGGAATTCTTCCTGATGATAAGTGTGTCTTTTGAATGTAGCCTTCTTTTTCTAGCACACTCATCTCATTGCGAACCGTTGCAGAACTTGCATTGATATCTGTCTGATCCACAATCGTCTTAGAGCCAACTGCTTCTCCCTCAAGCGTAAAATATTGAATAATAAACTCTAAAATCAATAATTGTCTGGCTGTTAGCATGGTTATCATCCTCAAACAACACGTTTCATTTATTCTTTTGAGAAGAATTAGCACTCACAACGGGTGACTGCTAACTCCATAAATAAGTGTAACAATTTCTGCTCACTATGTCAATACTTACGTTTGATTAATTTTGACTAATACCAAAAAATCAGCCCTAAGACCGATAAAAACTAACTTTCAGCTTATATCTAGTGTGCTTAGACCTGATTTTAATGATTATTCGACCAGCTTACATCATCATCGTCTTATCAATCTCACCTAAGATCTCTAATGATTCTTCTTTATCTCGATCAAGCTGAGCAATTAATTCATCCACTTCATCAAACTTGATTTCCTCACGCAAGTATTTAATCCACTTAATCTTGACATCTTCGCCATAAATTTCTTGATCAAAGTTAAAAATATTTACTTCCAAAGAATAATTATTGCGGAAGCCAAATGTCACATTATACCCGATCGAGGCCATACCACCGTACCATTTGCCGCAAACATTAAATAAAACCGCATAAATCCCATTCTTCGGAATAAAGACATCAGGGTGCGAGGCAATATTGGCAGTCGGATAGCCCATCTCACGGCCACGCGCATCACCATGTACCACATAACCAGTCGTCTGATAATAATACCCCAGTAATCTATTCGCCTCTGCTACTTCTCCTGCTGCGATCAGCTTACGAATACGGGTAGAGCTAATTTTTTCACCTTGTTGAACTTTTTTCTGGACAACGACGACTTCAAACTGATCTTGCGCATATTCTGGCAAATTCTCCATATTAGCAACTTCGCCAGGTCCGTATGTATAATCAAACCCAGCTACCACATATTGTACATGCCAGTCAATCATATATTGTTTTACAAATTCTTCTGGTGAGAGAGCCCCTAACCTCGATGTAAACCCTACTTCATAGAGAATATCGACACCAAGAGACCGCATCAATTCTTCCTTACGCTCATCAATCGTTAAATAGGCATGTTTAATCGGATCATACTTATCATAAACAAGTGATGGATGCCGATTAAAGGTCATCACAACAGCCTTCAAGTTATGTTTTGTCGCTAATTTTACACCTTGTTCAATGACGGATTGATGCCCACTATGTACGCCATCAAAGAAGCCTAAAATTAATACAATATCTTCATCATGAATCATCTCGGGATTATACGGATGATTTATTTTTTTTACTTCCACTCTTTACACCTACACTTCTGTTCGTAAGACTTTTTTTGGTTTCACTAATCCTGCTTTAGACGGATGTTCTTCATAGATCGCTACTGCTTGATCTTGGTAATAACAGACGACTGGATATGACTGAACGGGCCAGTCTGACTGTCTAAAAACAGCGCCATGTTGCACTTGAGACCACTGTTGATCGGTTAAATGCATTGTTTCTAAATGAGAGAGACCTGTCTCTAACGGTTGGATTACTTGATCTAACTGAGAAGCCACTTGTAATTCGGCAACTTCTGCCAAGGTTACCGCAGCTTCTGCCTGGAAACCCGCACTTAATGTTCGCGTTAGTTGGGACATATGACTCGGATATCCTAACTGCTCGCCTAGATTAACGGCTAAGGTTCTCACATAGGTTCCCTTCCCACAATGGACTTCAAAAGAAAAGCGCGCCATCTGATTCTCATAGGTCACGGATGAAGTTCGCTTAAAGCTATGTATCATGGCTTGACGAACCGGACGCTCAACTTCAATCCCTTCACGAGCATATTCATACAATCGTTTCCCTTTCACTTTCACTGCTGAATACATCGGGGGAACTTGCTGAATCTGACCAATAAAAGTAGCTAAAGCTTGATCAATTGCTGCTTCATCTAACTCACCTGGGGAAATCGTTATCTGTTCTATGATCTCTCCACTCGCATCTTCTGTTGTTGTCGCTATTCCTAACGTCACTTCTCCTATGTAGCGCTTATCAGAATCCACCATGAACTCTAATACTTTTGTCCCTTTTCCGATCGCAACCGGCAATACACCATCCACATCAGGATCTAATGTGCCCGCATGTCCGATTTTTTTCGTGCGCAATATCTTGCGTAATTTAAATACAACATCATGACTGGTCATGCCTTTTTCTTTCCATAAAGGTAATAATCCGTCCACAATACGCCTCCTCAACTAGAATCCACCATTGATTATAACACACCTGTTATTATATCTCTAATCTATTTCGACATATTGCCTATCTCTCACCTAAAAAACCAAACATCATACTGTTTGGTTTTTTTGAATTTATTTTTTTACATTATAACTATTCAGTTGCTGTATATACTCCATTGTTTGATGGATCATCTCTGAGTCTGCTTGAATATATAATATATCATTGGCTTGTAGAACGGTTGATGTGCGTGGGATGAATTCCTTCATATGGCGCGAAATCTTGACAATCTGGCTTCCAGTCGGCATATCCAATTCATCTGTAGCCTGTTGATCTAACGCACTATTCCGATTAACCACTACCTCGAACGACTCAATCGCCCCAACTAACGCAGATGGCATTTGATTGATTTTTTTCAATAAGGCCATGCGATAGAATGACTCTGAATTAAGCATTTCTGAGACTGTATACGTCGTTAATCCTACAACAGCAAGTGGCATCAAGTGAGTCACTGAACCTGTTAATTCCATCATTAAGAACACGGCTGTTAATGAGGCTCTCGTGAATGATGTCAAAAAACCGCCCATCGCATACACTACAAATGACCTCAAAAAAATCTCATCTACATATCCTTGATTAATCAGCACCGTTCCAAAAGCTCCACCAAGTAAAGCGCCTAAAGCTAACACCGGCGTAAACCCACCGCCAGGAACCCCCGTATCATAAGAAGCATGCATTAAAACAAATCGCGCTAAGGCTAGAGCCAACAATATTCGCACCGAAAAATCGCCTGATCCTGAACTAATAATCAGATTAGACCCTCCAGCTAGTAACATCGGCAAAAACAGCCCCACCGGAATAATCATCAAATAAGATAACACGGGCAAAGCATATGAGGGGATGGGTAATTTTTGTAACCAATTAGGAATCATCATGGCTAATTCTTTATGAATTTTTCCAACTATCGCTAATATAATTCCCATTCCAATTAAATACCCATAATAATGCATCGGGAAGAATTCCAATACATCAAAATATAAAACTGGATTAATCCCAAAGAAATAACTCGTAATATAATTAGCTGTAACAGTAGCTGAAAATGTGGTTAAAATTAATGAAGTAGATAATTTATGATGAACTTCTTCAATCATAAACATTATACCAGATACTGGGGTGTTAAAAATCGCAGCCAACCCAGCTCCGGCACCTGCTGATAACATAATATTTTCTTGTGACCGATTACCGCCAATCGCCTGATGTAAGCCTAAGCCAACCATTCCTCCAATTTGAATAGCGGGGCCTTGGCGTCCTAATGCTAAGCCTGACCCAATCGCTAATATTCCACCTATAAATTTTCGCCACAATACCGAAAACCAATCCAGTTGTATCACGCCTTCTAGATGACCTTCAACATCATGAACACCGGATCCCTTTATATCAGGTTCGTCTTGAACGAGCTTGATCACAATGCCTGCCACAACAAGGCTTAATAGCACCCAAGGAATAATCCACCATGGATGTTCATTCATGTACTCATAGGCCCAAAATACAAACGTCAATGCATAATGTAGTCCCAAACGAAATAATGAAATAACGAACCCAACAATACTTCCAACTAACACACCACGCCATACAAATTCAATCTTCGACCAGTTAAGCTTGGACACAGCGACACCTCTCCTCATATACACTTCCTCATAATTGCTCGATAGACTTGTTCATTATGACTTGCTTGATAGATAAGTTCCGATCTCATCAATTAATTCATCCGAACTCGTCACAATCTTTCCTCGCTGCTTTACTAAGCCAACTGTATACAAGTTGATGTACGAAAATTGCGATTCTGCTATTTCATCGAGCGCATCGATCTTAGCTTGATTACCGTGCGTACCTTGGCGCATATCCGTATAGAGCCCGAGAATGGGCTTTTTCATACCATAAAAATATCCAATCTCTGCTGAAACACCACTGTCTGGCGTAACGCCATCTAAGACTGCAATGATTAGGTCCGCCTTTTCAAGATAAGCATTGTCTCCTTGGGCAATTGTCACCGAATCAGCAAACCCAGACTTATCATTAATGGCTTCATTCTCTTGCGGTAAGTAAACGTCAACCGCCTCCCCGTACTGCTCTCGAATCCGCTCGACTACATACGCATTATAACGTTGCTCCATCTCGGTAAATAACGGTGCTGCGAAGTAAATTAATTGACTCATTCTATCTTGCTCCTTCTATAAAAATATCCTCTTGCTACACATCATTATAGCAAGAGGATATAACTGACACAATATATTATTGATTATTCTTCATTATCTTCGGACGGTTTTTCATAGGTGATGATTGGATTCCGGTTCGCAGTTGTCTCATCTAGACGGCGAACTGGTGTACGGTGTGGCGCTGTTTGGACCGTTTCAGGATCTTCAGCGGCTTCTTTGGCAATCTGAATCAATGTATTGGCAAAATTGTCCAATGTTTCTTTCGATTCTGTCTCGGTCGGCTCGATCATCATACATTCATCGACAATAAGTGGGAAGTACACTGTCGGTGCATAGTGGCCAAAGTCAAGCAAGCGCTTGGTCATATCTTTCGTATTGACATTGTGGGCTTTTTTCTGACGATTTCCACTGAGGACGAATTCGTGCTTACAATGGGCGTCAAATGGTGTATCGAAGTGTGGTGCCAAGAGTGCCTTCAAGTAGTTCGCATTCAAGACCGCATCTTCAGATACTTGCTTCAAGCCAGCCATACCATACGAACAGATATAGCTATATGCCCGAACATTAACACCAAAGTTACCGAAGTATCCTTTTAAGCGGCCGATTGACGACTCACTGGAACGATCAATAACATATTGCTCCCCCTCTTTAAGCACACGCGGGTTGGGCAAGTATTTTTCCAACTTCTCGACGACACCAACGGGACCTGAACCTGGACCTCCACCTCCATGTGGGCCACTGAAAGTCTTGTGCAAGTTTAAGTGAACAATATCGAAGCCCATCTGTCTCGGTGTTGCTTTTCCTAAGATTGCATTCGCATTCGCTCCGTCATAGTAAAGCAACCCACCCGCTTCGTGGACAATCGTTGTAATTTCATCGATATCTTTTTCGAAAATACCCACTGTATTGGGATTTGTCAACATTAAGCCCGCTGTATCTGGACCAACTGCTGCCTTCAGTGCTTCTAGATCCACACGACCTTCTTCCGTTGATTTAATCTCTAGCACATCGTAACCACAGACAGCAGCGGTTGCTGGGTTCGTTCCGTGCGCTGAGTCCGGAACTAGGATGGTCTTCCGTTGCTTGCCTTCACCACGCTCTTCGTGATATTTCTTCACGATTAAAAGTCCGGTTAGCTCGCCTTGTGCTCCGGCAGCGGGTTGTGGCGTGATCGCATCCATACCAGTAACATCTTTTAGATACTCTTGTAAGTTATACGTTAGCTCCAGCGCACCTTGAACCGTCTTTGGATCTTGTAGTGGATGAATATTCGCAAAACCATCATAACGCGCAATATCTTCATTAATTTTCGGATTGTACTTCATCGTACACGACCCAAGTGGATAAATCCCCGTCTCAACCCCGAAGTTTTTGTCTGCTAAGCCCGTGTAATGGCGCATCAATTGCAACTCAGACACTTCCGGTAGCTCGGCTTTTTCTTTTCGAACCAATTCTTCCGGTAAGTCTGCTTGCAAATCGTAATCATCCACATCATTAGCCGGCAAACTATAAGCCGTTCGACCCGGGCTAGATATTTCAAAAATCAAGTCATTATATACTACTGTTGACATTATTTAGCCACCTCCGCAAATTTCTCAACGAATGCATCGATTTCTTCTTTCGTTCTCTTCTCAGTGGCACACAATAAGACGGCTTCACTACTCTCAACATAATCAGAAACATCATAACCACCAATGAATCCTTCCTCGAATAAGGCATCATTGATCGCTTCCACTGGCTTACTTACTTTTACGACAAATTCGTTAAAGAGTGGTCGCTCGTTGAAAATCTCAAAACCGGCTTCTTGCAACTGTTGCTTGAAGTAGTGCGATTTATTAATATTTTGTTGAGCCATCTCGACAATTCCTTCTTTACCCATCGCCGACATAAAGACGCCAGATGCCAAGGCAAATAAGGCTTGATTGGAACTGTAATTACTGGTCGCTTTCTCACGACGGATGTGCTGTTCACGTGTCTGCAAGGTCATCACAAAGCCTCGATCGCCATTCTCATCGACGGTCTGTCCTACCATACGTCCTGGCATCTTACGCATCAATTTCTTCGTCACCGTCATGAAGCCCGCGTGAGGACCACCAAATGACATATTAAGCCCAAGCGGTTGCATATCTCCAACCACAATATCAGCTCCTAATTTGCCCGGTGCTTCTAACTTTGCCAAGGCTAGCGGATTAGCGACAACAATGAGTAAAGCTTTTGTCCCATCCAGTAGTTCTTTCACTTTATGAATAGCTTCAATGGACCCTAAGAAGTTCGGATAACCGATCACAACAGCTGACAAGTCCTTATCAATCTTCTCTTCTAGTTCAGCCAAATCAGTCACGTCGCCAGCCATTCCAACTGGCTCCACATCATAATTCGCAGCATAACCGTACGTCTTCAGTGTCTCAATCGCTTGCGGGTGAATCCCCTCTGATACGAGAATACGGTTCGTCTTGCGCACAGCACCAACTGCTAAGTTCCCTGCTTCTCCTAGCGCTGCAAACCCATCATACAGACTGGAGTTCGAAATCGGCATTCCTGTCAGCTCAGCAATCATCGACTGGAACTCAAATAATGCCTGCAACTCTCCTTGGCTCGCTTCTGGCTGATACGGTGTATAGGCCGTGAAGAATTCTTGGCGCAAGAGCACGTGATTAACGACACTTGGAATGAAGTGGTCATACACCCCAGCTCCTAAGAACATCGCATGCGTGCTAGCGGTTGCATTTTTGCCCGCCAAGTCTTTCATATGACGCATTAACTCTAACTCACTCATAGCCTCAGGAATACGACTTCCTTGACCACTCTCCGATTGCGAGGAAACCGGAATATCTTCGAATAATTCCGCCACACACTCCACACCGATTTTCTCTAACATGTCTTTTCGATCTTGTTCCGTTATAGGTAAATATCTGTGTTTGAACACATTTAACACTCCTTTACTTAGAGGCCTACCAATTGCCTAGACTTACAGTGTGTCTAAATATTCATCATAAGCCACACGATCCATCAATTCACTACCATCGAAGTCTTCTTCTAGCTCAAACTCCGCAATCCAGCCTTCATTTTCCGGTGAATCATTCACTAACTCCGGCTCATCTTCTAATTGCTCATTAACTGCAACTACGCGACCCGCTGCTGGAATGAAGATCTCTGAAGTAGACTTAACGGACTCCACCATCGCAAAATCTTCTCCCGCTTCGAATTCATCATCTTCGAACGGTAATTCCACGAACACAACGTCACCCATCTCATCTTGCGCATGGTCGGTAATCCCAATCCGAATACGATTTGCCTCTAGCACTTCAATCCATTCATGTTCCTCTGTAAAAAATCGCTTGTTCGCCATGATACCCATTCCTTTCTTAGTTATGTTATCAGTTGTCTACTTTTATCATTTATCGTTTTAGCCAATCTTTTTTTGTAATAATCCCTGGAATAGTTCGACGCCGCACTTCGAATTCGACTTCCGTTCCGATTGGTGCTTTTTTTCGATCAACAATTGCCATTCCGATTGCCTTATCCAAGGTAGGTGATTTTGTCCCCGAGGTGACTTCCCCGATCTCTTCGCCATCAAGTAAGACCTTAGCACCTTCACGAACGATACCTTTTCCCGTCACATCGAACCCACGTGACACGCGCTCTGACTTCTCTTCACCATTAATCTCTTTCAGTGCCTCTTGACCGATGAAAGCTTGTTCCTTATTCAACTTCACGAAGAACCCAATGCCACCAGTCAACGGATCAACCTCTTCATTGAACTCATGGCCATAAAGCGGTAAGCCAGCTTCCAATCGCAACGTATCACGTGCTCCGAGTCCACATTCTTGCAACCCGAACGCTTCGCCTGCTTCTAACAATAACTTCCAAACATCTTCTAACTTCTCACCCGGTACATAGATCTCAAACCCATCTTCACCGGTATAGCCCGTCCGTGACACTAAGATGGTCTCTACCTCACCTACTTGCACAGCCGGCTTGAAGCGGTAGAACTTAATCTCGCTCAGATCCGTATCCGTCACCTTACTCAAGACAGCTTCCGCATCGGGCCCTTGTAGTGCAATTAAACCGGTATCGTCGGATTGATCATCAATCTCCACCGACCCATCATTATGATCTTGCAACCACTTCAATACCTTATCCTTATTCGACGCATTCGGTGTCACATAATACTTATCTTCAGCAAATTTAAAGAAAATCAAGTCATCAATCATCCCGCCATCTTCATAAGTTAGCGCCGTATATTGACATTGATTCACGGACATCTTCGTCAAGTCATTTGTAATCAGGCCATTAATCCATTCAGTCGCCTTCTCACCCGTGATAAAAATCTCACCCATGTGCGATACATCGAACATCCCCACTTTTTCCCGCACAGCATGATGTTCTTCTTGAATATTGGTATATTTTACTGGTAGCGCCCATCCCCCAAAGTCAATCAACTTCAGATCTTGGCTCACATTATAGTCGTATAAAGGCGTCTTCTTCAGTTCATCAGTCACAATGACCACCCCTTTTTATTTTTTTGCTACTTACAGTGTATCATGTTTCTATTCAAATTTAAAGCCCTTACATTAATTTTTTCGAAAGATTCTTTATGGTTTCTCATAAATAGACATATGAACATACTAATTTATTGAATTGCTAACTTAATTAACCGCTTACTCCTAAGATAATGCAAGCATTTATATTTTTACTAGCAACTGATAATTATTCTCATTAATGTTTATTTTATCGTAAGATTGTCGTTAGGAAGCGGTTTATATAAGTCGGAGTTCACCACATGTCCGACTTATCTTGAAGAGCTTCATTTTCCTATAATAAGACAAATAAGAGCCCCCATGAAGTTCTCCTCCATGAATGGCTCTTAGTCGCTAGTGATTCGTTGTTATTTCAATAATTCATAAATGGCTTCCGCATAGATTGCCATAGCGTTCATTAAGTCATCGATTGCCATAAACTCATTGGCTTGGTGCATCGTATCGATACTATCTGGGAACATCGCCCCGTATGCAACTCCTCGGCTCATCAAGCGTCCGTACGTCCCCCCACCGATTACTTGCTCATGTGCTTCCAGACCTGTCTGACGTGCATAAACATCAAGTAAAGTTTTTACCAATGGATCATCTTTTGGTACGTAATGTGGCCCTTTTCCACCGGGTTGTGGTACAACTTTCACATCTTCATCAGCGAGCGCTTGATTGAACTGCTCTTCAATCGCTTCTGGTGTCGTGCCTTGTGGGTAGCGCATATTGATATTAATCGTTGCTGTCTCCCCATCTTTGAAGTCATAAATACCAGAGTTCAAGGTCAATTTGCCCATCACATCATCTTCATGATCGACACCGATCTTCTTACCGAACGGATCCTCATGCAAGTACGTCTTCGCTACATGAACGAATGTCTTCGCACCACCCGCTAAATCTACAGATGTTAAGAAATCTGCTAAGTAGGTCGCAGCATTCACACCACTTTGCGGTTTAGAGCCGTGAGCGGCCTGACCGACTACCTTCAGTTCCACTTTATTGTCCTTGACTAACGCTTCTCCACGAATCTTAGCATCTGTATTCTCGAGATACGCGTTGAACTGTTCCTTCAGCAAGTCTGCTTTCTCAGCAAAGACAACTGCTTCAGCATCTTGAGGGACCATATTCGCACGAAGTCCAGAATCGAACGAGACCAGCTGAACGCCACCTTCATTCGTTCCCGCAAATTCTAATTCAATCGTATGATTCCCTTTTTCCCCATTAATAATCGGGAACGTCGCATCCGGTGAGAACCCAAAGTCTGGCTCTTCTGCCACTTCTAGATAGTGACTGATTCCTTGCCAATCACTCTCTTCATCAGTTCCAATAATAACACGTGCTTTCTTCGAGATAGGTAAGTCCAGATCTTTAATCATCTTCAGCGCATAATAAGCTGCCATGGTTGGTCCCTTATCATCGCTAGCGCCACGTGCATATAGACGCCCATCCTTAATCACTGGCTCGAACGGATCTGTATCCCAACCTGTGCCAACTGGGACCACATCGACGTGTCCGAGAATCCCAAGAATCTCATCACCTTCACCATATTCGATATGTCCGGCCCAGTTCTCGAATTGTTCTGTCTTGAAGCCATCACGTTCACCAAGCTCCAACACCTTCTTCAACGCAATAGCTGGTCCTGGCCCTACCGGGAATTCATCCGTTGCTTCATCATCCTTACGCACCGAATCAATTCGCAATAGATCCTTCAAATCTTCCAAGAACGCTTCTTGATACTTCTGAGCTTGTTCTTTCCAATTAATTGTTGATTCAACCATTGTATTCCTCCTCAGTATAATTCACTCTCTCCTTATCTTATCACGAATTCCCAGTTGAACAAAGTAATATGCTACTGCTTACAATTACACAACTCCTCTCCACCTTCTTATTTTATGTACAAAAATAGCACCCACCCATTAAGGTAGATGCTTTATATTTAATTTATACTACTGATTATTCGTCTACAATGATAACGTCAAACCCTAATTCTGGTCGGATCTGATCCAACAACTCAAATACCTCTTTCGGAGTATCATCTTGAAATATATATAACATATCATCATTTTTATCGAATTTTATTCGTTTAATCCATGGATCAATTTTATCAAAGAAAACCATTGTTTCATTATTCGGTTTCACGTCCATGTCCATATTTCAGTACTCCTTCTACTTTACTTAATAATATTTATTCAATATGTTACCTAATTTACCCTAATTATTAACTTTAAAAATTAGTTTACTTTTAATTTTTTAGTAATTCTTTATTCTGTCTCATATTCATATTAGTAACTTCCTGATAACTACTAAGAATCCCTATATCAATTAATCTTAAATTCAACTTCGGACTTTATTTCTTCAAATAGTTCTAGTATATAGTCTGGTGTATTTTCTTTGAAAAAATACGTAGTTCCACCATTTTCTTCTATTTCTTTAGATGCCCATGGTAACACTATTCTTATAAAAGTTAACGTTTCATTATTCATTTTTGTCATAATATCCATAGTAAAGCGCCTCTCTAACTTTATCTGGCAAGTCAAATAGTTTTTTCCACTTCATTTAAAGCCCTTTCTTATCTATCAACTTCATTGTACACCTTTTTTCCTCATTAATCTAGTTCCAACTGATATTTATGCAAAAAAATTAGCACCTACCCACTCGGATAGATGCTTGATTATTTAATTTCATTTGTGTTAATCATAAAATACGTATTTATTTGTCTCAATACGTTTTCTTTTTTCTTCACTATCATACCCATATTCATCGGCGAAATAATCATATTTATCTGCGATACATTTGTCTAATTTTTCTTCGAATTGGTCACTTTCTTTTTGAGGACCAATGATTGCTGCTTTTGGATACATTGGATATACCAAAAGATATCCGAAAATATCTGCAAATTTTCGATTTTTTTTATTCACTCTTTTCCAACTATCTAACACTTCCATTAGCCCTTGACCTCTTTGATTTTATCTATAATATAATTATAACTTATAGGGAAATGCTTCTCAAGCAAATTACGTCTGTACTGCTTTCCATTAACACTTGTAAATACAGCCATAGTCTTACTGGACACTTCACTACATTGGCATAGCGACGGGAAATGTGATAATATAGGGGTGACTTTATTAGGACAAGAGAATGCTGAGGGGTGAGCGCATGCGAGAGATTACAAGTGAATTAGTACGGGCATGGTTGCCGGAGCGTGAGGATAATAGTTATAAAGGAACGTATGGGCGGGTG
The DNA here is from genome assembly GCF_000245815.1 of Dolosigranulum pigrum ATCC 51524. Taxonomy (GTDB): domain Bacteria; phylum Bacillota; class Bacilli; order Lactobacillales; family Carnobacteriaceae_A; genus Dolosigranulum; species Dolosigranulum pigrum. Next base: position 1,297,691 of record NZ_JH601103.1, read on the forward strand.
TTATTAATCGGCGGCTCGTCTCAGATGACGGGAGCAATTATTCTAGCAGCGCGCGCATGTGTACACGCTGGAGCAGGTCTGACTACCGTAGCAACTCACTTGAGTGGCTTCTCCGCTATTCATAGTGCCCAACCAGAAATGATGTGCGTGGATATGCATGATACGGACGCCTTAACCGAACAAATCAACGCCGCAGATACCATCTTAATCGGCCCAGGTCTAGGTCGCAGTCCGCAAGCCAAAACCGTTTTCCAACACACGTGGGAAACCGTCTCCAGCCACCAAACATTCATTATCGATGCAGATGGGCTCTACTATTATGCCCAATTAGACCATCAAGCGCATCCCGCTCAACTCATTCTCACACCACATCTAGGCGAATGGGAACGTATCACGGGACTTACTCCCGATGCACAAGACCCTTCACAGAACAAAGCCTGGCGCGATCAACTTGACGCAATCATTGTCTTGAAGCAGCACCGAACCGAAGTTTATTGTTCAGATCACATCTGGACGAATACAGCGGGCAATCCCGGGATGGCAACGGGTGGTATGGGCGATACATTAGCCGGAATGATTGCTGGATTATCCGGCCAATACAACCAACTGAACCGAGCCATCTTAAGTGCCGTCTTCTTACACAGCACCATTGCAGATGAACTCTATCGCACTCAATATGTCGTCTTACCATCACGCTTAATTGATGCAATCCCTGAAACCATGCGTTCTTTGCATGTATCATCCACGACGGTCAAACCAGCGAATTATTCACTCTGGTCAGAAACACCCCGCTAATCCCATTAATTTTTACACCTTAACAGAAAGGCAGATAATATGTCACGACGAACCTTATATGGACTTACCTTACTCGGCTGGCCAGCTGGATACTTCAGTATGGCTTTCGCCCCACAACTTTATTTTTACGGCTGTATTCTACTCTTCGGCGTCATCCTCATCCAGACGCCAAGCCCCAACCGTGTCACCAATGAGCGCGACTTGGAACGCTCCCAGTTCACCTTACGCTTTCTCGTCTTCTTAACGCTATTTTACAGTATTTCTGGCATTATCGGTGCTTTCGCCTAAAACGCAACCCACTTAAATAACCCGCTAACTTCTAAAAAAGTTGGCGGGCCATTTTTATATCTATATTATGAGTCTTGCAATAACTGTACTTCTTCTGCAGTCAACGGACGATATTCACCGGGAGCTAGTGTCTCATCTAAGCTTAACTTACCCATCTTCAAGCGCTTCAAGAACTGCACTTCCTTATCTACTGCTTCGAACATGCGCTTCACTTGGTGGAACTTTCCTTCTTGAATAATCAGCTCAATCTGTGAGTATACTTCTGCTTCATCAACCTCTAAGATCGTCAACTCACCCGGAAGCGTCTCATAGCCATCGTCCAACGTCAGACCTTCCGCGAACGCTGCCACATCGGACTCATCCACAAGCCCTTCCACTACTGCAAAGTACGCCTTCGATACATGACGATTCGGCGATGTTAAGTGATGCGTCAACTTCCCATCATTGGTCAGAATCAGCAACCCTTCCGTATCCAAGTCCAAGCGCCCAACTGGATGGGGCTCATGATACATATCACTCGGCTCCAACAAATCCAAGACCGTCTCATGCATGCGGTCCTCAGTCGCACTAATCACTCCTGCTGGCTTATTCAACATGAAGTAGACGAATTCCTGATAATTCACCACCACATTCTGTACGCGAATTTCCTGCTTATCTGGATCCACATGCTGCCCGTGATCAATCACAACTTCCCCATCAACTTGCACTAATTCATCCTTAATAATTCCTCGCACTTGCTTGCGCGTCCCAAACCCACTATGGGCCAATAACTTATCTAACCTCATCCTATCACCTCTTCCCTATTGTATCACAAAACACCCCCTCACGTCAGTTGACATTTTCTCTTTAAACACTTATTCTCCCTTGACTACACAAACATTTGTTCGTATAATAAACTTAATAAAACAAACAAATGTTCTCTTTAGGTGGTGGAATTATGACTCGTCCGATAATTAAAATGCGCTACGAACAAGAACCGGTACGTGATATTCTCTGCATCGATGTGAAGTCCTTCTTCGCCAGCGTGGAGGCGGTAGAACGACGCATTCATCCACTGAAAGCGATGATTGCCGTTGTCAGCAAGCCCAATCGTGAGGGTGGCTTAGTACTCGCCTCTTCTCCTCGCGTGAAGGAACGCTACGGCATTAAGACTGGCTCGCGTGTCTATGACATTCCCAAGTATGCTCAAATCCAGATCGTCGAACCACGCATGGCCTTATACTTGCAGAAGAACTTAGAGATTGTCCAAATCTTCCGCCAATATGTGCCTGACGAAGATCTACATATCTACAGTATCGATGAATCGTTCCTTGACGTGACAGGTTCCAAGCAACTATTCGGACATGCGGTTGAGATCGCCCACAAGATCCAGCGCCAGATCTTCCGTGAACTACATCTCGTCACCACAGTTGGCATTGGGGACAACCCTTTGCTGGCTAAGCTTGCCCTCGACCAAGAAGCCAAGTACAACGCTCCCACTTACCGGGCAACTTGGCACTATCAAGATGTCGAAGAAAAACTGTGGCCCATTACACCGCTCTCGGACTTCTGGGGCATTGGCAAGCAGACCGAACGCACGCTACATCAACTTGGTATCCGCAGTATTTATGACTTAGCCCAAGCTGATTTAACGCTGCTGAAGCGAAAATTCGGCGTTATGGGCGAACAACTCTTCTTCCACGCACACGGCATTGACCGTACTAGACTGTCCGACGTTTATCGTCCGTCCAGCACGTCTTTCTCTAAGAATCAAATCTTAGACCGCGACTACACTGATCCACGCGAAGTCGAACTCGTTATTCGAGAGATGACCGAAGCAATCGCTCTACGTCTACGCCAACATCAGCAAGTCACTCGTCTTATCTCACTCGGCATTGGCTATAGTAAACATTGCGAAGCATCCGGATTTCGCCGTCAGATGAGCATCGATGCGACGGACTCAACCCAGCGCCTAATCCAATATGCACTACAGCTATTCAACCAATATTACGATCATCACCCTGTCCGCACCGTCAATATCTCGCTGGGAAAACGCCAATCCAAGCAATTCACCCAGCTCGACTTATTCACTGCCCCCGATGAAGTCCTGCGCGATGAACGACTCGATGACGTCATTGACAGCATCCGTCAACGCTTCGGCTACACCTCGCTCCTGCACGCCAGCAGCTTACTCCAAGGCGGCACTGCCATCAAGCGGAGCAAACTTCTCGGTGGCCACCAAGCCAACACCAACACCGACTAACTGACTAACTCATGAACAAAAACCAACAGAAAGGACTGACCAACCATGAATGTCATCTACTACACCCCCGACGAACTCGGCTACACCGACCGTGGCAAGCAGAAGTGGATCGGCCTCATGCTCTCTGACCACACCGACGCCCTTAACCAACTCTTCGAACATGACCATGTGTACCAAGCTGACAGCTGGGAAACTAAAAATTTTCAAGATGAACAGCGGAATGGACGGAAATGAAGGTGCCAAAAAAGCTCACTAACCTTAATATGGTGGGAGTGAGCTTTTGATTTGTTTTATTATAGTTTATATTAATCATTAACTGGATATTTTTGTGCATTCTTCTTCATTTTTTCTACAATAATAGTATCTAAGTCTACATCTAGCTTATTTGCAATTGTAATTGCATAAATTAAAATATCAGCTAACTCATCCTTCATATCTTGATAGTGCTCTTTAGCTGCTTCCTCAGGATTTTTCCATTGAAAAAGTTCCAATAATTCTGTTGCTTCGAGTGTCAAAGATAACGATAAATCTTTTAAATTATGATGCTGCTCCCAATTTCGCTCTTTATGAAATTGTTTAATTAATTCAATTGTACTTTGTTTCATCAATTGTTTTTCCTTTCTTTACTGGCATTCAGTAGAGCATTTTGAAGTTCTTCATCTACTGCATAAATATATAACCCATCAATTCCTCGAGTTAATAGTACATTTACATGATAGCTCACCTCCTTATAACATCATTATAACATAATAAGTTAGAAAATCATCAATTATTTAAAATATAGAGCCGGTTTTTGCTGGATGTATAGAGGGAAATGGACTAAATCCGGTCAATAATAAATGGAAGGCCTCGGGGGATAATTCTTTTAACTCTTTACTGGTTCGGGGCCATTGGAACACCCCATTCTCAAGGCGTTTATACAATAGATAAAATCCATCGGCATCCCAATACAAGGCTTTAAATCGATCGCGACTGGACCCACAGAACAAAAATAAAGCGGATGAAAAGGGATCATAATCATAGTCAGATCGGATGATTTCAGCTAATCCGTCAATTCCTTTTCTTAAATTAGTCTTTCCGCATACAATATAAATGTGATCGGCTACTTCGTAATTAATAATCATGTTCATTCACCGCCTTTAATAAAATGCTCAACTGATCTAAGGAAATACGGTCATATACTATAAGGGACAACCCACGTGTTTTGATACTCATAATTTGAGTGGAGTTAAGTTTTTCGGAGTGAGTCTTGGGCTGTGTTACTTTGATAATTTCTGTTTTTGACATACAAACAATCCTCTCAATAGTTTTGCCTTACATTAACTATCTTAGAGGATTGTTTGTGGTGGAACTAGTCGCCTAAATTATGGGCGCTTACGTTTTATTTGATTATTTGTAACCTAATCAACTGATAGTATTCTTCTTAATCATGACTTAAATCCATCGTTGTATGATTCATCCAACTTGTTGCTTTTACAATAATTTCAATTGCAAATTGATCTGTATGTGTCGCTGTAAGTTCATAGACATCTTCAAAGAAATCCATTACATCCTGTACTGATCCTGATAAATTTGTACCGTATATATCTAGATCTTGTATAACTAATCCTCGGTTCTTTCCTTCATCTCTTGCTTGTTGAATAACATCATGGTACTGATCAATACCTAGTGGAAACAATGAAAAACGAGCAATCACATCAAAATCAATATCTTCTATCGCAGATTGATTCACTCGTAATAACTTCTGATTCATTTGATCAGTATTACTATTCCGAATAGTCCCGACAAAAGCATTATACTGTTCCTCTTTGTATGAGTGAAGATAGTAAGCCTTTATTACATCAAAAACAGCTGCTTGATTTCCACGGTAAGTCGTTGCAATATCATCCATTGCAGCTTCTACCGCAGAATTATCAACCTTTGACAAGACTTGGTTGATTACTTCCATATAGTTAACGGTCATAGGTGACGTTGTAATAGAAGCTTTTGTTGTAATGCCCATCTTCTTCTGTGATCGTTCTGAATGATAATCAATCTTAGGTGAATGCGTATAATATTTCAAATCAATAGCAAAGTGGTCAAAACTAGTTGCCAATTTAGCATAAACTTGTTCAATATATGCCGTGACATGTGAGAATTTCCCTCTAAGTTCATATTCTCCTTTAGATACTTGTGTGAGACCATTAAGTTCTTGGTCTATCGATAACAATTGATTATCTATATCGTCTGTATCTTCATCACCCATCACATAGACAGAAAAACGACCAACGATATCAAAATCAATATTAGGAGTTTTTGCTTCATTTGGTCTTAAATTAGTTACTTTTGGTGTAAAATCTATTTCTTTATCTTGCTTATCGCCATGAACAATTGCCGCTGTTAAAATAGCATGCTTACCTTCTTCATACATATAAATAAACCAAGCTTTATACGCATCAAATACTGATTCAATTCTTCCACGATACACTGATCCCATATGACTTGATGTATGTTCATATAATGCAGAGTGATCAATCTTTTTCACTGCATCCATTACCGAGAATGAATCACTCATCTCCGAAATTGAAAAATATAATCCTGCAACATCATTCTTTCCCATCATAATTTCCTCCTATAGTAAAATAGACTACCTTCGCAAAGGAAAGTAGTCTATCCGTATTAATATTCTTAATTTTGTATAGAAAGAATAGATACTTCCCTCCGCTAGTATCAACTAGATCAGGTTCAAAGGGTCAGATCACTCCTCTCAGCCTACAGTAGGCTCCCCTAGTATTAAAATATTCAATTTTCTAGCAACAATATAGCATATCAATTAATATTTGTCAATTTGGTTGAAGAAGATCCCTCAACCTTATTGTCGTCGATAAGGAATGAACTTTATTATTCAGAGCTAACATATGCAAATGCGTCAATGTTAGACATATCAATTTTCCTATCAAGATCTTCTATCTTATTACGATTTACTATTGATTCTTCATCAAACTTCTTATGTAGCCAATCATGATTCCAAATATTTCTTGGAAAACCACCCACAACCTTTTTAGCAAAATTAATTTCTCTATAACTAGATTTATTATAAGGCAAATTTAGTCTTTGTAACCATATATCTACATAATCGGAATTCGGATAATTTTTAAACCGGTTATAAATATGATCTAGATACTGACCTGCTTCTTCTACACTAATAAGCGAAAGCATCTCACTTATTATTACCACACAAAATTCTATAACTATTGAATTATTATCCATTATATCTACTAATATGCTAATTAAAGAGCTTATATCACTCTTACTGTCTAATCCTTGATTATTTTCTCCAAAATATTTTGTATGAAAATCATTTAAAGCTTTTTTTAGGCTTCCAGAATTTGGAAATTTATCCGCTAATTCTTTTATTTGGAGTAAATGTTGTTGGGCATTTAAATCTTTTAAAATTGGCTGCTTTCCTTGCCAATATCTTTTTCCTTTTTTGAATGCATCAGAAATAATATCTTTTGACAAGAAAGTTTTATTTGAGTTTAAACTAAAGTTCCATTTAGCTAAAATCTCTGATATATATTTTGTAACTTCATGAACATCTTCTATTGTATTACCAAAAATTCTATAGTCATCTCGATATCGGAAAATTTCTACTCTATCTTTGTACTCCGCCAGTTTTTTCTCTATTTCCAGGTCTACTCCATTCAATACAATTTCAGCAATAAAGTCCATCAATACACTACCTTGAGGGATTCCATTTGTCTGACCATATTGCATATTACTAATTAAGGCATCAAGTTCATTAGGAAAGTAATCTGTACTTCTATTTTCTTTTGCTCTTTCTTTTCCCATAATCGCCCATGGAATAGAGTGAGTATATATAGATGGATAGCAATTAGAGATATCTGTGTGCATGCAGTATTTATACTCCATTGATTTCTTTATTTGTAGTTGCTCAAATTCCTCCCACCAATTTAAAATAACTCTCTTAATATCTTTCTCTCCTGCCGATAGTGCACCAACTGGTAAAGATTTACCTTTTATAATATCTCTAGGCTTATTGAATACTTCTACTATTTCAGCCCAATTTTTCTTTATTGTAATACAATTTACTAAGTCAACATAAATTAATGGATGAATTAATGTAATTGGACGCCAACTATATTCACCATTTTTATTTTGCATAAATGTATAATTAACATTTTCAAATTCTTTTAATTTTTTCTTCGCTGCATATAAATCATGTAATTTTCTTAGTTCTCTACCATTATTAGTTTTAAGTCTATCTACTGCAATTTTAATTACCTCTGTGAAATCTATATACTCGGGCAATGATATTGTACAGTAACTCTCTGGTTTTAACAAAAAATTACGTGCTTCGTTATGTGTCATATCTTTAATACTAATTTGCTTATCTTGATCCATAATATTTATCATTGCCCCTTTGTATATAGTAATTTAATCCATAGCTTGTACTTTTTCTTCAATAAAGTCAATTTCTTCTTGGTTTAAGTTATATTTCTTATAGAGTTGTTTATCAATATTTTCGATAGACTGTGTCCAATCAATGTCAGATTGTATAGTAAAGTCAATTAGTGGTACATTTTTCCATACTTTTTTCGTTTGATTATGTTGTGTAATTTTCATTGTCCCCAATAAAGCTCTAGAAAATTTGGTCTTTAGGTATTTTAATAAGTTTTCAGCTTCTAATTTATTATCAAATGAGCCAAATGAAATAAATGTTTGGGTATGCCCGATTAGGGGTTCCCCGATTAGGGGTGTTGAAAGCACTTCACCTAACGCTCCTGATCCATTAGAGGCTGGCACAAATACTTTATACTTTTCTAGATTAGAATAATTTTTTATATATTTTCTATTTATCCATTTATATACTCTTTTATTGCTTTGTCTACCATATATTTGTATTTGATCTGTGCTAGTTTTTTCATTTGAAAAAACTTCAGACATTTTATCAAATATATTCGAAGGAATTGATTTGCGTTCGCTTTTAGAAACTCTATCAGTAAATTCAGGATAATCAAGATAAATTTCTTTATTAAGCTTATAAGAACTTTTGGCATGTAATAATTTATTGATAGACTCAAAATTATTACTAACTACTTTTTTTAAAATATTATTCAATTCATTAAAATGTGTAAATGTCCCAATTGCACCAAAGTTTTCATCTAAACTATAGTAAGTTACCGCAACACCACCTTTAATATCAGTATTTGGAAAAACAGCAGCACTTTGTTGTTTATAATACACAACTTTAAAATCAGGATTACTTAACATTTTTTTATTCCATTTAGTAGGGGTTTGTCCTGCATCAAATAAAAATCTCCCAGGCGTAATGAACATTGTTTTATTAGCTAATTTAATAGCTTCATCTATAAAATAATTATAAATAGGTTCATCTCTAGATTTTTCTCCTTTACCCTCTTCTTGATACGGCGGATTTCCAATCACAACATCAAATTTCATCTTATCTCTCCCAAATACATTATCAATTGCATCTTGTGCATCACCCTCTTGAACAATCGGTGATAGATCTAGTTCCTTCAAGTTCGCTGTATTCACATCTTCAGTAACACCATAAATATAATTTTTAGCAATATTGTAAATAATATTACTTGGTGCAATGGCATACACTTGATTTTCGAAGATATGTTTTAATCGCTGTGAGCGATCTGGTATCTCATCTTTCAATCCCTCGTTTAGTCGCTTAACGATTTCAGTAATATACATCCCTGATTTTACATACAAGTCCGCAAAGGTCAGACTTGGATCAGAGAAGATACTTGGGTTTTCTTCTTCCAACTTATCCACCATCATCTCAACGACCCACTTTGGTGTAAAGATTTGGTTCGTCTCCTGGTTCGGAATATAATCAAAAATATCTTCCGACACACTATCATCGAAGTAATCACTCAGTTCTTCTTTCTTATTGAAAAATTCTTTAATCGACGCATCGAATACAGCCGCATTGAAGAAACCTTTAAATTCTTTTTTCTCTCCATCTTCTGTTTCATAGATGAAGCCATCTCGCAATTTCTGGAATTCATCAATTGTAATAGACGTCAATTCTTCAAACGTGTCGGGATCAATATTTTCTTCAAAGTTTCTTAGTTTCGTGTCTTTATTCCCGTAAGCCATCAAGAAGGCTGGAATTGTTCGCGCAAATCCACGTAAGTGATCTCTCACATCATGTTCTTCCTCTTTTTTCTTCTTCGTTTCTTGTTTTTCCATTTGAAGCTTAACCGATTCTTGCGCTGTTTCTTGAGTTACTTTTTCGATATTCTCTTTATAGGTTTGACTGACTTCTTCTTGTTTGACTTGTTTCTCTTTTTCTAGAGTATTTTTCTTGGTTTCGAGTTCTTCAAGAATTGTATCATATTGGTCTTCTGATGAGATTGCAATTTTTTTATTTGTTTCTTGTTCAAGTTCTTCAACTCTTGTCTTATATGTTAGATCAACTTCAGCAACAGTTTCCTTGTAGTTATTATGTTCAACTTGTAGTTTTGGTGCCAAATTCTCTTTAAATGTATCTTTTACTTGTTTAATTTCTTTTTTCTTCCAACGTTTCTTGTCTTCATCGGTCTCTATCGCTGGTTCGAATTGTGATGTAATCTCTCGAACTTGCTTGGTCACTTCAATATCTTGGTTAATATCAAAATTTGTGAAGATTTTTTCGCCGAATACTTTATTACTTTCATTAATTACTACTTCATCTGGCACATCCACGTCTCCACGTTCGTCCACCATTGGATTATATGATTTAATCTCTTTTTGTTTTCCAAGTTTACCTTGTTCTTCTGGTTTGATTTTTTCCAGAATACGACGAACATCAATCGGTGCATTAAAAATACGACCAATATTATCGAAGAGCAAGTTACTCATAAAACCTCGACTAACAACTTCAGAAGACTTAATCTTATTCGGAATAGTCATCACTTCATCCGTGTCTAACTCTTTCATCGTCCCATCTTCATCCTCAGCAATAACGGGGAAGAAATTCAAGAGTTCTTTTACTTTTTCTCTCTGTTGTTCATTAGTAAAGGTGGCAGGGTCATCAACAAGTCCAATGGCAAAATCAGCAAATAATTGCAATGTACGATCTGGAGCAAAATCAAAAATGTAGGCTCTCTCTTTTCTCAATAATTTATCGCCATCTTGTTTTTCGTACGGATTTTGGACACGGAAAGCTGCTTGGAAATATAATTCTGGACTTGTTATATTATTCAACATCATAATCCCTGTCCAAGCAGGAATAGTCACCCCGGTTGTCAATTGACCGCAAGATAACGTAATAGTTTTCTCATGTTCTTTAATTGCTTTTGTCACTCGGTCAAAGCTCTTCTCATTCGCTGGAAAATTATTAGCCTCTCCTTCTAATTGTTCCGCATTTTCTTCTACTAATGGTTTCCCGTCTCCAGCAGCTAAGATGACTTCATATTCTTTAAAGACAGGATGTTTGTCCAATAATTTCTTCAATGCTTTACAACTATTAACCCATGGAAGCAACCAGAATGTATGATTCAATTCATTTTTATACTCTCCAGATGCAAAAGGAAACTTCCCACTTGATAAGTTATCCAAGAACTTTTTGACAGATTCTTGATGTTTAAACTTCCCGTCATCATCTGCTGAGAAGAATTCATTCAAATCAAACGCAAAATCACGATTCACTTCATTCATTATGGCTGTGCCTTGCTTTAGTTGTTCGCTCACCATTTGACTCATCTGATACGTGAATAAACTAAGTTCTGGTAGTTTCTCATAAGGATTATCATCTTCTTGAGCATAATTCCAATTGTGTTTCGCTTGTTGTTCATCTAAGTAAGACCAGTTGTAAATTGCTTCTTCTGGAAATTTACCATGAGCAATGGCTTTAAATGGTGTTCCTGATAAGTGAAGGGTATGCTTTCGTGTGATTTTATCAAACGCTTGCTCGGTCTTAGCGGTATCCACTCCTTCATGAGCTTCATCAATGACTAACAAATCCCATTCAATCATTGGGATGAAGTTTAACTTATCATAGTCTCCGCCAGCGAATTTAGCTCCTTTAAGATCTTGTAGTGATACAAATGATATTTGTCGAACAGAATGGTCGTCTGAATTGATAACAATATCTGCATAATTAGAACGAGAGATGGCTTTATGTGTTAGACCATCTGTATCCGACACAAAATACAGGTTGTCCTCTTGATGCGCAATAAATTTCTCGAAGTCATCATACCAAGAGTTAGCAACGGCCGGACGATTCGTGACTATTAAAACATTCTTTGCTTCAAGACGTCGGACAAGATCATACGTACTAAGTGTTTTCCCGAATCGCGGTTTTGCATTCCATAAGAAGCTAGCATTGGAATGCTCCTGAAAATATTGATGGGTTAATGCCACTGCTTTTTCTTGTTCTTCGCGTAGGATATAATCAGTTTGGACAATTTCATTTCTCTGAGCCTCACTAAAGTCACGATGAATAAACTTTTCTGTTAATTCTTCAGCTTGCTCAGGATGCCCATTGAAGAAAAACCATTCACGAGCTGTCGTGCCAAAACTTTCACGTTCAATATTATGTAACTCTAAAAAACGATGCAAATCATGATCACGGAACCATTCTCCACTCTTATGACGAGCAACTTTATCCCATAAGATATTAGGTTTCAAGCCAGATGTGCCAAGCTGTTCATTAATGCGAACCTGCACATCTCGTCTTGTATCCCCAATTTTTATATAGCCATTATGATTAGGTACCTCAGGCAACGTATAGGCATAGATTGTAATATGCTGTTGTTCGAATGGTTTAATTTCAGTTTTACAACTCATACTCTTCCACTTCCTCTTTATGAATTTGAGTAATATTTACGGGCTTATAACGATAATACGGTTCTTGTTCAACCTCTAATTGCTCATTGAACAGATCAAATAAGTTCAATTGTTTATTCCCTGTCTCTTTTTTGTACATTACACCGGATTCTCTATCAACACCATTATAGATTTCATCTAAAGTATATTCAGTTCGATTAATAGTAATTTGTTCCGTACTTGCTAACAATTCATTTATTGCTTCCCATTCTGAGAAGATAATAGGTTCGCCCGTTTCAATTTTTCGAGTTAAAAAATTTCCCTGAGCAATGTTGGCTTTAATGATCACTTTTGCACTTTTGATTACATCAGAATTCTTGGGTTGATCGAAGTTGGTCGCTACTTGGGTATAATAATCGCTGAATACCTCGAACATATTCATCACACACATCTGCGCATTATCTTCCAACAATTCGATTCCATATAGCGTTGACAATGCTAGAAGTGAAAACTGTTCAAACTGTTGAATCGTCTTACCATATTCTCGCTCGACCATCTCTAACTTCTTCATCAGAATAGCAATTAAGAAATTCCCTTCCCCCGCAGCTGGTTCCAAAAACGTTGCTGTCAAATTCTCACAAGCTTCCTTGATTCCCTCCGTCTCAATCATCTTCTTCACCATCCAAGCCGGCGTAAACACCTCCCCATGCTTCTGAACACGCTGCTTACTCTTAATCAACTGCTCAATCGGCTGATCCATCATTTAATCACTCCTTTTTGTTCATATAATTTTATGATTAATATTCAATAGATTTTGATTTTAATTATTTAGCTTGATGGAGCTTATCATAAAACGGGAAATATTTATCTAGTAAGATTTTACATAATTTGCTATTGTTAGCTATTTGAGTAATAGCAACTTCTGTGTAAGAATTTATATTAAAAATTTTTTCTGCTTCATTTATCATATTTTTAAATGGACAAATTTTTAACGCTTCACAGTAGTTTTTATCCATCCAAACTATAGTTATTTTTTTCTCTGTATCATCGAGATATTGTTCAATATTCATGTTCTGCAACTTTTGAGTAATATCATTAATTATTTCATCTGTCTTCTTTGTCTCATCCTCAACTCGTTCACTTTTTAAAAATGAATCAATCTTATTCTTTCTAAATTCATCTAATATTTTACGTTTGCGTTTTTTTAAAATTTCTAAAAATTTATTTTTAAAAGTAGCTATTTTCTCTTTATTTTTTTTATTATCATAGAAATTAGCATTTAAGACTGCTTCCATTACTTCTTCATTCAAAAGTAACATTTCAATTTCATTAAATTCTATTGGGAAAATGTTATCTTCCCGCCATTTACTAAGTTGATCTTTACTATGCTGATCTCGATCAATAATCCCAAAGGCTATATTATTTTTATTTGGGAGATTATTATAAGATTTAGTATATGCAACAACATTAAGATGCCCCTTAACAGGAATAATATTGGCCACTCCATCAAATAATTTAGAGTAAACTTTATAATCTAAACTGTTATGATTACCTTCACAGAATATAATTGGTTTAGCTATTCCTAATAACTCAGTCAATAATTCAGTTGGCAATTTTTCTTTTTCTTTTTCAGAAATTGGATTAATTTGCCAGTTTGTATTTCCATCAAATGATTTTATCCAATATAAATCTTGATTATATCTTGAATTTATAAATTCTATACTATGTGATATATAAATAAATTTACAATCATCACGTTCTTTTTCTAATAAATCCCACATTTTCTTATATATAGATGGATTTAAATATGTTTCAGGTTCATCAACTATTATAATACTATTTTCTTTAGCATTTAAAACACTTAATAAGTAGTATACTATAGCTTTTTCCCCATCACTCATATTATTTATATCATATGGAATATTATCATTTATTATTGGGTTAATGGTTCTTTTAACAAAATTTAGATCCCATTGAATTTTTGGTATTAAACTCTTCCACATGCTTTTAAACTTAATATAAATATACTTACCATTTCTAATACCAGTTTCACTGAAAATTCCTTCTTGCATCTTCATTGAAGTATCTACGTACTCATTGATTGTCGATATAATTAATGTTGTAAATTGTCTTTCTAAATTACTATTTAAATAATAATATCCACCCTCTCCAATAGGTTCATAAAATTTCTTTGAATAGTTAATATTTAATTTTTCCATTAGGTGTTCTTTATTTAAGTCCTCAACAGAACTAGGATTATGATGATAATATAAATATTTCTGTGCAGGTATTACCATAATTTTATCTGAAAGAGAATCTTTCATAAATGAAGCAAAAGCTGATTTGCCAGATCCATTACTACCTACTAAGTTTATATTCTTATTTTTTATAATTTTTAAATAATTAATTCTTTTTATTTCATCTGCTAAATCATCAATTATGTGTTGAAATTTATTATATGGGGCTTTTCCTTTATCATAATGTACTGTTTCATAATTTAATTCTTCTAATTTTTTATCATATGTAATTAGTAATGCAGTAAACAATTCAATTATTTCTTTATTCTCTAGTTCATCTCTGACTATTTCCAATCTATTTATTGTTTCTAGGTAATTTATATGTTCAAAAGCTACAGTACATGAATTTCTTTTACAAAAATCTACAAATTTTTGTATATTATTTTGTAGTGAACTTTTAATCTCCTTTAAATCCATAATAACTTCACTCTCCTCGATTATTAAATTTATTCTATTAACTTCATTATACCCCTAATTATCTTATTTTTGAAATCTTTTTCAATACCTACTTTTAGTATTACTGTTTAGCTTGAAATTCTAGAATCAGCGAATTGTTGTGGTGAATTCTTCTAGCTGAGCAAGACCCTTATTTCTTTTTATCCAATCCAAAAACAGCTCATCCACGGTGAAGCAGACAAGCTGTTAGTCGTTCATTTATTTAAAAATCTTTGGCCTGTGAGTCAATGATGATGGTGACAGGGCCGTCATTGGTGAGGTCAACTGCCATATCAGCGCCGAATTCTCCGGTTGCGACGGTTAAGCCTTCCTTGCGCAAGCGGTCGTTCAAGGCGTCGTATAATTGTTCGGCATGATCGGGGTCCCCGGCTCGTGTGAAGCTGGGGCGGTTGCCTTTTCGCGTGGAGGCATGCAAGGTGAATTGGGAAATCGATAAAATCTCGCCCCCGACTTGATCGAGCGAATGATTCATCTTCCCTGCTTCATCTTCGAAGATACGCATACCAGCTATTTTTCGCGTTAAGTAATCGACATCCTCCATCGTATCGGCATCTTCCACGCCAACTAAGATAACAAAGCCGCGGTTAATCTGGCCGGTCACCTCACCGTTAATCGTCACGCTGGCTTGAGAGACACGTTGTAGTACAATTCGCATGTTATCATCCTTCTGAATTCTTCTTGTAGTATGAGTTCTTGTGTTGTTGCTTAAGTGGCTAAGCGTTTAACAGAATAGACGTCAGGGACTTTCTTAATCTTGTCGACAAGTATTTTAAGATCTTGTAGATTATTGATACCAACTTTGACTTTAATAACAACGATCTCTTCATCGTTCACTTGACCAACCACATTGCGTAAGGTGTCGGTTTGAGTATTGATGACTTGGAGCACGTCATTCAGCAAGCCAGTTCGGTCATAGCCGGTAATCTGTAACTCGCTATCGTAGACTTTTTCACTTGACTTCGTGTTCTCCCATTCGACTTCGATCAGACGCTCACCCGTTGTCTTGTCATCCTTGACATTGGCACAGTCGCGACGGTGAACCGAAATTCCCCGACCACGCGTGACGTAGCCGACAATATCATCCCCAGGCACAGGGTTACAGCACTTGCTGAGTCGTAGCAGTAAGTTGTCAGCTCCTTGCACGATCACTCCATCCTCGTGCCGGATTTTCATCTTCTCAGGCTCTTTATTCAACTGCGCAGTGTTCGTATCAGCTGTCTTCTGGCGTTCTTGCTCTCGCTTGCGTCGATCCTCTTCCGTCAGACGCGCTACTACTGTTGCTCCTTTAATCTCACCGAATCCTAGCGCGGCATACAAGTCTTGTTCATTCTTATAGTTAAAGCGCTCGGCTAGAGCATGCATCCGGTCTTTATCATCGAGAAAGTCTTTAGGCGTGAAGTCCAGTCGCTCAAGGTGCTCTTGCATCAGCTCGCGTCCTTCTGCTGCGTCTTGAAGAAATGCTTAATGCGATTTTTCGCCTTGGAGGTATTCACATACTTCAACCAGTCTCGACTTGGACCGAAAGAACTGCTGGAGGTTAACATCTCTACAATATCGCCGTTTTTCAGCTTATAGTTCAGTGGGACGATTTTACCGTTAACTTTAGCACCGGTCGATTGATTGCCGACTTCAGTATGGACATGATAAGCGAAGTCCAGTGTGCTGGAATCGCGAGGCAGTTCCATGACATCCCCTTTTGGACTGAAGACGTAGACTTTATCCTTGAAGATATCTTGCTTGATCGAGTCCATGAAGTCACTGGCAGTATTGGATTCAGTCTGCAACTCGATAATATCACGGAACCAGGAGATATGTTGGTCCATCTCATCGGTGGGTGCTTTGGTTGTAATACCTTCCTTATAAGCCCAGTGTGCCGCTACCCCGTACTCAGCAATCTCATGCATCTTAAAGGTACGGATCTGGACTTCTAGCGGTGTTGCATCCGGTCCTAGCACGGTGGTGTGCAGTGACTGGTACATGTTCGCTTTCGGCATGGCGATGTAGTCCTTGAAGCGCCCTGGCATCGGCTTCCACTTGGTGTGAATCGCTCCGAGCACGCCGTAGCAGTCTTTAATCGATGGCACAATCACTCGTAGCGCCAGTAAGTCATAGATTTCGCTGAATTGCTTCTTCTGATTACGCATTTTTTTGTAAATCGAAAAGATATGCTTAGGGCGCCCGGTAATATCGGCTTCAATATCAAGTTCGTCGACGGCTTCTTGGATGGTAGCCTTCGCATTCTCAATATAGCGCTCGCGATCTTCTCGGCGCGAGTTCATCATATGCACGATTCGGTAATATTGCTGGGAGTTCGTGTAGCGTAAGGAGATATCCTCTAGCTCCCATTTAATGCGGCTAATTCCGAGTCGATCCGCTAGTGGGGCATAGATTTCCATCGTCTCCGTTGCGATATCGACTTGCTTTTCTTTGCGGTGATAACTCAGAGTCCGCATGTTATGTAAGCGGTCGGCTAGTTTCACCAAGACAACGCGTACGTCTTGAGCCATCGCAATTAACATTTTGCGGTGATTTTCGGCTTGGTGTTCTTTTTTGGATTTGAATTTGAATTTTCCTAACTTGGTCACGCCATCGACTAGATCTGCCACTTCTGGGTTGAATAGCTCAGCGATATCAGCGTACGTATATTCGGTATCTTCTACAACGTCGTGTAAGAAGCCCGTTGCGACAGTAACCGGATCCATTCTTAGTTCGGCTAAGATCGCCGCGACTTGCACCGGGTGAGAGATAAATTGTTCGCCCGACTTTCGCATCTGTCCGGCATGTGCTTTCTCAGCTAAGTCATATGCACGCTTCACAAAGGTCACATGTTCACTGCTCATATACGTTAAGCATAGAGCGATAACTTCTTGGGGAGTATAATTTTTCTTCACAGACATCTGTTTCACCTTCTTATTGGATGTTCTTAAGGGAATAACCAGCACTGCGATTAGTGCTGGTTATTGTTGTTCTTATTATAAAGCTTTTGCGCTATATGATCAATATTCGCCTGAGTCAGCTGTTTGACCACTGACGATCTTGACACCACTGGAAGCTCCAATCCGAGTTGCACCCGCTTCAATCATCGCTTGGGCATCTTCAGCACTGCGAACGCCACCGGATGCTTTTACACCCA
Organism: Dolosigranulum pigrum ATCC 51524; assembly: GCF_000245815.1. Lineage (GTDB taxonomy): Bacteria > Bacillota > Bacilli > Lactobacillales > Carnobacteriaceae_A > Dolosigranulum > Dolosigranulum pigrum. The sequence continues at coordinate 1,315,689 of NZ_JH601103.1, forward strand.
TCTCTGGACCAACCGTGCTACGCATTAATTTGACGTCTTCCACAGTTGCACCACCACCTGAGAAGCCTGTCGATGTTTTAACAAAATCAGCTCCTGCTTGTTTAGCAATCTCACACGCACGAATTTTTTCGTATTTTGTCAGTAGTGATGTTTCGATGATCACTTTTACGATCGCTTTGCCTTGAACAGCTTGGACGACCCCTTTAATGTCACGAGCAACAGTTCGGTAATCTTCACTCTTCAAGCGGCCAATGTTAATGACCATATCCACTTCAGTCGCGCCTTGTTCGACAGCTAACTTCGCTTCTTGGGCTTTTGCTTCCATCGCATTAGCTCCGAGGGGGAAGCCGATGACCGTACAGATTTCTACATCTGATCCGTGCAAGAAGTCTCGACAATATTCGACCCAAGTTGGGTTCACACAGACGGACTTGAAGTGATGTTCTTTAGCTTCTAGACAGATTTTTTGGATGTCTAATTCCGTGGCGTCTGGTTTTAGTGCAGTATGATCAATGTATTGTGCTAAGTTCTTCATTATTTTAACTCCTTTTCTTTAGTCGTAAGCGGTTTGCGGGCGAGGATGCCGATCCAATCCGTCATCTGGTTCATCTGTTCGACAATAAAGCCGACTCGTTCTAGTTCAGCAATAACAGCTTCTTTCTTACTGTCGATAATGCCGGATGTGATAAAAGTTCCACCGGGCTTCAGCAAGCGATAAGCATCGGCCGTTAAGGGGATAATGATGTCCGCCAAAATATTGGCGACAATCATATCGGTTTCATGAGTAATATTGTCCAGCGATTGATTAACCGCCACGTTGATCTGGTCGGACTGGTTATTCAGGGCAATATTTTCGGCAGCGACTCTAGTGGCCACCGCATCGATATCATAAGCATAAATATCTCCCGCACCCATATAAGCAGCAGCAATACTTAAGACACCTGAGCCAGTTCCCACATCAAGCAAGGTCTCGCCACCACGCATCGTCGTCTCTAGCAGTTGGAGAGCAAGTTGCGTGGTCGGATGCGTTCCCGTTCCAAAGGCTTGCCCCGGATCGAGCTTCAAGACTATTTCATCCGAATGATGAGGCTCATACGCCTGCCACTGCGGAACAATGGTGAGGAAGCGAGTCAATGCTACGGGATGATAATACTTCTTCCACGTGTCTGCCCAGTCTTCTTCATCAATCGTTGCATACTGAACCGTAAAGTTGCTAGTATTCAGACCATAATCATGGTAGGTTGCCAGCTGATCTTCAATATGCTGCTTCAAGTGCTCAGCATTGTCCACATCATAAAAATAACTCTTGACAATAATACGATCAGTGAGATACTTAGGATCATCACGATCCAACAACTCTTCATATTGATACTCCGGCAAGTCCATCAAGTCATGTTGATTGACGATTGAGACTCCTGCCGAGCCCAGTTCGATCAATAAGTTCGCCACAGCTTCTTCTGCATCACTATGAATCATTACACTAAATTCGCTCCACACCGTCAACCGCATTGCCCCCCGTAAATTTATTAATAAGCGATGGTTCTACCTCGAAGTGCATAAATAACCGCTCATCATTGAATCGTTCTGCTTCTTTCATCGTCTGAATAGCTTGTTGGAGATTGCGCTCACCCCAACGCAATTCAAACGTGTTAATGGTACTATCAGCCAGGAATTCATCTAATTCTGTTTTACCATTGGATGCTACTCGAATCAAATGCTTCAAAGTGGCTTGTACGCGTCCTTTTTCAATCCCTAGTTCATGATCGAAGTTGATAGTAGCCAGATAGTTTTCATTCTGGATATCGGAAATCACTGAATCATAGAAGGCGATCACATCTTCGAACTGAATATACTTCTCTCCGTTAATCTCGCCTCGAATATCTTGTACGTGAATATCTTCGGTTATTTCAACACGAAAGGTGAGGTATAACTCCACAATTCGCTTCTTCGAATGATTAATTACTTTCCATCTAAAAAATGGATGGATTTCTTTTAATTGTTCTGCTATATATTGCGCCAAGTCTCTGTTCATCGCACGCCCTCCTGTTCTCATTGTATCACAATTTCTATCATTCTGCATATATTTTGTATCAACTTTTGTCTCACCCTTCCTTAGTATTTGTCCCCAAATAAAAACTACCTCCGAGAGGTAGTTTGATATATTTAGTGATAGTTGTTGACAAAAGATAATAAGATTTTTTTCAATTGATCTGGTGGACTAGTAGTGAGTTGTTCGATGAAGTCCATTAACTCTTCTAGGGGTAGAGTGATATTCTGGCCAATAAATAACCCCTCTACTATTTGTTCTTTCACGAATTCATCAGCTGTTAAATAAACTTCTTCTAGTCGCTCACCGGGGCGAATGCCTGTTTCTACAATCTTGATTGACTCTCCGGCAGCCTTCTGGTCAATAAGCGCTCGGGCTAAGTCAATAATTTTCACCGGTGTCCCCATATCGGAGACGAACAAATCTGCTTGATCCGAAAAGGAGAGAGCTTTCAGTATAAGTTGAGCAGCTTCTCGCACCGTCATGAAGTAACGCAGCATCCGGCGATCAGTTATTGTAACGGGGCCGCCTGCTTCGATCTGAGTAAGGAAACGAGGGATAACTGATCCATTCGACTGCAAGACATTACCGAAGCGAACGGCCAAATAAGGATAACCCGTCTGTTCACGGAAGGCAGAGACGAGCAATTCAGCTACACGCTTAGTCGCTCCCATAATCCCAACCGGCTGAACGGCCTTATCCGTTGACACGAGAACAAACGAGCGTATTTCCTGATCAGTAGCCACTTCCAGTAAATTTAAAGTACCACAAATATTGTTCGTCACCGCTTCATCAGGTTGGCTTTCCATCAAGGGGACATGCTTATAAGCCGCAACATGACAGATAATATCTGGCTGATACGCTTGACAAATTGCGATCATACGTGCTTTGTCTCGCACATCAGCAATGAGGGGGACGAGCGTTGTCTCTGACTCCAGCGACTGCAATGCTTGGTGAAGACAGTAAATCCCATGTTCACTATGATCTAGCAACAAGAGGCAATCCGGGTCCAATCTTAGTAACTGTCGGCATAATTCTGATCCAATCGATCCTGCTGCTCCAGTAATGAGCACTGTTTTCCCGACAATTGATGGACGCACTTGTTCCGGATGAAAAAGCTGTTCCTCACGCCTAATTAATGCCTCAATCGCCAATACCGATGCATCCACCCTGCTCATCCTCCCTCAATTAATTGTTGTGATATAAATCTCTTGTATACACTTTTTCCGCAACATCTGCCAACTCTGGTGTCATCCGATTCGTAATAATGACATCGCTCTGTTCTTTAAACTGTGCCAAGTCCTTGATAACCTCTGAATGATAAAAGTGTTCCGCATCCAAAGCTGGTTCATAGACCACACACGGGATACCTTTTGCCTTAATTCGCTTCATCACACCTTGAATGGCTGATTGACGGAAATTATCAGAATCCGATTTCATTGTTAGACGGTAGACACCAACTGTTTGTGGTTTTTTCGCTAAAACTTGTTCTGCTACAAAATCTTTGCGTGTTCGGTTCGCATCGACAATGGCCCGAATAATATTGTTCGGGACATCCGCATAGTTAGCTAATAATTGCTTCGTATCCTTAGGTAAACAGTAACCGCCATACCCAAACGAAGGATTGTTGTAATGATCGCCAATCCGTGGATCTAGTCCAACTCCATCAATAATAGACTTGGTATCTAAGCCACGTGTTTCGGCATAAGAGTCCAATTCGTTAAAGTAAGCCACACGTAAGGCTAAGAAGGTATTGGAGAACAGTTTCACCGCTTCTGCTTCAGTCGAATCCATAAATAAGGTCTCAATTTCAGTTGCTTCAGCGCCTTCTTTCAATAACTCCGCAAATTGTTCTGCCCGTTCGGATACCTCACCGATAATAATACGGCTTGGATATAAATTATCATAGAGCGCACGACCTTCGCGCAAGAATTCAGGCGAGAAGATAATATTATTGGTATTATACTTTGCACGGATATCTTTGGTATAACCGACAGGAACGGTTGATTTTATAATAATTGTTGCATCTGGCGCATGTTCGAGAACGTCTTCAATCACCCGTTCGACGGCAGATGTATCGAAATAATTCGTCTGTTCATCATAATTTGTCGGAGCTGCGACCACGACAAACTCAGGCGACTCCTCATATGCTTTGGCAATATCTGATGTTGCTTCTAAGTTCAATTCTTTCTCTGCCAAGTAGGTTTCGATATCATGATCTACAATAGGCGACTTGCCGGCATTGATTAATTCCACTTTTTCTTCGATAATTTCTAATGCTTTAACTTGGTTGTGTTGGGCCAGTAATACGGCATTCGATAAGCCCACATATCCCATCCCAACAACTGTAATTCGACTCATAATTAATCCTCTCTTCTCTCGTTATGATAATTCTAATTCGCCACGTAATAATTGTTGTACGCGGTTCAGTTCAGCTTCCGGAATGACTTCATAATAAATATTATCGATCGTTACCCCTTCACCGTTCAGCTGTTCTTCAATCACTGAATCAGCCACATTGCGATAGTTCTGGAAAAACGTCATTAACTGTTCAAACGATAAATTCGTGGTGACCGCTTGTTCCAATGTACCTAAAAGTGGTCGGTAGTTAATTAGCGAATCGATGCTTCCAACTGCGTTTAACGTCGCTAAGACGACTTCTCGCTGACGCGCTTGCCGGCCATAATCACCGCGCGGATCATCTTGACGATTGCGCACATAGGCAAGAGCTCCCGCCCCATCAACGATCAGCGTCTGCCCCGCAATAAATTGATAGCCATCCTGATACACATCAATGGAAGGTGTCAGCTGAATGCCACCAATTGCATCGATTAACTGTTGCAGACCGGCCATATCAACGGTTATGTAATAATCTATCGGGACATTCAAGAGGGACTGAACAGCATTAACGGCTGCTCCTGCCCCACCATACGCATAGGCATGATTTAGCTTGTCTTCATAACCTACTTCATTGATGTAGACTCGCGTGTCACGTGGAATACTCAAGATAGTGGTTTGATTATTATGCGGATTAACCGATGACAGCATGATCGTATCTGATCGTCCTTGATCCGTCCGCTCAAAATCTCCTGAATCAATTCCCAAGAGTAAGACGGAAAATGGATCGCCCGCCGTCAAGTTCACCGGTTGCTGGCGCAAATTTTCTTGGCTAATCGTTTGTTGGAAGCCGTTGAAGGCAGAGCGAATATCATTGTAGAAGAACACACCAAGCACGGCTAGCACAACTAAAATAATCACAAAAGCACCTAAACACCCAGCGCAGCATCCACAGCCACAACCGCGTCTTCGTCTCGGTTCTTGTCTAAATCGCTGGTTCTTTTCTTCCATATAATCACCTATTCTTTAATTCTTTACTTTTTCATCATTCGTCATTAAACGACTACTACCGCCAATTTTATCATAAGTAGTCCCTATTTTCCATGTTCGTCTTTCCTCCGTCATATCACGAGCGACCATCTTGCTAAAAATAAACGATATTCTTCAAAAAATCATCATTTTTAAACTACCTTGTTCAAAATATGTTATAATAAAGTTACGTATTAGAGACGTTTTATTAGCAAGGTATAAGGATGGTTTTATGTATAATTTTTTTGAAGTTTTATTGGCGTGTATGGCGACAATGTTCTTAACATTAGTTACCACACCCATCTTGCGTTACTTCGCCAAAAAAATCCAAACGCACTCACTCGACTATCACGATGGAGAAGTCATTCATAAAGAAACATCCGTCGCAACAATGGGAGGACTCGCTATTTATGCAAGTTTTTTCCTCACCCTGTATTTTTTAGTGGATATACCGAGCGAGATTATTCATCCAATTTTTCTTTCCACCACTATTATTGTGCTGACTGGTGTGATTGATGATTGGCTCGTTATATCGCCGTTGATGAAAAGTTTGGGGATTGTTATCGGAGCGACAGTTTTTTATTTATATAGTGATTTTGCCTTAAATTTCATTACATTGCCTATGGTGGGAGAAGTTCACTTCGGGCCGTTTAGTTATCTGTTGACAATGATTTGGTTGCTTGGCTTTGCCAACTCGATGAACTTAATTGATGGCTTAGATGGGTTGGCAAGTGGGATTTCGATTATTTCCTTGACAACAATGGGAATTATTGGCTTTTTCTTCTTAGCGATCGAACAAGTTAGTCTATCCGTCATGATTTTTATATTAGTCGCAGCGATTATGGGCTTTTGGCCATATAATTTCTTCCCAGCTACGATTTTCTTAGGCGATACCGGTGCGCTATTTTTAGGTTTCATGATTGGTATCTTTTCGCTCGCTGGCTTGAAGAACGCAACCTTTGTAGCCTTGATTTTGCCTATTGTGATTTTAGGAATTCCGTTTACGGATACGATCTATGCCATTATTCGGCGAAAGCTAAATAATCAATCCTTCAAATCACGCGATCTTGGCCATATTCACTACCGGTTTATTTTTCTTGGTATGTCGCATCGCCAAGCAGTTGTAGCCCTCTACTTACTTTCGGGCATCTTCTCAATTGTCGCTTTGCTCTTGAATTTTTCATCATTTATCGGAGCTATTCTGCTCATTTTCGGTATTCTCATTAGTTTAGAATTATTCGTTGAGCTAATTGGCTTAATGGGGGAGACCAAACCTTTGCTTAACAGCTTAAAATGGCTGATGAATAACTTTAACCGCTATGATTAAAAAAGCGAGAAAAAACGAGTATCACTCAACTATCAAGTGATACTCGTTTTTTGTTATTTATAAATATCGATCGAGTCTGGGAGTGTGTCTCCCCATTCACTCGCTTCGTCGACTCCTTTTGAGGAAACTTTATCAAATAAAATTTTAATCGTTTGAAGCAAAATCTGGATGTCGAACAAAAGTGAATAATTCTTAATATAGACCAGATCGAACTTTAATTTTGCCTGGAAATCAGTCGAATATTTCCCGTAAACTTGTGCGTAACCTGTAATACCTGCTCGCACATTATGACGCAACTCATAATACGGATTCTCTTCCTTGAACTGTTCAACGAAGAACGGGCGCTCTGGACGTGGACCAACAAGTGACATGTCACCACGCAAAACATTAATCAATTGCGGTAACTCATCGATTCGAAGTGAGCGCAAATACTTACCAACTGTTGTCACTCGCGAGTCATTCGCTTGCGCTAAGACCGGACCAGAATCCTTCTCGGCGGTAGCACTCATCGTACGGAATTTCAAAATAGAAAACTCTCGCTGATCAAGCGTTATCCGTGTTTGTTTATAAAAAACAGGCCCCTTCGATGTTGCTTTAATCAGCAAGGCAGTTACTAACATAATCGGCGAAGCCAAAATAAGTAATATCACTGAAATCAAAATATCGCCGGCACGCTTGAGCAGATCATCTTCTGGACTAATATGAAACATCGACAATTCCAAGATACTCTCATCTTCAATCGTCATCACATTCGCTGACACCATCTTCAATGTCTCGAAAGTTGTTGGTAAGAAGAGCTTCTTGTCGTGCATCAGTGCTAATCGGTACAGATCACCGGTCAATTCCGGTCGACTATTATCGACTAAATAGATAATATCAATCGACTCAATTAGCTGTTCAATATGCTCTTGCACATGTCCCGTAATCACCGCTTCGATAACGTGACGGTTGTTCTTAGCCATCGCGAAGTTCTGCACCACTTGTCGGCACTGCTCCTCATCCCCGATAACCACGACTTTCTTACTACCAGATAGCTTCAAATACAGTTTAAAAATAACAATCCGCCAAAGTGACAAAATAATCGTACTTGTAATCAAGCTAATTAAAATGACCGTTCGCGGGAAAGTAAATAATCGCCCAAAGAACGTCATCGCCATAATAAGCACCGACATAATAAGTTGAATAATAAGAGTCAGTAAAATCAAATCCGTCTTGCGCTTATTATACATCACATAGATCCCGAGCAAAATATTCAACACAATAAAGGAAATAAAAATATAGATTCGTGTTTTCTCATATGCCAAGTAATTATACGGCAAATCGCCTTGATAGCGTAAGAAAAAAGCTAAATAAATACTAACATGATACAATAATACATCTGAGATTAGAATAATCATCTTCTTCGTTCGGTCAAATCCACCAGTATTACTCATCATACCCCTCCTGACGATTCTTATCTTGGAAAAATTCTCGTAACACGGCAACAATGCGTTCACTCGCATGGCCATCCCCATATGGATTCTTGGCCTGAGCCATCCGTTCATAACTTGCTCTATCAGTTAATAGTTGCTTCGTCTCAGCATAAACGGTCTCAGGATGAGTCCCGACCAACTTCAACGTCCCTGCTTCGATTCCTTCCGGGCGCTCAGTCGTATCGCGCAATACAAGAACAGGAATATCTAAGGCGGGCGCTTCTTCCTGCAAGCCGCCTGAATCGGTTAAGATAACCGTTGCCTTAGCCATCAGTTGATGAAACACTTCTACCGATAAAGGCTCACATAAGTGGACGTGTTCATTGTCCGCCAGATGTTCCGCCACCAATTCTTGCACATTCGGATTCAGATGAACGGGCATAATCACATTTAACTCATCGAACTCAGCGGTTAACCGATTAATTACCGTAAACACCTGCTGCATCGGTTGACCAAAATTTTCACGCCGATGCATCGTCAGTAAAATAACCGGTTTATCTTCATCTTTAGGGACTAACTCCAAGACAGGGTGCGACTGCTGCATCTCCTTGGTATAAGCCAGTGCATCAATCGCCGTATTCCCTGTCACTGTAATGGCATCAACTGGTTTATTCTCTTGCAATAAATTAGCTTGCGCTTGCTTAGTCGGCGCAAAATATAGATCGGCAATATTATCAATCATTTGGCGATTCACTTCTTCTGGGAACGGGAAGGACTTATCATACGTCCGCAAGCCTGCCTCTACATGAGCAACTGGAATCTTTTGGTAGTAGGCTGCTAACGCTGCTGAAAAACTTGTCGTCGTATCACCATGAACTAGGATCATATCGCAAGCTTCTTTAATAAAAATCTCCTCTAATCCTTTCAACACATCTGCTGTGATATGTGACAGTGACTGATTCGGCTTCATAATGTCCAAATCATAATCTGGCTCAATATCAAATACATCAAGCACTTGATCCAACATCTCTCGGTGTTGGGCCGATACAATGACGACAACTTCAAATTCAGCGGGAAATTGCTTTAATGTATGAATAACCGGCGCCATCTTAATAGCTTCCGGTCGTGTCCCGAAGACAACACCAATTTTTTTCCTTACCATCGACTCACTCCTCTATAACCAGCGCTGTTTTAGACGACGAACATCTAACAACAACCGGTCCACTAATGTTATTTCCTTAAACTCTCGTAATTCTTGCCGTCTCTCTGCTGGTACCTCGAGCTGTTCTAAGCCACTATAGATCGACAGCATCTGGCGTTTGACAAATTTTCGTTCAGCTGGCTGTTCTAAGTCATGATACAGCTCGGTCATCCGATGTAAGATCTCCCTGTATGACTCGAAGGAGCGCAACTTCTGTAGGTTCGAACGATCTGTCATAGTTGAAGCTAAACGATAACGTCGCTGATACAAGGCTTGATTCACATAAACCATTGACTCAACTAATGTAAACAACTTCAAAGTAAACCACTCATCTTCATGAATAATCCCCTCTGGAAAGCGCACGTTTCCCTCTGTTAACACCGCTCGCTTCGTCATATACAGACAGGGTGAAGGATGATACGACTTCCGCAAGACTGACCATAACTGCTTGCCCGTATACAGCACCTCTTCTTCCAACACATGGCTAAAATTATACTGATTAACAGCCATATCTGGAAGAAGGTGTTGTTGGATGACATCGGCGTTGAAGCGCACTAAATCGGCTTGATCACGTTCAGCTGCCGCCACCAATACTTGAACCGCTTCGGGCACTATGAGATCATCTGCATCAACAAATAATATGTACTTCCCTGTCGCTTGTGCCAATCCTTCATTGCGGACCGCGCCTTGTTTTTTATTTTCTTGATTCAATATTAAGTGGAAGTCACCCGGATGCTGCTTCAGTAAATAGGGCGTGGTATCCGTTGAGCCATCATCAATGACAATGAGCTCAATCGACTCGTAGGTCTGGCTCATAATCGATGCCAAACACTCCTCCACATACCGCTCTACATTATAGGTCGGAATAATCACCGATACAACCGGTTCACTCATTGCGTTCCCTCCTCTTACCTCTTTAACTTAACCATTGTCGCACTGTATAAAATATAGCAGCCGACCCGCGTTCAACGGCTAACCGTCCCTTCATCAGTCGCAGTGCCCATCGATAATGACCGGCCAATAACGCACGCATTAACTGCCGACGAAACACATTGGTCTCTTGAGACGCAAATGATCGATCAATATAACGGCTAACTTGTTCCTGAGCCATAACTGCTTGTAGACGCTGGGCTTGCTCACCCACACTTAACGGACAATCTGAATGAGACAAATTGACAACTTCCAAATAAACAGCCTGCCAATACGCTTCTTGAATAAGCGGTCGGAACCGATCCGACATCCCCCAGCTATCTATCAAACAGTCTAACTTCTGCGCAATCTGACTTTCTAACTCAAATCGCTTCGCACGAAAGCGTCGAATCGCTGATCCAGGATGCTTGACGTAATGATAATAGACTTGACGATTCACCCCGATTGAGGACACTTCCGCTAACACATCAAGGTTGAAGAGCGCATCTTGTCCCACCACTTGATCCGTAAACTGAGCCCCAATCTCCGCTAAAAATTCTCGCTTATATAGCTTATTCCACAACGCATAAGGTGAATTATAATAGTAATTTCCAAAATGATCTCGCACCATCTCGGTAGTTGTTAAATTCGGAAAAGCAGGCAGGCGCACTTCATTCAAATGAGGTGAACCAGCAATTGCGACCTCATAGCCAAAAACTAACAAATCAGTCGGTTTCACTAGTAACTGCGCTCGGTTGTCCTCAATCAAGGTAGGTTCCAAATAATCATCCGGATCAGCGAAATAAATATACTCGCCTTTAGCTTGGGCAAGTCCTGCATTACGCGCCATCCCGGAGCCTAGATTTTCTTGATGAATCACGTGAATCATCTGATCTGAATATTGGGCCTGAAACTGATCGCATATTCTCCCAGACTGATCCGTCGACCCATCATCTACCAAGATTAACTCCCACGCCTGCGATGATTGCGCCAGCACCGACTGAAGTGCTCTATGTAAATGTTCCTCCACATTATAGACCGGCATAATAATTGAAATAAACACGACCTTCCCTCCCATCTTGTCTATTTTAACATAAATCACGAGGCAATTCTTCCTTAATATTATGGTTTTCCCCGGTTTTAATGCTATAATGAACAAAACACCTCCAAAGAAAGGATTATATTATGAGTATTTTAGTCACTGGTGGAGCTGGTTATATCGGCTCCCATACTGTTGTTGAATTATTGAATAAAAATTATGAAGTCATCATTGTGGACGACTTCTCGAATGCGCATCCAGAAGTACTTGACCGAATTGAAACCATTGCTGGCAAGCGTCCAATCTTTTATGAAGTTGATATTAACAACCGAACTGAATTAAAAAAAGTATTCGACAAACATGATGATCTACAAGCGGTCATTCATTTTGCCGGTTATAAGGCTGTGGGAGAATCAGTCGCTCACCCCTTAATGTATTATCGCAATAACCTGTTAGGAACCATCGTCTTGATGGAACTGATGGATGAATACCAAGTCAAAAAGCTTGTTTTCAGCTCAAGTGCAACCGTCTATGGCATGCACAATGAAGCACCCTTCACAGAAGATATGCCACTATCGACAACCAATCCATATGGGTCAACGAAGCTCTTTATCGAACAGTTTATCGAAGATCAGTATACGGCCGATAATGAATGGTCGGCGGCAAACTTACGCTACTTTAATCCGATTGGTGCGCATCCAAGTGGTCAGATGGGCGAAGATCCGTCCGCCACACCAAATAACTTGATGCCTTACATTACCCAAGTCGCAGTGGGCAAACGTGAGCAACTGCAAGTATTCGGTGATGATTACGAGACCCCAGACGGAACGGGTGTCAGAGACTACATCCACGTCGTTGATCTGGCTCTCGGTCACTTGAAGGCACTCGAATATGTCTTAGATTCAACCGGTGCACAGGCATTCAACTTAGGAACCGGTGAAGGCTACTCTGTTCTTGACTTAGTAAAAACGTTCCAAGATGTTAATCAAGTAGATGTGCCTTACAGCATTGCACCGCGTCGTCCCGGCGATATTGCCACAAGTTACGCCGACGTAACGAAGGCAAAAGACGTATTGAATTGGTCAGCTCAACTCAGCATTAAAGACATGTGTCGCGATGCTTGGAACTGGCAGAAAAATAACCCCGAAGGCTATACCGATTAATATATTCAAAACCCCAGCCCGATTGAGCAATTAACTGCTCAATCGGGCTGGGAAATTTAAAATTTCAATACCTTTATTTTATAAGGCCTGCGCGTTTTCTGGTTATAAATACATCAATGACACCTACAATAAGAGCAATCGAACCACTGTAAGCAAATCCTAACCAACCAATGATGTATAAGAATATATATATCATTAACGATCTATAAAAATCATATTTCGTTAACTGATAAAAATCTACCCAATGAAACCATGCCTTCGCAATTAAACCTAGTACGATAAACAAAAAGATAACATGTCCTGCTGTAAAAAGGTAAGGAAATTCCGCTCCAAATCCGCTAATTACATTCATACTTGTAAACATGGACAAACTCATCGCTAAAACACCGGTAACGCCAGTATAATAACAATACATTATGTGATCCCTCCATTATCTATACTGTCTTATTACATCAATCACTCTATTACAGAGTCAACCGGAGGCCATCCCCAATTGAAATAAAATAAAAACCCTTACAAATTAATACTAACAAAAATTATAGCTATAGAGCAAGTATTTAACCAAAAATACGAAAATGCCTTAATATCCAATATGACATCTATTTCACATATCACGCTTACCAAACAAATAGCTTTTTCCAGCAATGTCGTCATCCTTTCTTTTGATGTTGTCCTTTCATTATATATATTACATTTTTAAGGCTTGTTGTGATAGGAATTGTTAGCACTAAAAAAGCTCTCTATTTATGGATAGAGAGCGACTTTCACGATGATTATTATTTCTAGAGCAGTTATCAATCAATAATCGATAAGGTTTGGAGAAGTTTGATGAAGCGACTATTATCGCCTTTTACTTCAATCTCACCCTGTTGTTCGATTAAGTACGCATTCAGCATGCCGCCAATCAGCACCATCATATTCACCTTCTGCAGAACAGAGAGAATAATTAAGAAACCGCCCAGCAAGGTGACCAGAATCGACCCCGGAGGAATGTAGGCCAAGACTAATAAGTAAATAATACTAGCAATGAAAATTGAACCGGTCGCTAAGAGTGCTCCCGGGATCACTTGACGCCAAGATTGATGCGCATTCGGTCCAAAACGGTACAAGAAGCACCACGTAAAGAATGTCGCTAGTAACAAAATAATTCCACGTAATATACCAGTTAATTGACATACATAAATGACCATCCCCACTGCTCCAAACCAGCCTAACAAGACGAGTAAGAATACAAAGGCATATAGTCGCGTCACAATAATATGGCGACGACTCGGCACACCATACGCGTCATTCAAGCCCATAATAAGTGAATTCATCATCATACTAATCGTCCAAACCGATGATATAAAGGCAATCAAATAAATACCAAATGTGGAATTATCATAAATCACTTGAAAATCAACCACTAATCGCTCAGCAATTTGTTCTGGCAACACTAACCGTGAAAGTTCAAAGAATCGATCCAAGTTCAACTGGTGAAATTTCACAGCATTCATCACCCCCACAATCAGTGGAAATAATGTAAACAGCATATAGTATGTAATAAACGTTGAATATTGCCACACATGACTGGCTTTTACTCGATCTTTTAGTTCTATTAGCCACTGATATTTCAATAAATCAAGCACACGATCAATCATCGCACGCCCCCCTTTCCAAACCCATCTGATGTATTTCTTCCCATCATTCATTCTAATAGAAAATTAGCAATAACAGAAGACCTAGACGGTACATTATTCGCCTAGGTCCCTGAACAAAAATTATCTTATTCGCCTTTTTGTTTTGTCAAAATTTGTGGACCATCCTCAGTAATCGCCAAGGTATGTTCATATTGACAACTATAGCCACCATCAATTGTCCGTGCAGTCCACCCGTTATCATCCATCTTCGACTTCCACGCACCGGTATTAATCATTGGTTCAATCGTAATCACCATACCCGGCTTCAGACGCTTTCCTCTCCCCGCAGTACCGTAATGAGGAATACTTGGTGATTCATGCAACGTCGGTCCAATACCGTGTCCGACAAACTCACGAACAACCGAATAGCCCTTAGGTTCCACGAATGCTTGAATAGCCGCACCAATATCGCCAATTCGATTACCTGGCTGAGCTGCTTCAATTCCAACGTAGAGCGCTTCTCGCGTCACCTCCATCAAGTGACGTACTTCTTCTGACACTTCACCGACCGCATAACTCCAGCATGAATCCGACAAGGCTCCTTCATAGTTGATGACCATATCGACCTTCACTAAGTCGCCTTCTTCCAGTGGCTCTTTCCGTGGAAAACCGTGACAAATTTCATCATTAATCGTCACACACGTCGCATATTCATAGCCTTGATAACCTTTTTGTTCGGCTTCTGCTCCTTTTTCATCAATTATATTTTCTACGAATTGATCAATCTCAAGTCCCGTTACACCTGGTTTGATAAAATCACGTAACCGCTCATGAATCTCAGCCAAGATACTCCCGGACTGATTCATACTTTCGATTTCTCGCTTCGACTTCAACGTAATCATTTCATCATCCTTCCCTTCATCAATCTTACTCATTATATCAGAAATCCCCTATACATCGCGAATATTAGACCTAATATTATATAAGAAGCTCCTTAAATATCTTATCCTTCCCTTCATTGCTTATAAAAAAACTACTTCAGATAAATTATCCAAAGTAGCTTTCTGATTAGTTAAGCATCTGTTGTTTGTAATTCGTACATATCATAATACATACCACCTTGTGCAATCAATTCATCGTGAGTGCCCGATTCAATAATTTCCCCTTGACGCAAGACATAGATGCGATCTGCTTCCTTAATAGTTGATAGACGGTGGGCAATTACAATCGTTGTCCGTCCTTGTCGCATATTAGATAACCCTTCTTGGATCATCATCTCAGTTTCCGTATCGATATTAGCGGTTGCTTCATCTAGAATCAGAATCGTTGGATCACGTAAAATGGTCCGCGCAAAACTAATTAACTGCTTCTCACCTGTAGAGAAGGAAGCTCCCCGCTCAATAACTTTTGACTGATACCCATCCTCTAAGTTATCAATAATCTTGTCAGCATTAACGAACTCAGCAGCTTTGCGCACCTCTTGATCGGTAAAGTCTCCATACATCGTAATATTATCGCGTACATTACCGTAGAACATGAAGCTATCTTGAAGTACTAAGCCCATTTTTTCGCGCAAGTCACTATCTTTAATCTCTTTAATCGACTGGTCATCAATTTTAATGCTTCCTCGATTAAATTCATAGAAGCGCATCAATAAGTTAATAATTGAACTCTTCCCAGAACCAGTCTGCCCAACTAGAGCGATTGTTTCGCCTGCTTCGGCAGTAATGTTGATATTTTTTAAGACATCATTCTCGCCATCGTAAGAGAAAGTTAAGTCAGTAATTTCAATTTTTCCAGCGGTCACTTCACCAGTTGCCTCTGGATTGGCATGTGGAGCTAAGTCATCTTTGTCAATTAAGTGAATAACTCGCGAGCCGGAAACAAGCCCATTTTGGAAGATACTTAAACTGTTCATAATCTCGCCGATTGGGTTGAAGAATTGCTTGGCATACTGTGTGAAGGCATAGAGCACCCCCACGTTAACTGCTATCCCACTCAAGTATTCTTGTCCGAACATGAGTAAAATAATCACTAACACAACCACTTCAATGAAGCTAATCGCTGGCATCAACAAGACGGCATCCATCTTAAACATCTTAATACGAGCATCAACATATTCTTGATTGACATTATCAAATTCTTCTTTTTTACGATCTGTTTGATTGAAATGTTGAATAGTCATCATCCCGGTAATTGACTCCGCAAGCTCTGTATTCACCTTGGACAATGCTTCCCGCATTCTTCCATAAATAACCGTACTTTTTTTCTGATAGATGTACATTAAGATAATCACTACCGGTAAGAAAGCCATAAAGATAAGCGCGAGTTTCACATCCAACGTAAACATCGCAATGGCAATCGATATCGCGTTAAACAAGCCATTCGCTACTTGCATAAAGACATTCCAAAATTCCTTGATAGTCTCCGTATCATTGGTCACACGAGAGACAACCGATCCATTCGGGGTTTGGTCGAAGTAGCGCATCTCCAAGTGAATAACATGTTCATAAATTGAACGGCGTAAGTTGGCTACTGTTTGTTCTGAGGCATTCTTGAAAAGATAATCCTTAATATAAGTCAATGCAAGTTTCGCTATCGTCAATCCCGCATAAAATAATAAGACCCGTACAAGTATCCCAACTTCGAACACATCATTCACTAAATATTGGTCAATATAGCGCTGAACAATAATGGGTAAATACGCATTAATTCCGGATACAACCGCCATCGCTATCAATGATAACGTAAAAACCTTCCAATAAGGTTGAGCAAATTGCAACAATCGCATCATAATCGAGAGGTTCTCCTTGAGCGAAAACGAAATCTGATAATCCTTACGCTCCATATTGATCCCCTCCTTCTACTTTTTCTTCTAGTTGTTGTTTTTGATACATCTTACTGTACCACTCATTTGATCCGATTAAATCATCATGTGTCCCTTTACCGATCACGCGACCTTGTTCCATCACTAAGATCAAGTCCGCATCCATCACCGAACTAATCTTATGTGAGGCAATAATTGTCGTACGGTTTTGGCGCAATTCTCTAAAGTTGGCCAAAATTTTATGCTCTGTCTGCGCATCCACCGCTGAGAGTGAATCATCTAAGAAGAGATAGTCTGGTTCCACGGCGAGTGCACGTGCAATCGAAATTCGTTGCTTCTGTCCACCCGAGAGAGCTACTCCTTTTTCTCCTACTTGCGTATCAAATTGTTCAGGGAAGCCCATGATATCTTCATATACATCGGACAATTTGGCAAATTCCGCTACTTGGTCCAAAGACAAGGACGGATTGCCGAAGCGAATATTTTCCGCAATCGAGTGCGAGAATAAGAAAGGCTCTTGTGCCACATAACCAATAGCCTCTGCCACACTATCAACCGCGTAATCCTTAATATCAATCCCGCCGTACGTAATCTGACCCTTATAATGATCATAATCACGCATCAGCAACTTAAAGATCGTACTCTTACCGGAACCAGTCTTACCAACCAATCCTAGCGTCTGCCCAGCCTTTAGTTCAAATTGGACATCTTCTAACAACACCGCTTCATCATCTTCATATTGAAATGACCGAACATCGAAGTGAATATCGCCCTTAATTGGCTCTCTGACAGGATTTTGAGCTTCTTTAATATTAGATTTATTATTAAGTAACTCTTGAATACGATCATAACTGACATTTCCACGTTCAAGCGTATTAGCTAAGAAACCAACTGCCAAGAGCGGCCACGTCATCATCGCTAAGTAACTAAAATAAGAAACTAGATTCCCAATCGTAATCCGACCGTTATAAATAAAATATGTCCCAAAAATTAAAGCTAACAAGTACGATAAACTCGTAATGGAATCAATCGCTGGTCGATAGAGTGAGTCAATTTTAAATACTTGTTTATTCATCTCCACAACATGTTCGATATCCTCAGAATAACTCGCATAGTCATCCTGCTCTTCACCGAATGCCTTAATCACTCGAATCCCAGAGACACTCTCCTGAACATGATCATTCACACGTGAAAAAGATTCCAATGACTTGCGGAATCTTGTATTAATGACCTTTCCAAGCTTTCGTGAGATAACAATCAGTAATGGGAACGGCACAATCGTCAGTAAGGTTAACTGCCAATCAATAAAGACAAACATACTGAACAGCGTCGTCGCACTTACGACAATCGAATCCGTCAATGTCAAAATTCCGCCCCCTGCCACGAATTTAAGTGATGCTAAATCATTCGTCGCATGCGCCATCAAGTCTCCTGTCCGATGCTCATGGAAAAACTCACTATCCATCTTCGTGAAATGATCGAACAACTTATTACGCATAATCGCTTCTAACATGGTTGAATTGGTAAATATTAAAGCCCGCCATGCATAACGTAACGCGTACATCAACACACCCAATCCAAAAATAATTCCAATTTGTAAATAAATATCGCTAGCTACCAATGTTCGCTCCGCCAAGGCATCAATCAAATTTCCGATAATGATTGGCGTTACCGCACTGGCTAGCGAAACAACGAGTAAACACACTACCGCTAAGCCGTATGTTTTCGCTCGGAGCTTAAAAAACCAATCTAATTTTTTGAAAATATCAAACATCTAATCCTCTTCCTTATCCTCTTTTGCCACTACCACATTGTATCACAAGTATCCATCAATCAATTAGATAAAAACTGAGTAAAACAAGTGATTAGACCACCTTAATTTCTCTTTATACAATGATTTATACATAAACACTCTGATAACCCATCAAAATTCACTGTTCTCACAGCGTTTACACATCTTTATTTTTTTATAAAAATAAAGTCATTCACTCACCTAAAACAATCTATTCGGCAACATAAAATTCTTTTGCCGTAAGCAATTCTAATTCTTCTAAATCAGTTAGCGAGGTGTCTGCTAACAAGCGCACTTTTATCCCTAATTGATCGCCCGCTGCCTGAGCCACTGCAATGTCGCTTGCTTCTGCAGTCAGTTGACTATATATGAACTGCAAAATCTGCTCGTGTCGTTGAATATAGTAAATATCACTGGTCTTGTTATATATTACATGAACTCCAGGACCTTCAGCTTTTTTATGAAAAGATTGACGGGTTATCCGAAATTTCTCCTCATAAAAATCCAAAAATTGTTGCGGAGTTAGCGCTTGTGTATCATGTAAAAACGGAGCATATTCATCATAATGATCCAAATCTTCAATATGAACGAGTGCTCCCCAAATACCAACAATCAAAAATAGTAATAAAATTAATACAATTCCCATTCTCATACTCCTTTACTTGATCACTCATCTTATAACAGATAGGACTCACTGAGTCGTGATATTTTTTCACTTACTTTTTTTTAGCTCCTTCTATTTTATCAAGGAATCGATAGGGATGCTAGTGTTTTTTTTAATATAATCTCATCTATCTTTAATGGCATTAAAATAAGCAGCGCTCAGTTTGCACTGGGCGCTACTTATTTTAAGCTTTATTCTGCTGTAGAGTGGTGACGATCTACCCGCTTCAAGCGCGGGCTCATAGTCATATAGAGGACATATGAAAGGACGAAGCCGATAACAGCTGGCACAACCCAACCCATTCCATATGCCATAAATGGAACAACCCGATCACTTGCATTGAAGAAGGGTTGCAATGTTGCAGTGTAATTTTCCAAAGAAGCCACTGTTCCTAAAGCTGCACGGATCCCATCCAATAAGCTAATCGGTAAGACGAATAAAATCGTTCCAATGTAGACAATTGGACTATCATTGAATAAGCGTGACAACAATGCGACAAAAATTAACGTAATTGCTAGTGGGTATAAAAACATCAAGACGGGTACCGCGAACGCAATAACATTTGTTAACCCGATATTGGCTAATCCACCTGCTAATAGACTGACTAAAACAACCCATGTTTTATAGCTAAAGCTGTTCGGGAACATCTCAACGAATGATTCTGAAATCGCAACTGTCAACCCAACTGATGTCTTCACACAAGCTAAGATGACCATCAATGCCAGCAAAATATTTCCTGCCCCTCCGAAGTAATGACGATTCACCGCACCGAGCGCCAATCCACCATTCTCGAACATTCCTAACGTACTGACACTACTCGCTCCGACAAATGCCATTGCCCAGTAAATAACCGCCATTAACAACAGCGAAATAACGCCTGATTTTGTCAATGAAATCGCCATTGCTTTAGGTTCACTCACACCTAATTGTTTTATCGTATTAATTACAACAACCCCAAAAGCTAACGACGCCAACGCATCCATTGTATTGTATCCTTCTAAAAATCCGGTAAAGAATGGTTGTTCGATATATTTATCAACGGCCATCGTACTAGTTGCTTCTCCCATTGGATTGAAGATTGCTGTCAGGAATAAAATAGCTAATACAACTAAAAAGGCTGGTGTTAGCCATTTCCCAACATATGTTAATACTTTTGTTGGATTAAGCGACATAAATAAAGACACGGCAAAAAATAAAATAGAAAAAATTGCTAAGCCCAATGTTTCAGCTGAATCGGGAACGAACGGTGTCATTGAAATTTCAAACGGAACCGTTGCTAATCGCGGAATCGCAAATAATGGACCAATTGTCATATAAAGCGCGACAGTAAAGATATACCCAAAAATAGGATGAACTTTACTTGCCATTTCGAAGACACTCTCTTTTCGACTAACACCGAGCGCCACAATTCCTAGAAACGGCACAATAACCCCCGTAATAATAAATCCTAATGTGGCTTGACTGAAATTAACGCCCGCATTCTGACCCATAAAAATCGGAAAAATTAAATTCCCGGCTCCAAAAAACATCCCAAATAACATCACACCAATCGTGATATAATGCTTTGTGCTTAATTTTTGTTCCATAAAATCACTCCTCTATATAATTAAGATGATTAGATCATCAACGCTATCCAAATCACACAAAAGGCCCCCCATCCTTGATAAATGGGAGGCCTTTAGTCCCATCCATCTCTCCGTACGAATAGGACTAAAACAACTTGAGAAAAAAATCTAAGTGTGTTAGTCCGATATTAAATAATAATCACAATAGCTTTCGTCTGAGTTTGCATGGGAATCTTTCCTTTGTTTTCTGAATTTTATTGATTTAATCTAATATGTTATTTATTTTAACTGGATTTTATACAAAATGCAAGCACAATTTTTATTTTTTTACGAATGGCGTTTGTTTTTTCCTTTAAGCTCGATTTCTTCAGCTAAGTATTTAATGCGCTCCATTATACGGCGGGCTTTCATCGGTTCGTGCGCTCCATTATTAGCCGTCGATAAGTGCTCATCTTGCAATTGCTGCATGCTTAAGTTGGACGTAAAAAATGTAGGTAAATTATATTGCATCCGATGTTGTAAGATAATTCCCAAAATATCATCACGAATCCACGTCGATAAAGATTCGGCCCCAATATCATCTAGCATCAACACTTCAACTGATTTGAAGTAATCTACCTTTTGATTAACCGAATTATCGCGAATTGATTCCTTCATATCCGTACAAAACGATGGATAATAAACTAACGCGACTGTATGTCCTTTTTTCGTTAAGGCCTTCGCTACCGCTCCTAATAAGAAGGTCTTCCCTACACCAAATGCTCCATGTAAATAAAGTGCCTTCTGATACTCTGCACTCTTCGGATCATATTGGGTAATGAAGTCCGTTGCTTTCACGATCGCTTCCTCACGTTGTTGCGTAAGCTCTAACGTATCAAAAGAAGCCCCTTGCACATCTGATTGCATATAAAATAAGTTCAAACGCTTCTTCTCAGATACTTGTTTTTGGCGCTGCTTTTCTTCTTTAGTTGGGACATATTCAATCTCAATTTGATTATTATGCCGCACTAAGACAGGATAATGGCCGGAGACTAAGCCGCGTTCATTGTGCTGAAATTTTTTCTTCTCATTTACAAATTCGTATAATATAGCTGAACTCCGGCGAATGACTTCTTCAGACAAATCTTGATGCTCATTCAAGAAGCCTTTCACATCAGTATCGGTAAAGACTTCTTCACGCAAGATCGCTTCGAACTGCTCCTGCATCTTGTTGTCTTTATCATAATATTTCAATAAATCACGCATACTCTCCATTATGATTCTCCTCTAGTTAAGTGGCTAATTTGTTGTAATTTTTGGCGCATTTCGGCTTCTTTCTCTGGGCTGAGGCGTTCTTCTTCTGCAACTGGATTACTTACCCAGTCCGGGAGCGACTCACGTTTTGACGATGTTCCTTTGTAGGATGAACGCGATTTATTGGTTCTTGGCTTGTTCGACGAGTTCTGTTGTCGATACAAGTCATAAATAAGCTTCATCGCTTCTTCTGGTGTTCGAATACCTTTTTGGGCCCAGTCATTGGCAATTTTGAGCGCATAATTTTTCTCTAACGTCGGATTATCTTTAATAATTAAAATATAACTCAGCAAGATATTAATGACTGGTGCTGTTAATCGGGACTGACTCACCAATTCCTTGATAGTCCATTTTTCTGATGAGGTAACGAACCCATGCCGTTGTTGCTTTATAGACTCTAAGTAGTCAAGCGGTGAATACGCATAGGCGACTTGGATCGACTCGATTGTCTCTGGCGAAAACCCTTGCTTAGCCAACGCTTCATCTGTTGGGCCATCGCTCTCAGTTGCTTGAGTGACTGCTTGGGATTTTTGGGTTAACTGATTCGAGCGGTTTAATTGTTGGATTTTACGGTTAAGGTTTCGCTCAAGAGTAGCCGCATCCACATTCCCCGTCTCAACGTCGGCTGTTTCCAAAATAATTTGCTGCATTTGTTGCTCATCGATGCCATACGTCACATGATAGATCGCAATAAGTTGGCGAATTTCGCTCGTAATCGATTGCACCTTTACAAAGTGTTGACTTAACCCTTGCTTGAAAAACTGCCAGTCAAAATCACTCTCAGCTTCCACTTGTTCCTTGACAGTTGACTGCTTGGGTGAATGAATGGGCTCTTGTGACACCACTTGACCATTATAATGATAGACATCTAAGAATGACTTTGTAATATTCCGGAACTGATCCGATATCTCATGGCCTTGTAATAATGTATGCTTCAACATGTCATAATGGGATTCCCCGATTTGTTGGTACAATAATGTCCGCAGAATGGGATCACTAAAAAATTCAGACGCTGATAAAGGAGGATGCACTTGATAAATATATTGATGCTGTTGATGCTTGTGCTGATATAAATCCAGTAGTCCCAAGGCTTCTAACTGACTACGCGCGTTAAAAAATGCTTCAATCCCTATATTATTCTCACTTAATAACCGCGACACCAAAATTTCAGATGATGCCTTCGGTGAGTAATAAAGTACTGATTTTAACGATAAATACAACGACACGGCCTGCCCACTCATCAGTGGCTTATACAGTGTACTGATTAGATAAGTATCTGCCTCTGTAATCGGTTGACTTAACTGGATCATCAGCTGATCTTTCGGATCAATATGTTGCCACGGATAACTCATCTAACTCCTCCATTACTTCTTCTTCTCTTCAAAAGCTTTCATCTCTTCCATAAAGACCCCAATATCCTTAAACTCACGGTATACACTGGCAAAGCGAATATAAGCCACATCATCAATATGTGCTAGCTGATCCATCACATATTTACCGATCTCGGTTGAATCCACTTCACTCTTGCCATCATCACGAATTTGGCGCTCTACTTGAGACACCACGGACTCCTGTACTTCAGCCGGAATAGGACGCTTCTCACACGCTCGCCTAATCCCGCGCAATAATTTCTCACGACTAAACTCTTCACGGTTCCCATTCTTCTTCACAACTAAGATCGCTGACTGTTCTGTCCGCTCGAACGTTGTAAAACGCGTACCACACTGTTCGCACTCACGGCGCCGTCTAATCGACTTCCCATCATCAGACGGTCGACTGTCAATGACCTTACTCCCATTATTTTTACATGTTGGACACTGCATGATGCCACTCCTCCTCATATACACCCTTTATTATACCACACTCTTGGCCATCAACTAGCGCCTCTTCTACCCAAAAACGATTAGCTAGCCATTAAACCCCAACTCAGATCTTGTCTGCAACCACTCAGTGACTTGTTGGATGGTTTGAGCGTGACTCCTGGAATTATCAATCACGTAGTCCGCCCGGCAACGTTTCTCCTCAATTGAAAGTTGTGCCTGAATTCGCAATTCCGCATCTGTTCGGGAGAGTTCATCGCGCGTCATCAATCGTTCTAACTGGACAGATTCTGGCGTATAGACAACCAGTACTTCATCCACTTTCTCCCCAAAATCTGTCTCAAACAACAACGGAATATCTAACACAATCAGCCTCTCACCTTGTTGCTTCAACCGTGCAATTTCTCGGTCCATCTCAGCTGCAATCAACGGATGGAGCAACTCATTCAACTGTTGCCGCTGCACCTTATCCCCAAAGATAATTTTGCCCAATGCTTGCCGATCTAGCTCACCGGTATCTAAAATGACGTGAGGTCCAAAGTGCTCTTTAATTAATGCTAAGCCCGGTTCTCCTGGCTGGACGACGCGACGTGATAAGTCATCGGCATCAATAACTGGAATCTCCTGTGCTCGTAAGTAGTTCGTAACAGTTGATTTCCCCGTTGCAATGCCTCCAGTTAGTCCTATAATCGTGGTCATTAAGCGCCTCGCTTTCGTTGACAATTCGGACAAAAATGCGTGCCTCGTCCACCCACTTTAGTCTTCTCAATGATTGTGCCGCATCGTGAACAACTTTCGCCATCTTTGCCGTATACCTGATGATACGCCTGATAATGACCGGCTTCACCGAACATATTAGTATAACTACGAATCGTTGAGCCTCCAGCTTTAATTGCTGCTTGCATAATAGAGATGATCGAATAATACAACTGCTGAATCTCCTCATCCGTAATCTCAGCTGCTGACATCTCAGGGTGAACATAGGCATCAAATAAAATTTCATCCGCATAGATATTCCCAATGCCTGCCACCATACGCTGATCTAAGAGAATATTTTTGATCGCAGTTGTTCGGCCACTTAGATACTCTTTTATGACGTGAGGGCTGAATGTTGCTGGCATTGGCTCCGGACCTAATTTTGTAAGGGATGGATGCTGGAACTCTTGACCGATCTCCAGCAACTCCATTCGCCCAAACTTGCGCACATCATGATAACGCAACTCTTCCTGCTCATCCAGTTCCAGGATAACATGCGTATGCTTGTGCACCGGCTGCTCCTTATCACACAAAAAATACTTTCCTTCCATCCGCAAATGAGACAAAAGCACATGTGTATCAAAATAGATCAACAAAAATTTCCCGCGACGATCTATTCGCTGACATACTTGACCAATAAGTGATTGTTTAAATGCCTCTATATCATCATGCCGAATGATCTTAGACCACATCACCTCAATAGCTGTTACACGCTTCCCCACAATACTTTGATCTAATCCTCGCTTCACCGCTTCGACTTCTGGTAATTCTGGCATCTATATCCTCCTCTTCATCATCTCAGTTACTATTATGCTTACTTCGCTTCATACCAATTGTCGCCAGAACTGCTAGCAACTTGTAGCGGGACATCCAGTTCAACCACATGTTCCATGACATCACTAACTAACGCTTCTAATTCAGCCAATTCTGATTCCGGTGCTTCGAAGATTAATTCATCATGAACTTGCAAGAGCATCGTTGCTTTCAGGTCTGATGCTTTCAGTCGTTTTTGCATCTCAACCATCGCCACTTTAATAATATCAGCTGCACTGCCTTGAATAGGCGTGTTCATCGCTGTTCGCTCCGCAAATGACCGCACGTTGAAATTTCTCGAATTAATATCTGGTAAATAACGACGACGGTGGTACAGAGTTTCTACGTAACCTTTGTCCTTCGCTTCACGGATGGATTGATCGATATATTCCTTCACATTCGGGAAGCGACTAAAGTACGTATCAATATACTCTCGTGCTTCTTTTCGCGTAATACCTAAGTTCTCCGATAGACCATAATCACTAATCCCGTAGACGATTCCGAAGTTAACCGCTTTGGCATCGCGACGTTGATTTGCTGTCACTTCTGCCGGTGACTCTAGATCGAAGACTTTCATCGCAGTTGTCGTATGGACATCTTGATCATTCAGATACGTCTCAATTAAAGCTTCATCTTCCGACATATGGGCAAGAATACGCAATTCAATCTGAGAATAATCTGCCCCGAAGATCTTCCATCCATCTTCTCTTGGAACAAACGCTTGGCGGATCTTCCGCCCCATCTCAGAACGCACCGGAATATTTTGCAGATTCGGATCAACTGAACTTAAGCGACCTGTCCGAGCCACGGTTTGACCATAACGCGTATGGATTTTGCCATCTGCTTCGATTACATCCAACAAGCCTTCCACATAGGTTGACTGGAGTTTCGCAATGGTTCGGTACTCCAGAATCAGCTTAGCAATGGGCGCATAGGACGTCATCTTTTCCAGGACATCTTGCGCAGTAGAGTAACCCGTCTTCGTCTTACGAATCGGCTCATAGTTCAACTTATCTTCACTGAACAGTACATCACTCAATTGTTTCGGAGAATTAATATTGAATGATTCGCCTGCTTCTGCATAAATCTTAGCCTCAATCTCTTCTAATACGTCAGCGAATTCTTCCTTCATAGTCTCCAAACGATTCGCATCCGTCGTAATACCTTGAATCTCCATCTCACCTAAGACATGAGCAAGCGGTAATTCAATCTCTTCGAACAGGGCTAACTGATCATTATCCGCCAATTCCACTGTTAACTGCTCTGCTAAGGCATCAATTGCTGTTACTTTACGGGCTACATGCTCATACATGACTGTTTTATCATTAGGAATACTTACTTTTTTCCCTTTACCGTAGACCGCTTCATCTTCTAACACATCCACATATCCATGTTTGTTGGCAATAGCCGCCACGTCGCCTCCACTAGAATTCTCAGCGGTCAATACATACGATGCCAACGATAAATCAAAAGTAATATTAGCAATCTCCAATTCACGTTGCTTCAAGGATACCATTAATGCTTTCGCATCGTACGTATACTTCCGGGCTGACTCATCTTCTAGCCAATCTTGGAAAGCCTTGGAAGCTAATAACGTCTCTGGCTCAGCTACATAGACTTTCTTCTCATTAGTCCAGCTCGCAATAATATAAGGTGCCGTATGGTAATTCTCTTCGAACATTTCAAAATACAGCGTCCCGCTCTGTCCGAACATTGCTTCCGTTACTTCTTCAACCCATTCATATTCGACCGCTTCTGCTTCATCTTGTAATTCTTCGAAGTACACATCCGTATCTAACTTTTCTAAATGACTATTGAAGTCCATTTCCTTATAGAAGCCAATCAACGCCTCCATATTTTTCCCCGAATAAGCTAATGACTCCGGTGAAATCTCAATAGGCGCATCAGTAATAATCGTCGCCAATTGCTTGCTGAGTAGCGCTGTTTCTTTCTCAGCGATTAAATATTCCTTGCGCTTAGAAGCATTCATCTCATCAATACGTTCATACAATTCTTCTACTGTATGGAACTTCTTCAACAACTTAAGTGCCGTCTTATCTCCAATCTGTGTCACACCTGGAATATTATCCGAAGAATCCCCCGATAATCCCTTCAGATCGGTAATTTGTTCTGGGGTAATCCCCATCTCTTCCATCATTGATTCCGGCGTATACGACTCCAACTGCGTAATCCCCTTCTTCGTAATATCAACCCGGGTCTGATCACTGGCCAGTTGCGTCAAATCCTTGTCTCCCGTAATAATGACGACTTCGAATTCATCTGATGCTTGAGTACTTAAGGTTCCGATAATATCATCCGCTTCATAATCCGGCAATTGATACGTCTGTAGACCATACGCTGCAATTAATTCCTTCAAATAAGGTATCTGTTCGGATAACTCAGCCGGCATACTCTCACGACCACCCTTATAATCATCAAACAACTCATGCCGAAAAGTAGTCTTCCCCGCATCGAATGCCACTAATGCATGCGTCGGTTGTTCTTTTTCCATCACTGCTTCTAACATATTATGGAACCCATAGAGTGCATTCGTATGTAGCCCATTCTTATTCTTCATCCGGTGCAACTGACTATGCATCGCATAGAACGCCCGGAACGCAATACTATACCCATCAATTAATAACAATTTCTTCTTTGACATCGATTAACTCCCCTATATTATCTCATCTTCCCTATCGTCAATTCCTATTTTACCAAAAGAACACGCTCGTATAAACCCTAGTGATTGACTCATTTTTATTAGCTCATTTAAAAAGTCAAATTCCACCGTCTGCCCGCCGTAGAACTTGACTTTTTATTGGTCTATAATCTTTTCAAAAGATAAAACAACTTAAGAAGAAATTGAATACATGCGAGGGATGAGCTTGTAGCCCTATCTAATGTATGACAGCACCACAATACGACTAAAATAATCCCTTAAAATGATGTGACCCCAAAAAATTAGAATTATTCACTCTAACTCTTGGGGTCAGTACATAATTACTGAGACTTTATCTATTTATTCATAATATCTTTTATCACTTCAAATAACCTAATTCTCTGGCTTTCTGAAGCGCTTCAATCGTAGAGTTCACTTCTAGCTTATCCATAATACTCTGCATATGATTGGTCAACGTGCGCTCAGAAATATACATTTCTTCAGCAATTATTTTCCTCTTCCTCCCAGTCGCGATAGCTCCTAACAACTCTCGCTCGCGTGGTGTCAACTCATCAATAAACCAATTCTCCGTTGTAAAATACCGCCCACCATCTTTCACATGCTTGAGTATGCTCAATAAATCTTCGGTATCAATATTTTTATTGACAAATCCACTTAATTCCAATTTATGCGCCTGATATTCATAGACCGGCAAATCAAATCCTATTATGAAAGGGTTTGGTCTGTCGATGTTTATTTTTGGATCGGTGAAATCCCTATCATATCAAGGGGTTAGCGATTCGAAATTTCCTCCCCTGAATTATGTATAAGACAATAATATTCACCCTGAAAAAAGCCAAGTTTCACGGTCTGCCCGCCGTAAACTTGACTCTTAAACAGTCTTATAACCCCGTCACATCAATGACTTCATCGACTTGCTCCCAGACAAGTGGATCGTGTGTGGCGATAATAATAGTTCGCTCTTCGCTCAGCAGCGATAAAATCATCTGAATCACTTCTTTGCCATTTGTCTCATCAAGTGCGGCAGTGGGCTCATCAGCAAGTATCAATGGCGGATTCTTCAAGATTAATTTCGCAATCGCCACCCGTTGCGCTTCCCCGCCAGATAATGTGAACACTTTTTGCTTCAGATCCAAATAGCCCAAATTAACTTGTTCTAGCGCTCGTTTTTGCCTCGATATTTTCTCTGATTTCGATAATTTCTTCCCGACAAATCCTAAGTCCAAATTATCCTTCACCGACTGACTCTCAATTAACCCAAAATTCTGTAATACATATCCCATATGATCGCGGAAATAATGCTGCGACTTCACCTCCGTCAGAGACTTGCCATCATACAGCACCTGCCCACTCTCGAACGGCTCTAAATACGCTAAGATATTTAACAAAGTCGTCTTCCCGCTGCCACTCGCCCCAACTAAGGCATACGATTTCCCCGGCTCAAATCCCACCTGAACACGGTCAAAAATCCGGCGCCCATCAAAGGCTTTTACTAAATTCTGAACTTCTAACATCATTATTTTCCTTTCAGTACGGTCATTGCCGTGTGGTGTTCCCGTCGTGCTTGGATGAATAAGGCACCCAATGCACTGACAGTGAATAAGCCGAATGTACCTGAAGCCACCCCGATACTGCCGGTTAAATACCAAGAGATGCCTGATGAAACCGTAATGACTCCGAGTTGAGCCATCAGGTAGTATTGATGATTTTCCCATGGGCTCATGCCAGCAATGCGTCTAATGAATAACTCACGACGGAACTGCTCGAAATACAATATGTTCATTGACACAAACAGTAGAATTGATGTCACTAAACTTAAGACAGCGCCGGCAATGAGAATGATTAAGTTAGTCTTCATACTCGCCATATTCTGAAGGTACTTCAACTGTCCGCCTTCTACATACGAAACCCACTCATAAACACCGTGTTGTTTAAGTAAATCAATTGTTCCCTCGTAATCAGAGTAAAGCATACTGGCCACATCTGCCCCCCAAGTCAAGAATGTATCTAGAGTTTCTCCCATTGATTTGGGAGTTATAACGACAATAATCGGGTCATCTAAAAATTGTGTTCTAACTATCTCCGCATCATTATATAAGAAACGTTTCTGATTGTTAGGTACATAATCGACAACAGCTTGAAAAGTATAAAGTTGTTCGCTATCTGCATCTAATTCTGCTTTACCATAGCTATTCATATCATCTGTAAATATCTCAATGTATTTTTCACTTTCTGATTTTAATTTTTCAGGAAGGAGCAAGCCAAATTCCCCCTGTTCTAAATGATGTAATTTTTCACGAATAGTAGGAGATACATCAATTCCTTCTCTATCTAAGTAATTAGGTGTTACATAAATTGTATTACCTATAGGAACATAGTCATCTTTATGAATACCATCTGACACATCATTCAATACATATTGCTCTAAGTTATTTCTAACTAGCATAGCATTATAATTTTCTACTGCATCATGAGCAAAATTATACCAAATTTTATCACGTCGGCTACTTTCGGAGGCATTCCCCCCATCTGCTGACATTCCAGCTGATAAAGTCACTAAATCAGGATTGCTTTGCCAAATCTGTTGACCAGATAATAATTCTTGATACTTGCTAGTAGCAACAATCGTTTCATTAATACTCCATCCAACGACAACGACTGCTATCATCTGACCAACTAACATTAAGCTAATTAAACGGTACAATGGAAGTTTCCCTTTAAGTAGATCAACTAACATATGTCGTCTCAAACTCATTAAATAAATTATACTCAAGCCCACTGATATCCCTGAATACATTAGGGGAAGAACCAGCAGACCTATTGCTATAAGACTGATATTAAGCATGGTTGCAAGATCAAGAGCGAATAAAGAAACTAATCCAATCATCAAATTAATCACATATGATGATACAATTAGGATCAAATCTTCTTTCACTGGTCGTAGCGTTACTTGCCATGAAGATTCTCCTGCTAACAATCGAATGCCTGCTAACCTTAAATCTTTTACTCGATAGATGATGGTTAAAGCGGCAAAGGTTAATATAAATATAACAAAACTAATTA
Organism: Dolosigranulum pigrum ATCC 51524; assembly: GCF_000245815.1. GTDB lineage: Bacteria > Bacillota > Bacilli > Lactobacillales > Carnobacteriaceae_A > Dolosigranulum > Dolosigranulum pigrum. Next base: position 1,347,045 of record NZ_JH601103.1, read on the forward strand.
ACGTTGACATTTCTGCTATTAAAGGCATAATAAGATTTATAGGCGAAGCTTCTCCACTAGTAATCGCTAGGAATCCCATACTATCAAATTCACTTCTCAACAGCTCCGTATCAACTTCACCTGAGACAATTAAATAACTATTGGCCAGGTCACTTTTTCCTGCACTTTCTTCTGAAGCTACTTCTAATTCATCGGGGAGGTCACCTTGACCATACACATCATACGTAAAAAATACTTCACCAGTTTCATTCGGTTCAACAATACGTCTAGCAATCACAATATCATGCTCCCTAGCAAATTGTTCTAATCGTTCAGTTACAGTTTCACGATCAGCTACATGTACATCTTCTTGAATACCAAATATATTAACTGCCTTATATTGTGAGAAATCCAGTTGATGCTTATGTGAATTTATTCCTGTTAATAACAATACTAAAGTCAAAAAAACAGATACTACGACAAATATTTTCTTTATCATTGCTCATTCTTCTTTCTATCTATCTATAAATACAATCTGATTACTTTGTTATTTTAAAAGTAATCAGATTGTAAAAAAATATTGATTCTATCTAGTCAACACCGTAGTAAAAGGCTGCTCTTTCACCAAATTTTGTAGGAATAAATGCCTTTGATGTTTGTTCCTTATTTTTATTAATTTTATTATAACATAATATAGTTATAATAAAATAATTATTTTTAATAAATACTCGAAATATTATTCTGAATCCAGTATAATAAATCAATAGACAAATGGAGTGAAATAAATGATAAATCAAGCATGGGGACAATTTTCGCGTGGAAATATCCCAAAAGCCAAACAACTCGTTGATGATTATATAAATGAACAAGCAACGACTGATTACAATGCATTGAACTTACTCGGCTATATCTATCTAGAAGACGGTAAAATAGATAAAGCTGAATCTACTTACCAACAGTGGCTACAATTAAGCCGTAAAAATCATGATATAGAACAAGAACATATAGCATTACATCAACTGGCGATGGTCTATCGCATGCGTGAAGATTACGGACAAGCATTGGAATTGATTCAACAAGAAGCACGTATTATTGAACAGCACTTTCCTAATAACTTACTTAAACAGTCCGTCAATAACTACGAACAAGGCTACTTAAGAATGAAATTGCAACAACTAAACGAAGCAGTCTCTTTTATGGCTCAAAGTTTAACACAAGCAGAACAAACAGATGATTTAATTGCTCAAGCATGCGCTCAGCGTGGTATGGGTGAAATATGCGTCGCCCAACACAAGCCGTCTCTTGCAAGGAAATATTTCAAGCGAGCGATTCAATTATTTGAACAAGGTGGCGATACTATTGGCGCCCAAGAAGTTCAGCTATTAATGAGTCAGTTGTTCACTGACAAAACTTGACATATTAAAAAAACAAGCCACTGAGACATCTCTCTGATAGCTTGTCTTTTTATTGTAACTGGTACTACTTGTAAATAGCTTTACCGTGCCCAACTGCTAGAGCTAATACGATCAACTCACAGCTCAATTCCTAGTTCCCCAGCTACTTCATCAATCGTAAATGTCTGTAGATCTTTCTCGTGTTCTTCTAGCGCTTCTACTCCAATTGTATAATCTACCTTGTCTTCAATCTCTCTAAGAAGTGCTTGTTTAAGCAGTTGTGATACTGGCTGTCCCGTTAATGTGGCATAGCTATTTATCGCTTTCTCTTCTTCTTTGTTCAATCTTACTGATACAATAGTCATCCTTATCTCTCCTTCGTAATACATTATTCAGAGAAAATCTAATATTTTCTTTTATGGATAACTTATTTTTGATCATTTAAAACAATGCATGCACAATATTAGAAACCAATATCATCAGCGGGAATGACAGAATCAATGTAACATTCAAACTGCCGCACAAGACGGATTTGTTCATAATGGACCCAACCACTCCTACACTCCCGATAATTGGCAACAAAAATATGGTCGCTAATCCGACTGGTTTTAATTCACCAAGTATTTTCTCAATCCAGGTGATGCTTTGGAATAAATCAGTTGGAAGCAGCACGGCTACAGTAAACACAACAACCCTAACCAAAAACATATCTTAGGTAACTGTTTATGTTTGATATTAACACCCCTTTGAATTAATCGTTCGACAGCGGTACATTCTACTTTCATTAATTTGTTTCCAACAACAGTTTACCACTTAAAGAATCCGGTTACAACACTTTGGTCATAGTTTTTTTATACTTCAATTAAATATCTCAATACCACACAAACTAATTATCTACCTTTGGATAACTCACTGCCGGCCAACAAATCGTCCCAACTCTATCTCATCGACAACCGCATGCTGGATAGCCACTTAAAGCAACTCCACCAACATTACAGTGCGAAATTAGAGCTGTTCCACTCTATCGTTGCCAATCACCCAATTAACCAGCACTTACCCTACCTACCGCCACGCGCTCTCAAGACACATCAACCTGCGTGACTTAATCAAAACCTGCCAACGACACCACCTGCCCAACTCACTTGACAGTGATCACTTCCCATTGCTATTAGAGCTATCCACCATTCCCCTAGACACACTCGAAGAAATCACCCAGCAGCTGCTTGATATTATCTTAAGTCTACTCCAATAAAAAAGCCTCAGTACCTTCACTGAGACTTCATCTATTTAATCATCATAATACCCTTGCTGTTTCAAGTGATTGCGCCAGACGAAAAAGAAAATAACACACAAGATTGCGCCAATCAGGGGAACGACATTAATGCTGTGCATTGTAATATAGCGATTCACTGTCAGATAAACTAATATACCTGCTAAGGCTAGCAGACTATACGGTGCATATTTCATCATAATCTCCTCCATTACCTAATCTACCCCCAGTTTACTCCCCAATTCAGCGCAATGCATGAGTAAATCAAGCAATCATTCAAAGCGCAAGATCCGTATACCCCAAAAGTCATCTTTCTCCCGCCACCGATCACTTCAAATAACCTAACTCCCGGGCTTTCTGGATCGCTTCAATCGTGGAGTTCACTTCTAGCTTGTCCATAATACTCTGCATATGATTGGTCAGTGTGCGCTCAGAAATATAAAGCTCTTCAGCGATCATCTTCCGCTTCTTGCCTGTCGCAATAGCCCCTAACAACTCTCGCTCGCGTGGTGTCAACTCATCAATAAACCAATTCTCCGTTGTAAAATGCCGCCCACCATCTTTCACATGCTTGAGTAGGCTCAATAAATCTTCGGTATCAATATTTTTATTGACAAAGCCGCTTAACTCCAACTTGTGCGCCTGATATTCATACACCGGCAAATCAAAGCCCGTCAGCATCAGAATCGGCACGTCCACCACCGCTTGAATCTGCTCTGCCAACTCGAACCCATCTTCACTGAATCCCTTATCTAAATTAATATCCAACACTAACACATCATATACTGTCAACTCGCTTAGATCATCAGGTAACTCCCCTTCACTATTAATCATATCCACTTGCACATCACTTGTTGTCTGATCTAGCACTAATGCCAAACTTTGCGAAAATAACTTATGATCATCAATTAACAAAATCTTCAATTATCTCGCCTCCCATCACACTGAACTCAACCCGCATCCGCAACCCCCGTGGACGATTCGCCTCTATATACAGTTGGCCACCAATTGCTTCCACTTGCTCTTGGATCACGTACAACCCATGACCAATCTCAAGATGCGATCCCTTCTCAAAGCACCCATCATCTTCCACCAACACAATTATCAACTCATCGTACGCTGCCACATGAATATCTAACTGATTCGCCTCTGCATGCTTGTACACATTATGAATCAACTCCCTGAGCCACCGATAAACTAGCACATCATACGGCTCTGGTAAAGTCAAATTCCGATTCATCGAAAAAGATGTCGACACAGCTTGATTCGGATATGTCTGCTCTAGTGACCGCACAAGCAGACGATAGTTCTCTTGCAAAGTTAAGTGCTTGGATAATTGTGGACTATACTGATTCATCTGCTGGCGCAATTGATCATTTAAAGCTGACAATTGCTCCCGCAAGAACGCTTGTGTCTTCTCAGACGGCTCCAACGTGGTCATCTTGATCAATACATTAATATCTTGCAAAACATCATCGTGTAAATAATTGGAGAAATCTTGTTTTAGAGCCTCTTCTTTTTTTATTAATACCAACGTATTTATATCTCTATTTTCACTTGATCTAATAAGCAGAAGTATATACTGAATACTCCCCACACTATATAAAATAAAAATAACAATCCATGAAGGTATATCGATCACTAATATAAACAAATAAATGCATAGCAATAAAGAAAAGATTAACCCTAACCATTTCTGCCCATAACGTATCATAGATTTCTGATCAAAACCTGCAATTAACATCAATAAAACATTCATTAATGTAATAAAAAACCACCATAATTGTGTAAAGACAAAATATTTATAAATTGATAATATAACAATACCTAGCCAAGGGACCAATTGTATTGCAAATAAGCTTACTAATAGCCAATAACCAATATGATCTTTTTTCATATATGTAAAATAATTTATTCGATTCTTAATAGATACAAATGATGAAATAACGATATAACCGACATAACCCAATACTATCCAATGTGTATAGTTTGTCCATAATCCGACAATTGTTATACTGCCGATGAGTAATCGCTGTTTCAACAATGACATATCTATAAACTGAGTTAACAAACTACTAATGCACAGAAACAATATATTTAATAAGCCAATTAATAGCAAATAGTGAACAATTATTGGTAGTCGAACCTGATCAATCAATGATAATATTTGAATTTGGGATAATCTAAATGTCCATACAATTAACTGATCTATCTGAGTTCTCACCCCAATAATAGTCAACATGATATAATCAAATAGCAACAAAACAATCCATATTATAGCTGGAATAATTAATAAATTTTGAGCATTTCTATACATCAAAAACAGATAAACTACCACACCTAAAAATCCAATGTGATACATAATATCTAACTTGATACGTCCTATCTTCACACTATCTCTCCTTATTTTTTTGATAGTGATGTTGCCATCTAACTAGTATAAAACTTACAACACAGACACCAATAATAACAACATAATGATACCAATTAAACCCACTATGTCCCGCACTGTAGTACATATATAAATACGGATTAACTAACCACAGATCTTGTCCAAGTGGAGCAAAAGCTAACATCACACTTGCAACGGCAATAATCACAGGTAAAAAGTCATTCATCGTTATTCTGTAGATAATAAAACTGATATTCACAAGTGACACAATGCTGATAACGGACAAACCACTGTATATCACAACAGACCAAATTCCTTCACTCGTTAGCCCACCTCTAAAGAACATCAAGACAAATGGTATCATCACATAACTTAAATACAGCAAGGGTAACGCGATAAGAAAGAACTTCCACGTCGATTGAGATAATTTCTGGGGTTTCACCCCTTTTAACACAAAATTTTGCATGCCCTTATGTTCTGTAGCCGCATAAATCGATAACGTAATAAATATGGGGGCTAGTGCTGGGAAGATAATCCCACTGAACCACTCTAAACTTGCAATATAAAATACATTCGTCTCCAATTCTGGTGTTTTCATTGCTATAAATGTTTGAAGTCCCACAACTAGCAACATAAATAAACATAACGCAACAACACTAATTCTTCGTTTGAATTTCAATAATTCCAGTTTTAAGAACATTTGCTTCGCCTCCTATAATTTGAATTGTTTAACAATAAGTATCATCATACCAGATGCAATGATAATGTTTAATCCATCTGTAGCTTGTATTCATTTTTAATGAGTGTCCATATATCCGTCATCTCCGTCCGTTAAGTCTAAGAAAATCCTCTCTAAGTTCTTGTTCGGTGTGATTTCAAATATAGCAATATCACGATCTAACAATGCTTTAACTATTTCAGGGATACGTTGCTTAAACGATTTGATTTGGAATTTGTGTTCCTTATTGGTAAATGAGATGCCTTCTTCGCTTCTTTTTGTGTGATTTTCGATGACTCTGTGTGTATTTTATATTGACTTTTTAAAAAAATCATGAGTAAAATAGGCAACTATAACTTAAATTGCTTAATCACAGTAGATATTAGAATAATTGAAAAAATAATATTTTGGATAATCAACCGTACATTCTCTACAATATTAAAATGATCTATATCATTTAAGTAAAAACCAGATGATAATGGTATGATATAAATTAACCAAGTTTCTCCAACCATTCCAACTATTCCAATGAATACCAGTATCATAGAAATAGATACCTTAGTGTTTGCTATCAAAAAATGAGTACTCAATTGTGCTGTGAACAGAAATAGTCCTAATAGAGTAGTGCTAATAGGGATCAACCAAACAAAAAAAAGGTCAACTTGACGCTGCCAATAAAATGCAGATAACCCTAGAAATATTCCCCAAACGCAAATATTATATGCTATCCAATAGAACAAGCATACCACATACTTTGTCCATAAGATTTTTGACTTATTTTTTATGCCTAAAAAATACATCTCCCAAGTTCTTTGTTCGAACTCGCTTGAAATGAAATAATAACCCAAAACTCCCGCAATTATCGGCGTAAATATCGTAGCTATTAGAGAATAGATGATGCTGTTGTCCTGAAATATCGTTTTAGCTAGTGTCCCCCCACCTTCTGCTCCAAATAATGATCTCGCAAGAAACACTTGCATCATGCCAACGACTAGTAGAACAATATACAATAATTTATTTTGCCCGTGTGTATTGAATTCTTTTTTTAGTAGTGTTTTCATTTTTTTAATCCTTTTCGTATAATTCTTTCTGCTTATCAAAAAGAGGAAACCCACCATATTACCAGTCGGATTTCGCACGATATCATTTTTTAACTCTATTTACTCACAATTTTTATATGCGCTAACCACTAAGATATCTACACAAACATCGGAAACTGTACCAGGATAGCTTTTTATAAGTGTCTTTAACAATCCGGGCCTTTTCCACCTCCCAATACTTCTAGCTTTTCAACTGTTATGTCAATAGTACCAAAAGGTTTAGTTAGTTCAGGATGTTGAAAGTTTGAGTCTTCAACATGAAGTGCTACCATTATCTGTAGACTAACAACTACTAACATAGATAGCAATAACAAGATAACACTTAATCCACGTTTGAATTTTAATAACTTTAATTTTAAAAACATATTGTGTCCCCTATAAGTTAAATTTTTTGCTAACAAATAGCATTAAAATTATAGCTCCAAAAATATTTAATCCGATAATACCCAAAAAGTACATCACATTAAATTGAACGATAACCAGTAAATATTGAGAAGTCAATGAGACTACAATATAACTCATAAATTTACTAATGCGTCCCATCAATATTATTAAAATAATTAAAACAACTGCAAAAGTAATTGCTGACGTCCCATTACTAATAAAGTAATGGGCCATCAATTGGAGCGTAAATAAAATAAGAGATGAAAATATGAGAGATAATAATGCTAACATTGAGAATTGCCAATCAACAGATAATTTAAAGTACGTCATTTGGATAATTAAAAAAAGTATATATGCAATGACTTGGTAGCCCCAATAATACAGAGTACTAGTTATAAACTTTGACCACAATATTTTCTTTTTATCTCCTGTGCCTAATAACAACATTTCCCATGTATTATTCTTATATTCCACCGATATTATATAGTAACCTATAATAGCGCCAACTATAACCGTAAAGAAAAATGAACGACCTAGATAAAATGCATTATTTACACGAAATGGTGCTTTTAAAAATGGAGAATTCACCGTAATGGTATCAAAAAATTTAATCATCATGGTTACCATTAATACCTGCAGTAAACTAATAATACCTAATATAATGTAAAATACAGGTTGACTACCTTTAGTCTTAAATTCATTTTTAATGAGTGTCCACATGTCCGTCATCTCCGTCCGTTAAGTCTAAGAAAATCCGCTCTAAGTTCTTGTTCGGTGTAATTTCAAATATGTCAATATCGTGAGTCATTAATGCACTAATCACTTCAGGAATACGTTGCTTAGACGATTTAATTTGGAATTTGTGTTCCTTGTTTGTAAAGGAAATCGCTTCTTTGCTAAGCACTGATTCGGTTTGCTCAATGTTATCTACTTCCAGTAAGTAAGAACTTTCGCCACTTGCGTATAATTCATCAAGCTCTCCTTCAAAAATCAATTTACCATTTTGGATAATGCCAATCATATCAGCAATCGATTCCAATTCTGAAATATTATGACTTGAGATAAAAATCGTCTTCCCTTGCTCTTTAGACAATGAATACAGTAATTCTCGAATTTCCACAATGCCTTTCGGATCCAGTCCATTCGTTGGCTCATCTAAAATCAAAATATCTGGATCATTTAAAAAGGAGAACGCTAATCCCAACCGTTGTTTCATTCCAAATGAATACTCAGCAATTGTTTTGTTCTTCGCGTCGGTCAAGCCAACAATCTCCAGTACGCGATCAATCTCATCTTTAGATTCTTCTAAGACATCTTGAATAATTGCTAGATTTTCATATGCCGTTAAATTCTCGTAATACGTCGGTGTACTGATAAACGCTCCGAACGCTTTTGCTTTATTCTCTAGCTGATTTAATTCCTTCCCATCAAAAGTGACTGTCCCACTACTCGCCGGCGTCAATCCAGTCAAAATCTTCATTGCGGTTGTTTTCCCCGCACCATTCGCTCCGATAAATCCATAAATCTTGCCTTCTGGAATGGTAATATTAATATCTTGCAAAATTTGTTTTCGGCCGTATTTTTTGTTGACATTATTAAATGTGATATTCATGTTTATCATCTCCTAGATTTAGTACTTATCGGCTTTTTTTACATAATCCTCATCTAATTTATTTTTTTCTGCTTTTATTGTCTTCTTGTGTTTCTTATTATGTCAACTCCCGTACATCCCTTTTGTTACAACTGTATTCTATCTCACAAATTGATCAATCACATGAGTAAAATTGGCAATATTAGATTTTCTACTTGGCATATGTATTTTTCGTTGAAAATGACTAATCATATATCGCATGAGATACTCTTCAAAAATTCCCTCGTCATTCTAGAGGGGAAGCATAAATTAATAGTAACGTATCAATCAATTAAAAATGCTGATAAAGTAAGACAACTGTTAGCCCTCTTTATCAGCATAAATATTTATCTCTACTTATAAGCTCAATGTGAATAAACAAGGTATGATTAATTTTCTCTCTTTTTTTGATAGTTGCGCCACACAAAAAATCCAGTAATACATGCAATAATGATTATTGGATCATCTAAATTAAGAGATCTCGAAGCTATTATTTTTTGTACAAAACTATATAAAAAAACGGCTGCGACTATCAATAATGTATATGGTAAATATTTCATATAATTACCCCTTCTAAAAATAATCTAAACCAAAAACATTACATCTTATTTTGTCAACTTTGTGTATTCCATTTTATTACAACTACATTCTACCCTACACAACTATCTCGCACATGAGTAAATTAGGCAATGCTATTAATTCCCTAAAATGACTTTAATCATGGAACACTTTACAATAATTCACTCCTTATCAATCTGCTGCTGATACGTAGTTAAGACTTGACGAAGTGTCGTTAGTTCAGTCAGTAATTGTTTGATCTCATCTTGTACTTTAAGATCAGTAAAGGCATTATCGAAGAATATATCAAAAAATTGGCGCGATGTTGAGTGATCAAAGGAGCTATGCACCTGAATATTGGCATCTTGCAAATTATGTTTCAAAGCATTTAATTGAGGTTGGAGTTTTTGTAGGTCACTGCTAATGTTTTTCATTTTTTTGCGCTTAACCATGCTTGAGAACAAATCGCCTCCTAACAAGTCTACCCATGACCACTGTTTAGCCGATTTTAGTTGGCTAATCATTTTATCGAGTTGTGTCATAGTGTCGTGTAGTTGTAGCTGTAGGTTTTGGTAGTGTGATTCCTGATTCATATGAAACATCTCCTTATTTGTAGGGCTACTATCTAGCCTTATTTTATCATATTGTCCGTCGAAACCCATGAGTATTTCAGGCAATCGCTGCTCATTTCATCTTGTTTTACCGATAAGTCTAGCCCGGGCAACTTGACTCATTCACATTATATGAGTTTAGTTTCGTATGTTATAATGAATGTGAAGGAGATGATGACATGGCGAGACATAAGATTTTTGATATGGCGGTGAGTGCGGTGTATCCGCATTATGTCAACAAGGCTGAGAAGAAGGGTAAGACTGCTGAGCAAGTGGATGAGCTGATGTGTTGGCTAACAGGCTACAGCCAAGATGAGTTGCATGAACAGTTGGAGGCTAATGTATCATTCAAAAAATTCTTCGACCAAGTGCCTAAGTTACATCCAAATCGTACATTAATCAAAGGAGTTATCTGTGGGAAACGTGTTGAAGATATCGAAGATCCGCTAATGCAAAATATTCGCTACTTGGACAAATTAATAGATGAACTTGCACGAGGCAAAAAATTCGAAAATATAAAACGTACCCAATGATACACATCAACAGGGGGTCATCCTTGTTTATACATACTGAAAAACTCCGTACTCATCGAAACAATAATGATGGTACGGAGCTTTGTATATATTATAAGATAGGACTGAATAAGCGAGAGAATTGTTGCTTGAAGCGTTCCCAGAGTGAGTAGTTGGCAATAATATCCGGCGTTAATTCATAAGCATGTTGTAAGTCACTCATATATTGAGCATGATAGGCTTGGGCTAGTTTTTCACTATACATGAAGGTATTAACTTCGAAGTTCAACTTGAAGCTACGGATATCGAAATTAGCTGTTCCGATACTTAACATCTCATCATCTACAATTATAGTCTTCGCATGCAAGAAGCCCCCATCGTAAATATGCACATGAGCGCCGTATTCAACTAATTGCTCAGCATAACTCAACGTTGCCTGATAAATAAAGGGATGATCCGGTTTGTTTGGAATCATGACATGAACCTCTACCCCTGACTTAGAGGCGATATCAATCGTCTCTAACACGGCATCATCTGGCACTAAGTACGGTGTCTGGATATAAACAGATTCACGTGCTAAGCTAATCATCTTAATAAAGCCTTTTTTGATCTGTTGTTCGGTGCTATCCGGACCGCTAGAGACAATTTGCAAATCGACATCACCTGTTGTCTCTTGAATAGGAAAATACTGGTTATCGTAAGGAACTTGTTGTGCCTCATCAGCTGATGCATTCCAATCGGTTAAAAAGCGGGTCTGCAATGGGAGTACCCCATTACCGACAATTCGGACATGCGTGTCACGCCAATAACCCATTTCCGGATATTCTCCTAAGTAATCATCCCCGACATTGAAGCCCCCAGTGTAGCCAATCTTTCCATCAATTACAACTATTTTTCTGTGATTACGATAGTTCAAGCGCATATTTAAAATATGCATCCGTTCACCGAATGATGGACAGGCTTGCCCACCGAATGATTTTAATTTCTTAAAAAATGATCGCGTCATCCACCGAGTACCCACCGGATCGTATAGAACACGTACTTCGACACCTTGATTAGCCTTCTCTTCCAGTGCATCCACAATGGCACGACCAATCTTATCCCCTCGAAAAATATAATAAACGAGATGAATATGATGCTTGGCTTGCTTAATATCTTCCAATAACTGATCGAACTTTTCCTTACCATCCGAATAAATATCAACTTCATTATCACGTGTTAGTGCTGCATTATCCAATCCTTGGAACAGAGAAACCATTTCCTTTTTATTATTAGAAAATACTTCATCCCTTGCTTCATGTTGATGTTCATATCGTTCGGTTAAGGTGTCTTTCAATTCGCGTAATCCAATCTGATCCTGTTGCTTAATATCGTAAATATCTTTATCACTCATGCCTCGACCGAAGAACAAATAAGCAATAAATCCAATCCCCGGCAACATAATAAGGGCTAAAAGCCATGCCCAAATCGAGGCTATATCACGAGTCTTGTCACGAAAGATGGTAAAGATAGCTAAGGTCGAGTTGATGATTATAAACCACCAAAAAATAGTTGAGATATATGACATATTAATCTCCTTTTTATGTAGATAAGAGCAGAGCTAACTTAGAAGCTCCGCTCTCCCTTTGACTATATTTTATAGGATACAAACAGTCCTCAATTATTTATCATACCAGCGTCTTTGGTTCACTTCCATAATAACCGGTAAGATAATTGGGCGCCGTTTTGTTTCTTTAAAGAGGTAATCGCTCAATTCATTGCGAATCTCTGACTTAATCGAACCCCAATCGAAATCATTATGCTTCAAGTTTTGTTGGATCACTTTTTCCACAATTGTAGTCGATTCATTAATAAGGTCATAATTAGCTTTCACAAAGACAAAGCCTCGTGTAACAATGTGGGGGTTGGCAACAATCTTTTGTTTGCGACGGTCAATCGTTACGACAGCCACGAAGATTCCGTCGTTAGACAGTAGGCGACGATCACGTAAGACAATATTGCCAACATCTCCAATACCAATACCGTCAACTAAGGTATTATCAGCTGGAACCGTTCCGGTACTGTGCATTTTGCCTTTTTTGTACTCCACAACATCCCCATTGCTTAAAGTAAAAATGTGTTCGTGTGGAATACCTGTCTCATGCGCTAAGCGAGCGTGGGCGGCTAAGACGCGGTACTCTCCTTGGACGGGAATAAAGTATTCCGGGTGAAGTAAGTTCATCATCAATTGCAGATCATTCGGTGTCGCATGTCCACTTGCTTTAATTTGGTTGGATAACTTGACCACTTCGCCTCCTGAACGATAAATCAAGTTCTCACATTCAGCTACTTCCACTTCCATCGCTACTGATGGGTTGGTTGCAATAAAGACAGTATCTTCATTGCGAATACCAATGTTAGGATGTTGATTAGTTGCCATCTCGCGTAAAGCTTTAATCGGTTCTCCACTTGAGCCAGTTTCCAAGATAACAGTCTCATCATCGTGGAACTTCTCCAAGTCCGATATAGATTGTAAGATGTCTTTTTTCGGCAATGTTAGTTTTCCTAAGTCAATAGCTACATTAATAATATCTTGGGATTTTGAGCTAGAGATAAAGACTTTACGATTCGTCGCGTGGGCTGCATTAATGATTTGCTGGATGCGCAGTAAGTTACTCTGGACAGCTGCTACAATAATACGAGTCGGCGCATCTTGGAAGATCTCTGTCACAACACTTTGAACTCGTTTATCTGGTGCATTCTCTTCAAGACTTTCCGCTCCTAGTGATGAGCTAAGCAACGCTAGAACGCGTTCTTTCCCAATATCTGAAATATGGTTTAAGTTCGTACGGTACGGACCATCTGCACTCTGATCAAACTTAAAGTTCCCCGTATAAACAACATGTCCTTCCAGTGTTTCGATAGAAATCCCCATAGCATCAGGAATCGTGTGCGTCACTTGGAAGAAATGCACCTTCACCTCACCGAAGTCAATCGCCAGACTGGAATCTACAACATGATAATCAGAGAAGTTCCCTTTCCCAATCACTGATTCAACTTGTAAGCGAGCCAGCTCAATCGTCAACTCGGACCCGAATACAGGCACATTGAATTCATCGATAAAGTACGGTAATGCTCCTATCGCATCTTCATGTCCGTGTGATAAAAATACACCGGCAATGCGCTCTTTATTTTGCTTTAAATAAGTGAAGTCAGGAATCACGGCATCGATACCGTATAATTCACCTTCTGGGAACATCAATCCACAGTCCAATACGAATATTTGGGTATCCACCTCCACTACATACAAACTTTTACTATTTTCGCGAACCCCACCTAAGGGGATAATTTTAACATTTGACACAATAATTCTCCTTTATTTGATCTACTTTTATCTATATTCTCATATTCATTGACTACAGTTCATTTCGTCCTTATAATTATAGCATAGACTGACTAATTTTCATAATTTAGAAGGAGTTCTTATGCATTCTCATCTTATTTTTCAATTAAATAAACAATTCCCTAACCCCGTCCCAACAGAAACACTAAGTCAACAATTCAATTGTTCTGCTGCTGAGATTACCGAAGCGGTGGAAGAATTACGAGCGCTAGGTCTCGTCATTCATTCATACAATAGTGGCTTGCAATTAGCTTCGCCTCTCTATTCTATCCCTGGCATTAAGACCTATCTCAACACACAAACTTTCGGCAATCAGGGGTTATATCTCTTTGAAACGATTGATTCTACGCATACATATGTTAGTAATAACTTATCGACCATCGATCATGGCAGTGTCCTCTTAGCATACAGTCAGACAGCTGGACGTGGACGTCGCGGGCGAAAATGGTCCAGTCCCATTGGTAAAAGTCTCTCTCTCAGCATCGTGTTGAAGGAGTTCGCTGCTCAGATGAAACCGACTCTCTTAACGCAACTGACGGCTGCTGCTCTGCAGCAAGCCCTGTCAGAAACCGGTCTACCTATAGCAATAAAATGGCCCAATGATTTACTTATCAACCGACGAAAAGTAGCGGGCGTTTTAACTGAAGCCATGTTTGAACGCCAAGTTTTACAAGCTATTACAATCGGTATCGGAATCAATCTCAATCAGTCTCAGACAGACTTCCCCACTGAAATCCATACAAAAGCAACATCACTTGCCTTAGAAACAGAGGCCCCTTTTTTTGCAGATAAATTAATTGCACAGTTTTTACAATATTTTGAGCAATTTTACCAAGACTACCAGCAATCCCTCGATCCAGAACCCTTTTTATCTATTTGTCGGCAAGAATCAGCGGTTATTGGCGAAATTGTCACTGTTGTTCAGGGAGATAAGCGCCGAGATGTTGAGGTGCTAGGCATTGAAGCAACCGGAGAACTTCTCGTACGCGATCTCTCTTCGCAAGAACAGATGACATTGATTAGTTCTGAAGTATCCTTGCGCAATCCCGATGGTAGCTATATATAACTTTTAAACCTTGATTTATAAATATCTAAGAAAGGATAATTCAGATGAAACAACCCTTAGCTTATCGCATGCGACCCGAATCTATTGATGAAGTCGTCGGACAGCAACATCTTGTCGGCGAAGGTAAAATAATTTGGCGAATGGTGGAAGCCAAACGTCTGAGCTCGATGATTCTCTATGGTCCCCCAGGTATTGGTAAAACCAGCATCGCCAGCGCCATTGCGGGTTCGACCAAATATGCCTTCCGAATGCTGAATGCAGCCACTGACTCCAAATCTGACTTGAATGTGGTCGTAGAAGAAGCCAAAATGAGTGGGACTGTTATTTTGCTTCTTGATGAAATCCACCGCTTAAACAAGCCAAAACAAGATTTTCTTCTGCCACACTTGGAGAGTGGACGTATTATTATGATTGGAGCAACAACGGAAAATCCATACTTATCCATTCACCCGGCTATTCGAAGTCGAAGTCAGATTTTTGAACTCAACCCCTTGCAAGAAGCTGATATTATCTCAGCGCTAAACCGTGCTCTAGATGATGACACGAATGGATTAGGGCATTTGGAACTAACAGTGGATGAAGCAGCACTCAGACACTTCGCCCGCGCGACGAATGGTGACTTAAGAAGTAGCTTGAATGCCTTAGAATTGGCGGCTGAATCAACTGCTCCCACTAACGGAACGATTCATATTACCTTACCAATCGCTGAAGAATGTATTGGTCGCCAAGCACTTACCCATGATAAGGATGGTGATGCTCACTATGATGTTATCTCCGCCTTCCAAAAATCAATTCGTGGCAGTGATGTGGATGCATCACTCCATTATTTAGCTCGGCTAATGGTCGCTGGTGAGCTAGAAGTAGCCTGTCGCCGCTTAATGGTGACAGCTTATGAAGATATTGGCTTAGCTAATCCAGCTGGTGCTGCCCGAGCAGTGACTGCTGTTCAAGCAGCTCTCCGCCTAGGCTTACCTGAAGCTCGGATTCCACTAGCCAATGCGGTCGTCGAACTCGCCCTCTCTCCTAAATCTAATACAGCTTATAAAGCACTGGATCAAGCTATTAGTGATATTAGAGAAGGAAAAGCCGGTGAAGTTCCCAAGCACTTAAAAGATACTCATTATTCAGGAGCCGATTCACTCGGACGCGGCCAAGGATACAAATATCCTCATAACTATGATAATGCGTGGGTTAAGCAAGATTATTTACCTGATCGCCTTGCTAAAGCACAATATTACATGCCAAAAACAAATAGCAAATTTGAAACCGCCCTTTCTCGACAATTTGAAAAATTTAACACGGATCAATAATGTGCTATTTAAATACGTAGTCACATAGAGAATGCTTCCGATTTGAAAGAATTGGTGAGAGCAATTGACATTTTTTCACTGACATGCTAATATATAAGTGAGGTATCTGAGGTGTTCGAGTTGTCTATTTAACGAGTTGACCGAACATTTATACATTGGGATTCGAAAGCTCATGTTCATGACAAGCCTTTTCACTTGGACGTCAGATGCGTGAGTGGAGAAGCCCACCTGCAAATAGCGGGTACAACCTTTCAGACAACGGATCGGCACCAGTGGATACCTCGTACATAAAAAATGGTCACTGATTATCTTATATCAGTGGCTTTTATTATTATCTTTTGTGAAACCGTTTGATTTTTGGTATACTGTACATAACAATTAAGTGAAAGGAATGAGACAAATGTTACAAGAATATCAACGAATACTTGTCGCAGTTGATGGATCTGAGAGTGCTAACCGTGCATTGCGAAAAGCGGTTGCTGTCGCAAAACGGAATGATGCCACGTTGTTTATTACTCACGTGATTGACACTCGCGCTTTTCAACCGTACGAAGCTTTTGACGCTAGTGTATCTAAATCAGCGAAATCCGAAGCTAACTCTACCTTAAATGCATGCAAGTTATATGCCGAAAACCATGGACTGAGTGATGTACATCTCCTCTTAGAACACGGCTCACCGAAAAAATTGATCGCCCGTGACTTGCCAAATGATTATGATATTGACCTGATTATGCTTGGCGCAACCGGACTAAACACGGTCGAACGCTTCTTCATCGGTTCCGTCTCTGAAAATGTTGTCCGTTCTGCTCTCTGTGACGTTCTTGTCGTTCGAACTGATACAGAAAACAATTATGAAATTGGACACTAATCGACATAAATAGATTCATCATTTAAGCATCTAGCTGTCTCACTTTTTGTGATGGCTGGCTGCTTTTTTATAAAACCATGCAGTTAACAACCCTTAAAGTGGATATTAACATAGGCTTAGTGTACAATAATGAACATACGAAAGGATGATAATTATGACTTATGAACAAGTTTGGGATTTAGAATCCGTCTTTTCAGGCGGTAGTAATTCTCCTGAATTACAAGAAAAAATTGAAGCATTACAAACTGATATTGACCGTTTCGGTGAATTGGTAAAGAAATGGACCCCAGAAGAAGGCGCGGTTCACGCTGATAAATTAGCAACTATTTTCAACTTATCTGATGACATCTCTAACGGCCTATCACAAGGCTTTACATTCTCGATGGCGCATTTATCAGCTAAGCAAGATGACCAGCATGCTCCTATTCACATTAACAAATTAAGCTTACTTGCCACTCAATTCAGCAATTACTCAACTGAATTGACGAAAAAAATAGAAACTATCAATAATGATGATTGGCAAGCTCTACTGGCAGATGAACCCTTCCAGTCCATTGCTTTCCGTTTAAATGAAGAACGCGACCAGGCCAAAGAACTACTCAGCTTAGATTTAGAATCAGCGATCAATCAATTATCCGTTGACGGATTTAATGGGTGGAGCGATATGTATGATGATTTAGTCGCTTCTGTTACCGTTAAAATTGAACGCGATGGTGAGCTAAAAGAGTACTCTGCAGCACAAGCTGATAACTTACTAACATCCGCTGAGACTCCTGAAGAACGCGCCAAAGTTCTTGAAGCTTGGGAAACCGCTTGGCAAGAAAAAGCCCCTCTTTTCCAAACCGTCTTAAACCACTTATCCGGCTTCCGCTTAAATAACTATGAACTTCACGGAAAAGACAGTTACATGGAAAAACCACTCAAGATTAATCGTATGAAAGAAGAAACACTCGACGTTATGTGGGAAACCATTGATAAAAATAAAGATCGTATTGTCGATTTCTTGAATAAAAAAGCTGAATTAATGGGCTTAGATCAACTTGGCTGGGCAGACGTTGAGGCATCACTTCCGGTTGAAGGAGCTGATTTAAGTGAATATACCTACGATGAAGCAGCTGATTTCATTGTAAAAAACTTCCGTCAAGTCAGTCCACAAATGGCGGATCTAGCTCAACGGGCATTCGATGAAGCTTGGATTGAAGCAGAAGATCGTCCGAACAAACGACCAGGTGGCTATTGTGCCGACTTACCAGAAAGCGGTCAATCACGTATTTACATGACATTCTCCGGTTCAGCTGATAACGTCTCAACACTCGCACATGAACTAGGCCATGCCTTCCACAGCCATGTCCTCCGTAATGAACCTCGATTAAATCAAGAATATGCGATGAATGTAGCAGAAACGGCATCAACCTTTGCCGAGTTAGTCGTCACTGACGCAACCATCCAAGCAGCAAATAGTGATGCTGAGAAGCTCACGCTCTTAGACCAGAAAAACTCGCGCGCAGCCGTCATGTTTATGAATATTCATGCCCGCTATATTTTTGAACGTAATTTTTATGATCAACGTCAAAAAGGGATTGTCCCAACTGATCAGCTCAATGACTTAATGCAATCGGCTCAACAAGAAGCCTTCCAAGATGCCTTAAGCTCATATCACCCAACATTCTGGGCGAGCAAAGGACACTTCTACAGTACGGATGTTCCGTTCTACAACTTCCCGTACACATTTGGTTTCTTATTTAGTCTTGGCATTTATGCTCAAGCTGAATCCAATCCAGATAGTTTCGAAGAACGCTACATTAACCTACTGAAAGATACTGCTAGCATGTCAACAGAAGATCTTGCTGCCAAACACTTAGATGTTGACTTAACGCAACCTAAGTTCTGGCAATCTGCCATTGATCTTGTGTTGAAAGACTTAGATGAATTCGATCAACTTGCAGTTAAATTTGCTTAAGCTTTCTCTCCCCTGCCCATAAGTGCAGGGGATTTTTACTAGCTCAGAAAGTTGCTTTTAGTCCGAATAATCGGTATAATATAATAGATACACATTGTATATTTGAGCTATAGAATGTAGGAGGAACAAGTAATATGTCAGATTATAGAGTGTTATTGTACTACCAATATGTGGATATCGAAGATCCAGAACGTTTTCGTAAAGAGCATAAAGCCTTATGTGATCAGTTAGAATTAAAAGGTCGTATCTTAGTATCCGATGAAGGCTTGAACGGAACGTTATCCGGAACAGTCGAAAATACCCAAAAATATATGGATGCTATGCATGCTGATGAACGGTTTGCTGAGATGCCATTCAAGATTGATGAAGCTGACGAACATGCTTTCAAAAAAATGCACGTTCGTACACGTCCAGAAATTGTCAGCTTAAACTTAGGCGAAGAAGATGTGGATCCGAACCAAACTACCGGCCAACACCTTGAGCCAACTGAATTCCGTGATGCTTTATTAGATGAAGACACGATTGTTTTGGATGCACGCAATGATTATGAATATGACTTAGGACACTTCCGCGGGGCAATTCGCCCGGATATTCGTAACTTCCGTGAACTGCCTGACTGGATTCGTGAGAATAAAGAACAATTCATGGAGAAAAAAATGGTCGTCTACTGTACGGGTGGTATCCGTTGTGAGAAGTTATCTGGTTGGCTGCTAAAAGAAGGCTTCGAAGATGTAGCACAACTAAAAGGTGGTATTCACAACTACGGAACCGATGAAGAAACTCAAGGCGAACTTTGGGACGGTAAGATGTATGTCTTCGATGAACGAATTAGTGTCGACATTAACCGCAAAGAAAAAACCATTATTGGTCGCGACTGGTTCGATGGCGAACCATGCGAGCGTTACGTCAACTGTGCCAACCCATACTGTAACAAACAAATCTTGATGTCTGAAGAAAATGAACATAAATATCTGCGCGGTTGTACGCATGAATGCCGTGTTCATCCAGAAAACCGCTACGTCAAAGAACACAACTTAAGTACTGAAGAAGTCCAAGAACGCTTAGAAGCAATCGGTGAAAGCTTACCAACCTTTGCTTAAGTGACCTCTGCCCTACTAAACGATGAATAATTTCATCATTTAGTAGGGCTTTTTTTTCTTAAAGTTGGACTTGATGATGCCCCATTAAAAAAGTAGCACCCTTAATAGATGCTACTTGTAAATATCTTTTCGATGTCCAACTGCTAATGCTAATATAATTAGTTCTCTATCTCTCACATCACAAATAATACGATAATTCCCTACACGGTAACGCCATAAGTCTTTATATTCCCCTGTCAGTGCCTTACCATGCTTTCTAGGATTATCTACACCATCCACATTAGCTTTCAACCACCGTATAATCATCTCAGCTACGGGAGGGTCTAACTTTTTAAGTTGCTTTCTAGCTTTGTTGCTTAACATTAACTGGTAGCTCATAAATTAATTCCTAACTCATCTGCCATATCCTCTAAGGTAAATGTCTGAGGGTCATCCTCGTGCTCAGCTAACGCTTTAATCCCCACCTTGTAGTCTAGTTGATCTTCAATCTCTCTAATCAACGCTTGCTTAAATAATTGTGATATCGGTTGACCTGTCAATAAGGCATATCCATTAATTACTTGCTCTTCTTCTTTATTCAGTCGTACAGATACAATTGCCATTATTTACCCCTCCTTATGTATTACATTGTACTACATGCATTCAATAAAAGCAACCTATTCTCTATGTATTATATCATTATGATACATACGCTTTAGCTTTTTCAATTTTAAAAATTAAATACGCTTTATTCAACGTACACTAACCTACGCTAATAAATATTACTATTATTCTCCTAAAACAAAGTCATTCATTCATACAATGACATTAAATCTATTAAAAAGTGAATACATCAAACTAAAAAAGAACAAGATCAATTGCTTTTAAGTTTTGACTTGACGGTTTTTATTGATATAATTAAATGGATATAATAATTTTTGAGTGAGGGATCATATTATGAGTGGCAATCGATATAAAAAATGGACATTCAAACAAATCTTAGAAGAGTTTTACTACTACTTCGATATTGTTTATCGCGTTGTAAAGTCATTACTACTAATCTTAATCGTCATCATCGCTATCGGTGGAGCCTTCGTCGGTGGAGCCGGTCTAGGGTATTTCGTCTCATTAGTAGATAAAGAAATTCCAACAGTCGAAAAACTTAGCGAAGAAATCAATGAATACTCATCAACATCCTCAGCCTACTATGCTGATGGTACCTTAATTAGTGAACTGCGATCTGACCTTTCACGAACACCTATTGAATATGAGGATATGTCAGAACGAGTCATCCAAGCAATTATTTCAGTTGAAGATGAATATTTTTATGAACACCAAGGAATCGTGCCGAAAGCTATCTTCCGAGCATTGCTTCAAGATATTGTAGGAGCTTCTCAGAGTACCGGTGGATCAACCTTAACCCAACAAGTTATCAAACAACAATTATTAACCAATGAAGTGACCCACGAACGAAAAGTCAACGAAATGTTGTTGGCCCTTCGCTTAGAAAAACACTTCTCTAAAGAAGAAATTCTGGAGTCTTACTTAAATGTCTCTCCATTTGGCCGCAATAACCGCGGTGAAAATATTGCGGGATTGTATGAGGCAGCCCACGGAATTTTTGGAGTAGAACCCGTAGATTTAAATCTACCACAAGCTGCTTTTATTGCAGGTTTGCCCCAAAGTCCAAGCCGTTACACACCGTTCACTCAAATTGGTGGCATGAAAGAAGATATTTCTGATGGATTAGCCCGAAAAGATAATGTCTTATTCAGTATGTATCGTGAAGGGGTTATCTCAGAAGAAGAATATAACGAAGCTGTCGCTTATGACTTAGCTGCAGACTTCTTACCACGTGAAGAAATCGAAGAAACAGAAGAACGACGCTCATATGTCTATGATATTGCTGAAAAAGAAGCACGAGACATCATTATTAATCAACTGGTTGCTCAAAGTGAGCACGAAGCTTCTGAAGTAAGTAATAATCAAGATCTCTACAATGAATTCTACGAACGAGCTGACTACTTGCTACGTTCCGATGGTCTTAAAATTACAACAACTCTCGATAAGCAAATCAATGACCGCTTACGTCAAGTCACTAGTGATTATGTCGACTCCCTCGGTTATGAACGTGAATTAGGCTGGACGGATGAGGATGGTAATTATCAATCAGAAATTATGCCAATTCAAACAGGATCGACCCTAGTTGAGAATGAAACCGGTCGAATATTAGCTTTCGTCGGTGGCCGTGATTATGAATATGATAATTTCAACATCGCTTTCCAGTCCCGTCGTTCAAGTGGATCAACAATTAAACCACTAGCTGTTTTTGGGCCTGCTTTAGCAGAACATATTATTACGCCAGAAACGATTATCCCTGATACACCACACTATGTTCCAAGTGGCCAGTCAACACACGAAGTAACAAATGCTGGCGGAGTAGCAACTAATGAATGGCTTTCTGCTCGAAATTGGCTCGCTCGTTCGCAAAACATTCCGACATCGAAAATCTACATGTCTATGCTTAATCGTGGGCTTTCAGCAGAACCTTATATGCGACGTATGGGAATTGGCGAATCAGCCATTCCATCTGAAGACTTCGGTAACGCTGCAACGGCTCTTGGAGGATTACGCAACGGGATGACTGTCACTGAAATTACGGGAGCTTATGCTGCTATCGCTAATGGTGGTTACTTCAATAAACCACATGTTATCGAAAAAATTGAAAATGGTCGCGGTGAAGTCATCTATGAATTCCAACCTGAAAATGAACAAATTTGGGATGAAGCAACGAACTTCTTACTTGTTCAAATGTTAAAAGAAGTTGTCAATAGTTCATACGGAACAGGTAATTACTTGACGGGTCTACTGAACTTCAGTACCAGCAATCTTATGTCTAAAACCGGAACATCCGATCAATATGCCGATCTCTGGTTTGTCGGATCCACACCGAAAATCTCATTCGGTAACTGGTTCGGTTATGAAAACCAAAACTTAAAAGTCGGCTTTGACTACGGACAACAGCCACACCATCGTAGTCAAATTATGTGGGCTCGTTATATGAATGCTGTTTATGAAATTAGACCTGATTTAGTTGCACCAGGTGAACAGTTCTACTTCCCATCTGATCAAATTACCTCAGCTAATATTGTCGCTGAAACAGGAATGCAACCGGGAACTGTTGGACTTCCTAATGGGGGAACAACTCGTGCTAGCGGTAATATTGTCTCTAGATACTTCAGTGTTCAGAATGTTCCTGGTGTAACAACCTATGACTTTGCAATTGGTGCTACTAGCCAAGAATTAGCTAATTTCTGGAGTCGGGGAAGTCAACCAGCTGCTAGAGGAAATAGTAGAAACAATAATCAGCAGCAATCAGGATCATCAGATAACACACAAGATAATACGACAACGCCAAATGAAGGGGGTCAAACTGAAGAAGGTGGTGGCGGACCTATCCAAGACTTCTTGAACGGCCTCTTTAACCAAGAAGAAAACAATAACCAATAAACTTATCTATGTAGAACCCCAGCTAATCAACATATAAATGTTGATCGGCTGGGGTTTTTATATCTATAGCCATCATTTATGGCGCAGGAGAATCTTCTGACATGGGTTCTTCTGCTAATAATTGAATTTGGTGTAAACCGAATGTTTCATGTTCCTTGGCTGTACCAGGTTTAGAGCCATGAACAAAGGCTGACACCCGATTATTAACGATTGAGAGACTTGTAGTCCATAGTGCTGGAATTTCCGGTACTTCCTTGATACGGAAAGCTTGCCATTCTTTGAAGGCCTCTGTTCGGAAAGCATCATCAAAGGCTTCATCTGATTGAATCTTATCGAGAAGTGCCGTATGTTCTTCTGTTGCATAACGTGGGTAATTAAACGCGGAGTTCGGAGCATGCCCAGAACATTATATTTCCTCCTTAAGCCTGTCCTTTTCCCCAACAGCTACTGTGCTCTCAGTTGCAAATCACCACTTTCTCTGTTTGATTATTTCCAATGTTAAATTTTGAGCATTAATATAAAAATATAAGAGAACATACTATTATTTTATATTTAACCGCTTACAATTAATGGTGAAATAAATTCATATAATCGACTGCTTATTAACAGTATAATTAATAACATTGGAAAAGTTCTTATTGCCACCTCCTTCTTTTCTCCAATGTTATCAGTTATATTATAATTTTGCAAGCGTTTTATTTATTTGGGTTAAATTTTATTTTGTCGTTCCTTTATTATCAATGTGGTACGGCAAGACGACATGCTTATCACTAATATCATCTTCTTTGTTCATCAATTTAGTCAAGAGACGCATCGCTACGGCACCGATATCATATAACGGCTGAACAACCGTTGATAATTCTGGACGAGAAAGTTTAGCTAATTTTGAGTTGTTTGATGTAACAATTTCAAAATCTTCTGGTACTTTAAGTCCGTTATTAATCGCAACATTCAAGAAGCCAACTGCTAATTCATCATCAGAGAAAACAGCTGCCGTCGCGTCAAGATTAGCTAGTCGATCATAGACAGCTTGTCCATTTTTGTATGAGTTTGCTTCCTGGATCACATAATCTTCGTTGTAGGTTAAGCCATTTTCTTCTAAGGCTTCCCGGTAAGCTGCTAGACGTAAGGCATCATTGACATTTTCCTCATCTGATTTGTAGACAAAGGCAATATTTTTGTTCCCATTTTTAACCAGTAAGTCCACACTTTGTTTTAAAGCTTTTCCGTAATCAATATTGACACTAGCTAGTTCTTTTTGTGGATCAACAGTTCCAGCCAAGACAACTGGTGTGCGCGAGCGTTCGAATTCATCTCTAAGCTCATCGGTAATTTTTGTTCCCATATAAATAACACCATCGACTTGCTTAGCCAATAAGGTGTTCAGGACTTTTACTTCTTTTTGTTCGTTCTCATCGGAGTTTGCTAGGATGATGTTATATTTGTACATCGTTGCAATATCATCAATTCCCCGTGCGAGAGCTGAATAATACAAGTTAGTGACGTCAGGAATAAGTACCCCTACTGTTGTTGTTTTCTTACTTGCTAATCCTCTCGCTACTGCATTTGGACGGTAATTCAATTCATCAATCACAGCAAAAACTTTCTTACGAGTGGATGGTTTTACATTTGGATTGCCATTTACGACTCGTGAAACAGTAGCCATCGATACGCCAGCTTCACGTGCAACATCATAAATCGTTACAGTTTGTTTTTCCATAACATATTCCTCAATTCTATAATTTATTATGCTCCTAATTTAACAGATAATGAAAGAGATTTCAACACTTTTTGTTTAAAAATGAAAAATTTTTCAGAAACCGTTTCAGTTTTCTTCACTTCTCTGCCTCTTTCATGATACAATAGATTCAATACGAAAGTGAGTTGATAAAATGACCCCACTAAAAACATTACAAGACCATTTATTGAACGAAAAAATTGATCTAGCTATTATTAATAATCCTGCTTCAATTGCCTATTTTACAGGCTTTATAAGTGAACCACATGAGCGGATTTTCTTATTATTTGTCACACCAGAAGATAGCTATCTGTTCACTCCTATGCTGGATAAAGCTGAAGCTCAAGCTGCAAGTGGATTGAGCGTATATGGATATGAAGATGCGGATGATCCATGGCAAGTAATTGATAAAACAATTTTGTCTTCATTAAACCCACTTAAAACAGTTGCTATCCAAGAAGATTCACTGACCGTTGCATGGTTTCATGCCTTAACTCCTTTCCTCAATGAGGCAAACTTAACGGACATAAGCAACACCTTAGATCAGATTAAACGCTTAAAAACGTCAGAAGAAGTTCAAAAATTACATGAATCTGGTCAGCTGGCTGATGAAGCAATTAAGGTCGGTGTTGAGAGCCTACGAGTGGGTATTAGCGAAGAAGAAGTCGTTGCTATCATTGAATTCGAAATGAAAAAACGTGGCGTATCAAAAATGAGCTTTCCGACTATGGTTTTATTCGGTGATCATGCCGCTAGCCCACACGGTACTCCCGGCAAGCGTCAACTCCAACCTAATGAGCTAGTCTTATTTGATCTAGGTGTGATCTACAATGGATATGCCAGTGATATGACACGAACGGTTTGTTTCGGCGATGTATCGGACGAAATCAAGTCTATCTATCAAATTGTTTTAGAAGCGCAAGAAACCGCTCAGAAGTCAGCCTCACCCGGCATGACAGCGCATGAATTGGATCAAATTGCACGAGATATTATCGAAGAAGCCGGTTACGGTGAATACTTCATGCACCGCCTAGGTCATGGTATCGGTCAAAGTGTCCATGAATATCCCAACATTCGTCCGGGCAATGATTTACCATTGGATGAGGATATGTGCTTCTCCATTGAACCAGGGATCTATATTCCTGATTACGTCGGGATTCGGATAGAAGACTGTGTACACTTAACTGACCATGGCGCTGAGTCTTTCACCCATCATCCTAAAGAACTTCAGATCATCCCTATCAAAAATTAACTAATACCCAAAATTAATTTATAAATCTTTCAATATAAAAGCTCTCAGCCGGTGCAATAGGCACTTAACTGAGAGCTTTTATAACATTTAACTTGATTTATTTTTTAACAGAATCTTTCAAGTTTTCTGCTGTGTCTTTAACAGAGTCTTTAACCTCATTGAAGTTTTTTTCTGCTTTTTTCGCACCTTTTTCAACACTATCTTTTGCTTTATCGAATGAATCTTGTGCTTTGTCTGCAGCTTTTTGACCCGCTTCTTCTGCTTGGTCTTTTAATTTTTCACCTTGTTTTTTCGCTTCTTGTGCCAAGTCATCTGCTTGGTTAGCGATGTCGCCACGCAATTCTTCACCTGATTTAGGTGCAAATAAGAGAGCTGTCACTCCTGCAACAACGCCACCCACTAATGTTCCTGCTAAAAATCCTGATGCAAAATCTTTTTCGCTCATTTGAAACATCCTTTCCTAATTATGTTAGTATTTATCTTCTTGTATTCTTTCCTGCTATACTTTTTGTTAGACGGACTGTCTTCTCATTCAAGCCAGATACTGACTCTCCTAAGTCGCCAACCGCTTTAAACAATGGATCAGTTGAGCCCAGCTTATTATTGACATCATCAAGTGTTGTGTTTGTTTTGTTTAACAATCCTTCCACTTCGATCAATAAATGGTCAGCATCTTTTGTAATTGTATTCAAGCTTGTATTTACCTCTTCGATCGTTGTGTTCAATTCTGTTACAACACCCGTCACTTTCAACAGTAAATAGCATAATACAAAAGCAATTAGTGCAAATGCTACTGCTGCAATTAAAGCAGCAATTTCTCCTCCTGTCATATATATCCCTCTCTCTCTAAATTATCTAACCTAAGAATACCATTATATCAGCCCAAACACAAATATTTTAAGCTATTTTTACTATAAATTTTAAATTTATTGCTTTAAATCATTAACTAAAAAATTCCTAGTACTCATCTGACATTCTATATCAACTATGATATAATATGATAGCATTTGTCGTTGTGACTAGCAGTAAGACGATAAATAAACAATTAAAATAGAAGGAGTGATATAGATGAACGGAAATTCATCTGAAACATTAGAAGGTAATATTCAAGAACAGACAAATATTTTAATTGAATACTGGAATAATATTGATTGGCAGCATATTTTCTTCTCAACCGTCATCGGTATTATCCAGATTATTATTGTATTGATCTTATATTTACTTGCTAAGAAGATAGGTAATCGTCTCATTAAAGGGAGCTTTAATCGGCAAAAAAATCGGGCAGAAAATCCTGTACGGGTCAATACAGTTGAACGCATTATTGTCAATATTTATAATGCTGTACTGGTATTCTTAGCCATGTTTAGTGTGTTAGAAATTATTGGTGTTCCTGTTGGCTCACTGATTGCCGGGGCCGGAGTAATTGGTTTAGCCTTCTCACTAGGGGCACAAGATTTTGTGTCTGATATTGTTAATGGCTTTATGATTATGATGGAAGGTCAGATTGATATTGGTGATCAAGTTGTCATTGATGGTACATGGGGAACCGTTGCTGATACGAACTTAAAAACCACACAAGTAAAAGGATTCGACGGCTCTATTTACTACATCCCTAACCGAAAGATTGAAATGATTTGTAACCGTTCAAAAGGAAATATGCGGGCTGATGTGCATATTAGACTCTTCCCGGATACAGATACGGAAAAAGTACGTTCAATTATTCGACAAGTTAATAAAGAAAAATTCCCAGATTATCCAACCATTGTGGGAGAACCTAATATTATTGTTCACCCAATGGAAAATGGGCAAGCTTCCTTGCGGGTTGACATCTTCACCAAGCCTGGTCATGAATGGAATATTCAGTGGGATTTCTTTGAATATTACATCTCACGCCTTTCTCAAGAAGGCATTAAACTTCCGGCAAACACTTTGGATATAACGCCTCGCGCAAAATAAATTTTAACTTTCATTCTATTCTAGTCACAAATCGCTAGATAGAATGAAAGTTTTTTAGTTTAAACTCACTTTTTCAGTTTTTGATAAACCGTTAGCTGAGAAGAAATATGACGAAACTATCTAAAAATCTCCAGATAATAATAGAGATAGACACTAACTTTGAAGCCCAAACAGATGTAAGGTCGATCTTCTGCTAATAGTTCATCAAAAAAAGATAGCCTCAAGAAATGAGACTATCTTCTCCGTGCTATAATTTGTGCTCCTCTTCAGTTAAGTGCACACGTTTTACTTGAACTTTATTCACCCGTCGCTGTTTTACACCGGTTGCTTTAAAGGTAAAATGATCGTAAATAAATGTGTCACCTTCTTCCGGTACCCGCTCGAGTTGTTCAATCATGAACCCACTCACAGTACTTGAAATCCAATCATCAGCAGGTACGATCCCTAATAATTCACACAACTTATGCAGTGAATACGTTCCTTTCACTTCATAAAGCTGATTTTCTTCCACAATCGTTATTTCATCTTCAATAATATCAGTCTCATCCCATATTTCACCGACCAATTCTTCCAAGGTATCTTCCATAGTCACAATTCCTAACATACCTCCGTGTTCATCAACTACCACAGCCATATGTCGTTTTTTGCGTTGCATCATTTGGAGTAAATCAAACACTTTCATCACAGGTGGCACAAAGTCAACTTCTGATATCAAATGAACGATAGACGGTACGCGAAGCTTTCCTTTAGCTTTTGCTCGCTGGTAACGGTGGAAGTCCTTCTGGTGTAGTATTCCCACTGTGTGATCAATTGATTCTTCATAGACGATTAACCGTGAATGGGCTGATTTTTCGAATGCCTCTTCCATCTCTTCATCGGTCGCATCAATATCGACCCCGTTCACATCAACGCGTGGTGTTAAAATAGTCCCCACTTCGACATCATCGAATTCAATCGCTGCCTTCACTAATGAGTGCTCTTCCGCTTCAATACTCCCCTCAGAACGTGCTTCATCGACAAATGACAGTAACTCTGCCTCACTAATTGAATTCACCTTCTCAATTGGGACGAGACGATTAATCATATCTTGCCATAACGTCGCCAACCAAATGAGGGGTTTAAACAAAATAATAACGACACTTAAAATCGAAGCCCCAAACATCGCAATCTGCTTAGACAACAATTTGGCAACCAACTTTGGTGTGACTTCAGCTAAGAATAATAATAAGATTGTCGTCACAATCGTTGAAACCATGGCCCCATAATCAGGCATCAAGCGAACAAAAAATAACGTCGCAATTGCTGAACAAGCAATGTTAGCAATATTATTGCCAATCAGAATAGCGGTAAGTAATGCATTGTAGTCTTGTTTTAGCTGTAACGTTTTTTCAGCTTTTTTATTGCCATTCTTCGCTTCTGTCTTCAATTTCACTTCACTAACGGAAGTAAAAGCTGTCTCGCTAGCTGCAAAAAAAGCCGACATGAGTACAAAGATAACAAACAAAATCAAGCTACTTATTTGACTAGAGTCCATTCTTGGACAACTCTCCCTCTGTTCATAATCTACCATTCATTATACCAGATTGCCTCTTCTAATCCTAATTTAAATCAATGTTTTTCTTAAATTAGAAACTATTCACTTATTATAATACAACAGCCAGCAATAATTGAACGGCATACATCCCAACATGTGCCATCATATGACATAAGATCGCTGATTCTAGTGTGAAACGCCAATAAAAATATCCTGTCATCATCCCAGCCACTCCATTTAATAAAAGGAGACGTAACCATACAAAAGGAGTCATCTCGAATAATTGGAGCGTCATTGGTAAGTGTCCTAAAGCAAAAACAATCGCTACGATACTAATAGCTAACCAATAATGCCATGACTTAAGGCGACTACTTGAGCGAGACAGGAAATATATAATAGTCGTCATTAAACCAAAGCGCAACATGATTTCCTCAATCACGCCTCCATAGAACACACCTGCTAATAAGGACTGAACAGAAGGCATCATTTCTGTTAATTCCGGGATAAATGCACTAAAAAATAAATCAGCTAACCCAATTCCTATCCCTAGTTCGAGCCCAAGCAACAAAACACTGCTAAGGCTATCCTTGAATAGCGCCCATGCATAGGCTGACCGCTCATAGATAACAGCATGCAAGCCTACTTTTTGAAAGAAGAATTGCCCCGCTAATAATGCAATGAGTGCTAGTACTAATGGCTGAATAAGTGATAATAACGCATACTGTACTGCTGAAAAACGCGAATACCCGATTTGGTTAATTTGTTCTTCAATAATTATCACTAATGCTGGGAAGTACGCCAGTAAACTGCCAATAATCATTAAAGCATAGTAGCCAAATCCTTGCCATCTTTGTCGTTTAGTTAACGGCGTACCGTATTGTAATCCATCTTGCTTCATTGATCTAACAACTCCTTTTGATTCAAATTTTAGTCCCGTTTAAACAATAAGTCCTAAAATAACCACAATTGCAATGACAATCACTGCTGCTGATAAGATAAGAGCATGCAAGAATGGCTTAGCTCCCACTGTTCGAATCGTATTCAGGTCTGTTTTCAATCCCACACCTGCTAACGCGGTAACCATTAAAAATTTTCGCAAGTCATTCAGAGGCGCGCCTAACTCTTCTGGAATCCATCCTACTGTATTAGCTAAGGCTAACCCTACGAATAAAACGATAAACCAAGGGAAAACTCGTCCCAGCGTCTGCTGCCAACTATCGCCTTCTCGAGACTGTAAAGCACCATAAGTCAACACAACAGGGATAATACCTAACGTACGAGTCAATTTAACCGTCGTAGCTATCGCTCCCGCACCAGCTGAGAAAGCAAAACTCGCTGCAACTACACTTGATGTATCATTAATCGCGGTGCCTGACCAGAATCCCATAATTTGGTCAGAAAAGCCTAGCAGTTGTCCCACTAGTGGAAAGAGGATGATTAAGACCATATCGAATAAAAAAACAGTCGAAATTGCGTAAGTTGTCTCTTCTTCTTCCGCTTCGATAACGGGCGATAAGGCACTAATTGCTGAACCCCCACAAATCGCCACACCTGCTGACAATAGTGCGGTCAGTTCACGCCCCGTACCGAACCACTTCCCTAATAATTTCCCAGCGATAAAAGCCGTCCCAATCGTAAAAGCCAGCAAAATGAGCGCTTGTACCCCTACTTCCGCAATCAAGGCCATATTCATCGAAGCTCCGAGCAAAATAATAAATACTTTTAATAAACGCTTGGCAGCGAACTGTACACCCGGTTTCACTTGCTCCGGTAATGTCCATAGATTCCCCACAAGCATACCAATAAAAAGAGCAACTACTGTAGCCCCAACAAAATCAACAGGCAATAAAGCGACGATTCCCATCGATAACCCTGCAATGACCATTGTTACAATTAATCCACTTACTACTGTCATCAAACCATCCTTAATCTTTTTTATCATTACTATTTTAACATAATAAATTAATCATATAATACTTTTTTTCAAGAGTCAATTTAGAAATCAATTAATCTATGGTATGATAAAGACAAGCATAATTTGAAAGGTTTTGGTTGCATGCAAAAAAAATCATTTTTTAAAACATTAGGTGCAGTACTTATTCTGATTCCAGTGGTGGTCGGAAGCTATCACGTCTTCAAATCATCACCAGAGTCCGTCTCATATGAAAGTGATGTCTATCAGACGGATTCAGCAAAGTTTATTTACGATTTAACATATGAGACAGAAGATGGCACGATTCAAAATGACCAAACAATCTTAGATCATATGTATGATATTATCGATGAAGCAGAATCTTTCTTATTGATGGATCTCTTTCTCTTCAATGACGACTATGATCGTACGTCTCAGAAGTTTCCTTCCGTGTCACATGACTTAGCAGACCGCTTAATTCAAAAAAAGCAAAACAATCCCGAAATGGACATTCTGTTGGTGACTGATCCGATTAATAGCTTCTATCGAACCTATACACCTGATCATTTCAAAGCAATGGAAGAGGTCGGAATCAAAGTCGTTCAGACGGATTTGAAACCTTTGCGTGACTCGAATCCCCTCTACTCTAGTCTATACCGTTCTTACCTGCAATGGTTCACTCCTTCCACAGCTAGTTATATGAAAAATGTCTTGCGTCCACAAGGTCCTGATGTCAATATCGGCTCTTACATTGAAATGCTGAACTTCAAGGCCAACCACCGGAAGACCGTTATGAGTGAAAAAACGGCTTTAATTGCTTCATGGAATCCGCATGATGGAAGTGGTTATCATTCTAACATTGCCTTCACCGTTCAAGGGGATGTGCTGAATGATTTACATTACAGTGACAGTTCTGTTGCACGTTGGTCTGACGTTGAAGATCAATATATTCCCGATGCATCCGCAATTGAGTCTGAAACAACTTCGAATGGCACTTACCAAGTCCAACTTATTACCGAACAAAAGATTAAAGAACACTTACTGAGCACTATTCAATCTGCCCAATCTGGTGATCACTTAAAAGCCGGTTTATTCTATTTATCTGACCGCGACATTATTGATGAGTTGAAACGAGCAAGCCAACGTGGAGTCAATATTCAACTTATCCTAGATATTAACCGCGATGCATTCGGAGCTAAAAAGATCGGTATTCCCAATAAACCTGTTGCTGCGAAATTAATTGATGAGGAAAATATTGATATTCGTTGGTACGAAACACACGGTGAACAATATCATGCGAAGTTTCTTGTTCATGAAGGGCAAGAAGACATGACCATTATCGGGGGATCCGCCAACTTCACACGACGTAATTTGGATGATTATAACTTAGAAACCGATTTAAAAGTGGTCGGCCCACATGACTCAGATCTAATGCAAGAAGTGACTGCTTATTATGATCGCATTTGGCACAATGATGGTGGACATTATACAGTTGATTATACCGTTCATGCTGAAAATAGCTGGTGGAAGAATATGGTCTACTTTATCCAAGAAAGATTTGGTACCTCAACATTTTAATAAATTGTGAAAGATGAAAGAACAGCTAAGCACCAAAGAATACTGGTAGCCTAGCTGTTTTTCTTAGCTTATTTTTATCTTCATTCATGGTGATCTTTAAAATTTAAGACTCACCTATTCCCAATAATAGCCTTGATTGTTAACCGTTAAATAACGTATATTAAGATGGGAAAATTGTCTTGAGAGCATATGTTTTGTCTCAGTAGTAACATGAGCTAAGGCAATCATAGTAGGCCCAGCACCACTAATAAAGCTTCCATAAATATCGGGTAGTTGCTTCAAGGCTTTAATCGGTGCATAATCAGGAATAGTATCTTTCCGATAAGGTTCGTGTAATTTATCTTCAAGGGATTCGCTTACATTATGATAATTTTCAGTCATCAAACAACTCACTAACAAGGCTACACGCGAAATATTATGAACAACATCTGCTTTAGGATAAAGATCTGGAAGCAGTTGTCGTGCTTCGCTAGTAGATGATTCATACGGTGGAATAAAGGTAACAAAGTCCAATGTTTCTGATAAGGCAACTTTTTGACAGTAAACCTTGCCCTCTCTAACTGTCGAAATAACAAGTCCGCCTAGTAGAGCTGGCGCAACGTTATCAGGATGCCCCTCCATCTCTGTTGCTAAATTCAATAATTCTTCATCCGTGAGAGCGTGATTATTATACTGATTTGCTAACAATAACCCACCAACAATTAAACTGGCACTGGAGCCTAATCCCCGTGAAATGGGGATAGATGTTTCAACAATACAGACGCATAATGGAGGTGCCTTTTTATCCAGCGCAGTAAAATATTTCTGAAAGGCATCATCGGCTAATGTATGTGATGCCTTACAACTTTTCTTATCACATAATTCATACGCGTTATATAGATTGAGCGCAATACCTAAACTATCAAATCCCGGGCCGATATTTGCAGTTGTAGCTGGTACATATACTTTCATCGTTTCTCTAACAACTCCTTCACCCGATCTTTTATCTCCGTTTTGTCAATTATATGCTTCGGTTGAATGTCTGCATTGGCAATGGCTACAATGGATTCTGGAATAGTCGTTCCAGTCACTTCTGCTAAGCGATAAATTTTCTCTTGTAAAGTGCCACTTGTCTCTAATTGGATAGCTTGAAGAACGGGATCAACAAATTTATACGGACTAGCCGTTGAAACAACCAAACAATGACGTGTTGATAATTTTGATGCTTGATAAGCTACAGCTGTATGCGGATCAATTAAATACTTATCCGTGACGAAGACTTCTTGAATACCTTGAAGTGTTTGCTCATCATTAGAAAAATCTGCTTGTAAATACTCTGGGAATCCTTCAGACCAAGTAAATTGTCCAGTCTGATTTAAGGTGTTATATGCTTCTTTAATCATCTGTGAATTCCCGCTAGAAATCAAGTGCAAAAACCGCTCCAAATTGCTCGATATTAAGATATCCATAGATGGAGAATAGGTTTTTACAAAATCGCGATTCGTATTGTAAACTCCTGTATGAAAAAAGTCTGTCAGCACATTATTGCTATTAGAGGCACAAATTGTTCCTTCAATCGGTAACCCCATTTGTTTTGCATAAATTCCAGCTAAAATATCGCCAAAATTACCTGTTGGCACGGCTATATCTATGCTTTCCCCTGCTTTAATGACGTTGGTATTTACGAGTTGATCGTAACTGTAGAAATAATAAGCAATTTGCGATATAAGTCGAGCAATATTAATTGAATTGGCTGTCATAATGTTAATCTTTTTATCAGATGCCAGTGTCTTTATAGCTGAATCACTGAATAGTTCTTTTACGGTTTTTTGAGCATCATCAAAGTTCCCTTCAATAGCATATGTTACGGCACCCGGTTGGTTCACTGCTTCCATTTGACGCATTTGTATCTCTGATACTCCGTTTGTTGGATAAAATACGTTTATGTGTGCATGTTCTTGTCCAGCGAATCCATGCAGTGCTGCACTTCCCGTATCACCTGAAGTTGCCACTAAAACCAGTATATCACTAGCTAAATTATTTACTTCATGGCTAACGGATACAATTTCTGCTAACACGGTTAATGCCATATCTTT
Organism: Dolosigranulum pigrum ATCC 51524; assembly: GCF_000245815.1. Classification (GTDB taxonomy): domain Bacteria; phylum Bacillota; class Bacilli; order Lactobacillales; family Carnobacteriaceae_A; genus Dolosigranulum; species Dolosigranulum pigrum. The sequence continues at coordinate 1,382,813 of NZ_JH601103.1, forward strand.
AAATGAAGCTGTCGGCCCGTGATATAATTCCAAAAATGATCGCTTCCCAAATGATCGAACTGGTGCAAATTCATTTGTGAACTTTTTATTATAATGACGAACAATACGATTGAGTTGGTCTTCTGTAAATTCAGGAAAATAAAGAGATAATATGATTTTTACAAGTTCAGGATATGCTTTGCCTCGGACATTTTCCCAAGAGAGTTGCGGAAATTTTTGTGGGACAAACAACCCACCATCTTCACTCATTCCCTTAATAACTGCTTGTGATCCTGTTATTTTATCTTGGTGCCCTCTAGTTGATTGATAGTACATCCCTTAATTCATCCCTTCTCTTTCAAATGCCTGATAAATGGCCTGAATTGTATCATTAAAGTCTTCATTAGCAACACCCACAATGATAGTCAATTCACCACTTCCTTGTGAAATCATCCGAATATTGATATGACGTTGAGCTAGAGCGGTAAATATTTTAGCGCTCGTTCCTTTGTTGGCAATCATTCCCCGTCCCACTACAGCAATAATGGCCAGACCGGAAGAAATAACAATATTATCTGGGTTACAATAGATTTTAATTTCTTCAATAATTTTGTTTTTCTTTGTCTCAAATAAATCAGTCGGCACGATAATTGTAATGGTATCTATACTCGTCGGCATATGTTCAATTTTTAGATCATTTGTCTCAAATACACTAATAAGTTTACGATAAAAACTGAGATCCTCAGACATATATGTTTTTTCGATACGGACAGAAGTAAAGTTTTGTTTGCCGGCAACTCCTGTAATGGTGGCATTACTGATAGCTTCTGTATCAGGAATAATCAGCGTTCCCGGCGCATGGGGATCATTTGTATTTTTAATATGAATACGTATATGTTGGTTACGAACAGGAATAACACTCTCTTCGTGTAATACGCTAGCCCCCATATAAGATAATTCGCGCAGTTCACTGTAAGTAATAGCTTTCATGGATTTTGAGGGATAAATATTGGGATCAATCATCAAAAATCCCGAAACATCTGTCCAATTTTCGTATAAAGAGGCCTCTAACCCAGCTGCTACTATAGATCCCGTAATATCTGAGCCGCCACGAGCAAAAGTTTGTAATTCACCCAATTCATTGCATCCATAAAAACCTGGAATAACTACCGATTGTCCCTCTTTCACTTGTTCTTTCAAGGCTTTCATACTAGCTGTCATATCCGGCTTTCCCTTAGCTAAAAAAATCACATCGACAGCATCCAAAAACTCAAAATCAAGATACGCGGCTAATAACTTAGCATTTAAATACTCACCGCGACTCACTACATAATCAACTGAGGTCCCGTCCATAATATTGTCTTCTATAACTTTCAATTCTGTTGCTAAATCAAAATCAATCGCTAGCGCTTCTTGAATCGCCAAAAATCTTCTTTCTACTACCTCAAATATTTCTTTGATGGTTAAATGATGACTTGCTAATTGATGACACATTAATAGTAAATCAGTTACTTTATGTTGTTCTTTGCGACTTTTACCGGGCGCAGACGGTACAATAATTTGCCGTTGTTCATTGGATTCAATAATTGCTTTAACTTTTTTAAATTGTTGAGCATCAGATAAACTGGATCCCCCAAATTTTGCCACAATTCGTTTACTCATTTATGTTTAAAGTCCTTTCGTTGACTTATACTCCAATAGTTTTTCTAAAATCTCGACTGTATTAGTTGCCGCTCCTTTTCTAATATTATCAGCAACAACCCACATCCGAAATCCACGATCATCCTCCGCTAGATCTGAACGCAAGCGGCCAACTAATACTTTATCCTGCCCTGCACTGTCAAGTGGTGTAGGATACTCCGCTGTCTCTGAATAAAATATTACAGAAGGAGCCAGTTCAAGCACACGAGCAATATCATCAACCGAAGCTTTCTTTTTTGTTTTGAATGTAATATCTACCCCGTGTGAACTTTCAATCGGAACACGCACACAAGTAGCTGAAATCTTAAGTCTAGTATCACCTAAAATTTTTCGCGTTTCTTGAATCATTTTATGCTCTTCTTTTGTATAACCATCAGCTGTAAAATCATCAATATGAGGTAAGACATTATTGTAAATGGGTTCAGGGTAGAATTGATTCGCTTCACCCAGACGTCCACGATTTAAATCATCTACTCCCTGTTTTCCTGAACCAGAGACAGACTGATACGTGCTATAGCGTACTCTCTCCAAGCCAAATTCACGGTAAATTTCAGCTAAGGCAACTACACTCTGTATTGTTGAACAGTTCGGATTCGCAATAATTGGCGCATCCGCATAAGCTTGAATTGCATTCACTTCTGGCACAACTAAGGGAATATCCGGGTCTTGACGGAAATTAGAAGAGTTATCAATAACGGTACAATATTGACTAGTATACGGTGCATACTTAGCAGACAAACTAGCTGACAAGGCGAATAGAGCATAATCAGCGTTTGCTTTTTTAATGGTTTCTTTACACAACTCTTGAATGACAACATCTTTTCCCTTAAATTGAATTGTTTGACCGGCCGATCGTTTGGACGCTAAAGGAATAATTTGGCACGGGATATTCTTTTCCTCTAAAACTTGAATCATTGTACGTCCCACCAAGCCAGTCGCACCTGCAATAATAATTTTCACTCGTTATGCACCCTCTCTCATTATATAAATCAAATCACTAATTACCGCACTAGCTGTCTCTAATCCACCTGCACCAGGACCTTGCAGTGTTAATTCACCTGCATATTGATGTGTCAATGTCACAGCATTCAGACTACCATCCACTCCATAAAGTGGATCTGTAGATGCTAGCAGTTGTGGCGTTACACGATATCGTCCGGTCTTAAAATCTGCTTCTGCCACAAGTTTGTACGTTTTATTGGCACTTTTTGCTTCAGCGATCGCTTCATCCGTTAGTGTGTCAATTCCTATACGCTCAATATCCGATTCTGCTGGATATTGTCCAGTCGCCATATAAATTAAAATCCCTAATTTATATAACGCATCAAATCCCCCTACATCAAGAGTTGGATCAGCTTCCAAGTAGCCCTTTTTCGATGCTTCAGCAATTGCATCTTCCACTGATAACTCCGAATCTTCAAATAGACGGGTTAAAATATAATTGGTTGACCCGTTCAATATACCTCGAATTAGTTGAATCTCACCTGATCCAAGTGGTGAGATAATTTGCAAGATTGGAATAGCTCCTGCTACTGCTCCTTCATAACGAAGTATTCTGCCGTGCTCATTAGCTAGTGTCTCTAATTGTCCAGCAGATTGGTACAGTGCTAACTTATTAGCACTCACCACATCTTTACCAGATTCGAGTGCTTGTGCTATAATATCGCCTCCTGCTGCCGAGCTCACTAGTTCTATAGCTAGATCATAATCCGCTTCAGATGGCCACTCTGTTGTAAAGAGATGACTTATATGTGAGAATTCCGCTTGATATTTTTCTACATCACGAACAACAATAGATACAATATCATAATCCACTTTATCTTGTAATTGGTCAGCTGATTGGTTAACAACTCCCAAAATACGTGATCTTTCAGTTGTTAAAAGCTCGTATACAGCTTGCCCAACCGTGCCAAACCCAAATAAAACTAATCGTATCTTTTTCACTCTATTCACTCCCTTGTATAATCTTTCTCATATTATACCAAAATATAAATAATAATGCCTATTTTTCTCACAATTTTTTTCTTATCATAATAATATATAGAGTCTATCTTCATCCTCACTACAAATTGTGTATTATTTTAATGGGAAATTGGATAGTTTAAACTCAAAAAAGCTTGTCTCTCAGCTCTGTACGCTAAGAAAGACAAGCTTTTAATTATGCGATTATTTTTACATAGAGTCGACAATATCATATACTTTGCGAACACATTCCTCGTGATCATGATCTCGAGCCGGACATTGGTAGCGTCCGAAGAAGATCAGCCAATGATGTGCTTGACTCCATAAGTCTTCTGGCAGTTTTTCCATTAAGCAATTTTCAACTTGACGAATACTAGCATCTTCCGGTGCAATATTGAACTTTTTACTAATTCGATTGACATGCGTATCGACTGCGATCGCTGGTTCATCGAAAGCCACACTCATTACTACATTAGCTGTCTTACGTCCGACACCGGCTAACGATTGCAATTCCTTACGGGTCTGTGGAACTTCGCCTCCGAAGCGCTCAACAATATCGGTCGCACAACTTTTAATAAATTTTGCTTTATTCCGGTAAAGACCAATTGTTTTAATTTTTTCCATAATATCTTCTCGGTCAGCCTGCATTAAAGCTTCCGGTGTAGGGTATGCTTCGAATAAACCCGGTGTGACTTTATTCACCCCGACATCGGTTGTTTGTGCACTTAAGATAACCGCAATTAACAATTGAAATGGACTATCATGATTTAGTTCAGCCTTCGCTTCTGGGAATAACTGTCCCATCGCTTGAATGACTTTCGTTGCTTCTTCGCTGGTCAGTAAATTGTCTGTCATCTTATTCTCCCCTCTCACCTGGTCTCACATCGCGTAACCAATCATGCAACGGTACATCTTTCATCGGTTTCTTTCGTTGCGCCTGACTTCGCTCCAACTGATCACTCTTTGTCTGACGAAACTTCTTCGATTCTTCCAGTACTTGTGCTTTCGTCGTAATATTTTTCTTCTCCCAGCTGAGCAAAATTCGGTCAATATATTTTAAACTGTACACTTGATTCAATACGGCTTCTTTTAAAGCCATCTGAATCAATTCTGGTGCATAATGATCATCATCTAGCCACATATTAAGGGTGTCTAGCTCAATTGGTGATAGCGACCGCCCGAATTCCTGTTCGAACAATGTATAAAGATCCTGCAATTTAAAAGTTTCTTCTTTTTCCGCTGCTTGCTTCTGTTGCTGTTGCAAGCAATGCCATAGTTTTTCATATAAGACATCAAAGTTCAAACGATCCTCAGATTTCCCTGCACTATTCTGGATTGTATGAATTGTCAGCACTTGCTTATTAATTAAGGACTGTATCGCTTCAAATAATTCATCACGACTACAGTTCATCTGCTGGGCAATCGTCTGAAAACTAGGAAAACCTTCCTGTTGATTGGCAGCTTGTAGTTGCAATAAGACAACCAACTCTCGTTCATTCAAGCCAATCTGACGGTAATATTTTAATAAAACATTGGGAATGGTTAACTGTCCTTGGTGCAACCAATCTTGCATCATAGCCCAAGTCATATGCGATCAATCTCCTTTCAATATAAAAACTGCTGAAAGAACAGCAGTTTTTGATATTGTTCATGTATCATCTTCACTTTATGGGTAGATTCGGTTCAGTAAACGAGGGAACGGAATGGCTTCACGAATATGTTCAGTTCCAGCAAGCCAAGTAACCGTACGCTCTAAGCCTAAGCCAAATCCAGAGTGCGGAACAGATCCGTATCGACGTAAATCCAAGTACCATTCGTATTCTTCAGTTCCTAAGCCGAAGTTCTCAATGCCTTTCAATAATTTTTCATAATCATCTTCACGTTGCGATCCACCAATGATTTCTCCATATCCTTCTGGCGCAATCATATCTGCACATATAACCACATCTTCACGTTCAGGGTGTTGCTTCATATAGAAGGCTTTAATAGCTTTTGGATAATTGGTAATGAAGATCGGTGTTTCGTACTGTTCAGCTAAGAAGGTCTCTTCCGGCGAACCGAAGTCAACGCCCCACTCAACATCGAAATCGTTATCTTGTAAGATTTCAATAGCTTCATCGTAGCTAATACGTGGATAAGGTAATTGGGTATATTTTTTCAACTGTTCTTTATCTCGGTCCAAGACATCAAGAGCATAGTCGCAGTTATCCAGCACCGATTGAACTAAGTGTGCCACGTAGCGTTCTTGAATATCTAACGACTCATCATGTTCAACAAACGCCATCTCTGGTTCAATCATCCAGAATTCAATCAAGTGACGGCGAGTTTTTGATTTTTCAGCACGGAAGGTTGGCCCAAATGTATAGATTTTTCCTAATGCCATCGCACCTGCTTCACCGTACAACTGACCGGTCTGCGCTAAGTACGCATCCTCATCGAAGTATTCGGTATGGAATAAATCAGTCGTATTCTCCCCTGCATTCCCCACTAGAATCGGTGAATCCATCTGTATGAATCCTTCACGTTGATAAAATTCATGTGTTGCTCGGATGATTTCATTACGGATTAACATAATCGCATGTTGTTTAGACGAACGTAACCATAAGTGGCGGTGATCCATTAAGAAATCTGTCCCATGATCTTTTGGTGTAATCGGGTAATCATCGGATTCGCCAACAACTTCGATAGCTTCGACTTGAATTTCATAGCCAAACTTAGAACGAGCATCTTCCGAAATTTCACCCGTTACCCAAATCGCTGTCTCTTGATTCAAGCTCGTCGCAAGATCGAATAACTCCTCTGAAACCTTACTTTTTACAATAACCGCTTGGAAAAAGGCTGAGCCATCGCGCAAACTTAAGAACGCAATTTTCCCACTTGAGCGCTTATTGGCAACCCAAGCACCTATTTTAACTTTTTCACCTACATAATCTGCTGCATTAATAATTCGAATATTTTTCACTCGTAAGCTCCTTTACTGTTCATTATAATCCATCAATTGTTCTTAGCCAAGCACCGGTTTCCAGTGAGGCGATATAATAGCCTAATGAGCCATTACTTTTTTTGTAAGTGACTTCCCAGATAGGAATATTTTTTTCAATAATCCCCATTCGATAATTCAAAATTTGGGCTGGTGCAATATCTTCTATCATCTGTGCGGTGATTGCTTCTTGAGAGACGGTCTCTGCTTGATCTAATACCATAATAGCCCCATCACTCTGTCTAATGAGCACAATAATAGACGCTTGATCGCCATTCTGACCGGTCACCGTCAGATAAGATCCTTCTGAGTCGGAGTACCAGTAGAAGTCCTCTTGTTCAACTAAATTAGCGTGTTTACGGGCAAAATTAGTCGCTTCTACCTTGGCATGGTAGTACGGGCCGGCTGCATTATTAAACATCAAAATCATAAAAATAATGATCGCTGTTAGCACAAAATTTATCCCAATTAATAGTTTTTTCACTGCACAACCTCCCTACCAATACATTACAATCGCGACTTGATTATACCAAAAAACAAGCCTAAAATAAATGGTTAACAATCATTCGCTGACAAAAACTCATTCACCCAGCTACTAATATCCGTCATGGGAATAGATTGATAATGCTTCCCATTCGGTAATGACTCTTGGAATAATTTGCTATAATTCGCTTCTTTAAAGCGGTCATCTAAAATGATAAAGACTCCTTTATCAGCCTCGGACCGAATCAACCGACCGAAAGCTTGCTTGGTCTTCACAATAGCTCGTGGCAAAATATCTTCCATAAAAATATTTTGACCTGCTTGCTTGAGACGCTCGTGCTCTTGTTGTACGAGTGGCATATCCGGTGAATCGAAGGGCAAGCGTGTTAAGATGATTACTTCTAACTGATCTCCCGGCAAATCAATCCCTTCAAAAAAACTATCTGCTCCTAATAATATCGCTTGATCAGATTGCTTGAATCGCTTGAGTACTTTAGCTTGCGATCCCGAAATATTTTGAGCTAATAGTCGATAGTGATCGGCTATATCTCTGCTCATCAATTGTTCATAGACCGACTGCAACAAGTCTAGTGAATGAAATAATATTAAGGTTTTTCGGTTTAACTGCTTAGTTACTGTACAAATACAATCACTGATATACCGTGCTAAGTATTTATGCGATAATTTCTTAATCGGCTTAATATCAGACGGTACAATTATCTGAGCTTGTGTCTGGAACTGGTACGGACTGGACAGCTCAACGTATGGCAATTCATCAAGGCCTAATTGTTGCTTAAAAAATTGAACAGAATGATTAACTGACAACGTACTACTTATATATAACACATGATTAACTGCTTGAAGTCGTTGCAATATTTCTTGTTGACGTTTACGACTGAACGTTTTGAGCTGTAGAGTTGGTTCAGGCGCATCACTATAAAAAGAAACCCAACTCATTTGGTGCTCTTTTATTTGTTGAAAAATCAACTCAAAAGTGTCACCCAAATGGCTTAATGCCCGCTTAGCTACCCGTAAGTCAGCTAGGATATAGTGGTCTGTCATTTGTAATGACGATTGGTTATGCGCTATTTGATCGATATGATCTAGATAATAATGAAGTGCCTGAATCAGCTTCAAGACCCGACGAGATTGAGAGAATAGTTGACTAGATAAATCCGCTCGATCAATTGCAACCTCTTGCCAGCCAAGATCAGATCCATCACTTGTAGGTAAGTAAACATGAAATTCGCTCATTAAATGATGCCATTCCTCTGTCAATAATGCTTTATACGACTGAATAGTCTCAAGCAAATAAGGGGGAATCAATCCATCGTCCACTAACTGGGCTAAGCCCTGAAGCACACTCCCCTCTGATGTCACATGTCCCAATTCCTTCATCAATCCATTAAAATCTTTCTTTGAAACTTGCGCAGTCGAAACCTGTCGCACTGCTTGCAACAAATGATGCGCCTCATCAAAGATAATACGTTCTGCTGATTGAAAAAGTGGAAAATCATCTAAATGTGTGAGCAAATAAGCATGGTTGACAATTATTAAATCGGCATACTGCGCTCGGTCCAACATACGCTGATAAAAATCAACCGTATGATCAGCTGTCTGACTGACACGGATAGTTTCCCAGAAAGTATGCTGCTGGTGCTGGCTGATGCCCAATTCATCCAAGTCGCCAGTCTCTGTCTCTATCAACCAAACTAACACTTGCATACAAATAAAAGCTTCCACCTCACCTGGTTGGACTGATTGATCTAATTGATAGATAAAGCGATCTAATGATAAATAATGTCGCTTGCCTTTAATCAATACGGCTTGAAGTGGCCGATCCATCTGTTCAGATAATAACGGAATTGCTTCTGTCAGTAATTGATGTTGCAGAACGGTCGTATACGTACTAATAATAACGGGTTGTCCCTGTTCAGCCTCAATCACACTTGGGAATAAATAGCCGATTGACTTCCCTAAGCCTGATGGAGCTTCAATCGCTAACTGACTCTGGCCTTCCAACTGACTTAACTGTTCATAGACAAGATCCATTAACTGCCCCTGATGTGGCCGCAGTGTAAAGGACTGCTTGAAGTAAGCTTGTTTAGCTGCCGTGGTCTCTGGGTAAGTCTGCTCCCTCAACAACGAGCGACTTTGAAGTTGAGATTGTGGTTCTCTAATGGCCACACCATTGTAAAGCATCAAGCCTTCAGCTAGTGGGCCTGATCCTCCAACAAATTTCTCTTCACACTGAAATAATTGCACCGATTGATACGGTAAGCCGCTTCCTAACTGAGCTAACTGCTGTAACGTCACTACCGGCAACTGCCCGACTTTTTGTAATAACTGGCGCAACAAAAACACGGTCGCTCGCGCATCATATAATGCATCATGCGGTGTGTCGAGATCATACCCTAACCATTCCGTCAATTCTTGTAAATTATAATAGTTCGCATTTGGGAATAAAATCTGAGACAACACCACTGTATCCATTGCTGGAATCTCAAGTGATGGCAAGCCAACTCTTTGGAATTGCTCATTCAAAAACTCAAAATCAAATGCCACATTATGTGCCACAAAAATAGTCTCTTGCAGCAGTTCATGAATAATAGGTGCAATTTCTTCAAATAGCGGCGCATAATCCACATCTTGTTGCGTAATCCCCGTCAACTCCTGAATCCGAACAGGCACTTGCTTGAGTGGATTTACCAAGGTATTGAACTCTTCTAATACACGACCGTCCTGGAAGAGAATACAAGCAAATTGAATCATGCCTTCATCTGAATGCAAACTTCCCGATGTCGCTTCGATATCTACAATAGCATATATTGGTGACTCATTCATTCGCTCCCATTCCCTCCTATCAAATCGTTTTTCCTAAATACAATTAAATTAAATGTTCGCTAACATAAGCCAGTAAAATCGTTTCATTATTATCGAGACGGCCATAGACAACTTCTTCTACTAACTGAGCTAACACATCACCTAGCCACGGACCGGGCTTCTGATCGGTTAGCTTCATAATATCTGCTCCAGAAATCGCCAGTTCTTGTTGGGATTTAATTTGTAAAGATTGATGCATAGCAGTCGCCTTATCTGGACGCCCACTCCCATCAATTAACGTAAGTAAATATTCGACATCCCTTGCCAATTCAGCTCCTAATTGATAAATATCAAAAGGATCCATCATTTCTGTTGCTTGTCGCTTTTGAATTCCAGATACGATTGCTTCAACAGCTGCAATGACTTGATTCGATGATTTCCACTGACGTAAGAATTGTCTAATATCCACACGATAATTTGTCGGCATTAAGAAATTCATATAATGCACTAATAAACTCCACGCTTGTTGCTCACTCTGAAGATCCCCTTCATGGTTGCTTAGATACATCAGTGCTAACTTGTTACGCGCTAGCTCCGGACAATATTCGAATAATTTTGTCTTCAGCATGCTCTTCAACCCTTTAGCACGTGCTTGAGAACACATCAACTTAACAAATTCAATATGAATCCGCTCCACTGCAATATGTTCCAATAATGAGGCATTCTCTTTGATCGCCAGCTCAGTTGACGCTTCAATGTCAAACCCTAACTGCGCTGAGAACCGAACAGCACGCATCATCCGCAAGGCATCTTCATTAAAACGCTCATCTGCTTCTCCAACCGCTCGAATAATCCCTTCTTCTAAATCAGCTCGGCCATCATAATAATCATAAATCGCACCCGTTTCGTCTACTGCCATTGCATTGATGGTAAAATCACGTCGCTGCAAATCTTCTCGCAAAGAACGAACGAATTCAACCGAGTCCGGTCGACGAAAATCTTGATAGGTGGATTCTGTTCGGAAAGTGGTAATTTCATAAGCTTCTCCATCCACCATAACCATCACCGTACCGTGATCAATTCCCACATCTACCGTTCGTGGAAATATTTCTTTTATCTCTTCTGGCAGAGCACTCGTCGCAATATCAATATCATTGACTTCTAGTCCTAATAAGGCATCTCGCACACTACCTCCGACAAAATAAGCCTCATACCCATGATCTGTCAACTGTCTCAATACAGGCAGAGCTTGTCTAAATAGAGGCGTAAACGTCAATTTATTCGGCACCATTAGATCTCCCTGTCCCTTCTTGTTCATCTACGCGTTCGAATCGATTATAATCACGCACTTCAAATTTCATCATCACTTGTTCAAATGCTTCTTCTAAGTCAATCTCCAACGAATTAGCCATCGTAATTAGCACAAATAAGACATCACCCAATTCTTCAGCAATTGCTTTTTCCGTTTCTGATGATTTTTTCTGTTTTTCACCATAATGATGATTTATTTCGCGGGCTAATTCACCGGTCTCTTCGCTCAAACGTGCCATCATCGCGAGCGGACTAAAATAGCCCACTTTAAATTGACGAATATATTCATCAACACGCGCTTGCATATCTTTCATCTCTGTCATCTTCTCACCTTACTTCAATATTTCTTGCTTACGCTCAATTGCTGCGAGTTCTTCCGTCAACAAGTGGAAGTCCCCTTTATTCTTCCTCTCCAGACTCGCATCAATCTGCTCTAACAATTCTTGACGACGATGAGCTAATTGAAGCATCAACACTGCATGCTTAGCACTAGCAACCGTCTCTACCGCAATCCGATCATTCCACCGTGCATATGGATTATCCTCTAACACCTTTACATATAAAGGATTCAAGAACGCATCAGGAAAATTCAATTCAATATACAACTTCTCCGTCCAATGCATCCGCATCTCATGAAAAACTTTCTCAGGATCTTGAACAGCGAACCCTTCCTTATACAATCGAAAAGCAGGATCACTCATCCCTGCTGCCGTAATCATCATTCCTCGCGGCGTCTTATCAACCCACTGAACAAAGGATGTCTTATCTAACACTAACTCATGATCCATTAAATACTCAAGAATCCAAACTGATTCCCGACGCTTCAATTGATACGTCTTCAAAAACCACTTCAAAAACTGCTGCTTGTCTTCTAAATTAGTCGATCGGCTCATTTGCTATCGCCCTCTTTATATATCATCTAATCGGTGAAGTAACTGTGTCATCTCAGGATTATGTGGATGAATATCGAGATAGCGAACAACCACTTCTCGCAATCGTTCACGCTGACCATCCTCTTGTAAAAAGGTCGCATAATCAAGTAAAAATTCATCTGTCTCTGCAAAGAAATCATACGCTTGACTGAACGCTTCTCGTGCCTGCTCAAACTGTTCTAACTCATTGTAGGCATTCCCCAGTAGCCAATAAATTTGCGGATCCGTATCGAAGTTGCTCAGCGCCTCTTCTAAAATAGTTACCGCGCCAACATAATCCTGGCGATACATTAAGAAGTTCGCATACTCTAAAATCGTAGTTTCACTATTGGGATTAATCTGATAGGCTTGTTGGAAGTAATCTCTTGCTTGAGTGAACTGTTCTTGTTTAATCGCTACTTTTGCGCCAACAAGATAGAGATAATGATTCGTCTGATCAAACGTCAATCCGCGCTCAATGACTTGCGCTGCTTCATCCAAGCGATGCTCTGCCAATAGAGCTTCTACCAAGTACGGATACACCGACGTATAACCGTGGTCTAACGAAAGGACCCGTCGAAAACTCTCAATTGCTCGAGTAAACTCTTCTTGCTGAAAGTAGGTCAAGCCCAGGTTGAAGAGAGTATCAATATCTTCGTCATCTTGAGTAGCTTCATTCAAGTAAGGAGTGGCTTCTTCGAACGCTCCACTAGCACTGTAGGCTGAACCTAGACGTGCCTTAATTGAGACACCACCCATATCATGATATCCTTGCTCTAACAAGCGTGAATACCAGCGAGTTGCCTGAGTGTACTTACCCATCGAATAGTACAACTCACCTAATGCTAGATGAATAATCGGTTCTTCTGGCATTATTTTCTTCGCTTCCAATAACTTGGACTCACTGACTTCAGGCAATCCTTGTGTTTGGTAATAATCAGCGGCCACCAATAGCGACTGAATATAGGCAGAAGATCTCGGGCCAATTTGATCCAGCAACTCAATAGCTTGCAAATCTTGTCCTTTTTCGATCGCAATTTCTGCTAAATTTACTTTAATTTCATCATCTTCTGGATGGCGCAGCTGCAATTGATGCAACACCGTCTTCGTCTCTTGAAGAAACCCTAATTGGAACAAACTATCTGCCAATAGATAAACATCTTCATCAACATCATTCTCCACTGCTTGCTTGAGTAGTTCATTAATATTTTCAAGTTCACCCGATTGAATCTGATTAATCAATTTTTGTGAATACGACACGTAAATTCCTCCCTGAATACAGACGTCATTCCTATTATACTGTAAATCTCCGACCGCAATCAACCATGGCCGTCTTCGCTAAAAACTATGTACCAAGGCAGTTGAACTGCCTTGAATCTTACACTAAACTTTTGAAATTTCAACGTCATCTAAGAATGATTCAACCGATTGTGCACTTGAATCATCTGCTCCATATGCACGAACATTAATTGTCTCGCTATCAATCTCATTATCTCCCACAATAATTTGGTAAGGAATTTTCATCGTTTGGGCATCACGAATTTTGTACCCCATTTTTTCATTACGGGTGTCGATTTCAACTCGCATACCAGCTTGTTGTAATTGGTTCTTCACTTGTTCAGCATATTCCATATGAGCTTCTAAGCTAACAGGAATAATGCGCGCTTGAACCGGTGCTAGCCAGGTTGGGAAAGCCCCTTTATACTCTTCAATCAAGTAAGCAATGAAGCGTTCCATCGTTGAAACGACACCACGGTGAATAACAACAGGTCGGTGAATATCTTGTCCATCTTCACCTACATAAGTTAGATCAAATTTTTCTGGTAATAAGAAGTCCAGCTGAACAGTTGAGAGGGTTTCTTCCAGACCAATTGCTGTTTTGACTTGAACATCTAGCTTCGGACCATAGAAGGCTGCTTCTCCGATTGCTTCATAATAGTCGATTTCCATCTCATCAAGGGTCTCACGCAACATACCTTCAGCTTTTTTCCACATCTCATCATCATCGAAGTATTTCTCTTTATTTTCCGGATCACGCAAGCTGAGGCGGAAACGATAATCTGTAATGTTAAAATCTTTGTAAACTTCCAAGATCAAGTTAATGACGCGACGGAATTCTTCTTTAATTTGATCTGGACGAACGAAGACGTGCGCATCATTCAATGTCATCTCACGCACACGTTGCAATCCACTTAAGGCACCAGATTTTTCGTAACGGTGCATCTGCCCTAACTCTGCAATACGGAGCGGCAAATCACGGTAACTACGCGTTTCTTTCCCAAATATTTTCATATGGTGTGGGCAGTTCATTGGACGCAAGACAAGCAATTCCCCATCACCCATGTCCATTGGCGGGAACATATCATCTTGGTAATGATCCCAGTGACCGGATTGTTGGTATAACTTCGCATCCGCCATAATCGGTGTATAGACATGTTCATAACCTAAGCTAACTTCTTTATCTACAATATAACGCTCAATTACACGGCGAATCGTCGCTCCTTTGGGTAACCAAAACGGCAAGCCGCTTCCGATTTCTGGATCCACCATGAATAAGTCCAGTTCTTTTCCTAACTTACGGTGGTCACGTTCTTTGGCTTCCTCACGCAGACGTAAAAACTCATCCAAATCCGCTTGGTTGAAGAAAGCTGTCCCGTACACGCGTTGCATCATCTTATTATCCGAATTCCCACGCCAATATGCTCCAGCCAATGATAACAGCTTAAAGACCTTAATATCACTTGTTAATGGCAAGTGAATTCCTCGACAAAGATCAACAAAATCGCCTTGCTTGTAAATCGAAATCACTTCTTCATCTGGCAAGTCTTGAATTAATTCAACTTTATATGGATCATTCTTGAATAATTCCAGCGCCTCTTCACGTGAAAGTTCATCACGGACAATCGGTAAACTTTCGCTCGTAATTTTTTTCATCTCTTTTTCGATTGCTTCTAGATCATCTTCTGAAATAGTCTCTTCAGTATCCGTATCATAGTAAAATCCCGTCTCAATTGCTGGACCTACTCCGAATTTCACCTCTGGGAACAAACGTTTAATTGCTTGGGCCATTAAGTGAGCAGTCGAGTGACGCAAAATGCCTAACGCATCCTCATGTTTTTCGGTTACAATCTCAAGTGTCCCATCTTCGTGCAACGGTTGCGTATAATCAACTAATTCACCGTTAAACTTCCCAGCAAGTCCTGCTTTTTCCAGTGACTTGGCAATGCTAGCTGCCACATCCTTGGTTGATGAACCAGCTGGGAATTCCTTCACCGATCCATCGGGCAATGTAATCTTAATCTCTGACATGTTAACTCCTCCTATTTTTAACTTCCTATTTGATGTTAAGTCCATTTACACTCTCTCGAATTTCCTGCATAAAAGTTGCGGTCTTCACCAAATAAAAAACGCCCATAAACATCTCATCTGAGATATTTATGGGACGATTAACTAATCGCGGTTCCACCCAACTTTATATGAGTATCATTCTCTCATACAACTCGATCTCCTTAACGCGGATAAGACGTCAATCACAATGATTTCATGAGAAGTGGTAATCTGTTGGTATTTTAGGAAATTCCCAGCGTTCTTTCCCTCTCTGTCAAAACAACTCAACACATCGTATCTTCTCAAAACTATCCCCATTATACCAAACATTAAACCGGATAGCAATTTGATTCATTCAATTATTGGATAATTCCCTCTTAAAAAAGCTTTGACCATTTCTGGCCAAAGCTTTTAAATTACGTCATAGTGGATTATACTTATCGACGGTTGATTAGACGGTTATCACAAGTAATCGATAAATACAGTCAACTACAACACAATATCTAATTCTATCTTAGCAAATTGTCCACTATTGTCAATATAATTACTTTATAAGTTGATTTATGATTGACTAGTCTAGTTTTTCAGAACTATCCATAATTTCATCGATTAGACCGTATTCCAAGGCTTCTTCGGCTGTCATGAAGTTATCACGATCCGTATCTTTTTGAACACGCTCGAGTGGTTGTCCCGTTTTGTCAGCCAAGATCTTGTTCAGACGCTCTCTTGTACGTAAGATATTTTTCGCTGCAATTTCAATCTCAGTTGCTTGACCTTGCGCGCCGCCAAGAGGTTGGTGAATCATTAACTCAGCATTTGGTAAGGCGAATCGTTTCCCTTTTGCACCAGAACTAGACAAGATTGCTCCCATTGATGCAGACAAACCTAGCACAATGGTCTGAACATCCGCTTTAATGAAGTTCATCGTATCGTAAATCGCTAATCCTGCCGTCACACTACCACCTGGCGAGTTAATATACAGATAAATATCTTTTGTCGAATCTTGGGCATCTAAGAATAATAATTGTGACACAACTGAGTTTGCTGTATTATTATCAATTGCATCCCCAATCATAATAATACGATCTTTTAAAAGACGGGAATAAATATCATACGCTCGCTCGCCACGAGGTGATTGTTCAATAACTGTTGGTACTAAATTCATAAATTAATTCCTCCTGTATAAATTGTATCAAACACTAGTTTATCTAAAAGGTCAATAAAAGTCAAACTTTTCGATTCTATCCTAGTTGAATTCTACAATTCTTCTGCAATTTTGTTAATTTTTCGCAAACGATGGTTCACACCACTTTTAGAGATGCCACCACCGGGGATTAAGTCACTTAGTTCTTGTAAGGAAGCTTCGGGATGGGCTAGTCTTACTTCAGCAACAGCACGCAATTTATCTGGCAAACTGTCAAGCCCTTGTAATTGCTCAATTCGCTCAATGCTGTCAATTTGTTTACTGGCTGCTGAGATTGTTTTGTTTAAATTGGCGGTTTCACAATTCACCAGACGATTAACTGAATTCCGCATATCACGCACAATTCGTACATCTTCGAACTTAAACATACTATTCGTGGCCCCGATAATGGATAGGAAATCAGCAATTTTTTCGGCTTCTTTTACATAGGTAATATAGCCACCGCTCTTGCGTTCGTGCGTTTTTGCATTCAAATCAAACGTCTGCATCATCTTACAAATATCATCATTATGCGCTTCATAGATCGAGTGAATCTCTAAGTGATAACGACTTGTGCCAGGACTATTCACAGATCCCCCTGCCAAAAAAGCACCCCGCAAATAGGACTTCATCTTCTGTTTATTTTCCGTATACTCTGACGAAATTGAACCTAGATGAAGCATGCCATCCAGAATACCTAACTCATTCAAAATATACTTGGTATTCGAACGAACCCGACAAATATAAATATTATTTTTCTTCAACTTCATCTTCCGGCGCACAGACAACTCTGCATGCACATCGAATGTTTCCTTAATTAAGGAATATATTCGTCGAGCAATCGCAGCATTTTCGGTCTGAACATTCAGTTGTAATTGCTTGTCAATAATATTCATTGTCCCATTCATCCGAATAAGCGCTGCCAGCTCTGCTTTTGCATGCTCAGGATGGACTTCTAGCATCGTCAATTCCTTCTTCACATCACCTGCATAAGACATCTTATCACCCCTTTCCTACAATCTATTGTTTGCTGTATCATTTCAAGTATCCGTCCATCACCCGTCGTCTCCCTTGAACATCATTCGCTGTCTTGAATAACTCACGCGCCACTTTAGGTCCATCATGAAAAACTCCCTTTTCCGATAACGATAAGAAATTATCAGAAATCACAGTCGGCACTTGATCACTCAAGCCTTTGAAATCATGTTTCACTTGATAGAGATATTCACTATTTTCTTTGCTGACATGCTCGAATGGGACAAGCCCATTATTAACCAGCGCTATATCGATAAAAGGTTGCCCGAGATGGCGGTGCAACACATCCACATGCTCAGCATCCGTGAAGTCTTCGGTCTCCCCTAATTGTGTCATAATATTACAAATATAGACCACTTTAGCTGATGTTTCGAGCAACGCTTTCCCCAAATCAGGAATCATTAAATTCGGCAAAATACTAGTAAATAACGAACCGGGGCCTAATACTACCATATCGGCATTCATAATAGCTGAAATAACTTTTCGTCCCGGTTCGACTGGCCCATGATTATCAGCTCGTGAGACGGCAACATAATCAATCATTTTTCCAGCTTGAGCAATCTTAGACTCTCCGGACCCTGTCGTACCGTCCTTATAACGGGCATGGAGAACTAATGGCACTTCTGCTGAAGGATAGACCGATCCATCCACATGCATCATTTTTGCTAATAATTGAATTGCTTCGTAAATATTGCCTTTCAATTCCGTGGTTGCTTGAATAATAAAGTTTCCGATCGCGTGACCATCAAAACTTTTATCCTTAGATTTGAAGCGATATTGAAAAATCGCCCGTTGCAACTCAGGTATATCACTCAGAGCAGTTAACACATTCCGCAAGTCGCCTGGCGGTACAGAATTAAAAGCTTCACGTAATTTCCCACTGCTTCCCCCATCATCAGCAACTGTCACAATACCCGTAAGTTGGGCATTTAATTCTTTTAAACTTTTTAAGATAACAGGCAAGCCTGTACCACCACCAATGACGACAATATTGGGGCGTCTACTTGTTGGTTTATTCCCTTGTCTCATGATCGTACAACTGACTCCTTCGTCTTGTCCTTATCGCGGTGAGATATATTCACATTATAGCCGTCCGAGCGCAACTGTTGGGCGACTCGCTCGACTAACGCTACAGAACGGTGATGTCCGCCTGTACAACCAATCGCGATATTAACATTTGATTTTCCTTCACGCTTATAGCCAGGCAAATTCACAGCTAACAAAGCCATGAAACGATTGAAGAATTCTTCCGTCTCAGCTTGCTGCATGACATAATCATATACCTCTTGATCTACCCCGGTCTTCTCACGCAATTCAGGAATATAATATGGATTAGGCAAGAAGCGAACATCCATGGCAATATCCGCATCAATCGGCAAGCCATGCTTGAAGCCAAAAGAGACTAATTCAATACGGAATAACTCTCCTGTCTCACTATCACTAAAGGCTTTCAACAACTTCTCCCGTAATTGTCGCGGTGTTAGATCTGTTGTGTCGATAACAAGTTGAGCTTTTCGTTTAATATTGGCTAACAATTCTTTTTCTTGTTGGATGCCCTCAATCACACGACCATCTTGTGCCAATGGATGAGAACGGCGAGATTCTTTATAACGCGAAACCAATTCTTCTTTCTTAGCATCTAAGAATAAGACTTTTTTTACAATGTAAGGCGTCTCTTCAACTTGACTCACCGCCCCTTCGACTTGTTTAAAGAAGTCCTTCATTCTCAGATCCATCACTAACGCGACTTTCGAGAAGCGACCAGACTGCTGTGTCAGTTCCCAAAAAGTGGGTAGCAATTCAGGAGGCATATTATCAATACAATAATACCCCATATCTTCAAAACTTTGAATAGCTACTGTCTTGCCGGCTCCACTCATCCCTGTAATAATAACAACTTCAACTTGTTCATTCACCGCATTCACCTTCTTTTAAAAAATCGTGTTCATCTTATTTAACGAGTTGCTCGATATCTTGTTCGATAGCTTCTATTTTTTCTTGGACACCTTTTTTAGCACCGTCAACCGCACCAATATAGAATTTAATCTTTGGTTCAGTACCGGACGGACGAGCTGCAATCCAGCTACGATCACTTAAAATATATTTTAAGACATTCGAATGAGGTAAGTCAATCTCACCCGTTTCACCTTTTGCTGTGGTCCATTGACCGGTTAAATAGTCTTCTGTTTTAACGACTTGTACGCCGCCAAAGCTACTTGGTGATTGTTCTCGTAGATTAGTCAGTAATTCTTTTATCTTCTTCTCACCACTCGCGCCTTCCATCGTTATGGAAATGGTCTTCTCTGCATAATGACCATGATCATTGTATAAATCAAATAATGCATCTACTAAAGATTTATTTTGAAGCTTATGATATGCAGCGACTTCGGCAATAAGTACGAGTGCTTGAATCGCATCCTTGTCACGGACAAAACTTTGAGCGAGATAGCCATAACTCTCTTCAAAACCAAACATAAACGTATGCTCACCCGATGTCTTGTATTGCTCAATTTTCTCGGCAATGAATTTAAATCCAGTTAGAACATTCTCTGTCGTTACACTATAACGCTCAGCAATGACGGCTGGGAATTCGGATGATACGATTGATTTCACAATTGCCGCATTTTGTGGTAATTTTTCTTGTTTCAAGTTTTGTTTTAAAATATAGTCAACTAATAAAGCTGCAATCTGATTTCCTGTCAGTACTTCATAGTGTGTATCTGAGGTTTTCACTGCTACACCCAGACGATCAGCATCCGGATCCGTTGCGATTAAAATATCCGCTTCATGCTCTCGCCCTACTTTGATCGCTTCATTGAAGGCTTCTTCTGTCTCCGGATTCGGTGACGCAACAGTTGAGAAGTCAGGATCCGGCTCTTTTTGTGAATCAACGGATATAATTTGGCGGAAACCAGCATTATAGAGTGCCTTCGTTCCAATATATTGGCCAGTTCCGTGGAGTGGCGTGTAGACAATGCGCAAGTCACGCGCTCCTTCTTCAACCATATCTGCATCAATCGTCACTGCTCGCATCATATCTAAGTAGGCCCGGTCTACTTTTTCGCCAATAATGGTCAGTAAGCCCTTTGATTGTAAGTCTTCTTGATCAGCGACTTCGATATTAAGTGGCTCATCAACTTGTTGCACATACTGAATGAGACGATCAGATTCCGCTGGTAACAATTGACCACCATCTTCACCATAGACCTTGTAACCATTATATTCAGGTGGATTGTGACTAGCTGTTACCATAATCCCTGCGGCAGCTTCTAAGTGTCTAACGGCAAAGGAAAGTTCCGGCGTCGGGCGCAGAGATTCGAAGACATATGATTTTATTCCCTGCTGACCCAATGTCTTCGCTGCTTCAAAAGCAAATTCTCGCGAAAAATGTCGCGAGTCATAGGAAATAACTACTCCACGATCTTTTGCGGTCTGTCCTTTAGCATCAATGTAGGTTGCTAGCCCTTTTGTGGCTTGGCGAATCGTATAAATATTCATGCGATTGGTTCCTGCTCCAATTACACCTCGCATCCCGGCTGTTCCGAACTCCAATGACTTGTAGAAAGCATCTTGCAACTGCTCTTCATTTTTTTCTAATATTTGCAATTCATCGTGCACGAACGGATCTAAATTCTCATGTTGCTTCCACTGACGGTAAGTTTCTTTCCAACTCATCTGATTTCCTCCTAAGAATTTATCTGGTTTATTATATTATACACGTATTGCATCTTCCTTAAAAGCGCTATCACTTACTCAGCTATAATTAACTGTTTTCTTTCAATGCTTCCACATAATGGAATACTTCATTCCCGGCAATCGCACCATCACCGACCGCGGTTGCTACTTGTCGCAGCACAGTTGCACGCACATCACCGATCGCGAAGATTCCTGGAATTGCTGTTTGCATCTTCTCATCTGTCACAATCCAGCCGTCTTCATCTGTAATCGGCAAATCTCCACAAACTTCTGAGTTTGGAATTAAACCAATATAAATAAAGATGCCATCGAACGGTAATTCTTCTGTTTCATTTGTGTTCACATTGCGTGTGAGAAGTGATTCAACCTTATGCTCTCCACGAATTTCGTCCACCACAGTATCCCAGATGAAGTCAATTTTTTCATTCTTAAAGGCTCGATTTTGCAAAATCTTCTGGGCCCGTAATTGATCACGGCGATGAATAATCGTTACTTTTTTTGCAAATTGGGTTAAATAGGTTCCTTCTTCAACCGCAGAATCGCCACCACCAATGACAGCAATATGTTTATCACGGAAGAAGGCCCCATCACATACGGCACAATACGATACACCACTTCCGTTTAATTGTTGTTCACCAGGGATACCTAATTTCTTATGCTCAGCTCCAGTGGCTATGATAATAGCACGCGCGAAGTAAGATTTATCGGCCGTTTTTACTTCTTTGTACTCTGGGCCATCGATAATTTCTTTAATATCACCATACGTGTACTCAGCACCAAATTGTTGAGATCCTTCAAACATGTTAGTCGCTAAGTCCGGTCCCATAATCGAATCAAAGCCCGAATAATTCTCAATCTCAGCTGTATTAATCATCTGGCCTCCTGGTACGCCCCGTTCAAGCATAATCGTTGATAGGTTGGCGCGTGAAGCATACAGTGCTGCGGTCATTCCACCTGGGCCAGCACCAATGACAAGTACATCATAAATCTTATCTGGTTGGGTCATTATTTTCTCCTTTTATAATTGTTGATTAATCATCTCTACCATTCGTTCCGCTTCTTCTTGATATTGACTATCTAAGAAGCTATTCTGATCTAGAATATACTGGAACTCCTCCAAGTACGTTAGTGCTTCTTCGAATCGGTTCAGATACGACAAGTTAACTGCTTGGAAGTAATACAAATCTGGATAAGTAGATTTCTGCTCTCGGATCAACTCCTCAATCAATTCAATTGACTCCTCGAAGCGCCCGGCATGTTGGTACATCAAGGCGAGTTGGATTTGGCCATAATAATAGTCTTGATTATTCCACGCTAAGCTTATTCCTCGCTTAAGATACGTAATCCCTTTATCCATTTGTTGACGATCAAAGGCTTTGAGTGCACGCTGATAATACAGTTGGGCACTCGGATTCATTTCTATAATATTATTCAATTGTTTACTCATTAATTATCCCTCATTTACATTCAGCTGACGCAACGATGCTCTAATTAACCAACTATTCTGATTTCCCTTCTCGGTTCATTAGACGCTCGATAGCTACTTGAGGATCAGCTTCTTCATAGAGCACCCGATACAGTGCACGTGCAATCGGTAAATCAACGTCATAGTTGTCGGCTAGTTGATTCGCTCCAATTGTCGTATAGAATCCCTCAACCACCATACCTACTTCTGCCAGCATTGCCTCAACTGTATAGCCTTGGCCAATTAATTGCCCAGCTTTGAAATTTCGTGAGTGAGTACTCATACAGGTCACCACTAAATCACCAACACCACTTAATCCAGAAAAGGTCAATGGATCAGCGCCCATCTTTACCCCTAAGCGGGTAATTTCGGCCAGTCCACGGGTAATTAAGGCGGCACGTGCGTTATCACCATAACCTAATCCCGTAATTACACCCGATCCGATAGCAATAATATTTTTTAAAGCTGCACCAATCTCAACCCCGATCATATCCGTGTTTGTATAGACTCGGAAATATTCATTCATAAATAAGGATTGAACCTTTTGAGCCACTTCTATATCATGAGCTGCTGCTGTAATCGACGTAATGTCACGTCGCATCACTTCTTCCGCATGACTTGGCCCTGACAAGGCAACGACAGCTGATAACTGATCAGCTAATACCTCGGTCAATACTTCTGAGATCCGTAAATCACTATCTCGTTCGATACCCTTTGCTGCATGAATAACAAATTTTGGCGTGGTTATGAATGATTTTATTTGCTCAGCTACCGGTCGAATTGCATTCGTTGGCAAGACAAATAATAATGTCTCTGAAAAATGAACTGCTTGTTCCAAGTGACTGGTTGCTTTTAGTTGAGCTGGCAACGTAATACCCGGTAAATATTTTTCATTTGTTAGATGATTGTTAATTTCGTCGGCTTGCTGATCAGAACGACACCAGATTAACACATCATGCCCATTCTCAACTAAGACAGAAGCTAAGGCCGTCCCCCAAGATCCAGCACCAATAACGGTAATCTGCTCTCTCATGTTATCGCCCTTTCTTTTGTTGTTCAGCTTTTGCTTGAGCCAGTTCGATATCTGGCTGCACCCCTTCACTATAGTATGGAACGGGCGGATAGAGATACTTACGACGGTACCAGATTAATAGAACACCCGCAATCACTAGGACTAATGACAAAACTTGACTCACGCGTAATGGGCCAATATAGAGACTATCCGTACGCATCCCTTCAATAAAGAATCGTCCAATCCCATACCAAATTAAGTATAGACTGGCTGTTTCCCCACGACGAAGAAACGCTGGACGTCGACGCAAGAAATATAACACAATAAATCCTGAAAATGTTACTAACGATTCATATAAAAAAGTAGGATGATAGTATGTTCCACCAATATTCATTCCTTCAATAATAAACTCCGGCAAGTGCAACCCTTCCAAGAAGGCACGCGACACTTCGCCACCATGCGCTTCTTGATTCACGAAGTTACCCCAACGTCCAATCGCTTGTGCTAACAAGACATAGGGGGCAATAATATCAAGGACTAACCACGGATCGGTCTCGTTTTTCTTACTATACCATAGCAATACCAAGCCACCCGCAATCAATCCACCGTATATCGCAATACCACCTTCCCAAATATAGAAGATACGTATCGGATCTTGCGCATACGCACTAAATTCAAATAACACATAATAAATACGTGCTCCTAGAATAGACAGTGGCAACATCCAAAACGACAAATCAACAATAAAATCATCATCTAAACCGAGCTGACTTGCTTCACGGCTACTTAACAAGACTGCAATTAACATCGCACTGGCAATGATAATGCCGTACCAAGCAACTGTAATGGGGCCTAGTTCAAATGCAACCGGATCTATCGGCGTTAAGGTCAATAAATTCATCTATTATTTCTCCTTCGAATCAGTCAGTGTATTTTGTTGAATTAAGCGGGCTAAGTTGTCTTCGAATGTTTGGGTCGAATCGTGTCCCATATCTTTTGCGCGACGGTTCATCGCAGCTAACTCAATAATAATAGCCAAGTTGCGTCCAACACGTACAGGAATCGAAATCTTCGGCAAATCGACATTGAAGATTTTGAATGATTCCGTATTGTTCCCTAAGCGATCATATTCGCGATTCTTATCCCAATGTTCTAAGTTGATAACCAAATTCACTGTCTTAGACGCTCTTACAGCACCTACACCGAATAAGTTCACCACATCAATAACACCCAATCCACGAATCTCAATCAGATTACGCAAAATTTCCGGTGGCTCCCCAATAATTCGGCTATCATCCAGTACGAACAAATCTACACGATCGTCTGCAACTAGACGGTGGCCACGCTTCACTAGTTCTAAGGCCGTCTCTGATTTTCCAATACCAGAATCACCAATAATTAAGACACCCATACCATAGATATCAATCAAGACACCGTGTTGCGAGCAACGATCAGCTAAGTTACTCTCTAAGAAGTTGGTCAAATTAGAGACCAGCCGCGTTGTTGCTTTGTTCGCCACTAGCACGGGGATCCCTCTATGGGTGGCTGCTTCAATTAACTCTTCTGGAGGTGTCAAGTTTCTCGTAATAATGAAGCACGGTGTTTCTTCCGTACACATTTTTTTCATAATAATCTTACGCTCATCTGACGTCATCCGCTCAGCAAACGATATCTCAGTTCGTCCAAAAATCTGGACACGATCAGCCGGATAAAAATTAAAATAACCCGTCATCTCGATTGATGGCCGGGACACATCAGCTACAGAAATACGACGATCCATAAAATCATCGCCTGCAACAACCTTCAAGCCCGACACACCATCGACTAGTTCTCTAATTGTTACTGTCATGATACATTCTCCTTCTCATATTACTCTATTTCATTGTATCATAAGCGATGATTGATTGGAATTAATGCGAGTTTTATCTACTAATATTCACCAACAAAAAAAGACGTACGAGACGCCTTTTCCCTAGAATCGTCGGTATTGAATATCCGTTTGTGCTACAAATAGCGAATTCACCAGTGAAATAATAATGGCAAGGAAAGTCGCCCAGCCCAGTGAACTAATATAAAATCCACTAACAAAGTAACTCGTCATGTATAGGACAGCTCCATTCACAATGAAATAAAAGAGTCCCAAAGTTAAAATCGTCAACGGCAATGATAATATCACTAAAATCGGCTTAATAATCGCATTCAAGATCCCAAAGACTAACGCTGCCATCAAGGCTGTCTGCCACGTATCAATTACTAACCCTGAGAAAAATCCAGCTAATGCTAAAAACATCACCGTATTTAATAAAGTCGTCTGCAACCATTTCATCCAAACATCACTCCATTCAACTAAAATTTATAAGTTCATTCAGCTACTAATTTATCTAATTATATCGATTTATTCCGACAAACACAACTATTGTTCAAAAGTCCTTAAAAATTGCTCCATTCATCTTCATCCATCTCATCAACATCGATTGGTTGTTCTGGTGTTTGATTATAGTGAGAATGATCTAAGGGTTGATCAGAGTAGTCTGCCGGTTTTTCTGGCATAACAAAAGCTAATACAATATAAACTAGAATGAACAGACCGCTAAGTGTATCCAGCATGACTACCGCAATAACGAAGAGTACTCGGCACAAGACCGGATCAACCTTGAAATATTCACTTAATCCACCCAAGACACCGAACAAAATCGAATTATTTTTCGACTTATATAACTTTTGGCTAGACATTTCCCCCACTCCCTCTTAAATCAATCTGCTTCAGGCATGATAAAGTAGAGCAATACATATAATAATAGAGGTGATCCAGCTCCGAATGCTACGACCAAAATAAAAAGTAAACGCGACATATCACGATCCCATCCGAAGTACTCAGCAAGTCCTCCAATAATACCACATAACCATTTATCTCTAGATTTTGTTAATTTTTTCATTGGTTGTCTCCTTCATATTTGATCCATTAAGATACAAAAGCGCGCTCACTTGCTGCTAGTTGAATGTAGTGTCAGCGCGCTTGCTTGTTATTTATAGGCTCGTTATATCACTTAAAAATCTGCAAATTCATCATCATCAACACGCGCTTGACGAGGTGCTGAGCGCTTATTACCGAACTGTTTTGATTTTTGACGTGATCGGTATCGTCTAGCGTGGTGATTGTCTGATTTTGGCATCAGAATAGCTAAGATAATGTAGACAGGGATGGCTGAGCCAGCACTGAAGACCGTTGCTATAACCCAAGCTAAACGCACGGCACTCGGATCAATTCCAAAATATTCAGCTAATCCACCGGCAACACCGGCTAATTTTTTGTTGTGTGATTTTGTTAATTTACGCTTCATCAGAATTCCCTACTTTCTCGTCTGTATCTTTGAAGTAAATGCTCCCACTCGTCGTCTTCGCTTGAACAGTCATTGGATTGCCATATTTTAAGCGTTTAAAGGAACGGAAATTTTTCTTCCCATTTAGATCTTCTTCGACATTATTCAGGCGACTTTTCACCTTCCCGAATGCTGCTTTCCCTTCCACATCAATATCACTTGTGCTTGGCAGAGCGACTTTAACATCCCCGTTGACTGTGGTTGCTTCTAATTGCGTAGCTTCCGGATTGAAGAGCGTCATGCGAATATCACCATTTGTCGTTGTTAGAGCAGAGCTAATGACATCTCCTCTAATTTGAATATCTCCGTTGACCGTATTAATAATTAAATCTTGAATATCCACATCTTTTTGATAAATATCTCCTTGGGTCCCTTTTATTTCAATCATGGTCGCTTTAATTTTATTTAACTTGAAGTCTCCATTGGTTGATTTCATATACAGATCTTTCAGATCAATATGGCTCAAGGAAATATTACCGTTCAATACATTAACCGTTAGATAATCGTACGTCTGCTTCGGTAAGGCAACAATAATGTCTGCTTTTATTCGTTTGTTGGGAATGTGGAAGGTTAATTTATCCTCATCCACAACATACTGATGGCGCACAGCGAAGGCTTCTTCTACAGTTGCCTCATCATACTTGCCGTAGATGGTAATATTAGCTGAAATACGCATCTGTTCGTCTGTCGTAGATTCGAACGAAATATTCCCATTGGCGTTCTTAAAGTCTAAAATAGTTGGGTTCTCAGTAATAATCCATTCTTTATCGAATGAATCAGAGGCTAATGTTGGAACTTTAATCACTTGCTCTGACCATTCGAAGTTATCGAACAAGCCACGTGCCGATTCAATAGTGGTCTTAATTAGCTCACCTAGGTCTTTACTAGCACTTCCTACCGTTTGACCCGCTTTTTTGAGTGCTTTTTCTGTATCTTCTTTCCACTCATCAGGAGAGAAATCGAATTGTGAGGTGACTTCTTTTGCTTTTGTGGACCATTTGCGCATTTTTAGACTATTAAGTTCGTCAGAAAGTTCTCTTTTTTCTTCATCTAATTCTGCCAACTCCTGATCGATATCTTGTAAGTCCTCTTCAAGGTCAATCATTTGTTCAGTAGCTTCATAAGCGTCTTCCTTAAGATCAACTAACTGCTCTTCACGTGCTTGAATTTCTTCTTTCAAGTTCGCTACTTCATCGTGGTTATCAACTTCATCGATTGCCTGGACCAGTGTTAGTTCTTCACGCAAATCCGCTAATCGGTCTTGTTGTTTTTCTATAGCTTGTGTGTATTCTGATTCAGCACGTGCTTTTAACTGATCCAACTCTGCTTTTACCGCTTGACGCTTCTGTTTTTGTTGGGTAATCGAAGCATTTAAGCGATCGAGTTCTGCTGAATACTGCGTCATCTCATTTGCTAATTCTTCCAGTTCTTGCTGATAATCTACAGTCTCATCATGGCTATCCCATTCAGTTTCAGTCGTTATTTCTTTATCGAACTCTTTAGCTTCCATTCGTTTATTTTCTTGTTTCGCTAAGTTTTCTAGCAGTTCTAATCCCTCATCTGTCGATAAGACGCCTTGTCTAACTAAGTCTAAGATTCGTTCTCTTTCATTCATCATAGTTCCTCCTAAATTTTCAAAACATATCAATCATCACGTGTTACCCTTATTATGTCAGAAATAACAAGACAGAACATCGGACTTGCGACTGATATTCGGATTTTTAAGAGAGGGTTCCTATGAAGCAAGTAACTTTTTGAGTAGTTTAGACTAAGATGACGGGGTTAAGAGTGGTTTGAGATATTGTCCGGTATAACTTTCGGGAATCTCAGCAATCTCTTCTGGCGTACCTGCACCAATAATCGTTCCACCGCCAACACCACCTTCTGGCCCTAAGTCAACTACATAATCCGCCACTTTTATGACGTCAAGATTATGTTCAATCACTACGACTGTATTGCCGACATCGACTAAGCGCTGCAGAACTTCCAGTAATTTGGCAATATCATGCGTATGCAGCCCCGTTGTTGGTTCATCCAAGATATAGAAGTTGTGCCCGTTTTGTCGTTTTTGCAACTCACTGGCCAACTTCATTCGTTGTGCTTCACCCCCAGATAGGGTTGTAGCAGACTGACCGAGTGTAATGTAACCTAAACCGACATCAATAATTGTATCTAGTTTTCGTTTTAATTTAGGAATATTTTCGAAGAAGTCTGCTGCATCACGGGCATTCATATCCAGCACCTCAGCAATATTTTTACCCTTGTATTCTACCTCTAATGTCTCAGAGTTATATCGCTTCCCTTTACAGACTTCACAGGGCACATACACATCCGGTAAGAAGTGCATTTCAATCTGAAGCGTCCCGTCCCCTTTACAGGCTTCACAACGTCCACCTTTCACATTAAAACTAAATCGACCTTTTTTATAACCACGTTTCTTCGCTTCATTCGTCTGAGCGAAGAGTTCCCGCACATCATCGAACACCTTCGTATACGTTGCTGGATTACTTCGCGGTGTACGACCAATTGGACTCTGATCGATATCAATAATCTTGTCTAATCCTTCATAACCAGTGACTGATTGATGTTTTCCAGGCTTATCTTTGCTACGTCCGACTTCACGAGCGAGCACTTTTTTCATGACTAAGTTCACTAAAGACGATTTGCCCGATCCTGATACACCCGTCACCACATTCAAGCGACCCAGTGGAATATCCACATCGACCTCTTTTAAATTATTTTCGGCAGCACCTCGAATCGCAATGGCTCCTTGATCTTCTACGCGACGTTCTTCTGGCACATGAATACGACGTTGGCCTGATAAGTAGTCTCCAGTAATTGAATTCTTGCTCTGACTGACTTCCTCAGGGGTTCCCGCAGCGACTACGCATCCCCCTTCACTTCCAGCACCAGGACCCATATCGATTAAATAATCTGCTGCCCGCATTGTATCTTCATCATGTTCCACAACAATCAACGTATTGCCTAAATTTCGCATCTGGCGCAGTGAATCAATCAAACGATCATTATCCCGTTGATGCAAACCAATGGACGGTTCATCTAAAATATAAAGAATCCCACTCAAGTTAGAGCCGATCTGTGTTGCTAAACGAATCCGCTGTGCTTCCCCACCAGAGAGTGTCCCGGCTTTTCGCGACAAGGTTAAATATTCTAAGCCCACATTCTTCAAGAAGGTCAACCGGTCACTAATTTCTTTCCGAATCGGCTTGGCAATCGCCATATCTTTATCCGATAAATCCATCTCTCCGAAGAAATCTTTCGCTTTATCAATTGACAGTTCATTCACGTCTCCAATGTCTTTTCCTAACACTTTGACAGAAAGTGCTTGTTCATTCAGACGCTTCCCGTGACAATTTGGACATGTCAATTCAGTCATATATTCCTTCATCGTCCGGCGCGTAAAATCGGAACTTGTTTCATAATAACGACGCGACACATTCTCCATGACCCCCTCGAACGGCATCACCGAATCCCGCACATTACCATAATTATTCGTATACGAAAACTTAAACTCGCGCTCACCCGAGCCATGCAAGACCAGTTCCTGATCTTCTTTCGGCAAGTCTTTGAACGGTACCGTCATATCAATATCAAACTGATCACAAGCTTGCTTTAACATCTCAGGATAATAATCAGAACTAATTGGTTGCCATGGTGCCATTGCGCCCTCTTCTAAGGTCAAGGACTCATCTGGAACAACTAAACTATAATCAACTTCGAGTTTTGTCCCGATTCCCTCACATTCAGGACACGATCCAAACGGGGCATTGAATGAGAATAATCGTGGCTCCAATTCAGGGACTGTAAAATCACAATATGGACAAGCATGATGTTCACTAAATTGTAACGTCTCCCCATCAATCACATCAATCGTGGCATAACCGTCTGAACGATTAAGGGCCGTCTCCAATGAATCAAATAAGCGGGACCGAATACCGTCTTTCACCACAATCCGATCCACGACCACATCAATATCATGTTGCTTATTCTTATCTAACTCAGGAACTTCCGTAATATCAACGATCTCCCCATTCACACGTACACGAACATATCCATCTGCCTTAATCTTATCCAGTAGACGCTTATGTTGACCGCGCTTAGCTTTCACAACAGGCGACAGAATTTGTAATTTAGTTCGTTCAGGCAACTCCATGATCGTATCAACCATTTGTTCGACTGACTGGCTCGTAATCTCATGCCCATCATTCGGACAGATTGGCACACCAATCCGTGCATACAATAATCGTAAGTAATCATTAATCTCTGTCACCGTTCCGACCGTTGACCGTGGATTATTATTCGTTGTCTTCTGATTAATCGAAATCGCCGGTGACAAACCATCAATACTATCAACATCCGGCTTATCCATCTGTCCAAGAAATTGTCGTGCATAGGCCGACAACGACTCCACATAACGGCGCTGGCCTTCTGCATACAACGTGTCGAACGCCAGTGAACTCTTCCCTGAACCAGATAACCCCGTCACAACAACAAATTTATCGCGCGGAATCACTACATCAATATCTTTCAAATTATGTGATCGCGCTCCGCGAATAATAATCTCATCTTTTCCCACAGTGCATCCCCCTCATTATGTATCACACATCTAGCATCGAATTTCATTATAACACACACACCTGTTAAATAAAGATTCTAGCCTTACCGCTTGTTTCTTAGCACAAAAGTCATATTCTCTTTTGGGGTTAATCAATGCCCGCTTAACCAAAAGAAAATATGACTCTTATAATTATATTTTACTTAATTAATCAAATGCCATTTATCGGCTGCTCGATCTTCAATTTCTTGCACGTAAACTTTTCCTGTCTTGGCATCATATTTAAATGCTTTGATTGGTGTTATTTTTTCAGCACTATCATCGGATACATCAAATTTTACCGTGTGTTCATCAATCACTTCACTAGTGATAAAATAATTCTCTGTATTATAAGCATAATCTGTTAAGTCATGTACTTTTCGGATACCTTCTTCTGATAATGCTTTTTCTTGTCCTGTTTGCTCAATAGAAGCAACCGGTTCCCCATCATGTAATCTCATCCAAGACTTAGGTGCTGCATCGGTTGATTCAAATACGCGATCTGTCACTGTATCATATTTAAACCACTTGAAGACCGTTAGCTTTTCTGGTGTTTTATCGGCCAAACTATAAATGACTGTATGATCCGCTTGTTTTCTTTCGACTCTAACTTCATAACTAGCTGAGTTATATTTATTATTAGTCACTTCATGAATGCGGTCTATTCCCTTTTCTGCAGTATCGGTCGTTTTTTTAGTTCCTCCTGATACCACTACTGTATTTCCTGGATAGAGCATAGTCCCAGCATCGATGTGATTCCATTGGTAAATATCAGCTACTGTTACACCAAATTTTTGAGCTATTTTATACGGTGAATCCCCTGCTTTGACTTCATATACTTTCTTATCTGAATTGCTCTGATTTCTTTCAACTTTTAATTGATCACCAGGATGTAGCATATACGCTTCCCCCAATGCGTTAAGTTGTTTTAACTCCTCAATACTCATATTATATCGCTGACTAATTCGATATAAATTATCTCCTTCTTGCACCGTATAAAGGGCGGGTTGATTAATATTTCCCGTCTCACCACTGCTGGCTGAAACAGTAGACACACCGATAATTGAGCTCGTTAATGCAACCAGTGCAATAGTTGATAAACTCTTCACATTTATTTGTTTTTTCATAATTAGATCCCTTCAATATATGATATCATTTTTTATAGCACACATATAATATCATTATAATTACACAAAAACAATACAATTTTACCTAGATAAGATGTTTTTATCTGACATTTCAAAAAATTCCTTCATAGTAATAGTTCAGTTAACGATTCTATATGCTATAATAATTTAGAGGTGATTATATGAATTTGTATGATATTAAAGTAAAACCAATTGATCAACCAACCATAACATTAAATAGTTATAAAAACCAAACTATCCTCATTGTGAACACAGCCTCTAACTGTGGGCTAAAAAACCAACTAGAGGAGCTTGAGACACTCTATCAAGACTATAAGAACTGCGGTTTCACTGTACTTGGTTTCCCTTGCAACCAATTTTTGGGCCAAGAACCGCTCGACGGCATGGAGATCCAAAACTTCTGTGCCACAAATTTTAATGTAACCTTTCCCTTATTCGAAAAAGTGAAGGTCAATGGCAAGCACACCCACCCACTCTTCGCAACTCTGAAAGAACGAACAGGGCTAAAGCTCATTAAGTGGAATTACAACAAGTTTCTCATCAGCCCGAATGCTGACACGGTGAAACAATTCAGCCCTATTACGTCGCCGCTCGACTTACGCGAAGAAATCGAAGCGTTACTCTCCGCTGATTAACATGATATAACTCTTAATGAAAAATACGACTATTTCACCACTATAATAAAGCACTTAGATACCCCGTTGATACTACAGTCAACCAGATTCTAAGTGCTTTTAAGCTATTTATACAACGCCTTATCTTGCAATATTCATTTATATTTGAGTGGTCAATTCAATCATTCGATCGACTGATTCATCGAGATAAGCAATCGTGTCTTTCAAGGCTTGGTCGCTTCCAACGTCAACACCTGCAACTTTAGCAGCATCTTTTGGCAACTGACGTCCACCTAACTTCAAGAAGTCTAACCAATTCTCTGCTTCAAGCTCACCCGCTTTTAACTTCAAGAAAGCTTGCGTAGCAATCGTTAAACCAGCTGAGTACGTGTATGGATATAACCCATAGAAGTAATGAACTTGACGCATCCACGTTAACTCCGCTCCCGGTTCAATCTCAACCGCATCACCCCAGAATGCTTCCAATGTCTCGCGCTTCAATTCATTCAACACATTAGCATCAAATCCTTGACCCGCATCGATTCGCTCATACACTTTTCGCTGGAAGTCCGCTTCCAATAAATGTGTGACAAAATTGTGGAAGTATGTCTTGGAGATCATCTTAGCAATAATCGACCGTTCTTTCCGCGGTGAATCCGCATCTTTTCGTAAGTAATCACTAAGGAGCAATTCATTAAAGGTCGACGGAGCCTCAATCAAGTATAAGGATGGACGACCTGCCGTTAAGACTTGCTCTTGGTAGACATAGTGGAAATGTCCCGCATGCCCCAACTCATGAATTAATGTATACGCATCGCTCAACAATCCAGAATACGACAACATAATGTACGGATGCGTATCAGCTGGTGTCGAACAGAAGGCACCCGAACGCTTCCCTTTATTACGCGCAAAATCGATCCAGTTCTCATCATAAGCTCGCATCATAATATCCACATAATCATCACCCAGAACTTCTACCGCCTGAGCAATCACCTCACGCGACTCAGCAATGGTTAATGTTTCCGTATAATCTGGATCCAAATCCAACTTCAGATCTGCATACGTCATCTTGTCTAAGCCTTGCTCCTCTTTCACATGCGTAATATACTTACGCATTACCGGTGCAAAATCCGACATAATAAGATCAATCTGACGGTCATACATCGCTCGATCAACATCTTGACTATCCAATAAATAATCAATCACCGAATCATAACCGCGCATCGTTGCTAATGTTTTTTCTTTCATCACATGATTGTAATAGTTCGTCGCCGCTGTATATTGATATTGACCCAGCACTTGATTGAACTGATCATAGGATTGGCGGCGAATCTCACCATCCTCCGAATACATATAGCCTTCTTCATAGCCAACAAAGCTCAAATCATGCTGCTTGCCATTTGCTTCAAATGTTCCAAAATCAGCATCGGCAGACCGAATCTGTTCGAATAATTCCGCATGACTATCTAACACAGGGCTTAAGTTAGCCAGCGCCTCTTCCACTACTGCCGGCAACTTGTGAGCTTTTCCTTTTTTCACCTCACGAATAAACGGCTCATAACGCTCATCTAACGCGACAACTGCATCCAATGTCGCTTCCTCAGCTTCCATTAATTCAGATTCATAAAAGCTTAAGATAGCCCCCAACTTAGCCAATTCATTACTCACCCGTTGAACCCGCTTCTGACTTTCAGCATCGGTAATATCTACTGATGTCGGTAAGAACGCATAATCATACACACGCGACGTTAAACTCTGAATCGACTCGTAAACCTGAATCGACTCTAAGATAATCCCCGCTTCCGTCAACCGACCGGCATATTGATCCTTAAACTCCTTCGCTTTCCCGCCAAGCTGCTCTAACGTTTCTTCAAAAGCACGCTCCGACTCAAAAATAGCTGACAAATCCCATTTCAACGCTGCACTGACTTGCGATCTTTCTTGTAATGTTTCACTCACATACATTCCTACTCTCTAATATTTTCTTTCTAAATCCACTTCACTGACGGGCAACTCTTCACGATCAATGAAAGCCTGCAAGTTTTCTTCAATAATCGGGCGCAATGTCCCTAAATAATCATCCATAAACCCAGCAATATGCGGTGTCGCCAAAATTTTCGAATGCGTATACACCGGACTCTCTGCTGGAAGTGGCTCTTCTTCGAACACATCCAACGCTGCAAAGCTTAGCAATTCCTGATCAAGTGCTGTCAATAAATCAGCCGTCACAACCGACTCACCGCGCCCCACATTGACAAAAATTGCCCCAGGTTTGAATTGCTTAAATAAGGATAAGTTGAATAATCCAGTTGTCTCTGGTGTCAACGGTAGAATATTAATAACAACATCAGCATCTGCCACAGCTTCTGCCAGGTTATCATTCGTATATACCTTATCGAAGCCATCAATCTGACCGCCACTGCGATTAACCCCTGTTGTCTGCATACCGAATGCTTTCGCCATATGAGCCACTTCAGTTCCAATCTTACCGGCACCAATAATCGTCACCGACTTATCAAACAAAACTACCGGCTCAATCTCCTCTTGTGCCCAACGTGACGCCTTACTTGCCTCAACTGACTGCAAAATGCCTCGAGTACGCGCTAGCAACATCCCAAAAATTGATTCCGCCAATGAATGAGTATGCATCCCGCTCGCTGAAGTCAACCGCACCCCTTCTTGTGCTAGTAAATCAAGTGGCAACTTATCCACTCCAGCTGTCGGCAATTGAATCCACTTTAATTGATGTTCACCAGACTCAAGCACATCAACTAACCGCTCATCCCAACCCAGTACGATCTCAACCTTCGAAAAATCAGCTTCTTCAAACTCACTCACCAACTGATATTCACTAGCCATCTCTCGAAACGTCTCTAATACATCCTCTTCGTAACCGATCAATACTAACAATTCCTTACTCACAGCCATCACTCCTTGCTTTACATTATCGCATATTCCCACCACAATTTCGACTAATAATCACGGGAAATACTTCACAAGTAGCTTGTTTCCTGAATAAACAAAAATCCTATTTAATTAGCTAGTTTGACTAGAAGATTAAACAGGATTATATGTTTCAATAATTATTACATCAAAAATCAATACACTATAACTCTAAATCTCATAAGTTATCTGACCAATCAATTTAGAGTCATTCAAAACAACACAGCTCTAAAACACTGAGATTGCCTTTATGATTGACCTTGATGTTTTGGAGTCATTCAAAACAACACAGCTCTAAAACACCACACGTACAGTTGGTCGCATATCAACCGTTTTGGAGTCATTCAAAACAACACAGCT
>NZ_JH601103.1:1420725-1523526 GCF_000245815.1 Dolosigranulum pigrum ATCC 51524
TGTTTTGGAGTCATTCAAAACAACACAGCTCTAAAACACATGCTGACTCGCCTTTTGTAAATAGCGAGTTTTGGAGTCATTCAAAACAACACAGCTCTAAAACCTCGCACAGTATTTCTTTTCTAAAAAATCATGGTTTTTAAAAGAAATTTGCACAAAATTTCGTAATCGCGCCATTCGTCCATGCAAAACTTCAGCTTTGAACGACTCCTATTTTTCTAGTTTATCATCTACTTCATTTTACCATGTTTGACGGTTAAAAAGAAGTCCGAATCCAGGATATATTGTGTAATATTGGCATCAGTCGGTTTTGGTTCGATCATCAGCACATTCATCTGTAACAATGAGACAAACTGTGCCATTTCATTAAGCTCCTCGGTTGTAAAATATGAAGCTGCATTTACAAGTATTAGTAACTTTTTATTTCGCAAATATTTAAAGACTTGAAAAATTTCCAACACCTTTTCAAATAGTGTATCTGTATCAACTTCTATCTTCACTCCTAAAGCGATAAGTACTTCCTGGATTGTAATTTCATCAAGTTCTAAATCCAATTCATGATTCAGTACCTCTGCATTAATCAGTTCAGTAATTTGATTAGTCAATTGTTCAATTTCAGTTTTTACAGCTGGTTTTTCATTTAGTTGATCCTCAATCTCACTATGAATTTGCTTAAGAATCGCACTTGTATTAATGTTGTAATTAAAAATATCAGTAATTGTAACAACTTCGGATGATTTTAATGCCTTACAATCATTATTAAAAAGTTTTAAATCACTTTCTTCCCCATAACGATGGCAAGCCAAAACAGTTGCGGCATATGCAGCTACATCTTCAACAACAAATTGGGTACATCCGTTAATTTCAATGGGTGCTTCTAATAAATGACTATTTAATTTCATCGGCATAATCATCTCCTAGAAATATCAAGCGTTGATCTGATTGTGCAACCCGTTTATCTTGAGTTCCACTCAAATATATCATTCGGGAAAATTGTTTTTCAGTTACGGTAAGTGCGGTAATATGACCATTTTTAGGTGTGTTAGCTTCTAAGCGCTTTACCATTGCATTTTTAGCTGTGTTATTTAACAAAATTTTTGTATACACTGAAAATTGATGCATAATAAATCCTTCATTGATTAAGAACTTTCGGAATTGTCGATAAGCCTTTCGATCATTGGCAGTCTCTGTTGGCATATCGAACATCACTAACATCCTCATAAAACGATAACTCATAGTCTAAACTCAGGAACATCGGTTATTTCCCCGTTTAGTACCTTTATAATTTTTTTCGTATAATCACTAGCAATATTAGTCAGATACATATTTTGACTGCCATATGGATACGTATCATGAAATAGATTAAACAATTGTCGCTTCATGCCATCAAAAGACCGATTCCGATTCTGATAGACAATTCGATCAATCAGTACGCGAAATGGTTCCATGATGTCACTTGCTAAATTAAATTGATTGAACTGATTTGCATGCTTCAAGCCAAATTGTGTTAAGCAACCGGTCTTGACAATCTCTCGAGCAAAAATACTTAGAATCAATGTATAGCCATAATTCAGGGCTGCGTTAATATCATTATCAGTATGTTTCCGCGAAAAATCATTGCCGTATAAGGTGTTAAAATACATGCGAGCTGCATGACCTTCGCGATTAGTTGGGTCCAGCACCTCAAGACTATCCACTAACTTCAATATTTTCTCGCTTTGTTTTTTGTAGTCAATTGAAGCTAAGAATTCAGCTTGATTCATTATTTTTTGCTCAATAATTTTGGTCCATGTATACTCTTTTTTGTCGATGGACCAGTCTATTTGCTGTTTTAACTGTAAGCTACTATCATGGCTACCATAAAAAGGTTGAAGCATACTAGCAGGTAAACGGTGGTCATCACAAAATATAACTAAGACCCGATAATCCACCAGCCGCTTGAGTAGCATGGTGGTAATGTTGATATCGGTTGTCTCTGCAATTAAAATATCCACTTCTGATAAGTGAATCATCTCCGTTTGCGTTGAAGTTTTATACACCAGATGATTATTTTTATAATTCAGTTTTGAATGTTGATTAACAACAATCGTACGCCATCCCATTAGTTATCCTCCAGTTTGTATCTCGTCTCGTACAGACCGGTTATAGATTGGAAGATTAGAGTAGACCCACGGAATTCTGTGATTGATGTGTAGCGTGAACGTGTGATCGATTCCCCATAAAATTTAAAGGTTGCTGGTGCACCCATAGCGGTAAATGTCATTAAGTTTACAAATGATTCCACTGTGAGTTCAACATCTTCTGTTCCATGTTCTTTATATATCTTTTGGATTTTTTGAACATTTTTATCTGCATTGATATATTTATTAGAGAAATCAATGACATATTCTAGTAGATCATCAAATTTTGCTAAGTTGTCATGAACATATTCTATTGAATCTGGAAATTTCACCTTATCATATCGATTGGCATGATACAGTAATTCCACTAATTCTAATGGAAGAACCATCTGATTCCCTTTTTGGAATTCCTTAGCACTAGCAATCATTCGTCTAGAACCGTCTTCCAATTCAAATAATTGATACTTAAAGAGTTCATGTAAGACAGTTGGATTATTATACCCCGCTTCTTCTAAATAAGCTGTTGGATGTTGTTCATACGCTTTTTGGTCAACGATAGGGATACTGATTAGGTCACTCTTTAATTGTTTCTTTTTCCCTTTTTCATGTGTTATTACTACCGCAAAAGCTTCGGATACTTGTGATAAGCCACCATATTTTTGAGGATCCATTCCTTCTTTAACTGGAATTAATTTACTAGAATCTCCTTTTGGATAGATCGTTTCTTTCCACAATTGCCCTTTTTGTTTTTCAACTTTTTTAACAATATTCATTTGTTTCCAAGACAACACGCGTTTAATTGTAGATAGATGTCTTTCTGTATCCCACAAGATTTCCCCAGTTTCCTCATTCACTACTTTTTCTTTCTTGAAGAATTTCGTAATATTACTGTAGAAATGTTTACGCGCCGTTGCTTTCTCTTCCTTAAACATAGACGTCTTCTTGTATTGTCCGTAGACGAATTGTGGCTTCAAGTTTGGATAAACTTTCATAATAGTTGTCGCAACCACTGCGTTCAAGTATGCATCATGGCCGTGGTGATAATCATTAATCTCACGAACTTTGTATAATTTAAATTCTTTTCTGAAGCGCGATGTCATACTTGACTTGAGTAACACGATATTAATTCGTTGTTCCTCTGCCGTGTTATATTGACTATCTAACAAGTTAGCGACATGTTTTGTGATTTGCCGTGTTTCAACTAATTGTCTATTCAAGAAATGTGCTCTATCTGCTTCAGTCAAGCCACCGTGTTCTGCTTTAGTTAAGTTTTTAAATTTTCGATCCGAGATAAGTCCTGCTTTATGCAACTGGCGCCAAAAAGGCTTCATTTTATGAACTATATTAATACTTGGTACATCATCTGATTTGTTCCCTTGATTTTTAGTTCTTGAGACGAGTACTTTATTATCTATTGAATTATCTGTCGTAAAACTTTGTGGGATAATATGATCAATATCGTATTTTGAAAGGTTATTTATATCTAATGGCTCATTCGTATACATATCGCGACCATTTTGTAAGTAATAGAGATATAAACGGTCATTACGTAAGTTTTCATTTTTTAAATCTTTCACTTTGACATCTGATGGGCCATCGAACTCTTTTATCGCTTCTGTCAATTTTTCCAATCGTTCTTTAGACAAGTCTTTTCCTTTTTTGGTTGTCTGACTTTCACGTGCCATTTCGACAACTATATTTTCAGGTTCATAGCCAATAATATCAATAATTTCTTCCACAATCTTCAAGGCCTGGCGAATTCCTTTTTTAATTGCCGGGCTCCCCGGCAATTCTGCAACAGTATCATAGATATGAGTTGTGTCTTCAATAGTTTGTGCATCTTCAATTTTTTTCTTGAAGGATAGCGTATTATCTCTAATCAATTGCATAAAATTACGATTAGTAGGTCCTGACGATCCTTCATCAGATTTTAAATAATCAAGAATCGTCTTATTGCTTCCTTCATCACGCAAGCCGTTAATCAATTTCTTAGAGAAACGACCCCAACCAGTATAATGTTTGCGTTCTAATTTCTTTAAAATCTCAGGCGATAGCGTATCACTATAAGTTTGAAGTTGCTTTTTACGCATAGCTTTATCTTCAAAAATTGTTAATATTTTAATGATATCTTCCCACACATCTGCATATTCTGGATCATCAAGATAAGCTTTCGCCCCATCAATTTTAGCTAAATCATTATAGGTTGATAGACTCGCATTAAATTTATCTTCTACACCTTTAATGTCTGTACCATCCACATAACCATATTGTTCTAAGTAATTAGCAATATCTTTTTCTCGCACGCGATTTTTTTGCTTAAATAAGGTCTCAATGATTTCAGCTTTTTGTTGTCTGTTTAATTTCTCAGTCTTACCTTGTTCATTCGTGTACCGAACTTTAGTTAATTCATTATAAACTTCGAATGTTTGGTATAAGAGACTTCGTTTTGGCAATACTTTCTCTTCTAATAAATACGTATCCATATTGGTCATACGTTCAATAAATTTTTCAGCTGAACGCTCTTTATTAACAATTTCATCGAAGTTCCACGGTCGAATAGGCTCGTCAGATTGCCGTTCCATCCATGCGAACTCACTCTGATCAGAGACGGTCAGTGGCCCCACATAATAAGGAATACGGAATGTGACTAATGATTCAATTTTATCACGATTTTCAGCTAAGAAAGGATAATATTGAGATTGACGATCCAATATAGCTTGCATTTCTTGTAAGTGAATTTGATGTGGAATAACACTATTATAGAAAGAGCGTTGCTTACGTAAGAAAACTTCACGATCTATTTTATCTAGAAAGTAATCCTTTTTGTCAGATTTAATGGTTTTCATCACTTTTTCGATATATTTATAAAAATCCTCTTGATTCGTCTTTCCATCGATATAACCAGCATAGCCATTTTTCGATGGATCGCTGAAGCATTCATAATATTTATCCGGCAAGTGGGTTTTAAAGAATTGTTTTAATTGGGCTAGATCTACTTTATGCTCATCATAGAAGTTAATCATTTGGTTAGACAGTACAGCTTTTGAGTTGCCTGTATCAGTTGAGATAATAGCCGACATTTCTACAGCATCATATACATTCTTAGCAGCCATGAATACATCTAAGAATACATCGTCAGTCATCCCGAGCAGCGTATCTAAGTCTTCTTCATAAGTTTCATCAGACAGTTTCAATTTATATTCATCATCTAGATCAAACACAGGCTTAAAGTTAGAGGTGTTACCGACAATTAACATCATAAATCTCCCAAAATTGCCCAGTTTATTTTCATTCGGGAATAATGCCATTATCTGTTCATGCTTCCGACTACGTGATTGTTTAGAGCTTAAAATTTCTTCAACTTTACTTATATCCCCTACGAGTTGCTCCTTAAATATATCACTATATGTGTCTAAAAATTGCTCAAAAGTTTCACTAATTGATGTGTTTTCAGTATTTAACTCACCTTCAATTAAGAAGTGGCCTCGATATTTTACAATATGCGCAAGCGCAGTATAGACTAGCCGAAGATCAGCTTTTTCTGGATTATCTGCTAAATGCTTTCGCAAATGATAAATTGTTGGGTACGTATTATGGTAGGCCACTTCTTCCTCTAATGATCCAAAAATAGGGTGGCGATCGTACGACTTATCATCCGGTACAAAAAAGCTATCATCTAACCGGTGAAAGAAGTTTTCGTCTATAGCTAGCATAGGTTGTTGAAAAATATCCTGTAGGTAAATTAAGCGATTACGTCGACGTTGATAGCGACGTCTTGTTCCACGTTTAAGTCGTGTTTCTTTGGCAGTCTCTCCTTCGTCAAATAATCTAACACCCCAGAAATTTTTCTTTATCTTCTTTATATCCGTGTTGCCTAGAACTTTCATTCGCTTACGAATCAAAGTATAATCATCTTTCATAACGGCCCAACCGACAGAGTTTGTTCCGATATCCAAGCCAATTGTGTAATTTTTCTGCATAATTTTACCCCTTTTTTCAATTTTTACTTGTATTTATCTTAAGTAGTATGGTATTATATGTATGTGGAGTCATTCAAAACAACACATGCAAGTTAAAATAAGGCTTTGTCCTTTATCATCTCGCTTAGCGAGTGGCGCTGTCTCGGCGCTTTTTTTTATTGTCTAAATGTTGAAACTCCAATACTTCTTTTTTTATTTTACCACAGTTACCGGTTTCATTCTAATGTTTTTTCCAACATTTACATATTATGCATTTTCCAAAATAAATATTTTGCTGACCCCCAAAAGTTAGAGTAAATTATTCTAATTTTTGGGGGTCATTTAGGTCCAAAACATATTCATATTCGTTTAAATTACATATTGTCCCACATTGCTACAATAACGATCAGATAAAAGTAAAATTGAGCGACTTATCCCCGGTCAATTACCGAAAACAAGTCACTCAATCACGTGCTTAATCGTTACTATTCAAAACTCCAACTTTTAGAGCTCACACCATTCATAAGCTCTCTTTTCCATTATGCTATTTCAACCTATTTGGAGCATGATTTTCTCTTTTAGTTTTTCTTTCGCAAAGTAGTAAAAGGTAAACTGGAAGATTAATAAGGCAACTCCAATTATGAGTACTAGCGTCCAAATTGATGTATGGAGTAATTCTTGTAACATGTTGATGGCGAAGAAACAGTTAATAAATGCCATCACAACTGGGGCAAAAAATAAGCGTCTAAATTGCTTCAACTGGATGGTCCATAGCGCTTTTTTATCCAAACCTAATTTGAATAAGTTCGTATAAATTTGTTTTGAGCGGCTAATATTTTTCAGCAAGCGGAAGTAAATGAGGCTACCGGATGCAACCATAAATATAAAGCTGAGCAAGCTGCCGACATAAGTGAGTAGTTGATAGGAGTATATCTCGATATCGATGCGTTCAATCTTGCTAGCAAGTAAATAAGTGCCCCCATCTGGTAAGGTCGGTCCTAATTTATCACGTAAGGAGGCAGATATTTGTCGGGCTGCAGTCTGATCATACCCCGCCTCATAATGAAATAAATAGGCTTGACCTTCTAAGAACTGCTCTGTTAGCAGCGGTGAAGCATCATTTAGCACAAATAACTTGTTATAACGATAGGAATCAAATAATTGATGAGCTGTGTCGGTTACCGTCAATGTCTCTCCAGCAATTCTTAGCTGTTCATTCAGCTCCTCCTCACCCCCTTCAATTAAGGCTACTTCCCCAATCGATAACTGAATCTGTTCGTTAGTCGATACCGCATCATTATAATCAGTTTGGCTGATAAAGCGAACCTCACTGGCTTCATCATAATACAGTCGAATAAGCCGTTCTGTATACGGAAGATTTTGTCGGTCATGTTCTTGTCGCACGGTAGTCAATTCTGCCTCCAGCTTATTATTCGGATAATCGCTATAATACATTAGGTCATATGGCATTTCTTCCGATACTTCATCTTCAGTCGTTGCAATTAGTGAAATCGTCCCAATCGTCGTCACAAAAGCACTCGACAGTAATAAAGCCGCTACAAACATGGTCACCGCATTACTGGACAGACGATATTTCAACTCAGCTATCCATAGCGCATTCAGTCCACTAAAGTAAAACGGCTTGTTCCGACGCAAAACATCCATAAAGTATTTAAAAAATTGGCTAAACAATAAAAACATCCCAATCGTCACTAAGCCACCAATAACTAAATGCAATTCGGTAAAATGCACCATCCGCTGAATCCATGCTATCTGCCCACCAAATAATCGGTTAATCAATGATATATTAGCAATCAAATAAC
Source organism: Dolosigranulum pigrum ATCC 51524 (assembly GCF_000245815.1). Classification (GTDB taxonomy): domain Bacteria; phylum Bacillota; class Bacilli; order Lactobacillales; family Carnobacteriaceae_A; genus Dolosigranulum; species Dolosigranulum pigrum. The sequence goes on from NZ_JH601103.1 coordinate 1,428,628, forward strand.
CGCTCACTAATGAGATAACCCCTAAATACGCGAGTAGTTTTGAATAAATGACTTGCTCATATTCGTTCGTATCCACTCGCATTAAGTCATAAATCGACTGTTTCGTTATCCGTCTGCCTTGCACCACTGCCAGGAGCAAAAAGATCAGACTAAATAGGCTAACAGTTATGATAATCGACATGGCTGGGAAATGGTATGTGATCTCTGACACTCGAATAATATAGCCCATCATCAAAATTAACAAATGGCCAAAAATTAAGCCTAATCCTATTCCAACGCCTAAAGCCGTCAAACCCAGCAGCATATTTTCGAAAAGAATGAGTTGGCGCAATGATCGCTTGCTCATCCCCATCATTAATAAGACCCCAAAATCCTTCTTACGATCCGTCAAAAATGCATTAATCGATAGACTCAAGAAGAAAATAGCAAAAATTAGAACGATCAGTTGCGCTCCTTGCATAATAGTTGCAATCGCGCCCGGTCCTTGATTTAATTCAGGATGATACTGATTCATCGAGAAAATAAAAAAAATAAATACCGTTGTCACACAACTAAGCCAATAACCCATATATTGTTCGAGGCGCTCTTTAATATTTTTGAAGGCAAATTTTCCTAGTGTCATCTTACTCACCCATCATTTCTAACACATTAATAATACTTTGTTTGTAGCCCAGCTCATCATCCCCACGATAGATTTCATTATACAGACGGCCATCCTTAATAAAAATGATGCGGTCACTATACGTTGCCGTCATTGCATCATGAGTAACTAAAAAAATCGACAAGTTCAACTGCTCATTCAATTCCTTAAATACGCTCATTACTTCTTTACTATTTTTCGAATCCAAATTCCCTGTTGGCTCATCGGCAAGCAATAGCGCTGGCTGATGAATAACTGCTCGCGCAATCGCTACTCGTTGCCGTTGACCGCCTGAAATCTCTGTGACCCGTTTATCCAAAATAGTCGAAATCCCTAACCCTTCCGCCAATTTCGTCACACGCTCTTCCATCACATCCACTGACTGATGCTGAAACATTAACGGTAACACAATATTTTCCTTCACATTGAGCGTCTCCACCAAGTTAAATTCTTGAAAAACAAATCCAAGCTCTTCTCGTCTGAATTGAGCTGCTTCTTCATCGCTTAACCCATCGATCGCTCGACCGGCTACCTGGATTCGTCCGGAAGTAGCAGGTAAAATACCAGCCACCGTATTGAGAAGCGTTGATTTTCCGCTGCCGGACGGTCCCATAATCGCCACAAACTCTCCTACTTTGGTCTCCAACGATAAATTGTTCAACCCTTTTGTTTGAAGATTATCACCATAAATCACAGATACATTTTCTAATTGAAGAATACTCATCATTATCCACTCCTTTCCTTTAGTTTATCCGATTATTCGGCGGCTAACTATCGATATCTGTGACTGAATGTGACATTTTTGTCACTTTACTGAGGAAAGGTTAACGTAATCTGTGTCCCAACTTGCTCCTCTGACTCAATGCACACTTTTATATTCAACTCTGTCGCCACTTGCTTAACTAAATAAAGCCCAATACCGGTTGACGACTTATTGTGACGGCCATTATATCCAGTAAAATATAGTTCAAATACACGAGGCAAATCACTGGCTGGAATTCCAACTCCTTGATCCGTAATAATAAGTGAAATAGCTCCATCCGTCCGCGTAACTGTACACGTCATCACTGAATTCATACGAGAAAATTTCAAGGCATTGCGCAAAAGTTGTTCAATGATGAAGGTTAGCCACTTCCGGTCACTATAAACATACGCATCAGTAATCGACTTGAAGGCAGGCGTAATTTGTTTATAAATAAATTGCCGCTTATGGTTATTGATGGCTGTCTTGAGTACATCATTCAAGTCTAATTCCTCAATCACCAGATCGGACGCAATCGATGATACCCGAGCTAAGTTCAATATTGTATCTAACTGTTGATCCAACTGGTCGCACTCCAATAGCAACTCATAATACGCTCCTTCTCTTTTATTTTCCAGTGCCAACCGCAACCCATTAATTGGCGAGCGCATATGATGCACCCAATTAATAATTAATAATCGCCATTGCTCATTGTTTGCTTCCGCCTCCAGCAACGCTTCCCGTCCTACTTTATATTGTTGATCCATATACTGAACAAATTGAGCCGTAACAGCATCCTTCTTCGGTAAATTTACCTTCATATCTTCCAATTGCATGACCGATTTTGATAACTCCTCATATAGTGGACGCATCTGCCAAAATCGCCAAACTAAAAATAATACTAATAAAACAAATGACAATAAGCCCGCATAACTAATTAAACGATCATCAATAGCAGCTCCTGTCACAAACACTAAATAAGAGATAAGTATAAAATTTAGAACATAAACGATAATATAACTCCGATGTTGCTTCAAAAATATCCTTAACATAACGAACTCCTTCACTAAGTTCAGTCGGACGCCTCTACAAACATTCCAAGCGGTAACCATAAGAACGGATTGTTTTTATTTGTAGCGGGAGCTGACAAGTTTTCAGTACGTCACGGCATCGTTTCATATTGACATTGAGCGTATTTTCTTCAATCAGCGTGTCATCGTCCCAGACAGCTATCATCAATTCTTCTCGTCTGGCTGCCTCCGGAAAACGTTCCATCAATGTCTGAAATACCCGACACTCTACCACCGTCAAGTCAGCTATCAGTTCACCATAATGTAATTGCAGTGCCTCTTTGTTCAACATAACCTGATTGACTTCCAACTCCAAATCCTTCATCGCCAACTCACCATAGACACGTCGCATGAGTCCTTGAATTTTACTTAACAAAATCTCCATATCAAACGGCTTCAAAATATAATCATCTGCCCCAAACTCAATGCCTAAAATTTGATCCATCTTCGAATCTCTGGACGATACGATTATAATGGGCACACGCGATTGTTTCCGAATCTCTCGACACCAATGATACCCATCAAAGTTCGGCAAATTAATATCTAACAAGACTAAATCTGGATCTACCGCAACAATATCTTGGGCAATCTGCTGGAATTCTTCCGCCACCCATACATCATAACCATACTTCTGAAGTCCTTGTCTCATACTGCTTGCCAACGTCACATCATCTTCCACAATAGCTACTAATTTCGCCATCCAATCACCTCTTTATATTGCTAATTCTACTACATTCTATCATACATCTCCCCCCTCAATACTGAACTTTTCTACAATTTTTAAATAAAAATGAAAAAATCTCTTGACATCTATCCTTGTTATCTGTAAACTGTTGTTAAATATTAATAATTCTTTTCAAGAGAAGAGTAGTTTGTGGCGCTATTTACAGAGATTCCCGTTTTGGTGCGAAGGGAAAATGGTTAAGCGAATGAAGATGAGCTCTGAGGATTCGAGTTGGTTCACGCTGGCTCGACGGGTGCGACCGTTATATTGCCAGGCTTATATTTCCGCGAAGGAGTATGTGCTGATGAGGCGCTAAGTTGAAAAACTTAGGCGAATAAGGGTGGTACCACGATCAATACTCGTCCCTTTGTTGACTACACATTTAGTCGGCAAAGGAACGGGTATTTTTTTATATTTAAATTCAAAGGAGAGATCATAATGACAACTTTATACAAGTTACTAGAACAATTAAAGTCACACAATTGGATAGATTTAACTCATCCAGTTCATACCGATATTCCCCGTTTTTCGGCTTTCAATCCAATCGTAGTCGAGACGATTGCGACCATTGACACAGATGGTTTCTTAGGACAACAGGTAACAATCGGGACACAATACGGCACTCATATCGATGCACCGAATCACTTCGCAAAAGGTCGGCGTGAACTGACAGAATTGACCCTGAAAGAACGGACATTGCCACTTTATGTGATTCATAAAGTAGCGGCTGCTGAGGAGAATCCCGATTATGAACTCACGATCCAAGATATTAAGGCATTCGAAGCGGAGCACGGACAAATTCAACCAGACAGTTTTGTTGCCTTCGCTACAGGATGGTCAGATCGCTTTGACTCGCCGGAAGCTTTCTACAATCGGGATGAAGATGGGGTGGAGCATACACCGGGATGGTCAGTTGAAGCGTTGCAGTTTTTGCACGAAGAACGCAATGTGATAGCAATTGGTCACGAGACACTCAATACAGATTCAGGCACTGCTATCGCGAAGCATCAAGCTCTGCCAGCCGAACTGTATTGGCTAGAGCAAGATAAATATCAAGTTGAAGTCATTAAAGGACTGGCTGATCTGCCGGCTACAGGAGCACTTATTCATATTGCCGCTCCGCGAATTGAAGGATTAGGTGGCTTTAACACCGAAGTCTTTGCTATCTTACCCAATTAATTATTAATTAAAAATCAAACATATTCTTTAGGAGGAATCACTCATGACATACACATCAAACCGCTTTTTAACTGTTGGTTCACTACTCAGACCAGAAGATTTACTCAATTATAAAGAACAAATTCGTCAGGCTGAAGACATCACTTATCCTTTCTATAATGACTTCGATGGCTACAAAGAAACAGAAACGGCCGCTGTTAAGTCCGTTATCGAAAAACAAGTCGAAGTTGACTTGCCAGAATTGACAGATGGTGAATATTCTAAAGCACTCTGGCATACTGATTTTGTCTGGGGCTTGAACGGAGCGCGCCGTTACATTGCAGAACAAGGCTACTTCTTCCGTGACAAAGATAGCAAGGAATCAACCTACGAAACTCGTCGAGACATTGGCGTTGATTTTGTAGACGCTATTGATGGGAAAAATCACCCATTCCTAGACCACTTCCGTCGCTTAGCTGAACTATCACCAGATGATGCGACTTTGAAACAATGTATTCCATCACCTTCTCATATTTACGGTGAAAATCTTGTCTTCGGGAAATTATCGGACACTTATTATGACGGGAAAGAAGAACAGTTCCGCCAAGACTTAGCTCAAGCTTACAAAGATTTCTTAGGCGAATTCAAACAGGTCGGTGGTAAAATTGTCCAGTTCGATGACTGCTTATGGGAATTATTCTCTGATGATGACCATCCATTTATTGATGATAAAGAAAAATTTGAAGCATTAGCTCAAGAGTTCATCGATCTGAATAATGAAGTAATTGCCTTTGCTCATGATTTAGGACTTAAAGTATATACCCATAACTGTCGTGGAAACTATGATTCGCGAAATATGTCTGATGGGACGTACGAATCAATTTCTCACTTATTCTTGAAGCAACTGAACTACGACCGCTTCTACTTAGAGTGGGATGATGAACGCGCTGGTAGCTTGAATGCTCTTGAAGCATTTAGCGATCGTCCGGATACAGAAGTCGTTCTTGGTCTCCTCTCTAGTAAGACTGACCACTTAGATGACGAAGAGCGCGTCCAATCTGCCCTTAAAGAAGCCACACAATATGTAGCCAAAGATAAACTCTATCTATCACACCAATGCGGTTTTGCTTCTTGTGACAATGGCAACCAGCTCTCCCACGACCAGCAATGGGCCAAAATCAAACAAGGTCAAAAAATTGCTCTCGACTTCTGGGGAGAATAAGATTTTCTAATATAAGCACAAAGATTCCTCCATTCATATTAAACGGAGGAATCTTTGTGCTTAATTTGATTCTACATCTTTTATTAACTTAATCAAAAAATATTTTTAAATTTCTTTTCGATTAAATGTTATTTCCCAATCATCTACAAATTGATCAATAGCTTTATTCACAGTAGGACTTAGAAGTACTTCATTTATTAAATATGGGTTAACAGTAACAGCATGTGCACCCGCATTAATAATTTCAGTAACTTGGCCAATATTTTTAAAACTAGCTGCCAATATCTGAGTAGAATATTTTTCATGATCTATAAATCTTCTTAAATTCTTAATTATTTCTACTGTGTTCTTTTCCATATTTGACATCCGATTGATATACGGAGCAATATAATCAGCTCCATTCATCACTGCTAATATTGCTTGAAATTCTGAATAAATAGCAGTAGCTGTTACTCGATATCCTTTTTTCTTTAGTTCTTTTATCGTACACAAACCTTCTTTATCAACAGGTACTTTTATAAATATATCACTTCCTAGAGCATCTACTATATTTTTAGCATCTTTCAAAATTTTTTCTTTTGTTTGACCAACAACCTGTACATGTAATTCAAGATCAACATTAATTTTTTTAATTTCTTTTAAATGTTCAAATAAATTTACTTTCCCATGTTTTTTTACAATTGTTGGATTAGATGTTACTCCGTAACAATCTATTACAGAATTTAGTACTTCTATTTCATTTTTAGAGATAGAATCAAGTAATAATTTCATTTTATCTTCCCTCGTATATTTATTTAATATATATACTATCAGTAATACTAAGAACAGTTGATAAAGTTTCCTTAATATAGATAGTACCTGGTAGTATATTATCTTGTGTATTTGCTTCTCCAAAATTAAGTGTCACATGTCCCAAATTAGCCAAATTTTGATTAACTAAATCACCAACAGTTTCAATATGATATTCATCTCCCGAAATAAACAATCTATCACCGTCTTCAATTTCCCCTTCAATATCATTTATCTTAATTAAATGACAAAATGGCTTCAACTCATCTGGAGCATTTTCACCAAATAAAATAATCATATTCTGTTCAGTCATATCTTTACTTGACTCTCCAATATCCATTACTTTTGTTTTATATTTCATGCTTTAAATTCCTTTCTAGTACATTCCGAAGCTTGCCAACCATGCAACTATTACTCGTGGCGCTCCATTTAAGAATCTTGAATACAAAACTGATGGAACTCCAACTTCAACAGTTTCTGGGTCAGCTTCTTGCAATCCCAGGCCAACTGGGATAAAATCAGCAGCATTTTGGGTATTTATTGCAAACAAAGCGGGTAAAGCTAAATTCGGTGGGATATTACCAGCACCAATTTCTACACCAATCAGAGTTCCAATTACTTGAGCAATAACTGCTCCAGGGCCAAGTAGTGGAGATAAGAATGGTAATGAGGATATAAACCCAATTAAAATTAGTCCCCATATATTCCCAGCAAGTGGGGCCATTACATTTGCAATAACATCTCCAATGCCACTCCCTTGAATCACTCCTATTAACATAGCAACAAATGCCATAAATGGAAGGATAGTATTTATTACAGTTTGTACAGAGTTCCGAGCTGCTTGATTCATAATCGAAATTACTTTTCCAGCTCCCATACCAAATTTAGCTATCATACTCCCTTTTTCAGCATTTTGTTCTGTCAATTTTTTCTCTGTACTATAATTAGTAGATTTTTCTTCCTTAGATGCTGTATTAACTACATTAGTAGACGGTGTGCTTTCATTGCTTACAGCATTATCCACCACTTCAATTTGATTTATTCCTACACTTGAAACATAAATATCTTCAGTGATGTATTTAGCTAGTGGACCTGCTTTTCCTGTAGCCATAATGTTAATAGTAGGTATTTTTTTTTGAGGATAAATCCCACAACGAAGTGTCCCTCCACAGTCAATAATTGCCAACGCAATCTCTTCGTCTGGTATTGATGTTTTAAATCCATTTACAGGTTCCATACCGGATTTTTCAGAAATAAGATCTACAATTTCTGGCTTTTCTCCTCCACCTACTACATAAATAAATTTATGTTTGTCTTCCGTAGGTGTAATGATTAGTGGTCCACCAAAACCACCTTTCCCTTTTGAAATTTTGATTGTATTATATTTTGTCATTATTTTCACTCTTTCTATGCAGATTTTGTTGTCTTACTTAATTCAGTACCTGTTTTTTTACATACATATGAAGTTGTAAAATCAGTAACATATCCTCCAACACCATTCATTACTAAACCAACTAATAAGTATCTAATAGCTAAAGGAGTTGTACTTAGTCCTAATTCTGATATACCATTAGCTATTCCTAACCAAACAAATAGTTCCCCTGGATTAATATGCGGAAATAATCCGTTACTAGTATGATTAAATTGGGCTAGTGACGCATAAAAACTAGGTTTATAAAATTCAGGCATAAACTTCCCTAATGTAAATGATGCAGGATTACCTAGTACAAAAGCTGCAACAAACGGTAATACCATATATCTCATTACAGCATATTTGGACGCCCATTGAGCAAATTTATTTACTTTATCTTCTCCAATCAAATTAATTGCTGCATTCATAAATACTAGTAATATTAGTACTAGTGGTATTATAGATGATACCCAGTCAACAAATACATCTGCACCTATCTGAAATAAATTAATGAATCCTTCTGCTAAATCTACTAAAATTCCCATGTGTATTCCTCCTAAATTTATAAAAAATTAATATGAACTAAAAAATTGATTTTATTTTTCCGAACATAGACTTTTTCACTGGTATCTCCTTTCCTTCTGAAACTAATTGATAATTAGTATATGCATCTAAACTTGCTTTTTTAACATTTCCAATCTCTTTTTCAATTTTACTTAGCTTATTAGGGATGTCTGTAATATGATCTCCTACAAAATTTGAAAAGTTTTTAAATCTTGCTATTACAGATGTTCCTTGTAATTTCTTTCCTTCTTGTATAAATCCTTGATCATCTAACAATAAAAGAATTATTACTCCTGACCCTATATAACCAGATTTTCTCCCAATAGCTACACGTCCTTTTCCTCTCATCCTTTTGAATTCTCTGGAAAAAGATTGCATTTGTTTAAATCCAAAAAATGTTTGTAGTAAATATGCAGGGACCATCAATACTCCTAACAATATAATCACTTCCATTATCTATCATCTCCATAATTCATAAATTTTTCAAAAGAAGTGGTATCAATACTTTTGAGTTCTTGTGTTGCAATCAAATTGAAAATTTTATCATAAATCTTAGTTAATAAATATTCTTGCGAGTCTGTCATTTTCGCTGGTATAGAAAGGAAAACAAATAATTGATCAACCTCATTAGATACCACTATTTTAATATTATCTCCTGAAGGATTAGTTATATGAGGAAAATAGATATTATTTTCATACACCATCGAATTCTCGGATTCTTTTTCCTTGAATATATTAAATAATTTATTTATCAATGTCGGATCATCTTCTATCTCTCTTAATGCTACAAGTACTTTTTCCTCATAAGTAAATTCTTCACTAAAAGAAACACTACAAAATGAGATATCTAAATCTTGACCGATAATATTTTTTTCTTGATTTGAGAGTAATCTCATGTGATAACTTACCTGTTCAATAAAATCAGTCATCTCTTCAATATGAATTACATTCGTTAGCTTATTATCTAAATCTTCAGTTGTGAATATTATTTCAAAATTATTTGTATTTAGTTTTTCTATTTCATGTTTTTTCAAATGAATAATTTCAATTCCATCTAAACTAGTATTATTCAGAATATGCTGTTTAATAAACTTAAAAACTCCCTTGCCCTGATTTGTTACAACCGCTATTTTATTAACAGTTGTACTTATTTCCTGTATTTTTTGATCTTTTTCTTTCAATGCAAAGATAAAATATAGATGTAAATACGAGATATCCTGTTCAGTTGAAATAACATTTAATTCTTTTTCAATTATATATGCAGTCTCCTTAGCAAATTCATATGCTAATGGATATTCATTCTCAAGCTTTATATTAATATTATTTTGATGCGGAATCTTAAATAATAAACGATTAATTAGATACGCTAAATGATCTTTTATTCTTTCGAATAATTTATATTTATTCAAATAAATTGCATACTTCTTTTTTATCTGTTCAGTTGTTTCATCTATTATTTTCTCCAATAACCATTTATTTTCTTTATTTATTCTCATTTTAGCAAATGATGTATTCAAAGATATCATTGGGAAAAATATAACATTAACTTCAATTTGATTTAGGTTAATATTGTATACTCCATTAATTATTTGTGCTAAGTGACTACTCATTGCTAGATCTATATTGTCATAAATTGGAAAATCTTGATTTATTGAATTATTTTTCTCCTTTCTATAAATCATAAATGATACTGTAGTGATCATATTTCTTTTTACAAACTCCGGTAATGAAGTGTCATCTATAATATGTGTTAAATTATCTACAATATCTCTATGAAGTGGCATTATCCATTCCAAATAGCTGTTAACTTCATGCAAAAATATTAGATGTCTTTGGAACTCAGTTGTTTTAAGATAAAGACCTTTATTAGGGCGTCCTAACACTTCTGAATTATAGTGCATAACTCTCTTTCTAATTCTCTTCAAATCATTATTAATTGTTGATCTACTCACATTTAGTTGTTCAGCTAGATTATCTATTGAGATATAATCTGTAGCAATAATTAATTGAAAGAAGATATAAGCAATTCTATTTTTTATTTTATTATAATCATTTTTATTAGACAAATAAATTCTATTCTCTAATTTTTTCAATCTTTTAATCTGATCTTGTTCCAGATTGATTATTTCATCATATCCCTCACACAATTTAGAAGCTACTTTTTGTAACTCTTCTTTGTTAACTGACTGCTCTAACGAAAGGATATCTAAGCTTATCTCCTTTTGATCATAAATATATGATAGAATTATTGCTTCATAGATATCCATTTTATTTCTCCTTTTCTAACCTCTTGATTTTCCACCTGTTATATTTATAGTAGTTCCAGTAATATACTCTGATTTATTGGAAGAAAGAAATGCTGCCAGGTAACCTATTTCTTCTAACTTACCTTTTCTCCGTAATGGAATGCTCTTCTCATATCCAATTCCAATTGACTCTACTGGGATATTTCTAGTATATGCTAAAGCTTCATTATACTCTGGAGTAGTTAACCCTGTTTCTTCATTTATACCTGGGGCAATACCAACAACTTTAATTCCTTTATCTCCGAGTTCTTTCCCCCAAGAACGTGTAAGCCCATTAGTTGCTCCTTTTGTTGCTGAATAAATACTTTGACCTACAGAACCTTCTACACCAGCTTCTGATGTAATATTGATAATACGTCCTTCTATATTATGTCTAAGCATACTTTTTACAACTGCTTGTGCCATAAAAACATAGCCTTTTACATTAATATTAAACATCAACTCAAAAGATTGATTATCAATTTCAAATTGTTCCTTATCAGAATAGAAATCAACTAATAAATTAGGTTTATTGATCCCTGCATTATTAATTAATACATCAATTCTTCCATATTTCTTTTCTACTTTCTCAATAAGTATGTTAATACTATCTAAGTTAGTTACATCAGTTTTTACATATAATATCCCTTCTTCAATTTTATCTTCTGTATCAATATCAGCAACTACGACCTTTGCCTTATTTTTATTTAACACCTTAACAATAGCATTACCTATTCCTGAAGAACCTCCTGTAACAATAATGACTTTCTCATCTAATTCTAAAAAATTATCCATTGTTATTAACCCCTTTCATTTCTAATACCATTTTACATTCAATCAATAAAAAAATTAATACAAGCTTTTTCAATAGTCTCTCTTAAAATCTTGCATTAATTTACACAGTATAATGAAACTAAACTGATATAACTTATCTCCACCTCTAAAGCTAATATATTGAGTAACATGTATTAAAAAATACGGTGACTAACGATCGGAATACCTAACACTTAGGAACATACACTCTCTTACCTTTAGCTAGCAGTTCCTAAGACCAAGTCTAAAACTGCAGTCGACTTTCACCTTCACCACCAAATTATCACTCATACCAGACACACCGACACAAATAAATTAATTATATTTTGTTTAATCTCTAAGGGCTTATTTATGAAGTATCTCAAAGTATTCTTTAGATAAGATGTATTCAATGAATAAGAATATTTTTTTATAAATAAAATCATCAATGATATAGTTATAATAAAATAGAAAAAACCGTTTGATTTTATCCATCTCATGGAGTGGATAAAATCAAACGATGTATTCCGTTACTGATGTGTTGACTTTATGATTACCAACACTAAATGTTGAAGATCCTTTAATTTTTATTTAGCTCATTATACTTTTTAGCAATAGAGTTTACTAATTTATCGTTTGTCAAACCAGTAATATCTATTACAACATCTTTAACATCCTCATTAGCTAATCGCTCTTGCAATTTGATACTTTCACTGTCCTCTGACACATCGAACAACAATAATTTAGCTAGTGTTATAGTTAAATAATCAACCGATAAGTTTCGTTCTGTTGCTTCACGAATAGGTTGAACAAATCGATCTGAATATCCAGCCTTTCGAATAGGTCCACGTCCGACTCGATCAATTTTGTCAGCCAATTTACTATTTTTAAATCGTTCTAAAATTTTATCAATGTAAACTTGATGTTCTTTTTTATCAAAATTCCATTTATCAATCATTAGTTGGCCGGTTTCTTCAAGAGCACCACGAACACTTTTATAGACTTCATCATCTTTAAGTGCTTCATGAATATAATCATATCCAGCGTATTTCCCATGATAAGCAGTGGTTGCATGTCCAGTATTAACTGTAAATAGCTTTCTTTCTATATACGGTGCTAGATCATCCACATAACTCACACTATCCAATTGAATATTAGTGTTCTTAATACCAGATCTATCAATTACCCACTCTTTATAAGGTTCTACCATTACCATAAGCACATCTTCATGTGATTGAATAGGTACGATACGATCAACTGCTGCATCTGGAAATCCAATATAACTATTAATGTATTCCTTAATTTCTTCACTATCAATATGTTGGAGAACTTCTTCTTTCAAAAGAGTACTTCCACCAATCATATTTTCGCAAGCAATGATATCTAAAGGAGTAATATTTCCGCTACCGTAACGTGCACTTAACCCCTCTGCAATAGTTGGAGCAATCAATGGTAAAATATTTGCACCGATAGCTGTAGTTATAATATCAGCTTGTTTAATCTCATCAACAACTGCTTGAAGGTGAGTTTTACTATTAATACCTTTTACATTAGAAATATCAATTGAAGTTGCCCCATCTTCAGCTAGCTCAATTGTGTACGATCCTTGGTCATTTAAGGCATCAATAATTGTGTCATTCACATCAATAAAAGATATTTCAAAGCCATTCTTATAAAGAACTTCTCCGATAAATCCACGTCCAATATTTCCTGCTCCAAAGTGTACTGCTAACATTATGATTCAATACCTCCCAGTAAATCGAGAATTTCATCTTCTGAATTAGCTTGGATTAGCTTATCAATATTTTCTTGTTCATTACAGAATATTGCTATTTGAGATAGAATTTCCAAGTGATCATCACCTTTTCCAGCAATTCCAACTAAAATTTTCGCCTCTCCTTTACCAAAATCAACTCCATCAGGCACTTGTACAAAAGAAATACCCGTCTCAATTACATGTTTTTTAGCTTCTTCTGTCCCATGAGGTATTGCCAGATTATTTCCCATGTATGTTGATGCTGATTCGTCACGTTCAATCATGGCCTCAACATAATCTACTTCAACATATCCACCATCTATAAGTAATTGTCCTACCGCTCGAATAGCTTCCTCTTTTGTGTTATATGATTGATTTAGTGATATATTCTCTTTTCTTAAGATTTCCATATATTATCTCCCTTTCAGTTTTTTAATATTGATAAAAATAATTGGCTAATAAATTGTTCTAGCACTTCTCTAGATCCTTCATTAAATAATTGCAAATTAGATTGATTTTCAACGATAGATCCACTTATTGTGCCTAGTATTTCTTGTGCCATCTCATCGATAGGTTCTGGTCCTAACATTAACAAGACTCGAGTCAGCTTCATATTACTATGCGACATATCTTGAATATTTATCGGTTCTTCCAAGTCATAAATGCTAAAGAAAGGTTGTTTAATACCCGAGTCAATACAATGAAACAGCGCCATCTGTGTATCCGGTATACCAATTGGAGCTTGGTTTAATCGTCGTTCTAACTTTTGTACTACCGGTTCTTGTTCAAGAATTACCTCTTCTTCAAGATTCGAGCAAATGTATTCTAACATGTCTCGAATAGATGGTTTATTTTTTATAGTCTTAACATTAAATGAGTGAAGAATTGCATTGATTATTGATGTGCGACGATAAAAATTATTGAACTCATCAAATTGATCTAAGGACTGTATTGTATTAGTATTTCTACTGACTACTTTTCTGTGTGATTGTTTATGCGAAATCTTCTGTGCAATAATTGTTTTAATATTTTCCATTTCGTCATCCATGATTAAAGGAGTCACTACTTTATATTCTTGTTCAAATCCATTCAAAAAAATTGTCGACAGAATTAAATCGTATTCTTCAAAATTATGTTTGTATAAATTGGATACTGTCGAAATATCGACGGCATTGATTTCAGGAATGTTTTTTACCAGACGACTTTCTAAAATCTTAGCCGTCCCCACACCGCTAGAACAAACAATAAGGATACTCAAATCATTTATTTCAGCTGTTCGCTCAAATGCTGAAGCAAAATGAATTACAATATAAAGTACATCATTTGCATGGAAATCAATATCTAAAAATAAACGCTTCAAGTGTTTTTCAACAACATGACTTAACTCAGTAAATTCATAATAAATTTTATCTAGTAGAGGATTTGATTTCTTGTAAATTGGCGATTGATCGCGTGATAGTGATGCATTAATATGTGCTAGCAAATCATTGTATAGTGCCTTGTCCTCTCGCAAGTCTCGGTTCATCTCATCAGAAACTGATCGTATCAACTCTCTTGTTTTATAGATTAAATTAATATCATAAGATTCCGAGAATTCATGTTTTAATGGAACGTTTAATCCTTCAATTTGACTAGTAAGAAAGTTTATTTCCTCCTCTGTAACAATAAAATTGCTATATTGCAAAGTCAACTCATCCAACAAATACTCTGCCAACACTTTATTTTTTTCTCTTTTTTGTTTAATTTTATTATCCTGATACTTAATTGTATGTCCATCTTTAATTCTCATTGCAGTTAATGCTAAAAGAATAATTAAATTTTGAAGTTGCGTATCAGTCACTTCGTCAAATCTAAATTTTTCATATTGTCGTATTGACTTAAATGATATCTCCAGTGCTTTCTGATCAATTACTTCCAAAAATACATTCGATAAACTGTGATATCGTTCTTCGATAATATTATTTGCTTCATCAAATAGTCGAAAAAAATTAAACTCATTAAATTCGATTGAAATTAGTCCACTAATAATTAGTCGTAAACTTATCTCATCAGCATGAGCTATAATCCCTAAACTTTTTCGACGCTCGACTTCAATCTTATATTCTTGAAACATTTGTTCAATTGACTGCAGATCACTCTGAATTGTACTAGCACTAACCCCAAGATCAATTGCTAATCCATCTATTTTCAGTTCATCCTCAGCAAGTAACAACTTTATAATCAAGATTCGTTGACGTTGTTTCTTCGAAAAGTCATCTAATAATTTTTTCTCACTAATACTATTTCGTAATTTGTCAAGATTTTCTTTATCTCCCGAAATGATATAGCCTTTTGCATCTTTAACTAATTTTAACCCAAAGTTATCTAATGTTTCTTCTGCATTAGATAACTCTCGATAAACTGTTCGTCGACTTACGTCAAGTTTT
Source organism: Dolosigranulum pigrum ATCC 51524 (assembly GCF_000245815.1). Lineage (GTDB taxonomy): Bacteria > Bacillota > Bacilli > Lactobacillales > Carnobacteriaceae_A > Dolosigranulum > Dolosigranulum pigrum. The sequence continues at coordinate 1,444,207 of NZ_JH601103.1, forward strand.
TCTATTAAAAAACTAACAGTCACGCCTGAAGGTTGATTCATTAATAACGTCAACAGAAGTTTCTCACGTTTAGATAGATACATGATATCTCCTATCCTTTTTAACTAGAAAAGCAGAGAGATTCCCTGCTTTTCTAAAACAATTATTTTTTAACTCGATCGATAACTTCATCATACTTAGGACTACCTAAGAAATTATCCACCGATACATGAACTGCATTTGGTGCATGTTCTTTTGCACGTAGTGTCAATTCTTCTTGCGTAATAATCAATAGACCTTCTTCATCTTTCAATTTACTTACCGGTGAATTAGTTATTTCTATATCTGTGATATTGGCTTCCTTCGCTTTTTTCTTCAATAGAGAGGCGCCCATCGCACTTGATCCCATACCAGCATCACATGCAAATATGATTTTTAAAATTTCTTCATTTTCTAATTCATCTACGCCAACTTTAACGTCTTCTTTATCAGCTCTATCATCTGAAATATCTGAATTAGTCCCTTTCGCTACAGCTTTTGCTTCAGCAGTTTTAACTTGAGCAGCCTGCAAGTCTCCTTCTTTATTATCAAATTTAAGAATAATAGCAGCTATTAGGAATGAAACAACTGCAGCAGATAATACTCCCATTGCAACACCGAAGTAACTATCTGAAGAAGCTAATCCCATAATGGCGAAGATTGAGCCTGGAGATGCAGCAGAAGTCAATCCAGAATCAAATAATACATTAATAAAGGTTCCAGTAACACCACCAGCAATTGCTGCGATAAATAATAATGGTTTCATCATAACATACGGGAAGTAAATTTCATGAATTCCACCAAAGAAATGAATAATTGATGCACCGTACGCACTTGATTTTGCAGATCCTTTCCCAAAGACCATATATGCTAGTAAAATTCCGACACCTGGTCCCGGATTAGTTTCCAGTAAGTAAATAATTGATTTGCCAGCCTCTGCTGTTTGTTGAGCTCCAAGTGGTGTGAATATTCCATGATTAATCGCATTATTCAAGAACAACACTTTAGCAGGTTCAATAAAGACATTGGCAAGTGGTAATAATCCTTTTTGAATTATCCACTCTGTTCCGTTTGCCATAAATGTATTTAATCCTACAAATAATGGACCAATCCCATAATAAGCAGTAATTGCAATCAAGAATCCTAAAATTCCACTAGAGAAGTTATTAACTAACATTTCAAAACCTGTAGGGATACTATCTTGAACAAGTTCATCAAACTTTTTAATTAACCATCCACCTAATGGACCTAATACCATTGCACCAAGTAACATCGGAGCATCAGCACCTAAAATAACACCCATCGTTCCGATTACACCGACAACTCCTCCACGGTGATCGTATACCAAATTCCCCCCTGAAAAAGCAATTAAAATTGGGATAAGATATACAATCATTGGATCAACTAGTCCAGCAAGTTCCTCATTTGGTAAGAATCCATCTGGAATAAACAACATTGTAATTAGTCCCCATGCAATAAGGGCTCCAATATTAGGCATAATCATACTGCTTAAATTAGAACCTAAACGTTGAATAGCCGACTTACTATTAACTGATTTCTGATTTGACACAATATTTCCTCCTTTGATTTATTGTATCTATACTATATCGATAATTGACGGCGTATACAACACCTACTATATAGGTATTTGGCACAAATAAATAAGTTATCTGTGCCAAGATATCATCTTTAATAAAAATAGTCTCCTAAATGTATTATATTTAACACTTAGGAGACTGTTTAATTAATCTTTCAATAATGAGGCTGCTTCTTTATCAAGAATAACTGTTACATCTGAATGGTCTTTTAATGCAGTTGCAGGTATTTCTTCAGTTTTATCAGAATAGAGCATATCATGAATAGCCTGTGCTTTTTCTTTTCCATAAGCAAGTAATAATATTTGTTTAGCTCTAAGTATAGAGGCTATTCCCATTGAATAAGCATATTTTGGTACATCTTCTTCTTTCTCAAAAAATCGTTTATTGGCTTCAATTGTTTCATCAGTTAATTTTACTTTATGAGTTAATGCAGCAAATGATGTACCTGGCTCATTGAAAGCAATGTGTGCATTCGAACCAATTCCTAATACCTGTAAATCAACAGGATACTGTTCTAATATTTTATTGTATCGCTTAATTTCCTCTTCTTCATCTGCTAATCCATCTGGGACAAAACTTTTATTAAATGGTTTTTCATTAAAAAGCTTTTCTTCCATAAAATAACGATAACTTTGCTCGTGATTACCAGGTAGACCAACGTATTCATCCAAATTTACTGATACGCGATCAGTAAAATCTAAATCACTAGACCTAATTTGCTCATATAGTGTTTCTGGTGTACTTCCAGTTGCTAGACCAAATACAGTCGCACCTTTATCATAAGCCTCTTGAAATAAATCAAAAGCCACTTTCCCACCTAAGCGCTCATTCTCTACTATAACAACCTTAAAGCCATTAATTTCTCTTATATCTCTTAACATAAAATCACCTCTCAAAATTATTATGGTACTTTTAAATATAAAAAAATGTCATTTGTTAATTTATGAACTTGCAACCTTTATATTTATGTTAACACCATTTTTATACATACGCAAGATAAAAACTGTCTGACAATAATAATAAAAAATACTTTCAATTTGAACAACTTTGTTTTAAATCAAAAAAGTCTTGGCTTATAGTAAGCCAAGACTTTTTTATCTGATTGATTATTAGATAGTCATGTGTGCGCCTGGTCCGAGTGGGATACCGAGTGCGTACCAGATGAGTAGCACAACACTCCACACTGCTAGGAAAGCAAGCGAGTATGTTAACATGGTTGAGATTAAAGTCCCAATTCCTGAATCTTTGTCATAACGCTTCATAAAGATAAGAATCATCGGGAAGTACGTCATGAGTGGCGAGATGATGTTCGTCGTTGAGTCAGCTACACGATATGCAATCTGCGTCATCTCAGGTGTAATTCCTAAGTTGTAGAACATTGGGACGAAGATTGGAGCTAGAATGGCCCATTTCGCTGAAGCTGATCCCATGAAAAGGTTAATAAATGCTACTAGTAAAATAAATACAAAAATTAATAATGGACCACCGAAGCCTGCATTTTGTAAGAAATTCGCTCCAGAAATGGAGATGATTTTTCCTAAGTTTGAGTAATTGAAGTAGTTGATTAATTGTGCAGCGAAGAAAGCTAAGACAATGTAACCACTCATTGAACCCATAGCCTCTTTCATTCCTTCAACAAAATCATTGGAATCCTTGATCTTACCGACTGAAACACCGTACGTAATACCGGGAATTGTGAATAGTAAGAAAATAGCTGTCATTAAACCTGTGCTTAAGAACGGATTAATACTCATCTCACCCGTCGATTCCTCAATTGCTTGGAAGAACCCACTCCCAGGCAAACCGAGATCAAACATTAAGTACGCCATAATAACTGCATAGATTAATAGAGAAATACCAGCTAATTTTAATGCTCGAGCTTCTTCGGAAGTAATATCTTCTTGGTCTGGTTTATAATTGCCGTTGTATTCACCCAATCTTGGTTCGATGATTTTATCTGTTACCCAAGCACCGACAATAGTTAGAATAAAGGTCGAGGCAATTAAGAAGTACCAGTTGGCTGTCACTGCCACATCATAATTAAGATTCGCTGAAGCAAGTGCTTCGTTAGTTAGTCCTTGCAAGAGAGCATCGGTAGGACCCACTAGTAAGTTCGCAGAAAATCCACCAGACACACCAGCAAATGCGGCCGCTAATCCAGCAATTGGATGACGCCCTGCTCCCGCAAAAATAATCGCTCCTAAAGGTACTACCACAACATATCCCACATCGGATGCGATATTCGAGTTAATTCCAGCAAATACAATCGCAGCTGATAGTAACATCGGTGGTACATTTTCCAATAGTTTCTTCATTGAAGTACTGATCAGACCGGTCCATTCAGCAATTCCAACCCCCAGCATAGCTACCAAAACTGTACCAAGTGGCGCAAATCCCGTAAAGTTAGATACTAAATTATTAAATATATAATTAATTCCTTCACGCGATAGTAAGGATTCTGCGACCACAATACTATCTTCTTGTGCGACACTATCAAAATAAGATAATTCAAAATTCATAGCACTTAAAATAGCTGATACGGCAATAACAATCGCAGCTAACACAATAAAGATAACAACCGGATGTGGGAGTTTATTCCCTACACGTTCAATCCATCCAAAAAAACCAGATGAGTTCTCTTGACTGGTTTCCTGAGTATCCATCTCAGAGTTTGATTTTTTTCTTTCATCTTTTGTCATACTTACGTCCTCCTTTTATAATATCTTTCTAATTTTACTACGATAGATTACTTATTTCAAGCCTATTCTAAAAAGTAAACGATTTTATTTTGAATAAAGTGCTTTCTAGCGGTGGAAAAATAGATATTGTCTCGTTTTATACGTTTTTCACTGTTATTTTAAGAGCTGTTGACTCTCTCTATTCGTGAAATGTGCTACAATAAGAATACATTATGAAAGGAGATTGTTATGATCAAGATTGGTTTAACGGGATGGTCCGATCATCCTACTATTCAACGAAGCACACACAAATTAGAAGATTATGCGATGCATTTCCCTATTGTCGAAATGGATACGAGTTTTTACGCCATTCCACCTGAGAAAAATATTTTAAGTTGGATGGAGACCACGCCTGATATTTTCCAATTCATTCCGAAAGCTTATAGTGGGATGACAGGCCATCGCCAAGGGATGAATGAATTTTCTTCTATTCAAGAAATGTTCGATCAGTTCAAATATGCCTTCAATCCACTGATTGCTCAAGGAAGGATTGCTTGTTTCCTCTTCCAATTCCCACCGACATTTGAGTGTACAAAAGCATCAGTTCATTATTTAAGACAAGTACGAGAATGGATGGGTGAATTAAAGGTCGCGGTTGAGTTCCGCCATCCAAGTTGGTTTAGTGAAGCATTCAAAGATAAAACATTAGAGTTCTTAGAAGCAAATCATTTCATTCATGTGATAGTTGATCAACCACAAACTCCTGCCAATAGTGTGCCGTTCATCCCAGAAGTCACCCATTCTACTTCAACCATGATGAGATTACATGGCCGGAATTATCGAGGATGGTTGGGAGAAGAGGTCGATGATTGGCGGAAAGAACGGACGCTGTATCATTATTCTACTGATGAACTCACTGATTTAGCACAGACGGTGAAACAATTAGATGCCGAAACACGTGATATGTTCATTATCTTTAATAATAATTCAGGCGGGCATGCTGCACCAAATGCGAAAGAACTAAAACGCTTATTAGGCATTGAATACACCCACTTAGGGCCACAACAGACACAGCTTTTCTAACGATGTAGGATATTTATGATGCTTTTATGATAAATTCATGATTAGTCTTGACATCCGGAAGAACTTTCTATAATCTTTAATATGTAGTAAAATAACAGAAAGTACTTTCAATATTTGAGTGAAAGTCATTAAAACAGAAAGTTGGAATATGTATGTGTGGAATTGTTGGGTATATTGGCCCAAGAACGGCTCAAGATATCTTACTGAATGGATTAGAAACGTTAGAATATCGTGGTTATGACTCAGCTGGTATCTTTGCCATGAACCAGGCTGGAGATGGTGAATTAGCAAAAGTTAAAGGACGTATTGCTGATTTAAGAAGCCATGTTGATGCTGAGGCGATGACGGATAAGACGATGGGAATCGGACACACGCGATGGGCTACACACGGCTCACCGACTGCTGAGAATGCTCATCCTCATCAATCAACTAGTGAACGCTTTACCTTAGTGCATAATGGTGTAATTGATAATTTCAATCAATTAAAAACAACTTACTTAGACCAAGTAACATTCCAATCTGAAACAGATACAGAAGTGATCGTTCAACTAATTGCTTACTTTGTCGAAGAAAAAGGATTAGCAACTGCAGAAGCGTTCAAAGAAACACTTAAATGTTTAGAGGGCTCGTATGCTGTTGCCTTAATCGATCGTGAACAACCCGATACCTTATTTGCTGCCAAAAATAAATCCCCGCTGTTACTCGGTGTGGGGGCTGATTTTAATGTGATCTCTTCTGACGCGATTGCTATGATTAAAGAGACGTCTGAATTTATTGAATTAAAAGATGGTGAACTGGCTGAATTGACGCGGGAAGCCATTCGAATCGAAACGCTCGACGGTGAAGCGATTCAGCGTGATTCATTTACAGCGGATATTGATTTCTCTGACTTGGGTAAAGGAACTTACGCTCATTATATGCTGAAGGAAATTAATGAACAGCCTGCTGTTATTCGTAACTTACTCAGTCATTATATTGCTGAAGATGCTTCCTTTAAAATCGATGAGCAACTCCTTATGCAACTTCAGGCGAGTGATCGGATTTATATTATCGCTGCTGGAACAAGTTATCATGCTGGATTAGTGGGTAAGCATTTGTTCGAAAAAATTGCGGGGATTCCAACTGAAGTTCATGTAGCGAGTGAATTTGCCTATAATCCTCCTCTCTTAGCCAACAAGCCATTCTTTATCTATATTTCCCAATCAGGTGAAACAGCTGATAGTCGCCAAGTCTTAGTCCAGACCACTGAACAAGGCTACCCCTCACTAACTATTACAAATGTGAAGGGGTCTACACTTTCACGAGAAGCAGACAATACCTTATTGCTCCAAGCGGGTCCTGAGATCGCCGTAGCCTCAACTAAAGCCTACACTGCACAAATTGGCCTACTGAGTATCCTAGCCGCAGCTTATCGCAATTATATTGGTCAAGAACAGATTATTGACATCCAGGGAGAACTTAGCTTAGTTGCCACAGCGATGGAGACCGTTATTAATGATCACGATGTCTTTAAAGCAATCGCGCAAGCTTCTCTTGCTCCACATCCACGTGCTTTCTTCATTGGACGAGGGCTAGATTATCACGTTGTCCTAGAAGCAGCCCTTAAACTGAAAGAAATCTCTTATATCCAAACAGAAGGCTGGGCTTCCGGTGAATTAAAACATGGAACGATTGCTTTAATTGAAGATGATGTGCCCGTTATCTCAATTATTACCGATCAGCGAACAGCCTTGCTAGCGCGCAGTAATGCCCATGAAGTGTTATCGCGCGGAGCAACGTCACTTATTATTGCTATGGATGGATTAGATGAAACAGAGGATGCTTATGTATTACCTCACGTTCACGAAACTCTCACACCACTTGTCTCTGTTATTGCTAGCCAGTTGCTTGCTTACTACACAGCTCTTGAGTTAGGTAACGATATCGATAAACCACGTAACCTGGCTAAATCGGTCACTGTTGAATAATCCAGTCCAAAAAGGTCTCTCCACATTGATGCGAGCGACCTTTTTTTGTACACAAAAAAACATCCCGAACTTAGATTGCTCGAGATGCTTTCAGTTTTGTTATTAAAAATGGGTTAACCGCGTCGTTGTTTCGCATCAACTGAACGCTTGAGGACTTGTCCCATGTAGTTAATACATAACATTAAGACAAGAATTGTCAAGGTTGCTGGTAACCAAACCCATGGACGTAATTCAATGTTTTCTGGTGATGTCGCTGCACTGACTAATCGTCCTAATGTTGGTACGTGAGGTGGAAGTCCAAATCCGAGGTAAGTCAGACCTGTTTCCACCCCGATATTAGCTGCATAGGATAAGATTAATTGAATCATAATTAATGATGCTAAGTTTGGTAACAATTCTTTTACCATAATGCGCCATGTTGGTGTTCCCATTGTTTTAGAAGCACTGATGTAGTCTAGTTCCCCTTCTGACAAGGCACGCGAACGTGTTGTACGAACGAAGCCGGTCCAAGCAAAAATACTCATAATAAACACGAATGCTCCAATGGTGACATCACGGACCACAACAACGAACACAATAATAATCATCAATCGTGGTAAAATCATGACGAAATCGGTAATCCGCATAATAATGTTATCGACCAATCCACCGTAGTATCCGGCAATAACACCTAGAATAATCCCAATAACAGCCATAATTGTGGTAACCATTACTCCAATTAAGAGTGAGTTCCCTGTTCCAATAATTAATTGGTGAAGTACGTCACGTCCCCCTTGGTCAGCTCCAAGTAAATAAGTGCTCTCGCCACTCCAAGCTTCTGCTAATAAGCTCCAAGAGAATGGTTCTGGTTTTTTGAATCGATTTAAAATGTTAACTTGCATAATTTCAGCCGCATCTACACGTAAATTCCATAACACAATGATTAAAACAACAAGCATGAAGATAATCAAGGCTCCCAATGCTACTTTATCGCGTAGAAATTCTCGCACAATAATTTGGAATCCCATCGCACGATCAGGTTTTTTCTCAATATCTTCTGAGACAGCTTCCATTTGATCTAATTGTTCACTCATAAGTCCCTTCCTTTCTATCGCGTCATCTAGTCAATTCGAATTCGTGGATCGACAAGACTCATAATAATATCAGATATCAATGATGAAATAATTGAGATCACACCGTACAATAAGACAAGTGTAATAACAACTGGGTAATCTCGACCGTTAATTGAGCCTAAGAATAATGTTCCCATTCCACTGTACGTGAAAATTTGTTCGATAAAGATTGATCCACTTAATAATCCGACGATAACAAATCCGATTGATGAAGCAATTGGTAAGAATGCATTTCTGAAAATATGTTTAGAATATACTTTACCAATTGGGACACCTTTTGATCGAGCAGTACGCACGTAATCGCGACTCTTCGCATCGATAACTTCACTACGCAAGATTTGCGTAACACCAACTGTTCCAAGAACTCCTCCAGTAAAGCCTGGTAGAATTAGGCGATAAATCATATCTTTATAATACGCCCATGTGCCTGGTTCTAGACGAATATCAACTGTTCCACCTGTTGGGAACCAACCTAATTGGTAACCAAAAATAAATAACATAAGTAAAGCTAATACAAAGGTTGGAATAGCGTAACTGATGTAGTTGTAGAGTAAAACGAAACGATCGAACCATGAATCATCATAGCGTCCAGATAACAAACCAAATGGCAAGGCAATAGCGTAAGCAAAGAATAATGATACAAAACCTAGACGAATAGAGTTAATTGCTCGCGCTCCAATAATTCGGCTAACGGGTACTTTATACGTGAAGCTTCGCCCGAAGTCCCCTTTTAAAGCATTCGTAATCCAATCGAAGTAACGAACAGGTAGCGGGTCATTTAAGCCCATCTGTTCACGTAATTCTTCTAATCGTGCAGGGTCAATATTCGGATCAATCAACCCAGTCAATGCATCTCCCGGCATAAATTCGGCAACAACGAATACTAATATACTCAAAAGTAAAATTTGAGGAATCATAATTAACAATCGTCGTACAACTGTTTTCCACATAATTAATGTCCTCCTTTTTCAAATCGAGTCGAAGGATTATCTCGGTGGCCATCTGGGTTGAAAGCAACTTGATGTCCTTCCTCAAAGTCTTGCAAATCATAAACACGACCGTTTTCATCGTAGTAGCCTGTTTGTTCTTTTTGGTAGACTTCTTCTACGCGACGTCTCTCAGCTTTATGTGCTTCTCTGACACTTGGATCCATATCTGGAATAGCTGATAATAGACGCTTAGTATAAATATGCTGCGGATTAGTATAAACTTTTTCTTTAACTCCTTGTTCAACGAAGCGTCCTTTGTGCATAATCGCTAAATTATCTGACATATGTTTTACCACACCTAAGTCGTGTGAAATAAATAAATAACTTAATTCGAACTCTTCTTGAATTCGTTTCATAAAGTTAAGTACTTGCGCTTGAACAGATAAGTCAAGGGCCGAAGTAGGCTCATCGGCAATAATTAATTGTGGGTTACTAGCCACTGCTCGCGCTACTCCGATACGTTGGCGCTGTCCACCTGAGAATTCATGTGGGTAGCGGTATAATACTTCTTCACGCATCCCAACAATCTCAAGTAATTCGATTACCTTGCGCTTCTCTTCGTCGTGTGTGTAGTTAAAGTAGTTACGCATTGGCTCAGCAATTACATCTTTAATCCGTTTTTTCGGGTTTAATGAAGATGTTGAATCTTGGAAAATCATTTGAACATCTTTATTATAATCCGCATATTCTTTTTTCAGACTTCTTGCTTTACCTGTAACATCTTTTCCATTATAGAAGATTTTTCCTGATGTAATCGGCTCTAATCCAATCAACGCTTTTCCGATAGTTGATTTCCCTGAACCCGATTCTCCAACTAATCCATAAGTTTTTCCACTATCAATCTCAAGTGAAACACCATCGACGGCTTTCACATAATCTTGAATTGTATTAAAGATTCCCCCACGGATTGGGTAATGCACTTTCAAATCTCTTAATTCAATTAAACTCATGCCTTATTCTCCTCTCCTGGGAAATAGAAATGTTTCCAAGAATTACCTCGTACTTTGTGCCCTGGTGCAATTTCAGTCAATTGTGGATCATCATCGAAAGCATCATCATTCATCCATGGAATACGATCCTTGAAGCGATCTCCCGTACGCGGTAAGTTCTGAAGTGACGGCACTGTTCCGTGAATAACGTGCAATTCTTCTCCATCTGCCAACTCATGTGGTACAGATTTCAAGAGTGATCTTGTGTATGGGTGTTTTGGATTAGCAAATAATTCCTCAACCGGTGCTTCTTCAACGATTTGACCAGCATACATAACCGCAACGCGATCGGCTGTTTCAGCCACAACACCTAAATCGTGTGTAATTAAAATAATTCCGTTATGTGTTTCTTCTTGGATATCATTCATCAGGTCCAAAATTTGCGCTTGAATCGTTACATCAAGAGCAGTTGTTGGCTCATCTGCAATTAAAATAGGTGGCTTATTCGCCAAAGCAATCGCAATAACAACACGTTGACGCATCCCACCTGATAGTTCATGTGGATAAGCTTTCATTACTTGTTCCGGTCGCGGAATACCTACCTGATTCAAGAGTTCTAATACGCGCGCTTTACGCTGTTCTTCATTCATATCTGTATGGTAAAGTAATGATTCCGCAATCTGCTTGTAAACCGTCATAACTGGGTTTAGAGTTCCGAGTGGATCTTGGAAAATCATCCCAATATCATTACCTCTAATTTTATTGTATAATTTTTCATTTAATTTATTCAGATCGTAGTCTTGGTAAATAATCTCGCCTTCAACGCGAGTATTCAATGGGTCATGTAAACCAATGATCGCCGTAGCTAAGGTTGATTTCCCACTTCCAGATTCACCTACGATAGCTAGAATTTCATCTTTTTCAAGCGTTAATGAAACATCATCAACTGCATTGTAAAATTTATCGCCGTATCGGAAGCCAACCGACAAATTATTAATTTCTAATAAGCTTTTTTCAACAGCCATACTAAACCTCCTAATATAATCTTTCTGATTAAACGTCCCTTAAATAAAAAGTACGTTAGTTCTATTTTAAAGTAATAGTCTAAAATTTCAAGTCTTTTTTTAAACTTAATTTAATTTCATCTCATGATATGGATTAATTAGGAGATGTTATTGTTGGCTCATGACATAATCAACAGCTTTCCCCACTGTAGTGAGATTTTCTGCATCTTCATCAGGGATTTCGCGACCAAATTGATCTTCCATTTCCATCACCAATTCAACAATTTCTAAAGAATCTGCTCCTAGATCATCTTGAAAAGTGGTATCCCGTGTAATTTTATCCTCATCAACACCGAGCTGATCAACAATAATGGTTCTGATTTTATCAAATACTTGTTGTTCGTTCATCGTTACCCCTCCTATAAGGTTTATTTATGAGTAAGTTACATTAATTTATTAATCTTTTTGCAACTTTACACTTATTTATTCTTACTTTAACATTTTAACGCATACGTTTCTGTTTTACTAGCCTATTTTTTTAATTTTCACAAAATCTATTTATTTTCATTTTGCGGATCAAAGGCTTCGCGCAGCTGATCAATTACTCCTGCTCGCAATATATCGCGCGCTTGTTTAATCGTATGGTAGACCGCTTCTTCATTAGCTGATCCATGTGTCTTAATGACGGGGGCCTTGAGTCCAAATAGTACTGCCCCACCATATTTAGAATAATCCAATGTATCTTTAATAGAACTTAAATCCTTCTTGACAAGCAATCCACCTAATTTCGTTGTAAAACTGCCTGATTGAATGGTCGATTTAATGATATTCATTAATGATTTAGCAGTGCCTTCAATCGACTTCAAGACGGCATTTCCAGTAAATCCGTCAGTTACAATCACATCAGCGGGTGCTTGCAATATATCACGCGCTTCAACATTTCCGACAAAATTGAGTGACTGATCTTCTTGCAATAACTTGAAGGCTTCCTTAGACAACATATTCCCTTTATTATCTTCAGTTCCATTATTCAAGAGTGCTACTGTCGGCTGATCAATCTGACGAATACTCGCCGCATAATACGAACCCAGAATCCCAAACTGATGAAGTTGCTCTGGCTTACAATCAGCATTCGCACCTAAATCCATAAACGTAAATGCTTCTCGCTCTCCTTCTAAGGATGGCATGGTAGACATTAATGCTGGGCGATCAATTCCTTTAATCCGTCCCACAATTAAGGTGCCTGCTGCCAGTAGTGCACCCGTATTTCCCGCTGAGATAACGGCATCTACTTTACCTTCTTTAACTTCACGGGCCGCTAGAACCATGGATGCATTTTTTTTACGGCGAACAGCTCGCACTGGATCATCATCACTAGCTACTTTTTCTGTTGTGTGGACAATATCAACTAATTCTGGTTGTTCTAAGTGAGGCAGAATCGCCTCCTTATCTCCATATAAGACCACACGAATATCGCGAAACTGCTGGGCTGCTTGTTCGGCTCCTCTTACAATGGCTTGAGGGGCATGATCTCCACCCATCGCATCTACAGCTATTTTCATAATTTTCCTCCTATAGTCTAATCTAGTGTCGCTTGAGTATCTTGATTGAATGCTTGATACAACGGCTTATATGCCGGACTATTCAAGCGTTCATCATCATTTAATAACAATATACTTTCTATTCGTGCTTCTTCTAAAATCGGGGCATGCTCAACAATGTCACCGATCTTGAACTCAGGCACTCCAGATTGCTTATGTCCAAATAATTCCCCTGGCCCCCGCATTTGCAAATCACGTTCACTTAATTGGAAACCATCCGTCACTTCTGTAATGGTCTGCATCCGCTCAATCCCTGACTCTGTCTTTGGATCAGCAATTAAAACACAGTGCGCCTTCTTACTGCCACGTCCAACACGTCCACGCAATTGGTGTAACTGAGCCAGTCCAAAACGATCCGCATCATGAATAATCATAAGTGTCGCATTGGGCACATTAACCCCTACTTCAATAACCGTTGTTGACACCAGTATCTGCATCTTATTATCAGCAAATTGCTCAATAATATGTTGCTTATCTTCCGCTGACATTTGTCCATGGAGTAACCCAACTTGGTGATTCGGGAAAAAACTGCTATAAATTCGGTGCAAATCCGTCACATTCTGCACATCCAGATGTTCAGACTCTTCAATTAACGGACTAATTACATAGACTTGTGAGTTCTGGGCTAACTGCTTCGCAATAAATTGCTTCAATTGATCTGTCTGTTGCGGTCTAATCCAAATTGTCTTAACTGGTTGACGTCCCGGTGGCATTTCATCAATCACAGAAATGTCCATTTCCCCAAACGCTGTAATCGAAAGAGTTCGCGGAATTGGTGTAGCTGTCATAAATAAAACGTCCGGATGATCTCCTTTTTCACGCAACATTTTTCGTTGATTCACCCCGAAACGGTGCTGCTCATCAATAATAATTAGTCCCAGATTTTGAAACTGAACCTGTTCTTGAATAAGAGCATGTGTTCCAATGACACAATCGAGTTCACCTAATCGCAACTGATCATAAATAGCTTGTTTTTCCTTATTCGTCAATGAGCCCGTCAGTAAGGCTACCTTCAGCTCATAATGATTGAATAACTCGCTTAAACTATGAAAATGTTGTTCTGCCAATATTTCAGTCGGTGCCATAAGTGCAGTCTGCTTTCCCGCTGTCCATACAGAAAACAAACTCGCTGCAGCTACAATGGTTTTCCCACTTCCAACATCTCCTTGAAGTAGCCGAAACATTTGAATGGGTCGCAGTAAGTCTTTACTAATCTCATTCACAACACGTTTCTGAGCATCGGTTAACTCAAATGATAAATTAGCAAAAAATCCCTTTAATTGCTGAATATCGTATGAATTGATTTGTCCTTGCACTGATTCATGTTGTTTTTTTCGTAACTGATTAAGTTTTAGTTGATAAAGCAAAAACTCAAAGAAAATTAACGTTTTTCGAGCAGTAGCTATATCATCTGCTTCTGTGGGAAAGTGAATGGTTCGAATTGCCTCTGAAAAAGGCATTAATCCATATTTATCAATAATATCAGTGGGCAAGTAATCAGGTATAAGCGATTGATATTGATCCCAAGCTTGCTTAATAAGCTTGAAGATTATCTGTTGATTAATCTGTTTATTCGAAGAGTAGACCGCTTCATGATCGGACTTCTGCTGTCCAATCATCTTAATCCCCGTCAAGGACATCCGACGCGCATCCCACACGCCAAATACTCGAGTACTTTCGCCAGCATGAACGTATTGCTTCAAATATGGCTGATTGAAGAACGTCACTGGTACAATCACTTTCTCCACATTGAGCCGAAAAGAAAAGCGACTCTTCTTATGGCCAAAGTAACTCACCGTTCCCTCCGAGACAGCTTCTCCTTCTAAAACAACTTTTTCCTTATCTTCTATCGATTCGATCGACTTAACCGTCAAGTCCTCATAACGAAATGGATAAAAGGTTAGTAAATCATAAACGGTCTCTACGCCAAGTTGTTTTAAGGCTTCTGCTCGTTTTGGGCCCACACCACTGAGTTCCTTCATATTATCTTGTATCGATCGGCTCATACACTTCGCTCCTTTTAAATGAAAGAAACAGAACAATAGTACACGTTATACTATTGTCCTGCTTCGATGATTTATTCAACTGAAATGAGGTATGGATAAACAGGTTGATCCCCGCGGTGGGTTTCAATTTCGTAAGCATCGAAAATATCTTCTAAGCGCTCAAGAACATCCACTGCTTCTTTTTCAGAGACAGCTTCACCAAAGAAGAGCGTAATAATTTCACTGTCATCATCTACCATTTGTTGAATCGTACGAATTAGTGATTCTAGACGGTCAGCATGACTTACTTTAATCTCACCATCGATAATCCCTAAGAAATCATCTTTTTTGATGGACACACCATTAATTTCTGTATCACGTACAGCATTCGTAATTTGACCCGACGTAATAAAGCTGATTTCTTCAGTCATTGCTGCTACATTCTCATCTAAACTTTGGGTTTCGATGTAGCCTAATAATGCGGAGAAACCTTGCTGAATTGTTTTAGTCTCGACAACCTTAGCCGGTACATCGATCACTTCACAGGCCTGTTCAGCTGCCATGAAGATATTCTTGTTATTGGGCAGAATAATGTATGACTTCGCTGGCGCTTGGTTCATCGCTTCTACAATATCTTCAGTACTTGGATTCATCGTCTGGCCACCTGTAAGGACGTAATCAACGCCTAAGCTTTCAAACAATCCCTTGAGTCCTTCACCCGCTGCAATCGCAATGATAGCTGTTTCTTTAGGTTTTTTCGTGTGCTGTGATTTTGATAAATCAGGAGCTGTTTTCTTCTCTGCTCCTGAAAGTTCAGAGTGCTGTTCGCGCATATTATCAACTTTTATTTTGATTAATGAACCGAATCGTTGGCCGTAATTCATTACTTCTCCCGGACGCTCTGTGTGAACGTGGACTTTAATAATTTCATCATCAGCGACAACAAGCAATGAATCCCCTAAGTCGTTTAAATAATTACGGAACGTTTCGTAATCGAATGTTTCTTCGACTGTCTCACCTTCACCAACTCGGACCATGATTTCAGTACAATAACCAAACTCAATATCTTCACTATTAACAGAATCGTGAACGCCATTACGGTGATGTTCAGCTTGAACAAGTTCTTCCAATGAAATTTCATCATCTTCCGTTACTACAGGTGCTTCTCCCGTTAGTGATGATAAGAACCCTTCATAAACATAAACAAGTCCTTGCCCACCACTATCGACAACACCGACTTCCTTCAACACTTCCAGTAATTCTGGTGTTCGTTTTAATGATGCTTTGGCTTCGTCTAGTACCGCACGCATCACTTCAATAATATCGTCAGTTTGTTCAGAACGCTCAATCCCAGCACTAGCTGATTCACGTGCTACGGTTAAGACTGTTCCTTCAACGGGCTTCATGACTGCATTATACGCCGAATCTACTCCACTTTGGAAAGCTTGAGCCAGTTGTTTGGCATTTAATGTGTTAAGTTCTTCTACACTTTTGGAAAAACCTCGGAATAATTGTGATAAAATTACGCCAGAGTTCCCGCGTGCCCCCATTAACAAACCTTTTGACAATGCTTTAGTCAATTGTCCCACATGATCAGCTGTACTTTCACGGACAGACTTGGCACCACTTGTAAAGGTTAAGTTCATATTCGTTCCGGTATCGCCATCCGGTACCGGAAAAACGTTCAATGAGTTAACATATTCAGATTGTTCTTCTAGTCGCTGTCGACCAGCTAATACCATATCTTTAAAATCTTTTGCTTTAATCTCTTTAAATTCCACTGTTTTCTATGCCTCCTAATTATCCGCTACTAATCGCTATACCCGAACGCCTTGTACATAAATATTAACGGACGTTGCTTTAATCCCAAGCTGAGCTTCTAATTGATAGCGAACTTGTTCCTGAACATTTCTGGATACTTCTGAAATCTTAATACCGTAGCTGACAATTATATAGACATCCACATGAATATCTTGATCATCTTGACGAATTTCAATTCCGCGTGCATAATTATCGCGCTTCAAAATTTCATAAAACCCATCTCTAACTTGTTGACGGCTAGCCATACCTACGATACCAAATACCTCGGTTGCTACACCACCGACAACGGTTGCAATCACGTTCGTTGAAATCTCAATCATCCCATTTTTTGTTCTCATATTAACTGACATACACTTACCCCTTTCACAAGTGATGCTTCTAAGATAGTATTGTAATTATATATATAAGTTAAATTGAATGTAAATTAAATTAGTTCTATTCAATTTCTATTCAATAGACTTAATCATCCCCTATTCTACCATATTCAAACATATAGTTCAAAATTCCGCCCCTTTATTTTTAGAAAAATTCATCTAAAACTTGTTATAGATGGCCAAATATGGTATCATATGCAAGTGTTAGTGAGTGTTTCATTTGTTCATCAAGTGAGCACTGACATATTTATCAAAAGGGGGATATTAAAATGGCTAAAGAATGTTACGTAACAGGACGTAAAGCTAAACGAGGAAACCAGCGTTCAAACGCAAACAACAAAACAAAACGTACATTTGGTGCTAACTTACAAAAAGTTAGAATCAAAGAAGACGGTAAAATTAAAAAAGTATGGGTTTCAGCTCGTGCCTTAAAATCAGGTAAAGTTGAACGTGTATAATTATAATTAGAAAGCATGCAGTTATCAACTCAGATAATTGCATGCTTTTTTATGTGTGCTATACATATTAATCACGACTCTGAATAACAGCCAACAAGCCACTCTCGAAAGAAAATTCAGCCGGCTGTCCTTCTGCCAAGAATTCATTGCTAATAAGGGCTCTCGGCACATCATAATCGGCACTCTCCAAAGTATATTTCACTTGGCGCAGTGTCAATCCTTTAATTGGGGTCAATCCGATATAAGAGAGATAATTATCAGAATGAGCTTGCTCAACTTGATAGTGACCGGGCTGATAGACCCGTAAGCTATTTTTAGGACTACAGAAGACTAATCTTGACAAAACCGCTTGGAACCTTTCTTGATAAACTAAATACAAAATACTTAAAAAATGATCCAAACGTCCACCGATCCAGTTATGAATATGAATGGGGGCCTCGTCAGATAAATTTAGCGCATGTAATAACGCTAACTCCGTATCAGTATCATCTTTATCCGCTTGAAATTTTTCTACACGCTGGCTTTCTTTTTTAATTTGTTGCCATTCATGTTCAGTCACCGAATCAAAATCGCCAATCGCTAAATCGACCGGATAACCGGCATTTAATAAATAAATCGCTCCATAATCAACCCCTACACATAAATCACCCGACTGATAATCAAGGGTCAACGGCTCTTCTCTCGGGGCCCCTAAGACGAGATGAATGATCATGCTGGCTCACCAACTGCTTTCAGCTTAGCAATCCGCTCGGCAGGATCTTCCGCGCCATAAATATAAGAACCCGCCACGAATACATCCACCCCTGCTTCTAAACAACGCACTGTTTCTGGCCCTGCTTTAATCCCACCATCTACTTCAATTGCATAGTGATAGTCATGTTGCTGGCGCAAATCGTTCAACTGAGCCATCTTCTGAACAGTTGAGTCTATAAACGATTGTCCACCAAAACCAGGATTCACCGTCATAACTAGAACCAGATCAACCAGATCCAAGACCGGCTCAATCGCAGAAACCGGTGTTCCTGGATTAATTGCTACTCCTGATTTAACATTCAACTGATTAATCAGTTGAAGACTACGATGAAGGTGATCGGTGCTTTCTGCATGAATAGTAATAATATCCGCTCCTGCTTCAGCAAACGCATTAATATAACGGTCAGGATCTACTATCATTAAATGCACATCCAATGGCAATGACGTATGCGGACGAATTGCTTCAACCACATTAGGACCAAAAGTGATATTGGGCACGAACTGACCGTCCATCACATCTACATGAACCCAATCAGCTCCTTCACGTTCAATCAATTCAATATCTTGTCTCAACTGGGAAAAATCGGCACTTAAAATTGATGGTGCTACTTTCACATTATCGCTCCTTTTTTAATACACAGGTTTTCGGTTTATAATTTCTTCTAAAAATAAAATATAATGCGCATATCGCTCTTCTAATATATCACCCGCAGCCACTGCTTGCTTAACAGCACATTTGGGTTCTTTATAATGGAGACATCCGCGAAACTTACATGCAGCACGGCGCTCCCAACATTCTGGGAAACATTCACGCAAGGATTCTTTCTCAATATCAGCAAATTCTAGAGCACTAAAACCCGGTGTATCCGCAATTAATCCACCGAGAGCGGCAACTAGTTCAACATGTCGCGTCGTATGGCGACCACGCCCAAGTGCTTTAGACGTTTCAGCTGTTTTAAAGTTTAAAGATGGATCGATAGCATTCAGTAACGTTGATTTCCCAACCCCTGATTGCCCCATAAAGACGGCTAGTTGGCCTTGAATCACTTGGCTTAATGCTTTTTTGGTAGCATCCAGGTTGTCCTGATCCACCAAGATAAATGGATAGCCCAATGATTGATAGTATGCTTGATAGTCCTTTAATCGGTGTATGGCATCTTGATCAATCAAGTCCAATTTTGTCACTAAAATAGCAGGCTGAATATGGTGTGCTTCTAACTGTACTAAGAAGCGGTCTAAAAGCTGCGTGTTAAAGGCCGGTTCAACCGCTGAAGTCACCACACAGCCCACCTCAACATTTACTACTTGTGGTCGGGAGAGTTGATTTTTTCGCTCTAAAATCGCTTGAATAGTTCCTTCTTCATTCTCATCAAGTGAAAACTCAACATAATCTCCCACATAAGGTGATATATCTTGATTCCGGAAGACACCTCGCGCCCTTGTCTGGTAAGTCTGATTATCATCTGTTGTGACATAATAGAATCCACTTAATGCTTTCGTAATTCGTCCTGTTTGCACCAATAATAACCTCCTAATGATTTGATACGCTCTGTTCTGCTACAATATTTCCATCAACAACTACTCTATATTTAGCTCGCTTCCCTTTCTCAACGGTGAACTTCAAGGTCAGTTCCGTATCTTCCATACTGTCGAATGAATGAACGGGTTCTTCCATATTATGATCCGCATCCGAGATATATACCCGGACTTTATTAGGGCGACGTTGTGAACGTTCATCATCGTCGTCATCTTCCTGAGATTCATCAGCTGTCGGTACATAATCTATCTTAATTGTTCGCTCAAATGTTTCTGTTTTTACTGGTTCTGGCCCTATAGAGAACACCACTGCCACATCTGACTGTTTGTAAAGCAAGGTGCCCGGTTCTGGGCGTTGTGAAATCACTTGACCTTCTGGAACTTGACTAGAATAAGCTTCTTCAATCGTCGCATTCAACTGATGCTCACCGATGTAATCTTCTACTCCTGTACGGGAATACCCGGCTAAATTTTTAAACGGAAAGCCTTCTGGACCAAGGCTGACTTCGAATGTAATAGTTGTTTCACCGGGAACCACTTCACGCCCGGCCTCAATATCTTGACTTACAATTTTTTCATGCTCAATCGTATCATGATAGACATCTTCGCGCTCAACCCGAAATCCTAGTTCGGTCAGTTGGGCCTTCATCTGATTAAAATCTTTGTTCGTATAATCTTCTAGTGTAATGGGCTCTTGTCCCGAGCTGACAAATAAATTAATCGCTTGACCTTCTTTCACACTTGCACCTGATGCAGGGTCTGATTTTATCACTTGACCTTCTGCTATTTCATCATTTGGTTGGTTGATCACCTCACCCACCTCAAGATTCAATGTATCTAATTCCGCTTGCACTTGCGCCACAGTATAGCCCATCAAATTAGGTACATCTACCTCACCCGGTGCTGACATCATCACAAAGTATACAAATGCAACTGGTATAATGAGTAGAAACAGTAACCACACCCACCATTTACTTTTTTTCTTCGATGTAGCAGGAGCTTCTGGCATATCAGTGGTTGCTGAGCTTGTTGGATTGTACGTTTTAACCGCCTCTTCAGCGGAATTATCATCGGCAACAACAGGAGCAATCGGCGTCAATCGTTTTGTCTGGTCTGCATTAATATTAGGGGGCAGGAACTTTTCTTCATAACGACGCGATGGATCAAGGACAGTCTGTAAATCTTCGCGCATCGCCTCGACACTACTATAACGATGATTGGGATCTTTTGCGGTAGCTTTTAAGATAACATTTTCTAGCGCTTGAGGAATGCTAGGTTGCTGATCCCGAACAGAAGGGAAATCATTCTGGAAATGCTTTAGTGCAATAGAGACCGCTGATTCTCCCTTAAAGGGCACGGTTCCTGTCAATAATTCATAGAGTAAAATTCCTAATGAATAAATATCAGATGCCTTCGTTGCTATGGCTCCTCGTGCTTGTTCCGGCGAGATGTAATGGACAGAGCCCAACAATGAATTCGTCTGGGTTAATGAATTTTGAGATAGAGCTAATGCGATCCCGAAGTCAGTAATTTTAACAGTTCCTTTTTCATCGATTAAAATATTATACGGCTTAATATCGCGGTGAATCACGCCTTGACTGTGGGCATAACTAATCGCGCTCAAAATCTTATCCATAATTGATACGACGGTCTGATGCGCAATTGGATGATGTCGATTAATATATTCCTTCAAATCCGTCCCGCCGATATATTCCATCACAATATACGGAACATGAGCTTCACCCACATCATAAATATTGACAATATTCGGATGCATCAACTCAGTCGTCGAAGTTGCTTCCCGGGTAAATCGGCGCAAACTCTCACGATCATTCTTAAAATTATATGCCAACATCTTAACGGCAACTTGTCGGTCCAAAATCAAATCATATGCTAAAAAGACTTCTGCCATCCCTCCCGAACCAAGCAGTCGCTTCACTTCATAGCGTCCATTAATTCGCTGTCCTGTTTCCAATTAACTCCCTCCTTCCTGCATCTGATCCATATCCATTAAGACAATTGAGATATTATCATTCGAGCCATTTTTATACGACTGGTCAATTAATGCTTGTGATTTTTCGGCTTTTGAATACGTGTCTTGATTCAAGATTGACACAATCTCACTCTCGGACAAATTATTCGACAAGCCATCCGAACATAAGAATACGTAACGGATATCGGTTAAATCCTTCTGAAATAAATCAACCTCAATCGTTCGCCCTACACCTAGAGAACGCGTCAGCATATGGCGTTGTTGATGATTCAATTCTTCTTGTTTCGTAATCTCCCCGCGTAAAAACAGCTCATGCGCATAGGAATGATCTTCTGTAATTTGTTCCACTTGGTGCTGGCGATTAACTATATAAGCGCGACTATCCCCCACATTGGCAATTATAATGGTCTTCTCTAGGCAAAACATCGCTACTAATGTTGTTCCCATCCCAGCTAAATCAGATTGTTCCAAGCCCGCTTGATAAATTGCGGCGTTTACTCGGTTAATACTTGTAGTAATCCAGCTGGTCAGCTCATCTTGATTCGTAATTTCAGTTGTTTTCCATAAGTCACCCAGTTGTTCAACAGCCTGTCGACTAGCCACTTCACCCCCATTATGGCCCCCCATTCCATCACATAAAACAGCCATCAGCTGCTGTTGTTGATTTATAAATACATCTGCATAATCCTCATTCGATAAGCGGTTACCGATGAAAGAATCAATTTGTATCCCCATTATAATCACCTCTGTTTCTTTCTATGATCCGATCTTTTTTAGTGCTGCAATAAAGAATCCATCGCTCTCAAACTGATGTGGCAAAATCGTTACCATTCCATCATTCGCTAGTGCTTCTTGCTCTAGTGGAATACGGCACAACTGAAAATTCGAATGCTGCTTTAAGAAGGCTTCTATAACTGCTTCATTCTCTTCTTTTAGAATGGTACAGGTCGCATACACTAATCGACCGCCAACCTTTAAAGCTTCTGCAGCTGCTGCCAAAATCTCCGATTGGCTCTGAGCTAATGCCTGGCTCGTATAAGCTGATTTTTGAAAGCGAATATCTGGCTTACGTCGCAGTAACCCGACTCCTGAGCAGGGCGCATCCACCAAGATTTTGTCGAACTGTTCTGAGCCATACTGCGCAACAACTTCACGTGCATCCAACTGTTCAACTCGACTCTTATCATCCTGTTTTTGGCGGTCAAGTGAGGCTTGGATCAGTGATAATTTGTGAGGGTGAATATCAGTACTGAGCAATTGCCCACCAGAGGCATTATCTAGGTAGGTGGCTATATGAGCTGATTTCCCTCCTGGGGCAGCACACGCATCCCATACATAATCTGATGGCGTAACTTCAAGTGCTGGTGCCACTAACATCGCGGCTTCATCTTGAATGGTGATGGCCCCTTGCTGGAATAATTCGGTATCTGTCGGTAAGCCCCCTTGAATGATAAGCCCCACCGGAGATAGCTCACTCCGCGTCACTTCAAATCCTGCTACTTGCAATTGTTCTAATACTTCATCTCGTGACAGCTGGTTCGTATTTACTCGCACGGAGACATGCGCCCGCTTGTTGAAACTTTGAGCAATAGCTTCAGTAGTCTCTTCACCATAATCGGCAACTAATTGCTTAACTAACCAATCCGGCAAGCTATATTGCGTTCCGATTCGCTCAATTTTTGATGTTATCTCATCCAAAGATTTTAATGGATGACGATCAATATTGCGTAAAACGCCATTCACTAGACCTGATATGCCGCGATGACCGCGACGCTTCGCATATTGGACAGCTTCATTGATTGCTGCATACGTCGGGATCTGATCTAAAAAAACTAATTGATAGACCGCGACACGCAATAACTGTCGCACCCAGCCATCTAATTTTTGTGACGGTTTTAAAAACTTCGATAAATAATAATCAATTAATCGTTTATTTTGCATCACACCATAGACTAATTCAGTTAACAAGGCGCGTTCTTGCGGTGACAGATCCTCTTCTGTAATCACCTGATTTAAGATCAAATTAGTATAGGCCCCATCTTGTTCCGTACGCTCTAATAATTGAACAGCTAATTCTCTAGCAGTTGACTTGCTCAAATTGCATCCCTTCTTCTATCGTTGCTCCTTGTAGATAACTTGTAATCGACATTTTAGACTTGCCCGCTGGTTGGACTCGGATTAACGCTATCCCATTCCCATCACCCGCAGCAACATGTAATTCATCCGGTGACACATGAATAATCTCCCCCGGCGACGCTGCTGTATTGCCCGCTACTTCCGCTACTTCCCACAGCTTAAATCGCTCACCTTGGAAAAACGTATGCGTACTTGGAAACGGTCTAAAAGCTCGTACTTTATTATAAATCGCTCGTGCACTCTCTGTCCAGTCAATTTCTTCCTCTTCTGATGAAATCATTGGAGCATAAGTCACTTGACTCTCATCTTGCGGTACCGGAGTTAGCTCATTATTGAATAGTTTCGGCAAGGTATCGATTAATAAATCGCGTCCCAATAAACTCAATGCTTCAAATAAATCACCCGTATCGTGCTGATCTTGGATGGTCATTTCTCGCTTCGCTAACATATCCCCGGCATCCATCTTCGGTGTCATATACATAATGGTCACGCCCGTCTTCTCATCACCATTCTTAATCGCATAATGAATCGGAGCGGCTCCGCGATATTTCGGCAATAGTGATGCATGAATATTAATTGCTCCATAAGTCGGCAAATCAAGCAATTCTTTTGGCAAAAATTGACCAAATGCAGCCGTTATAATTAAATCTGGAGCTAACTCTTTCATAATATCCAGTTCCTCTGATCCACGAATGGTTTCTGGCTGCAAGACATTAATTCCGAACCGTTCGGCACATTGTTTCACTGGTGGTGCGGTCAACACGCGCTTGCGCCCGACTTTTCGATCGGGTTGAGTGACCACACATTGTACTTCAATCCCTGTTTGTTCACATAAAGCTTCTAAAATCGGTACTGAGAATTGCGGGGTTCCCATAAAAATAATTTTCTTCATTACATATCCGCTCCTTAAATAAAATTCATCGGTTTAGGATCAATTGAAATATATAATCCACGAGCGATGTCTTGTTGACTCGCTATAAGTAGTTCATGTAACTTTGTTTTTAAAGCATCTTCTTGTTTATATTTAATAATGGTCTGGAAATGATAGCGATTATGTGTTCGAGCAATACTCTTTGGCGTTGGCCCTAAAATAATCGCCTCATCACTCAACGTTGGCCTTAGTTCTGCAACGATTTCAGCCATTTTCTTACTTGCTATTAATTCATCCTCATGACTCACCATCACCCGCACTAAAAAATAATACGGACTATACTGACTGAGTCGCCTTAGATGCATTTCTTTTTTAAAAAATGTCTCATAATCATAAGCTTGCGCTAATTGGATGGCATAATGTCCTGGATTAAATGTCTGTATAATAACCCGACCATCTTTTTGGCCACGTCCTGCTCGTCCACTCACTTGTGTCAGCAATTGGAATGTACTTTCGGCTGAGCGAAAATCAGGCAGACCGAGTGCTGTATCTGCATTCAACACCCCCACTAACGTCACATTAGGAAAATCCAATCCTTTAGCAATCATTTGTGTCCCAAGTAGAATATCTGCCTCTTTATCTTCAAATTGCCCGAGTAAACGTTCGTGAGCTCCCTTACGCCGAGTGGTATCGACATCCATCCGAATAATCCGGGCTCCCGGCAACACATCTTGTAATTCTTCTTCAATCTTCTGCGTACCTGTCCCGTAATAACGAATGTTGGGACTCTGACACGTTGGGCACTTTTGAGGAATAGCTTCTTCATGCCCACAATAGTGACATTTCATTGTCTTCGTATCCATATGAAGCGTTTGGGATATGTCACAATTCGGACACTCCAAAACATATCCACAATCACGGCACATCATAAACGATGAATAACCACGCCGATTAAGAAGCAAGACCACTTGTTCCCCACGATTAATCCGTTCTTGCATTTGCTCCATTAAGACGTGCGAAAAAGACGACCGATTACCACGCTTATATTCCTCTCTCATATCGACTACTTCAATCGGAGGCAACGGTTTATCATTCACTCGGTCTGGTAATTCTAACAGTTGATAAACCCCTTTGTAAGCACGCGCTTTTGACTCCAATGAGGGGGTCGCACTCCCTAAAATAACCGGACAACTGTGGTAAGCAGCCCGCCACATCGCGACATCACGCGCATGATAACGGGGGGTATCTTCTTGCTTATAAGTAGTCTCATGCTCTTCATCGATAATAATTAGTCCAAGATGATCAATCGGCGCAAAAATACTGGATCGTGCCCCAACGACAATCTTTGCTTCACCTCGTTTAATTTTTCGCCATTCATCGTACTTCTCACCGTCTGATAAGCCACTATGTAAGACCGCAACTGCTTCTTGAAAGCGACTCTTAAAGCGGTAGGCCATCTGCGGTGTGAGCGCAATTTCGGGCACCAGCATAATCGCTCCTTCGCCCCGCTCAAGCACTTGTGCAATCGTCTGTAAGTACACTTCCGTCTTCCCGCTACCAGTTACTCCTTGTAGTAAAAAAACATCTTGTTGACGCGCTTGAATAGACTGCGCAATCTGATCATACGCTGCTTGCTGATCTGGTGTTAGTTCTAACTTCTCTGAGATGGCGATATCTTTATGCGCAAAAGGATCGCGATATACTTCAACTTCACGTACCTCACACCAATGCTCTTCTTCTGCTCGATTAAGGAGCGCCGGCGTGATACCATACTCATCGCGTAATTGTGACCATAAAATTTCGGCTCCATCCAATTGCTTAAATACTTCTAACAATTCAATTTGACGAGTGGCATTCGTGCGGACTTGTTCCAATGCTTCTTCAATCTCATCATTGCTCAACAGCGGAATAACATACTTTCGCATCTTTTTATTGGCACGATCGGATACTTTATAAACCACATCCACTTGTTCTTGTTGTTTTAAATCCAGTAAAGTGTCCAAAATACCTTGCTCTTCCGCTTGAGCCCACGATAAATAAGTCTCATCTCCAAACAACTTCGCCCGCTCAGCGTTTGACAGTGCATCAGTTGGAATAATATGTTTATCATATTGTGCGCGCAGAACGGCCGGAAGCATTGTCTGATAGCAACTAATGCGAAAACTAAATGTCTCGTTAGCCATTTTCTCACCCAATTGAATCAATTCATCACTCAAGACCGGCGTTAAATCCATAATTTGGCTAATTTCTTTTAACTGACCATCAAACTCAGTCACATCAGCAGTTTTAACCACAAAGCCTTGAATTTTTCGATCCCCTTGACCGAACGGGACAATCACACGCATGCCGGGTAATAATTTGTGTTCTAAATGCGGAGGAATACGGTAACTGTATGGACTATTCGTCTGCATCACCGGCACATCAACGATAACTTCCGCAATTTGTGGCATTATTTCCCTTCTTTCATGTACTCAGCAACAAATGCTATAATGTCTCGCGCTAAAGCAGTCTTTGAGTTAAGTGGCAAGTGCTTACGGTCGCCTTCTTTCGTAAAAATAGTGACTTCATTTTGATCGACATTAAAGCCTTGATCTTGACACGAGACATCATTGGCAATAATCATATCGGCTGCTTTTTTCGTTAACTTATCTTGAGCATATTGTTCTAAGTGGTCTGTTTCAGCTGCAAAACCGATTGTAAACTGGCCTTCTTTTTTGCGTTGACCTAATAGTTGAAGGATATCGGGATTCAAGGACAATTCTAATGTTAAATGGTCTTGTTTTTTTATTTTTTGTTCGGATATATTCTCCGGACGATAATCTGAGACAGCAGCTGCCATAATTACCGTATCTGCTTGTTGGAAGGCTTCTGTCGTATGATCTAACATCTGTTCAGCTGTTTCGACTTGAATAACATCAACAAGGCTAGAGACAGGTAACTGACTTGTTGTAATTAAAGTCACCTCTGCCCCGGCTAACGTGGCTGCATCTGCTAGAGCATGACCCATTTTGCCAGATGATTTATTCGTCAAGGTCCGTACGGGGTCAATGTATTCCTTCGTTCCCCCCGCTGTAATAACAAATCGCTTCCCTGCTAATAATGTACGGTCACTGACAACTAATTGCGTGAATTCATCGATAATGCGCCCATATTCTGGGAAGCGTCCTTTCCCCTCATATCCTTCTGCCAAAAACCCTGTATCTGGCGTCATTACCACATGATCATCAGCTTCTAACTGCTTTATATTGCGCTGCGTGGCTGCATTTTGATACATCTTATTATTCATTGCTGGCACAAAAAAGAGCGGATGGTCTGTTGCAATTAAACTAGTCGAGACAAAATCATCGGCCAATCCATTAGCCACTTTGCTTAATATATTAGCAGTTGCTGGAGCAATAATCGAGTGATCCGCCCAATCTGCTAACGCAATATGATCAATCGAATCTGGCTGCGAAGTATCAAAGGTGTCTGTATAAACAGGATGTTTGCTTAACACACTAAATGTTAAAGGAGCAACAAATTCAGTCGCATGGTCAGTCATCGCGACTCTTACCGATGCTCCTTGTTTAATTAATTCGCGCAACAATACAACAGCTTTATAAGCAGAAATACCACCCGTCACGTATAACGCAATTTTTTTCCCTTCTAACACTTGTATCCCTCCATCATTTCTCTATCTTAAGTGAACCTGTCTGTTTATTTCTCTACATACAAAAGAACCCCTTGCTACGTTAATAACAAAGGTATCAATTTGTCTTATTCTTTATTTAGCTGGCTAGAATCAATGACTAAATCGCCGGCTTCAATCTCTTCTAATGCTTTACCAACATTGCGGATAGATTGGTATTCTTCTAACATTTCCTCACCATCTGATGATTCGTCTTCAGCAAGTTGGTGTGCTCGTTTAGCACTTAACATTACTAATGAATATTTTGAATCGATCCGATTAAGCAACTTATCCAATGAAGGGTGTAATAACATTTAATTCATCTCCTCAATAATTTTTGTATACGCTCCTAAATTACGAGACACTTTCAAATGTTCGCTTTCAATAATATGTCTAATTTTTTGTGCCGCTTTATCGACATCATCATTCTCAACAACGTAATCGTAATACTGAATGAGTTTCAATTCGTCGACTGCTTTTTTCATGCGTTTTTTGATCATATCACTGCTATCTGTGCCACGACCAGTTATCCGATTCTCTAATTCACCTAAATTAGGCGGTGATAAAAAGATAAAAATCGCTTCTGGCATCTTATTGCGTACTTTCAACGCGCCTTGCACTTCAATCTCCAAAAACACATCGCGACCTGCTTCCAATGTTTCGTTCACATACTCAAGGGGTGTCCCATAATAGTTGCCAACATATTCAGCATATTCCAACAAGCCACCACTCTCGATTAATTGTTCGAACGCTTCACGTGAGCGGAAGTAATAATCTTGTCCTTCAACTTCTCCCTCTCGCTTATCTCGTGTTGTCATCGATATTGAATAATCAAAATCATTATTATAATGATCAAATATATGTTTACGAACTGTTCCCTTCCCCACACCTGACGGGCCGGAGAGAACAAGTAATAATCCACGTCCCACCACACAAAATCCTTTCCAATTCCGTTATGTATAATAGTTTAACACAAAAAGCTCTCCATTGTTACCAGATTGGTCAATTTTTTCTGTTTTCTAAAAAATATAACATGAAAATCATTTTGCCTATAACAAAAGAGCAAGGCAACAGCCTTACTCTTTGTCTCATTATTTTTAATGGCAGAATTATTCTTTCTCTTCTCCCATATCTTTAACTTTCATCAAGCGAGTAATACTTGCCCGCTCTTTTTCTTCTAGCTTCATCTCAATAAAGTAAATGGTCTCCTCTAGACGTGGAATGGTCATATGTTCGAGGGCATTAACGCGTCGACGCGTCTTCTCAATCTCATCAGCCATCAACTGACAAGATTTTTCAATTTCAGCCAACTCCAACATATCAGGCATCACATCGATGAACTGTTTAAAGGTGCGGTCCAGTTCTCCGTTTGAGTTTAAATAACCGTATTCGATGCTTGAAATATCGCTCGCATCACTACTGTAATCAAACGTCATCTGTGGCACGCGCACACTCATAATGTTCTTCTGATCTAGATTTAACTGAACACTTCGAGATGGAATAGCCATTAATTCTTCGAGATAATTCTCATGAAGTAAGGATTTAGCAATCGAGAAAGATTGCATTCCTTGCTTCAACTTTTCTTCTACTTCTTCTCGTAATTCGTTGTTTTTCTTAATGAGTCCAATAAATTGTCGCATTAACTCATCACGTTTGTCTTTCAACAACTTGTGACCACGAGAAGCGAGTTCGAGCCGGTCCTTTAAGTTAGACAGCTCCATTCGGGTAGGGTTGACATTTAGTTTCTTCGCCATCTACCTCACCCTTCCTTAGGCAAGTATTTATCTAGCATTTCATCTTTAATTCGTTTCAATTCTTCGCGTGGCAAGATTTTCAGAAGATCCCAACCAAGTTCAATCGATTCATCAATTGAACGGTTCGTGTAACTTCCTTGGTTAACATACTCTTCTTCAAAGCGATCCGTAAACGCCACATATTTTTTATCTGATTCAGATAACGCGGCTTCACCAAGAACGTTCGCTAATTCTTTAGCTTCTTTTCCTTGGGCATAAGCAGCAAAGATTTGGTTCATGGTTGGTGCGTGGTCTTCACGTGTTTTACCTTCACCAATTCCTTCATCTTTTAGACGAGATAGTGATGGTAAAATGTCGATAGGCGGTTCAATTCCTTTGTTTTCCAACTCACGGGAGAGGATAATTTGCCCCTCTGTAATATATCCGGTCAAGTCCGGAATTGGGTGCGTAATATCTTCTTCCGGCATCGTTAAGATTGGAATTTGAGTAACTGATCCATTAATTCCTTCTAAACGTCCCGCACGTTCATACAAGGTTGCCAAGTTCGTGTATAAGTAACCTGGATAACCACGACGACCTGGTACCTCACGACGAGCAGCCGAAATTTCACGAAGCGCATTCGCATAGTTCGTCATGTCTGTTGTAATAATTAAGACGTGCATATCTTTTT
The DNA here is from genome assembly GCF_000245815.1 of Dolosigranulum pigrum ATCC 51524. Lineage (GTDB taxonomy): Bacteria > Bacillota > Bacilli > Lactobacillales > Carnobacteriaceae_A > Dolosigranulum > Dolosigranulum pigrum. Next base: position 1,475,204 of record NZ_JH601103.1, read on the forward strand.
CGAATGCCAAGTATTCAGCTGCGGTTAGAGCCATACGAGGAGTGGCAATACGCTCAATCGCTGGGTCATCTGCCAAGTTAATGAAGACAACTGAACGATCGATCGCACCTGTTTCTTTGAAGTCATTCATGAAGAATTCTGCCTCTTCATGCGTAATACCAACCGCTGCGAAGACAACGGCAAATTCTTCATCGGTTCCGACAACTTGTGCTTGACGCGCAATTTGAGCTGCCAATTCTTCGTGAGGTAGACCACTTGCAGAGAACACGGGTAACTTTTGGCCACGAACTAATGTGTTTAAGTGGTCAATTGTAGATACCCCTGTTTGGATAAACTCATCTGGATACATACGAGCAACGGGGTTAATAGCTTTCCCGTTAATATCCAATGTTTTTTCTGGAATTAAGTCTGGTCCTCCATCATTCACGCGACCCATTCCATCGAATGTACGTCCGATCATATCTTCAGATACATCTAGTGATAATGGGCGACCTAAGAAACGAACTTTAGTGTCAGGCAAGTTAATTCCTTCTGATCCTTCAAAAATTTGAACAATCGCTTTATCGCCTTCGATTTCTAAGACCTGACCTTGGCGACGTTCACCGTTTTGTAATTCAATCTCAACTAGCTCATCGAACTTAACACCTTCAACACCTTCAACGGTCATTAGCGGTCCGACAACCTCTGATACTGTTTTATACTCTTTAAGCATCCGATCCACCACCTTTTTGGACAATTTCTTTCATAACGTCTTCGATAGAGTTCTCAATCTCAAGGAATCTATCAAATTCATCTTCAGAAATGTATTTCATTCGTCCGATTCGCTCACGCAACTGAACCGTTCCTTTAGATATTTCATCGTAGTAAGAACCTAATTCTAACGCTTTTCGAGCTTCATCTTCGAACGTTAAAATAATTTCCATCATTTTAATTTGTTTTTTCAGTGGTGTGTACGTATCCACATCATCGTAAGCATTCTGTTGTAAGAAGTCTTCACGTAACATAGCAGCAACAGTCATTGTCACACGGTCCGCTTCAGAGAGCGATTCTACACCAACTAATTGAACAATTTCTTTTAACTCAGACTCTTTCTGTAGGGTAACACGCGCTCGAGAGACCAACTCTGGCCACTTCACATCGTGATCTTTGCCGATATACTTATTAACACGACCAGAATAGAGTGAGTAAGAATCCAACCAGTTAATTGCTGGGAAGTGTCGACGTTGAGACAATCCACTATCTAGTGCCCAGAATACTTTTGCCACACGCAAGGTATTCTGTGTGACTGGCTCAGAGGTATCCCCACCTGGAGGCGAAACGGCTCCAATCGCCGTAATACTTCCGACACGCTCACCATTATTACCAAGCGGGTGAACCATCCCTGCACGTTCATAGTATTCCGCAATACGCGAACCTAGATAAGCAGGATATCCTTCATCCCCAGGCATCTCTTCTAGACGACCTGACATCTCACGCAATGCTTCTGCCCAACGTGAAGTTGAGTCCGCCATAACCGCAACAGAATAACCCATATCACGGTAGTATTCTGCGATTGTAATTCCTGTATAAATAGACGCTTCACGCGCGGCAACTGGCATGTTAGATGTGTTAGCAATCAAAATCGTACGTTCCATGATTGACTCACCAGTATTCGGGTCAATCAATTTTGGAAACTCGTTAATTACCTCTGTCATCTCATTACCACGTTCACCACAACCAATATAGACAACTAAGTCTACGTCAGCCCATTTTGCAATTTGGTGTTGGACGACGGTTTTTCCAGCTCCGAATGGGCCAGGTACCGTTGCTGCTCCTCCTTTAGCAACTGGGAACAGTGTATCAATAACACGCTGTCCCGTGACTAAAGGTTCTTCCGGGCTAATCTTTTCTTGAACTGGTCGACCTTGACGTACTGGCCATTTTTGAATCATATTGAAATCTTTTTCGCCAGATTCTGTCTCTAAGGTATAAATAGTCTCTTCAATCGTGAAGTCACCTGATTTAATATCGGTCACTTTTCCACTGACACCCACTGGTACCATAATACGGTGTTCAATAACTTTTGATTCTTGAACCACACCGACAATATCACCAGTCGTAACTTCATCTCCAACACTAACTTTTGGTTCGAAAGTCCATTTATCATTTCGGTCAAGTGGATCAACCTCTACACCACGTTCCAAGAAGTTACTATCTGTTTTGTCCATAAAGTCTTGTAGCGGACGTTGAATCCCATCGAACATGCGTGAAATCATACCCGGTGCTAACTCAACTGATAATGGTTCTCCGGTAATTTCAACTTCTTCCCCGGGTCCAACCATAGATGTTTCTTCGTAGACCTGGATAGAAGCGACATCATTACGCATTTCAATTACTTCGCCAATTAATCCCAATTTACCGACACGGCAAATATCTTGAATATTGGCATCACTCATACCTTTAGCCGTAACCAAAGGACCTGATACACTTACAATTTCTCCTTTATTCAAACTCAAGTTACATCACCCTCCTATAAGATATTTTGACCGACAGCTTTTTCTACGTTATCTTGAACGCGTTTTTTACCTATGCCGCGTGATCCATCATAATTAGGAATCAAAATAACAGCTGGCGTCATCTTCGCATCATAGCGCTCGATCGTCTCAGGAATTTCTTCAGCAAATTTTTCTGTTAAATAAATAATACCAAAGTTATCCTCTGCCATCGCATCAATCACCTGTCGGGCTTCGCTACCAGTTTGTACAATTCTCGTATCAAACCCCAACATTTTAAAACCTAGGATGGAATCTTTATCGCCAACAACTCCAATTTTACTGGCCATAACTCAATCGCATCCTTTCTCTAATTAATTCTGTATCAATATTGTTTTCTTTTCCAGATAAAATCAATCGCAAGTTCATTACTTCCGTCTCCTTCGCATATAAGAATGCTAATACCGGAAGTGGTCCAAATGTCATTAACCGTGCTTTTTTCATTTCGGTCATATAAGCATTATCGAAAGCACGATCAAGCACAACGGATATATGCTCATCTTCCAGATCTAATGCTTCAACGATGGCTTTATATCGACTTCTTTTAATAAAATCAATTAAGCCATCAATACCACTATCAGCTTGGCGGATTAAGTCTTCTTTGTTGAAAGATCCCGCATCTGACAAAATGGTTGAGAGGAAATTCCGTCCTCTATTTTGTCTCTTAGCTCTGATAAGTGTAGAGATATTGTAGAAATCGATTTTTTTCGTCACAAGTTCTACAATCTCTTGTTCACCTGTCTGTTCGGCTAACTGCTTCAAGTGATTGAAATAACAACGATCTAGCAAAATATCAATGGACTGCGGATTGTCATATTCATCTAACTCTCGACGCATCTCAATAATGCTGTCCAAATACATCTGAGGTAAAACGGTAGATTTCCCCGTTTTAACTGCTTTGCGCAACTCACTAATGTCGTAGCGACCAATTGGAATATAAAGATGACTGAGATCATCATCCAAATAGTCTTCCTTGAACAACACTTTCAAGTTATGGTATGCATAGCGCAATGCCATAACTTCAATCACATCAGCATCTGGAGCAGCTTCAAAGGCTGTTTTGAAAGCTTCTTCTAATTCCTTCATAAACATCTCATCGTAATTTTTGGATGCTTGAATCTCATCCACATCATTACGATAAGTCGTCTCGCGCAAGACACTCATAGCATCGGTGTATGAATCAGCACCGATCATCCGCTCTAAATGATTCTTAGAAAGGAGATTATTTTCTTTTGACCGAATAGTTGTATTCAGTGGTCCATAAATTGTATCGTTCAAACCTATCTCCTCCTTTAATTAAAATAACTTCTGGTTAATTTCAGCAATATACTGACTACGATGAGCTTCCAATAGTTCACTGAATAAGAAATTGTACTCAATTCCTTTTTGCTCTAAGACAAATCCAGCCTCATTAGCAATTGTTTCATCGGACACAGTCAATTCCAAACCAGAGACTGCTTGTTGATCAACCCAATCACTGGTCAACGCATTCTGACTATGTTCACCTAGCGTCAACGTCATCTGGCCTGCTCCTTCAAACTGTGGCAATGTCTGTTCAGCAAACTGCTTAACAACATCATCACTCGTCTCATTCATTTTCGTTTGTGCCTCATCTAAGATGCGTTTAATGTAGTCTTGTTTGAGACTAAGAATCTCATTACGCTCTTCAATTTTAATTGAATTTTGTTGAATATCTTTTTCTCGTTCAATCTTTTCTAGCGCTGCTTTTTTGTCGGCTTCGAATTGCTCAGCCGCCTCTTCTTCAAAAGTTGCCACTTCATCAGCAACTTCTTGTTCAGCTTGATCAATTTCTTCCTGCAAGCTCGCTTTTTTCTCTTCTAATACTTTTGATGTTAAGTTATTCAAATCAGTCACTATAACCCTCCTTTATGATTATATATTGTCTAATATTTAAGCAAATATAATCATGAATAAGGCAATAAGGAAACCTAAGATCGCGTAAGTTTCAACCATAGCTGAGAAAATAACGGTTTGTGTATTCACTTCTTCGCGTTGGGCAATGGTTTGGATACCACTAACCGATACTTTCCCTTGAGCTGATCCAGAAGTAAGACCGGCAATACCAACAGTTAAACCAGACATTAAGTAGTACCAACCCATGCTTGGATCCATTCCTGATTCAATGTTTAGTAGAATGAAGAACCCAACAACGAATCCGTAAATCCCCTGTGTTGAAGGTAACGCCTGTAAAATCAATGCTTTCGCGAATAATTCTGGCTTGTCTTTCAATAATGCTGAAGCTGCTTCACCAGCTACCCCAACACCTCTAGCTGATCCTGTTCCTGAAAGAACAACAGCTAGTGCAATCCCTAAACCAGCCATGACCATTCCTGTATTTTCACCAAATAATTCTAAGATACTGAAATCCATTTGAAATTCCTCCTGATTTTTTGTTTTTTTATTGTTTTAACCAAATGTGTTTCTCAAGTGTTTTAAGCGGCTTAAACGGTCGACCTCCACCTTCGTAGAACTTACCGAACATCTCTACGTAGTGCAATCTCAGAGAGTGTACATACGCCCCCAAGAATGCAATAAAGATGTTCAAGAAGTGTAAAGCAACAAATAATAAGATCCCTAACGTAAAGCGGAAGACTGGCGGCAGGTAACTAATAAGTAAGTTAAATGCCATACCGATATTTGCACTGGCCACACCTAAAGCCATAATTCGTGAATAACTGACAATATCTCCGGTAATACTTGAGACATCTGTTAATGAGAATAATCCCATACCTAAACCACCAAAGATACTTGATTGATTGATCATAGATGCAATGATAATCCCAACTGCATTAACTGCAATTAAACCAATACCAATTGTTTCAACAACTGGTGGAACATCTAGTGTGATGCCCGCTGCATATACCATCGCTCCAATGATGATCAGCGACCATGCATGATCATTGATGTATGCTTCTAAGTGGTTGCCATTCTTATGCTTCAAATAAGCTCCAAGTTGGAACCCTAATATAACATGCAACACACCGAGCACGATAGAGATGACAAGCAATGGAATGATATCATCTTGCAATGATAACAATCGGAAAGGTAAATCCATTCCGAAGAAACTACCGAATATCAACCCGAAAATAATGGTCGATACTGAATTGTACATAAAGAATCTTAAATTCTGTTCAGCAGCTCGCCCTAATTCGAAGAACTTCAATCCAACGAAGGTTCCTAAGAACAAGACAATCCCATATCCGGCATCGGCACTCATCATCCCGAAGAAGATAAAGAAGAAAGGCGCAATCCAAGCTGTCGGATCAAGCTCACCATACTTAGGAAAACTAAACATCTCTACCAACAATGCGAATGGTTTTAATAATGCATTGTGGTTAAGTTTTGTCGGAGTTTTCTCGTAATCTTCTTCTTTAATTTCTTCCGTTAAGATCGCGATGTCGCCATCTAAACCAGTTGTTAAAGTTGAGGTGATGTCATCAATATCCTCAATATCAGCCCAGCCACTAATCATCACAAGTTGCTTGCTATTCACAAGAAGTTCTTTTGCTTTTTCGCGCTCAGATAAGTTATAGTAGTACTCTTCAGCTAACTCAAGTTGGGTTTGTTGCTCCTTGAATCCTTTGAGTTGATCGATAACTTCTTTCTTTTGCGCGATTAATTCTTTGCGTTTAGCTAAGTTCTTCTCAAGCTCTTGAGCTGGTAAGTCTTCATACTCATAACTTAATGCTTGAAAACCATTTTGCGCTAAAATGGACGTTACTTCTTGCGAATTACGCTGAGGATAGACAACGTAGAATCCCGTTGTATCCGAATTGCGATAAATCTCTTCATAAAATACCTGCTCATAATCAGCCAGTACTTCTTTAAATTGATCGATATACTCGACATTGATCGAGCCAATCTTTACATCCATTAACTGGAAGTCATTTAACTCACTTGGTAAGTAATCTAAATTCTTCCAGCGACGAAAAAAGTTCTCCTCTTCACGCAAATGACGTTTTTTCTCATCAATTTTGTTCAGTGATTCTTCCTTATCACTAATCTCTTGCAAAATTTCTGATATATGCTCTTCGCTGACAGCTTCATCTAACTCAGCCATCGTATATGTCTGACGCTTTCGTCGCAAGCCTTCGATCAATCCCAGTGAAGGTGTATACTGATCAGTAAACTTCAGCGCATAACGCAAATCATTTAAGTAGTTATCCACTTCAGCAACAGAATCTTTACTGGATTCAACCGACAAGCCTTCTAAAAGCTCATCTTCCAGCATTTCTGGTAGTGGTGCTACTTCAATATTTTGCATTTTTTGAACTGATTTTAGTGCTAGATCTTTATCACGCTGACGCGCTATAAGTGTTAACTTTTTTAGCTTAGCTATTGCCATGTGTCTCTAACACCTCCTTAGCTAACCACTCTGATAATTCTTCTCGCTGTTTCTCGAAGTTTTGATCAAAACGTTCACGTTCAGCTTCGATGTGTTCCTTTGATGCTTGTTTTTTCTCCCTCAGAAAAGCCTCCATCTCCTCGCGGCGTTCATTTTTGAACGCTTCAAGTTGCTGGTGGTAGTCTTCCTTAATCGCTTCAATCTGATCTTTTTTATCTGATTGAAGTTGCTCTTTCTTTTCTTTCGTTTCTTGCACCAACTGATTAGCACGCTCTTCCACATCTTTAATATGTTTAATCACATCTTGACTCAAAACTATTCCCCCTTTCAAAAAAGGGCACACTGCAAACAAGACGCCCCCTCACCCAAAAAGGCCACATCTTGAAAGCAATACGCCCAACCGATTAATGTAGTATTCAATTGTCGTGCACGTCTATAATTATAACACAATGAATTCAAAAATCAATTATATACGAACGAGTCAGCCAATATTTTTTTACAATTATGATTTTTTAGTTGACAAGCGAATATTTGTTCGGTATGATAATTATACAAACAAATGTTCGGGAGTGAAAACTATGCAATTACCTATTGAAATGATTCATCCAACAGCTATGAGCCCTCTTAAAAAATTCAGTCAAACATGCTTAGCGTATATCTGGATATTCTGGCGAAAAATACAAGCTATTAGCAATACAGCTAATGACTTTGAACGATTTCGTATTCAACCCCAAATGCCACGACAACAAATTTCTCATTGTGTCAAAAAAGCCATTAGACTGAAACAACCAATTATTATTCAAGTTAACGAATTAGATGATGTCGTTAGCGAAATTATTGGTTATCCCTATATTTCACCTGATTCATCGCATCTCATATTAAAAAGCTTTAACCAACAGACATCATACGTGATTAAAGGATCTTCTATTCGACATATTCAACAACTTTACCAAGATATCATGTAACTGTAATAAAAGAACCGCACTCGCTTGATTCAACCAAATCAAGTAAGTGCGGTTTTAACTATTTAGACCCCTTTGCAGAAGGATCAAGTCTTTTTTCTAAGATACCTAGAGTAGCATCTAAGATAATCGCCATCAGTGCGGTCGGAATGGCTCCTGCTAAAATAATGGGACCACCATCCGTCGCATTAACCCCTCGTTGGATTAAATCACCCAATCCTCCTGCTCCAATAAAGGTTCCGATAGCAGTAACCCCAATGGCTAACACCAGTGCATTACGAATGCCTGCCATAATAACGCTAGAGGCCAAGGGTAATTCAATTTTGAAAATCAATTGCATATTTGTCATTCCCATACCACGTGCCGCATCGATCAACGTACGATCAACATTGCGCACACCAGCATATGTATTTTTTATAATCGGCAATAATGAATATAAAAATACGGTTAAAATAACGGTTCTTGCGCCTAATCCAAAAGCTAACATCAGCATGGAAATAGTTGCTAGCGATGGGATCGTCTGCATAATATTAGCCAGCCCAATCACCCAGTTAGCCAGTTTTTTATGTTTTGCAATATAGAACCCGACTGGAATCGCAATAATAGCCGCGAAGAACACCCCATAAATTGAAATTAAAAAATGAGTTGAAAATTGCTCCCAGACATAGCTCCTATTGAGTGATAAATATTGTATAAACCGCTCAAGTCCATTCATAGCTTCTGCTTGTTCTAATGAATTCAGAAATTCTTCTAACTGCATTATACTTGTCCCCCCTTGCCTACTGGTTCTACATATGGTTCTTTCTCTTCAAAATAATTATTCTCCTTTAAAAACTCTTCGGCCACTCGTGTTGGTTCGACCATTAAGTCATCCGCAATATAATTCATTCGCTGCATTACCTCGACATTAATCGTACCCTGGAGTTTTAATAAAATATTTTCTAATTCAGGATAGGTTGCCAAAATATCATAAGTCGGCACCGGACTTGCATCATACGGCGGGAAGAAGTTCAAGTCATCTTCTAACACTACTAAATCATAACTAGAAATTCGCCCATCCGTTGAATAACCTAAGACAATATCCATCTCTCCTGATTCTACCGCATCATAAACTAAGCCAATCTGCATGGGATAGACCGTGCCAAATTCAAAGCCATATTCACTAACAAAGCCCTCATAGCCATCCCCTTTGCGTGATAACCATGTTGTATCAACACCCGCGACCAGTTCATCAGCATAATCTGCTACATCAGATATTTTCTCGAATCCATATTCATCCGCAATCTCTTGAGTCACCATGAAGGCATACGTATTCGCAAAACCATAACTCGGCAACCACTTCATATCGAATTCTTCACGAAATCCTTCTCTAACTAACTCCAATGCCTTATCTGGATCGCTCTCTGGTTCTCGTCCCAGCTCACCAGTCAAAGCTGTCCCTGTATAGAACGCTCCTGCAATATTGGCATCATCCGACATGATTGCCTGATGCATCATCGGTGCTGAGCCCATATTGGTAATCTGATCCACCTCAGTATCGATATAATGTTCAATCATTTGGGCGACCACATGAGCCATAATTTGTGATTCAGTGGTTACTTGACTAACTAACACAATTTGTTCATCATCGGATTCAGAACTTCCCAAGCCGGGCAATGAACAAGCACTTAGAATAAAGATTATACTTATTAGCGCCATATACTTTATTTTTCTCATTAGCAATCTCCCTTCTATTTCCCTGATTCTCGTAAGTTTATTGGCGTCAATTTTTGTTCTAAGCGACTTAATAAAAAATCGGCTAATAATGCAATAACCGTTACCGGAATCGTTCCGCCAATAATTAGTTCCGGAATATAAAGGTTCAACCCATTAAAAATAAAATCACCTAACCCGCCAGCACCAATGAAAGAAGCTAATGTGGTCCAGGCAATGACATAGGTGGTCGAAAGGCGAAAACCCGCCATAATAATCGGTGCCGCCTGAGGTAATTCAACTTTTTGTAATAATTGTATCGTCGTCATCCCCATCCCCTTAGCTGCATCGACCATCCCTTCATCAACTGATTGAATACCTGCATACGTATTGCGCATAATAGGCATCAATGAGTAAATAAAAAGGGCCATGATTGCAGGGACCTGCCCTACTCCAATCAAAGGAATCATCAAGGTTAACAACGCAAGCGATGGTAATGACTGTAAGATGGATACGAAACTAATCACTAAATCCGCTACCCTATCATTAATTCGTGTTAACCAAATCCCAATCGGTACAGCAAATAGAACGCCTAATGATACTGAAATCGCTGAAATATATAAATGTTCCCAAATTAATCGAACTAAATTTTCGCCATTTTCAGCAAAAAAGTGTGTAAAGGTTGACATATACTCAGTCCTTTCTAGTTATCTGCTTGAATCGCTTGAACGTCATAATCTTCCACTGCCGTATCATCTGTTGCAACATCATCCATGTCCCAGACACTACTATAGAATAAGTTGACCATCGAAGAACGAGTCAATATGCCTTGCAATTCATATGAATCACCCAAAATAGCGACGAACTTCATATTACGCTTAAAGAACATCTCCGTAATGGTATGTAAATGTGTTTCAGGCTTCATGTAAAAGCTAGGTCGACGCATCACATCGTCAACAAGTTTTTCTTTATCGGTTGATTTAATTTTCATCAAGTCAACTACACCGTGTAAGATATTGTCCTCATTAACAATCAATAGCGAATCAAGCTTATGGTGCTTCATAACACGGACAGCTTCTTGAAGTGGTGTTCCCAACTGTACTGTAATTGGGTTCAGATCCATTACATCTTTTACTTGCGTCTGATCTGTTGTTTCTTTTAAGCGATCTTCCCCAATAAATTCGCGTACAAAATCATTGGCTGGACTAGCAATAATATTTTCCGGTGTATCGTATTGAACAAGTTTACCATCCGTCATAATAGCAATACGGTCCGCTAAATCCAATGCTTCATCCATGTCATGGGTAACGAAGACAACGGTACGCCCCATTTCTTTTTGTAACTCGATTACCATTTCTTGTAATGCTTCTCGCGTAATAGGATCCAAAGCGCCAAATGGTTCATCCATTAAAATAATCTCTTGACCCGCTGCGAGCGCACGAATGACTCCTATTCGTTGTTGTTGTCCACCTGATAGCTCTGAAGGATAACGGTCCATATATTGATCAGGATCCATATCAACCTGCTCTAACAACTTGCGTGCTGTTGCTTCCATCTTATCCTCATCCCAATTCAACAATTTAGGTACCATAATAATATTCTCGTATACTGTCATATGTGGCATCAAGCCTGTCTGTTGAATAACGTAACCAATACTTCGTCGTAAATCAACTGGATTTTTTTCCATAATATTTTCACCATCAATGAGAATTTCACCGCTTGATGGTTCCACCATTCGATTAATCATCCGCATACTGGTTGTTTTTCCACTGCCAGAGGTCCCGATGAAGACCACTAATTCACCTTTATTAATAGTTAGTGATACATCACTGACTGCTTCCGTTCCATCCCCATATACTTTCGATACATACTTATATTCAATCATATATTTCTACTCCTTCACCTTATTCAGACATAAAAAAACTGCTAGCAGTGGGCTAAACTGTGCAGCATACTTCGTCATCAGTCGTTATTCTTATGTTATTCATCAACAAGTCCACTATCCATTATGACAAACATAATATCATAAAGCAACTTTTTGTGAAAACCAGTACATAAATTGCTTTATTTTAAGTAGTTGATCGGGGTTTCAGTTCATATATTCTAAACTAACCCAAAACAAAAAACAGCGGTTATCCGCTGTTTTCATCTAACTATTAGTTTTCGTCGGTTACATCTGGTTCATTTGTTCCGAGTTCTTCTTCCGGAACAGTTGGGACTTCGCCAACTTTTTTCGTAATCGTTGCAACAGCGCGACGTTCAAACGTTAGGTAAATCCCTTCGCAATCAAGGACAACACGACCGTTCACACGATCAACTTCATCGACGATACCATGCAAACCACCAATTGTTTGAATCGCATCACCTGGTTGCAATGAATCTAACATTTTTTGTTGTTCCTCTTGACGTTTTTTCTGTGGTCGAATCATGAAGAACCACATGACTCCCCCAACTAAAATAAAGGGAACTAATAAACCTACAATACCTTCCATTTGTCAATTCCTCCAATTATAAATTTTTAACTAAACTATGCTCTTTTACTTTAACAAAAATAAACCATTTTTTCCAATCATTCGCTGATTATTACTGCAATAGATACTTACTGCTCGGTAGGCACTGAGATACCTAAGTGTTCATAAGCGCGGTGCGTTGCGATTCGTCCGCGAGGGGTGCGCTGCAAGAACCCTTGTTGCAATAAGTACGGTTCAATCATATCTTCAATCGTCTCTGCTTCTTCGCTAATATTAGCTGCCAGCGTATTTAAGCCAACTGGTCCGCCACCATACAGCTCAATTAATGTTGAGAGCAATTTCTGATCAACCATGTCTAAGCCTCTGTCGTCAACCCGTAACATCTCTAATGCTTCCTGGGCAATTGTATCAGTAATAATACCTTCACCCTTCACTTCGGCAAAGTCACGCACACGCTTCAATAAACGGTTAGCAATTCGCGGGGTGCCGCGAGAGCGTCGTGCAATCTCAACTGATCCCTCATCAGTGGCTTCCACATCTAACACCTCAGCTGATCGCTTAACAATACGATCCAATTCCTCTGTCGTGTAATATTCCATGTGCGCCAATATACCAAAGCGATCACGCAAAGGAGCCGACAAAGCACCTGCTCGTGTTGTTGCTCCCACCAGTGTAAAGGGCGGTAGCGGGAAGTGAACAGGATGTGCCGATTCACCTTCACCGATAATGATATCGATAAAGAAGTCTTCCATGGCTGAATACAACATCTCCTCAATCACTCGTGGTAAGCGATGAATCTCATCGATGAATAAAATCCCGCCCGGTTCTAAGTCATTCAGTAAAGCAACTAAATCCCCCGGTCGATCAATGGCTGGTCCCGAAGTCGTCCGGATAACCGTTTGCATTTCACTGGCAATGACCATCGCAAGTGTCGTCTTCCCCAATCCCGGTGGTCCATAAAATAAAACATGATCAAGTGCTTCATTGCGTGCTTTTGCCGCTTGAATATAAATCGATAATTCTTTTTTTATCTTTTCTTGACCAATATATTGACTCAACCATTTTGGGCGTAAAGTTTGTTCCAATGCTGCTTCTGCCTGATCTCCTAAGTCTTCTGATACAATCCGCTCATCTGACACCATCTTAGCTTGTTCACTTCCTCTCTATTCATTTTAACTTAGCTATACAGTAATGTTCTTAAGGCTTCTTTAATATATTCATCCGTTGACATCGGTTCGAGTTCGGTTAAGTGCGATTTTACTTTTTTCACTTCACGCTTACCATAACCGAGCGCCTTCAATGCCTCGATCGCTTCCGTTAACTGAAGATTTTCTGCTAATTTTGGCTTATCAGGCTGCGCTTCATTCGCAAGTGCTGTGGGTGATAAATCATCCAACTTCCCTTGCAAATCTAAAATAATTTGAGCCGCTGTTTTCTTCCCCACACCAGGGAATTTTTGTAAATAAGTGCGATCTTCTGCTTCAATTGCTCGAATCAAGCCACTGTGATCTTCATTGGCCAAGATTGCTAATGCACTCTTCGGACCAATTCCAGACACATTAATCAACTTTAAGAACACATCCTTTTCACTTTTGGTTCGGAAGCCAAACAATGTCATATCATCTTGGGTTGTATTCTGATAAACATAAAGTTGTTCCGTTGTATCCAACTTATCCGTCAGTCGAAAGGGGTTGGCCATCAACAAACGATAACCAATGCCTCCTACCTCGATGACTAAATAACTTGGATAAATTGCTGTAATCGTTCCAATAATATATTCAAACATAACACACCACTCTTCTTCATGTAGTCCTTACTTATTATATCACGTGAGCTCAGCCTTTATCAACAAAGTAAGAGACGTGACCATGTGACCGCTCTAAGTTATCCCCTTACTCGAACTCCGACACATATTCGTCATAGCCTTGCTCGGCCAACTCAGACTTCGGAATAAATTTAAGCGCTGCTGAGTTAATACAGTAACGTAATCCCCCTTTATCAGTCGGCCCATCTGTAAAGACATGTCCTAAGTGTGAATCTGCTTCGGGACTTCTCACCTCAGTCCGCTCCAATCCATGAGAGGTATCGCGCTTCTCTTTCACTCCGCGCTTTTTAATCGGTTGCGTAAACGATGGCCAGCCACAACCAGCATCATATTTATCTTTTGATGAAAATAATGGTTCGCCACTCACCACATCGACATAAATTCCTTCCTCATCGAAGTCATTATATTCACCAGAGTGTGGGCGTTCTGTTGCATTTTCTTGCGTGACACGGTACTGAATTTCAGTTAATTGTGCTCGCAACTCGTTTTTGTCTTTTTTGTTTGTCATATGAATAAGCTCCTTTATCTATCTTGAATGCGTTTAAACATCTTTTCAATTTCTAAGTTTGTCAGTTGTACTAAGGTTGGGCGCCCGTGTGGACAATTATAAGGATTCTCGCAATTGCTTAGATCTTCGATTAAGGCTCTCGCTTCGTCATCACTCAGATGATGATTGGCCTTGATTGATCGTTTACAACTCATCATAATGGCTGTTGCTTCACGGAATTTTTTCACTGTAAGCTCTTTTTTATCCAGCAAGAAATCAATCATTTCCTTCACTGTTGCTTCTTCTTGTCCATGAATGAACCAAGATGGGTGGCTATTGAGAACAAACGTATTCTTCCCAAAGGCTTCTAAAAAAATGCCCGCTGCTTCTAATTGTTCCATTTGTTGTCTTATTTCAATGGTCTCATTCGTTGGATATTCCAAGACAATCGGTACGAGTAAATTTTGTTGGGCGGTGCCGTCTTGATCAATCACTCGGCGATAATACTCGTACTTCACCCGTTCTTGAGCGGCATGCTGATCAATAATATACAGTCCACGTTCATTTTGGGCAAATAAATACGTGCCGTGCATTTGTCCAATATAATCCACTGCGGGAAATCCGTCTCTATTTGTCAGCTGGGTGGCCTGATCCGTAGTTAATTCAGAAGTTTCCCCCATGTAATCTAGACGGTCCTCCGCTACCTCTAGTGGAGAGTCTGTAACATGACGACTCTGCTCTAACGCGCCCTCAGAAGAGAATGCAGTCTCATGTTGCGTTTTCTGAGCCTTCGTTGTCTGATCTGTTTGTTCTTGTATGAGATGCTGCTCATCTGATATATCTGACTGAGAATAAGAGTTAACTTGTGATTTGAACGATCGCACATGAGATTTGTCCCTATGAAAATCAATTTGTGTTTGATTATACGTTGGGGTATCTTTTTTCGTCTGTTTATTTTGGTCAATGTTCTCTAAGCCACTTGGAATACGCACTTCTTCGTTCATTACTTGCTGAACGGATTGCTTAATAAGATTGCATAAGTCAGCTTCGTTACTAATACGGACTTCATGTTTTGTTGGGTGCACATTTACATCTAGGAGGAGTGGGTCCATTTCGATATGAAGTACTGCTAAGGGATACCGATTGATCATCAATTTCGAACCATAACCCTCTGTAATGGCTTTATTGATCGCATAGTTTTTAATATAGCGACCATTCACGACAATCGTGATATACGACCGATTCGATCGATTCAATTCCGGCAGTGAGATATATCCTGATACCTTGAAATCAAAGTTCTCACCGGTGATCTTCCGCATTTTTTTAGCTGAACTAACTCCGTACACCCCAGCAATTGCTTGTTTTAAGTTGTCATTTCCTGGAGTTCGCGTTAAGGTGGACTCTTCATGAACGAGCTTGAAGCTAATAGCTGGATTCGCTAGTGCAAATCGGTTAATACTATCCGTAATATGAGAGAGCTCTGTCTGCAAGGTGCGCACATGCTTTAATCGAGCCGGTGTATTGAAGAAAATATCTTCTACCTGAATCATCGTCCCTTCCCGTGCTGAGGCACTTCTGTCTTCAGTAACTTTGCCTCCTTCTAAGACAAGGTGGCGTCCTTTTTCGCCAGCTTGAGCTGTTTCAATCATCACTTTCGACACACTGGCAATACTAGGAAGTGCCTCACCGCGAAACCCAAGCGTCCGGATTCGGAAGAGATCTTCGCTTGAAAGCAATTTGCTTGTCGCATGGCGCTTGAAAGCAGCAGGGACTTCTTCATACGGAATACCCGCCCCGTTATCGGTCACTCGAATAAGGCGCATCCCTGATTCTTCAATATGCACATCAACCTTATCTGCTCCAGCATCAATCGCATTCTCAATCAATTCCTTCACTACCGATGCGGGACGTTCAATAACTTCTCCCGCAGCGATTTGGTTCGCTAAAGCATCGGGCATAATTTGAATCGGCATCTAGTCTGCTCCTTTCTCTAACTGCTTCACTAACTCACGAATCGTATCAAAAGCATCCAGTGGTGTTGTCTCAGTTAAATTTATTGCTTGCAGTTGTTCAATCACCGCTTGTTCAGCCGGTGATTTCGTATTCTCCGCCTTAAATAAAGCCAACTGCTCAGTTGTTTCTTCCACTGTGGTCACCGCTTCATCACTTGCCTGACTAATCGTTGCCCCCTTAGTCTGTTCTAAGTCTCTCAAGATCATTGATGCCCGATCTAACAAGTCTTCAGGCAACCCTGCCAGTTGTGCGACTTGTACACCGTAACTTTTATCACCTGGACCTGGCTTAATCTTATGCAAGAAAACAAGCGATCCCCGTTCTTCCACTGCACCAACATGGATATTTTCTAACTTGTCTAGTCGTTTCGATAGCTCCGTTAACTCGTGATAATGGGTAGAGAAGAGCGTCTTCGCCCCAATACGATTATGCACATACTCAATAATCGCCTCTGCAAGGGCCATACCATCGTACGTTGCTGTTCCTCGACCAATCTCATCAAATAGCAATAAACTGCGGCTGGTGGCATTTTGGATCGCATGATTGGTCTCATTCATCTCCACCATAAAGGTACTCTGCCCCCCAAATAAGTCATCCATCGCCCCAATTCGGGTAAATATCTGATCAAATAACGGCAACGAAGCGTGACTGGCCGGAACGAAGCAACCCATCTGTCCCATAATAACGATGAGAGCTAACTGACGCATATACGTACTCTTCCCAGACATATTCGGCCCCGTAATAAGTAAAATATCTGTTTCGTTCGTCATCTCAATATCATTCGGTACATATGACTGATCATTCATCACTTTCTCCACCACTGGATGGCGTCCAGACTCAATCACAATATCTTGACTATCGGTGTGATACGTAGGCTTCACGTAATTATATGTTTCACTGACTTCAGCAAAAGATTGCAATACATCCACCTTCGCTACTGCTTTAGCCAACGATTGAATTCGTTTAATATAACCTTTTACCTCTTCGCGCACTTGTATAAATAATTCATATTCTAAGGCTTGTGATTTTTCTTCTGCTCCTAAAATTAGACTTTCTTTTTCCTTTAATTCTGGCGTGATATAACGTTCTGAGTTTGCTAATGTTTGCTTACGCTCATATCGATCCAAATCAACTTTCTCAATATGTGATTTAGTCACTTCGATATAGTATCCAAAAACTTTATTAAAGCCTACCTTCAAGTTTTTAATGCCTGTTTGTTCACGTTCTTGTGCTTGTAGATCAGCAATCCATTGCTTCCCGTTCGACATAGCACTTAAGTATTTATCTAATTGCTCATCAAAGCCAAAGTTAATAATCTCACCTTCTGTCACTGATAATGGCGGCTCTTCTTGAATGGCTCGCTCAATCAGATCAGCAACTTCTACGACAGGATCGAGCTGTGCTAAGACTTGATCCCACACTCCCTCATCATTCATCAGCTGCAACATCTCGCGCAAGTGCGGAATCATCTGAAGCGACTGCTTTAACTGAATCAAGTCCCGCGCATTGACACTCCCATAGGCTACGCGTCCGGCCAATCGCTCAAGATCATACACTTCTTTCAGTACTGCGATTAAATCCGATCGCTCCAAGAAGTAATGCATCAGCGAATCAATGAGAAGATGCCGTTCTTGAATACCGTCTACATGAATCAGCGGCTTATCCAACCAGCTCTTCAACATCCGGCCGCCCATTGCCGTTTTTGTCTCATCTAACAACCACAACAAGGTCCCTTCCTTCGTCCCATCACGGAGAGAAGTTGTCAACTCCAAGTTCCGTCGAGCTTCCTTCCCATATACTAAGAAGTGATCCATCTCATACACTTCGGCTTGTTGCAAGTGGTCTAACTGACGCATTTGGGTTTGGGCTAAATAATGCAACAGGACGTCCAGTGCTTTTGTCAGCGGTCCCTCAGGCACATCTACCTTCAATTCGTCAAACTCAGCATGAGCACTCAACTCAGCTATCTCCGATATAGTCAGATCAAACCGCTTCGCCAACATATCGGTAAGCTCAGTTAAAGTCTCTTCTTGCTTCACCACTTCTTTCACCGCAAGTGTTTCAATTTCAGTAATAAGATCACTTTCTTTGTCAGTTAATGTCACGCGAAGTTCTCCAGTTGATAGATCAGCATAAGCCAAGCCATAGCGATGAGCTTGTTCCACCATAGCCGCAACAAATGTATTCTCCTTTGCTTCAATAGCACTGCCTTCCATCACGGTTCCCGGTGTAATCACTTGAACCACTTCTCGCTTGACCATCCCTTTTGCTTCTTTTGGATCTTCAACTTGTTCACAGACCGCAACCTTATAACCCATCTCAACTAACTGATTGATATACCCTTGCGCTGAATGATGTGGCACACCACACATCGGTACTTCTACTTCAGCCTTTTTATTGCGACTAGTCAAGGTCAATTCTAACAATTGAGCAACTTCCTTCGCATCTTCAAAAAATAATTCATAAAAATCCCCTAGCCGAAAGAATAAAAATGCATCCGGATGATTCTCTTTCATTGTCAAGTACTGTTGCATCATCGGAGTATGTTTTGATTTATCTCTTGCCATACTATCGCTACCTTTCTATTAGCTGACGTCATTTTTAACGTAGCATTGGATTATCGTCATCAATTCGAATCATTTTAATCGAACGCGCTCGTCCATCTGTCTTCAGATCAATCAGACAAGCATTGAGACGTTTACGTCCACCTTTGGGCACAGAAAAACGTGTCGGCATCTGTGTTAAAAACTTCTCCAGAATCGGTTCTTTCTCCATACCAAGAATGCCGTCATAAAAGCCGGTCATCCCGACATCTGTGACATACGCTGTTCCTTGGGGTAAAATTCGTTCGTCCCCAGTTTGCACATGTGTATGCGTCCCGACCACGGCAGAAGCTGTGCCATCTAAGAACCAGCCCATTGCTTCCTTCTCACTTGTGGTTTCGGCATGGAAGTCCACAAAAATATAATCCGTTCGCTTCTTTGCTTCTGCAACTAGCTGCTGGCCAACTTTGAATGGACTATCGAAGTCCCCCATAAACGACCGACCATGTAAATTAATAACCGCCAATTCTTGATCATTCACCCGAATAAACGTCATGCCACGACCGGGTGTTGCCTCCGGATCAGGATAATTAGCCGGACGAATCAATGAAGGTGTTCGGTCAATGTAATCATAAATCTCACGATGGTCCCACGTATGATTTCCCATCGTCACAATATCAACACCACACGTTTTAAGTTCTTTATAGTTTTTCTCCGACAAACCACGCCCTCCAGACGCATTCTCGCCATTAGCAATCGTCACTTGCGGTTTATACTGTTGCTTTAATCTTGGTAAATAGTCACTCAATGCTTGACGCCCGGGCGCTCCAACAATATCTCCAATAAATAAAATTTTCATCGCATTCACCTTTTTCATTCTGTCCTTTTATTTTACCAATGATTGCCCCATTTCACAAAAAAAGTATCCTTACTTTGCTTTTATGGCTAAAAACGATCCATCTAGCAACTGTCGCACAATCACGACTTAACAGAGAATAACTTAATAATTATAGATTGATTTATAAAAATGATAGTTTTAAGGATCAAGTGCTTATTTAAGCAAGTTTTTAGGCCAACCAATGCATTTGTTTTGATGTATTATATTAAAATTTATCAATCTTTTACTGGAATTGACTATGTAAGTACATCTTTTTAAATAAATGAAGCGCGGTAACGAAAATAATTTCGTCAACGCGCTTCATTTTATTATATTGGAAATTCACTTATTAGATAAGATCTTTTCCTTGTTGATAAAATCTTTCCATATTATCTTCAGGCACCATACTTCCCCCAGTTGCCCAAGCAATATGAGTCGCATTATCCATCTTATCAACTAGACCATTCTCTTCCAAATAGCGTTGGCCAGCTTCAGTCTGGAATAACATGGCTGGGCCAGGTAATCCCGCTAGAGCAGCAGGTTCTAAGCAAATATTTTCTAAATCGATCATTTTTGTTAGTAATATCTTTTGATCCTCTTCGCTAACAGTCAGACCACCATTAAAGTAATTATGCATCAATTCTGCGACAAAACCTGATGTACGTGGAACAGCTAAACCATCCATATTAGTCACTGCATCAATTCCCACATCTAATACAGAAATACCATCATATTTCTTCGTCATTAGACCAACTAACATAGATGGCATGTGAGTTGGTTGTGCGAAGAAGCAGTGTACATTATTGCCATAGATTTGTTTTAGTCCAAATGCTGTTCCACCTGGACTTCCGCCGATTCCACATGGCGAATAAGTAAATAATGGATGATCTTCATCGACGGTAATATTACGTTCTTCAAGCTGTTTTTTCAATCGACTCCCAGCAACTGTGTATCCCAAGAATAGATCAACAGAATGTTCATCATCTACAAAATAAGATTTTGGATCCGCATTCGATTCAGCACGCCCACGCTTAACGGCTTCTGTAAAGTTAGTTTTATGTTCAACTACATTAACACCTTTGCTTCTTAGATGTTCTTTCTTCCAATCTTTAGCATCATAAGACATATGGACAGTTACATCAAAACCAAATGCAGCGGACATTACACCAACACTAATTCCTAAGTTACCAGTTGTTCCAACCATGATCTTATACTGACTAAATACATCCTTGAATGCTTGAGAGCCAAATTTTGTGTAATCATCATCATAGCCGTCTAAAATACCAGCTTCCAAAGCAACATCCTCAGCATGTTTTAGCACTTCATAAATAGCTCCACGTGCTTTAATGGTTCCCGCAATCGGCAACGTATCATCCCGTTTTAAAAGAAGATCTCCCTTAATGGAGGTATCATAATGCGCTTCTAAAAAATGCTTAAACTCAGGAATTTCAGAAAGATCAGATTCTATAATACCATTTCTATCTCTCGTTTCAGGGAAATATTCGTTAAAATATGGCGCAAATCTTTTCAATCTATCTTCTGCATCTTTCACATCTGCAGCTGAATATTTGGAACATTCATTAGCTTTATCGATTCCCTCATACTTGTCATTGACCCAAAAAATTGGCTGATAGTTTAATACGGTTTCTAGTTTTGGATTTTCTTTTGTTAGTGTAGTGATATTCATAATTAATCTCCTCCTAAAGTAATATTATTAAAGTTAAGAATATACTTAGTTATTCATATCTGATGCTTGTAATTCTTGTTTTGATATAACCTGGAAATTCTTAAACACCTCCGCTCCTACAAATCCCATTATTGCACTAATAATGATACATCCTATTGAAGTTAATAGAACTTGAACAATAGGGTTATAAGCAAACATAACGGCAAAACCTGCAATAGGAGTAGCTGTTCCTGGCGTATTATTCACCAATCCTACAAGCGCTATCAAAATTCCACAACCAGCTCCTCCAAAAAAGTTTGTTACATATATTGGAATTGGATTGGCACTCGTTACATCAGCCTGAGTAAGTGGTTCAATGGCAAATGCAATAGCATCCTTTTTTTCTCCCAAGTTTAGTTTACTGAATAGTAAAAAGTTCATAAAAGATGACCCAAAAACAGCTAATGCCCCAATAGCCATTGGAATACCTGTTAGTCCCAACATTGCTGTCAGTGCCATAGAACTAAGTGGCGCTGTTGCGACAACAGTTAATACACCTCCAAGGATCACTCCCATAATAATAGGATTTTTGTCTGCTGTAGAAATCAAAATATCTCCTATTGTTAATAATGTATTATCAACTACTGGCTCCATACCTTGGGCAATTAATCTAACTAATACAGGACCAACCAGTATAATGATGATTAAATCTAGCCCACCAGGTATTTTCTTTCCCATCCACTTAACAATAAACGCCACTAAATATCCCGCAATAAATCCTGGAATAATCCCTGTACCATATGCGGCTAATCCAATTAATACGGAATAAGCCGGCGAAACACCAACAGCCATTGCAACAAGAATAGCAGCAGCAACTCCACTCAACTCACCATTTATCATACCGACCTCTTCTAAAAATCCTAAACCAAGGACTTGACCAAGAAAAGAGCCATGAAATGCTTCAACCAAAAAACTTGCACATGCAGCAGAAGCTAATGCACCCATTGCTTTTGAACCATAAGGCGCTTTGTAATTAAAAAAGGTAAAAAATGCCAACACCGCTAGAAGCAATGCAGTCCCAATAAGTATATCCATCGTGAAACCCTCCATTTTTGTTTGTTAATTATTTATAAAATCTATCGCTATTGTATACATATAACTTAATAAAAGATTTTTATCATAAACATTGTGATAATCAAAAAATTCCTATCCAGATAATATCCTTTATGTAAAACAAAACACATAATCTAATGTTTATTCAATTATTCCTTTTAAATCCTGTTATATAAACATACGTAAGTTCTACATAGAATTTTCATTATGAAAAGAAATCCCTTTCATTTCATCACAAATTTATTATATCACATTATTTTATAATGTCAAATTTTAAAGTTAGTACAGATCTTTACATAAATGTTGTATATAACCCCTATTGGATTAATGGAGCGCATATTTCGTTAAGTTAACTAGCAACTCTTCTCTTTTATTTTAAGATTTGATAATCTGATCAACCAAAAATTTTAAATTTTTTGAATAGATATCTCTTTCTTTATGCTTATTTAGTTGGATTGATAACACACTCAAATATTTAACAATCAAATGTCGCAATTCCCGTACTTGTCTGCTGCTTGACCACTTGCCTTCTCATCTAGTTAGGATGTATGATACAATAATATCATAGCCAATTAAAGGAAAACTGTAACACCAAAGGAGCGACATTCACATGACCAAGACAGATAAAGAACTTGCCGTAGAAGTAGCGATTGCTTTAATCAAAGCCAATCCTCGCGATAAGATTATCAATGATGATGGCAAAGAAATCGCCTTGCCGTCTCTCGATATTTCAAGTGCGAGCAATATTATCCGTCATATTTATGACACATTACAAACCTTAGAAGATGAAGACCGTCCCCCTGCCCGTAAACTATAAAACTTAATAAAACTAAAAAGCACTCAATCCCCCCAACATAGCTGCATTATTGCAATCAAGTTGGCTGGATTGAGTGATTTTATTAATAGCGGTCTTTATATTCACGACGAATACGGCGTTCTTGTTCACGGCGCTTAATCGTCTCACGTTTGTCATATTGTTTTTTCCCTTTAGCCAGTCCAATCAAGACTTTCGCCACACCATTTTTGATATAGACTTTTAGTGGCACGAGCGTAATACCGTCTTGTTGCACTTGACCCAATAAGCTATCGATTTCACGACGATGTAAGAGTAACTTACGCTTCCGGAGTGGATCATGGTTGAACTGATTCCCTTCTTTAAACGGGGCAATATGCACATTGTACAACCACATTTCGTTCCGGCTCACACTGGCATAACCATCTTTTAAGTTAATTTGGTGATTGCGAATGGACTTAATCTCGGTTCCTTGTAGCACAATACCTGCTTCTACCGTATCCAATACCGTATACTCATGACGCGCCTTGCGATTTTCTGTAATTAAATTACCATTCCCTTTTGGCATAAAATCTCCTCCTCTACTATTCTCTTGATTCAAGCTATAACTACATTAAATTCATCATGGCGATAAATGAAACAATATTATTCAACATATGGAAAGCGATAGATTCATTCAAGTTGTCTCGGCGTAAACGCATGTACAACATCACTGCACTCATACCGCCATACATAAGCCAGCCTTCGATGCCAGTCGGTACGTGAATTAAAGCAAACAAAATACTTCCAATAATATAAGCTATCCACGAACGCCCCAGCGATCTCGGCACCAGTTCACGAAAAATTACTTCTTCTACGACTGGTGCAACTAATACAACTAAGAAAAACATGGCAACCGGCTGCTGAGCAACTGACTCTTCAATCAAAAGCTGATTCATCTGCTCTTGTCCTTCGAACAAATATTGCACACTAACATTAAGACCAATAACAACTAAGTAACCTAATCCCAATGGTAAATAATCAAGCTCCTCAATCCGTTCCCACAAATTATAAGGTGAATAGCGATTAGCAATGAAGTAAGCAAAATAGGATAACCCAAAGGCTCCCGCAACCGTCATTACTGTCACAATATAAGGAAAAACAGTTAACTCTTCTCCAAAATCCCTTCGCAACAACGGGGTTATCATGGGCAACACAGTCAACAGTTGTTGTAAGATAACCAACAAAACGGCTAGCCAGAAATAGGCCGATACAATAAATTGCCACGGTTTAAATCCTTTTATCACTGACAGATTATGGTGTTTATATGATTCATTCATTGACATTTCCCCTCCCTATTATTTATCTTTTTGAACAATTTTGAAATCATGTCGTCGGTTCTTTTGTGATTTCTTTTTCTTCTTTTTAGATTTTTTATGTTGCTTACTTGCTGGTTTATTCTGGTGATGTTTTGACTGACTTGATTTTGATTTATGGTGTTGTTTTTGTCGATGAATTTTTTTATGGTGTTTGTCTGTCGGCTTATCACCCTTTGCGAAGTCTTCTACGATGGAGAAGTCAATTTGAACCTCTTCCACATCTGCGCGCATCAGTTTCACTTTAATCGGTTGACCAATGCGGAAGACTTTTCCAGTTCGTTCACCGATCATTACTAAATGATCTTCATTGAACTTATAATAATCATCGTCCATCATCGAGACGTGGACCAGCCCTTCAACGGTATTGGGCAATTGAATAAACATACCAAAGCCCGTAATCGAAATAATTGTCCCCATGAATTCTTGGCCTACTTTATCCGCCATAAATTCCGTCTTCTTCAATTCATCGGTTTCACGTTCTGCATCAATCGCGCGACGTTCCGCCTCAGAGCTATGTTTAGCCATATCAGATAGACGTGACGCCCAGCGTTTCTTATCTTGCTGACTACGACCGACTTCATCATAATAATGAATCAAGCGGTGTAGAATCAAGTCAGGATAACGACGAATAGGTGAGGTGAAGTGAGAATAATAATCTGCCCCCAGACCATAGTGGCCGATTGGATCGACATCATAGCGCGCTTGTTGCATTGATCGAAGCAACAGCATACTAATAACCGCTTCATACGGTTCATCTTTAATGCGGTCCATTACTCCTTGTAAATCTTTTGGCGTAATCGAGTCTTTAGAAGCTTGCACCGTTAAGCCAAAGGTGGTAATAAATTCCAAGAACCGCTTCATCTTGCTCTCATCCGGTTGTTCATGGACACGGTATAAGATGGGTAAGTCAGCCTTACTATAGTGCTCAGACACGGTTTCATTGGCTGCTAGCATGAAGGACTCAATTAGACGCTCACCTACTCGACGTTCGCGCAACTCAATATCAATCGCTTTTCCGTCTTTATCGACAATAATTTTTGCCTCATCCGAATCAAAATCAATTGCTCCACGATGGCGACGTTTTTGTTCTAAAATATGGTGTAATTCTGCCATCTCTTCTAACATGGGCACCAATGATTGATACTGTTTTCTTGTTTGTGGATGTTTTTCTTCCAAAATATGGTTAACAGCTTCATATGTCATTCGTTCTACTGAACGAATCACACTTGGGAAGATATCATACGCCACAACATTCCCTTGTTGATTAATTTCCATCTCACAACTCAGTGTCAGCCGATCTACCTTAGGATGAAGCGAACAGATTCCATTCGATAAGCGCTGTGGTAACATAGGAATCACACGGTCCGTTAAGTACGAACTTGTTCCTCGTTCGAAAGCTTCCTTATCAAGGGCTGAATCTTCTCTCACATAATGTGACACATCAGCAATATGAACGCCCAGCTGGAAATGTCCATTATCCAAGCGCTCAACTGTCACTGCATCATCCAAGTCTTTGGCATCAGCACCATCGATCGTAATAATTTGTTGGCCACGAAGATCACGCCGTCCCTTAAGATCCGCTGCTGAAATCTGATCCGGCACTTGCTCCGCTTCTGCAAGTACTTCATCTGGGAACTTCGAGCGAATATTGTGTTTGTGCACAATGGATAAGATTTCAATACCCGGCTCATCTTTATGACCAATCGTTTCGGTGACGACACCTCGCATATCCTCACCTTTATATGCTGGATAATGCGTAATATCAACACTAACAATTTCCCCACGCGTCGGGTTCAATCCATTCATCTCAATTTGGATAATATGCTCTGGCCCTTTTTTCAGCTTAGCTTTCACATAACCATATAAATTATAATCAGCTATTTCGTCATCCGTATAGGGAATAAATTCCCCAATCACTTGTTCTGTCTTGCGTTCAATAATTCTCGTAATTTTACCTTCTGCCGAGCGTTTACCACTCGGATCCGGTGCTTCAGTAATTTCAACTTCCACCGTATCCCCGTCGAACGCCAGCTTAGTTGCTTTCGCGGGTACGAAGATATCGTCAATCCCCTCATCTTCAACCATAACAAAACCAAAACCGCGATCCGTGCCACTGAAGGTGCCGACTATTGAATCAGGCAATCGCTTCAAGCGCAGGCGCCCATCTCCGAGCATCTCAATCTTCTCTTCCCGCTCTAAAGTAGCCAGCGCCTTCACTTGTCGCTTAAACTGCGCAGAATCATGATTATTGAATTTATTCGTCACATCATTTACTTCTATACTCTCACGATTATCTTGTTCAATATAATCAATAATCGCTTGTTTAAATCGTTCAAAATCTTTTGACATATTATCCGTCCTTTTTATCCTAAATTATTTAGGAATTCCTTCACATCATCTCTCAACTTACGACCCACTGATCCAATCGTAATAACGTGACCGCCATCTTCATACCACTTGAAAGTCACAGTAGCTTGCTGTAGTTCATCTACAAATTGCCGTGCATGCTTAGGATCAATTAACTGATCTTGTGCCCCTTGCCCTACAAAAACATTACCGACATAATTTTTATAGGCCGGGATTAAGTCCGCCTTAAACTCATTGAGATGCTGCATTACTTGCTTCAGTTTGTCCATTGCCTGAGCAGCTTCCTGTTCAACTTCTTGTTGAGAATAACCTAATTCAACTTTCCCCGCTTTAAACCACTGCTTAAACTGCCCACTAATATCATCATGGTCATTAATCATCACCGGTGAACTAAAAATACCGAATGAAGCAAGATCATCATTTTCCATTGCTAAAGCTGTTGTAACAATACCGCCAAGTGATAGGCCAAAAATAGAAATATGCTCATAGCCTTCACTTCGTATAAAGTTCAACGCCTCACGCCCATCTTCCAACCAATCTTCTATATCATATTTAAAGATATCAGCCGGATCATCTGTCCCATGCCCTGATAAAGTTGGTGCATAGATGGTATAGCCTTGCTTCGTTAACTCACGTGCTAAGCCCGTAAAATCATCTGGCGTACTCGTATACGCATGTAATAAAATAACTGCATGTTGACCGTGTTGTTGATACACTGTTTTTGTCACGTTCTAATTCTCCTTCGCATTACTTTAAAAAAGAGCATCCCGTAAGAATTGTCAATCCACTAACAACTCTGTAACGGTCTACTCTTCACAAATATATGTTCACATTAAGATAATTTCGATAGAACAAAGGCAATCCCGAAAAACAAAATTAAGCATACAATTGTTACTTTAATTAGGAATGCTTCAAATCCTCTAGCCTTTTGTTGTCCAAAAAGCTCATCACTGCCTCCCATAAATGCATTGGATGCATTCTGAGTTTTTGTTGGCTGTAGAGCAATCGCAATAATCGTTATAATAGATAAGACTAACATAGCCGTTAACAATATTTCATACATCTGAAGAGTGGCCTCCTTTATCTAGACTCTTTTCCTATTCTATCACATCTCATGCATTATTAGCAACTAAAACTCGGCTTCAAATTCAGGCGGTGTTACTTGATCTGTAATATTCTCACCCGTCGCTGCATTATAGTATAAGAAATCGCCTCCTTTAATAATCTCGTACACATCAACATTCAACTCATCATCATGATACAAATTAAAGCTGACAATCTTATCATCACCAGCATCTTCAGCCGCTTGACGAACCATATCAAAAGGCGAAATCACTTCCCACAGCTCAACAATATCGAGAATTTCAGGTGAATCTTCGCGCGCAATGTTAAGTATTTCACCGGTCTCAGCATCCATGTCCATATAATAATGCTCAGCCCCATCCCAAATATAGAGCTTCAGAATAAACTTACCGTCAACTTGCTCAATCGCTAGACGATCCATATTAACAATGACATTCTCCACACTATTTCGGTAAGTCTCGCGAATCTCAGCACCGGTTAATGTCAGATTAGCTTCGTTCAAATCTTGATCAGTCTCTAGATCATAGTGCACTTTCTTCTCAGGTTCAGACGCTTCTTCATTCAATTCTACCACACGAGTTTCGTCTTCTTGCACTTGTTCAGTCTCTGCGTTATCTACTTCGGTTGGTGCTTCTGCTTCTTTTGCACATGCCCCTAGCACCAACAGAGAACTCAACACTAATAGCTTCAGTTTCACATCTATCATCCTTCGTCCATTTTGCTCAACTATACCATAAATACCCCTGTAAACTCAAAAATTCTACATTATCTAGCCACAGTTGGTCTTAAAAACAAATCATGGTATACTCTAATTGCAAACAAAAATAGAAAGGATATATTTTATGAATGCTAAGCAACGTCGCGAAAAAATCATAGCCCTCCTCACTCATGCTGTCAGCACAATCACCGCCTCGCAATTAGCAGATGAATTTGGCGTTAGCCGTCAAATTATCGTCTCTGATATTGCCGTCCTTCGCGCAAAGAATTACGACATCACATCCACCAATCGCGGGTACCGCCTCACAAAAAATATAGAGCAAGCCACTAATCTTTATAAAGGAAAAGTAGCCGTCCAACATACAGCTGAACAAACATTTTCTGAATTGCATGCTATCATTAATGCGGGCGGTATCTTGTATGACATTCAGATTGATCATCCCGTCTATGGACTTATTACCGCTCCTTTACACATCGAACACCCCTCTGATATTAACCACTTTATGGAAGAAATGTCCCATCAGAAGGGCGAACTCCTTAGCTCATTGACCAATGGCGTTCACATTCATACGATCGGCGCTAAATCACCTGATCACTTCGCAACTATTAAAGCTGCTTTGGATAAACTCGGCATCTTAGTGGATGAACAATAAAATAGCTGATTAATAACTCTGAACTTTACACACAATTTGACACTAAAGTCGACTATGTGCTATACTCATTTTAATCGATAAATATTATTCAGATGAAATGAGGAAGATGCTATGACTACTCGAACTGCCCCATCCACTAGAGAACTCACCTTGGCGGCTATGTTAACTGCATTGGCCATCTTTATTCCTATGGTGATGCCTATTCGCCTGATTATTGGCCCGGCCTCTTACACACTAGCTAGCCACTTGCCTATTTTCTTAGCCATGTTTATTAAACCACGTGTTGGTATCATTGCCGCAATTGGGGCTACAATAGGATTTTTAATTGCTGGCTTACCCATTGTGATTGTCCTTCGTGCAGCTTCACACTTAATTTTTGCTGCAATTGGCGCTTATTACTTGCAAGCTCATCCAACCACTTTAAACATCCCCAAAAAGCGGTACTTTTTCAGCTTTTGGCTCAATATCATTCATGCTTTAGCTGAAGTCGTTGTCGTCGCTCTAATGACAAACCAAGCCGGTGTCGAAGTCAATTACTTCTATATGCTGGGGATCTTGATCGGCGTCGGCACCTTAATTCATGGGATGGTAGACCTGGAACTCGCTTATTTCTTTGCCCATACCATCTCACAACGAACGCGCCATCAATTACTCCCGTAGTGCGGCATAGTAAAACCCGACAAGTCCTCTATTACAAGAGCTTGTCGGGTTTTATTTGTCTATTATTTATTTTGCGTAATCAATTGATCTTGTTTCGCGTATAACCGTTACTTTAATATGTCCTGGATAATCCATTGTACTTTCTATTCTCTTACGTACATTGCGAGCTAAGCTAGCTGCTTCGCTGTCGCCAACTTCATCAGGCTTCACTAAGATTCGTAACTCACGACCTGCTTGAATCGCATAACTTTCTTTAACTCCATCGAACTGATTCGAAATACTCTCTAAGTTTTCAAGGCGCTTCAAGTAACTATCGAGCGACTCACTTCTAGCACCTGGTCGAGCCGCTGAGATTGAGTCAGCTGCTTCTACTAGACCCGCAATCACGGAACTAGCTTCTATATCCCCATGGTGTGAAGCTATTGTGTTTACCACAACATCTGGCTCTTGGTATTTCATCGCGACTTGCGCTCCAATTTCAACATGAGAGCCTTCTACATCAGCATCTAGCGCTTTCCCTAGATCGTGAAGTAAGCCCGCACGCTTCGCTAAGGTCACATCTTCACCTAACTCAGCTGCCATCAACCCAGCTAATTTAGCGACTTCAATTGAATGATTTAAAACATTCTGTCCATAACTTGTACGGAAATTCAATCGGCCAATAATCTTAATTAAATCTGGGTGGATGGAATGAATACCTAACTCGAACATCGCTTCTTCTCCAATTTCACGAATACGTTCATCCATTTCTTTGCGCGATTTTTCAACCGCTTCTTCAATACGTCCTGGATGAATACGACCATCTGAGATTAATTTCTCCAAGGCCATTTTTGCAATTTCGCGACGAATTGGATCATAACCACTTAAAACAACTGCTTCTGGGGTATCATCAATAATAAGATCCATCCCCGTAAGACTTTCGATTGTGCGAATATTACGTCCATCCCGTCCGATAATACGACCTTTCATATCATCGTTCGGTAAGTCAATCACACTAACAGTTGTCTCTGATACTTGATCGGCTGCACACCGCTGAATGGCTTCTGTTAGAATAGATTTCGCACGGCGGTCCGCTTCATTCTTCATCTTATCCTCGTATTGCTTGACCATTATAGCCAATTCTCGAGTCAACTCTTGTTCTGTCTGATCGAGAACTTCTTTTCTTGCTTGTTCGGGAGATAACGCTGCAATTTCATGCAGAGTTTCTTCCTGTTTCGATACTAATTCTTCAACTTCTTCCTTAAGTGAATCAATTTCTGCTTTTTCTTCAGTTAATTTGTTTTCACGCTCATGAAGGGCATTTTCTTTCTTATCAAGATTGAGTGATTTAGTATCTAAGTTGTCTTCTTTTTGATCTAATCGGTTCTCTTGTCTTGACAGTTCCGAGCGTCTTTCTTTTATATCTTCTTCAACTTCAGATCGGTAGGCATGAATCTCTTCTTTTGCCTCCAACAACGCTTCTTTCTTCAAGGTTTCTGCTTCTTTATTAGCATCTTCCACAATCAAAGTTGCTGTTTGTCTAGCGTCTTCTTGTTTTTTCACTTGGGACGAATTACCAAAATATATCCCGGCAACTAGCCCAATGATTAAAGTAACGATAGCGAAGAAGATTGCAGTTAGTAAACCCACTTAATCACCTCCGTATCATTATTTATTTTTTGTAACTTTGTCTGTATTCGGCTGCAAATCATTTGCAGGGAATTATCATATTATCTGTCAAATCTTACATATCACAGAGTCAACAGACATTCTAATTTTAAAGCTCTACGTACTAAATGTCAAACATAAGCTGTTCACCCACTGATAAAATATAAAGTAATCTTTTTTCTAAACAGAATAAGTGACAAATAACTCCTTAACAAATAGGAGCTACTTGCCACTGTTGTAATAATTAACTTAACTCGTCAATCTCAGCCATCTTAAAGCGGTCTATTTAAATAAAGTTATTCATCAGCTGACGTATTGTCTTCCGTCTCTTCAATTTCTTCATCTACTTCGAGTTCTGAAGCTTGTTCTGCTCTCTCTGCTGCCAATTGTTGCAGTCGCTCAAACTCTTCTTCATCAATTACGCCATAAGCTAACCGTACCTTACGATCAATCTCTTTTCTGATTTCAAGGTTTTCTTCTAAGAACTCTTTTGCATTCTCACGTCCTTGACCAAGACGTTCTTCCCCATAAGAATACCATGCACCTGCTTTAGTAATCACATCAGCATCAGCTCCCATATCGACGAGCTCACCAACTTGCGAGATACCTTGTCCATACATAATATCAACCATTGCTGTTTTAAATGGTGGGGCTACCTTATTTTTGACAATTTTAATTTTAGTTCGGTTACCGGTTAGATCAGAACCTGATTTAATTTTTTCAGCTCGACGAACTTCTAAACGAACTGATGAGTAAAATTTCAAAGCGCGCCCACCTGGTGTTGTCTCAGGATTTCCGAACATAACACCAATTTTTTCGCGAATCTGGTTGATGAACATACAAATTGTCTTTGTTTTATTAATTGAACCAGATAGCTTACGCAATGCTTGTGACATCAGACGCGCTTGCAATCCTACATGGGCATCCCCCATCTCACCATCAATCTCAGCACGTGGAACAAGTGCCGCAACTGAGTCAACAACAATAATATCAATCGCCCCACTAGCTACTAATGCATCTGTAATTTCTAATGCTTGCTCTCCAGTATCTGGCTGTGAAAGTAATAATTCATCCACATCGACACCAAGTGCTCGAGCATATTTCGGATCCAAGGCGTGCTCAGCATCGATAAAGGCCGCTACCCCACCTTCTTCTTGTACAGCTGCAATTGCATGTAGCGCTACAGTGGTCTTACCAGAACTTTCTGGTCCATATACTTCAATAATACGCCCCCGTGGATAGCCACCAATACCCAGTGCAACATCTAGTGCCAATGACCCACTTGGAACTGAACGCACCTCCGTATCGACTTTCTCACCCATTTTCATAATGGATCCTTTACCGAAATTCTTCTCAATATTTTTCAATGCTTTATCTAGCGCTTTCTGACGTTCCTCTGATACCATTCCTATTCCTCCTCGTAATCCTCTTCTCTATCATTATAATATGTTTGGCTTCTTTTTACAACCCTAAACCGAACATTTGTTCAAATTAATGCTTCTCTTAAACAGTTAGCAACATGCAGTTGAATAATTTCAGCCGTAACCTCACGCCGATAACTAAGATCAATTTCCCAAGAAAAATGCTGATTCTCATCAACCAGGCCTACATATATTTTCGGAGGAAAGCCACCTTTTGATGCGTCTGGTGAAGTCGCTACACACGCCAGACTCATATCAGATTGACTATTTATTTTGAGTTGTTGCGCAATCGAACAGGCTCTTGCTTTGTCAACTTCACTATCAATAACCGGTTCGATAATAGCAGTGGTCAATTGCGATTTATCAATGAGATGATTGAAGAAACTAGACGTCACCACCCCACCTAAGCCATATTCAGCAATACTTATGGATTGATCTACTTTTTCCAATAATCTTACCGCAGTTGCCACCATTCCTTGCGAACCACTGGCATAAAAATAGTCGCCTACTTGCTCCATAATGGCTACTTCCGTCTCATGAATTAAGTCACGGGCTTTATCTGTTGATGATGCTTTTGCTGACAAGCGAACAGTCACTTCATAACCATCGACATAAATCGCTACAGTTGGATTGGTTTGTTTTTCGATAATATCGTCAATTTCTTTAGCCATCTGTGATTCCGTGATATGAAAGAAACGCAAAATTTTTGATTCTAAGCACTCGTGATCTGTCGTTACTTGAAGCAATGATGGTATGAGTTGATTAGTAACCATTGCTTCCATCTCGCGCGGAACTCCTGGAACCATGGCATAATACGTTCCGTCGTGTTCTAACAAACTTCCCGGTGCCATACCATTCTCATTCGGCAGAAGCGTCGCCCCCTGCAGTATTTGAGATTGTCTTTTATTACTCTCTGGCATCGGTTGGCCTTTTCGCTCATAATAAGTCCGAATATGTGCTTGGCTCTCGGCATCATCCACTAATGGGACATCGAGGTAATCCGCAATAATTTCTTTTGTAATATCATCCTTGGTCGGTCCTAATCCACCCGAAAAAATTAATAAATCCGCTCGTGATGTCGCAATAGCTATCGCTTGGCGTAATCGTTCAGGATTATCACCTACTACCGTATGAAAATAACAATCTATCCCACTCGCAGCTAATTCTCTGGCGATATAGGCTGCATTCGAATTCGTCACTTGACCTAGTAGTAATTCGGTTCCAATTGCAATAATTTCTGCCTTCACTAGCTAACCTCCTATTATATAAATACGCCATACTTTTCTAAATTCGTTTTTTCCCATATGAAAAGAGTAGCATCATACTACTCTTCATTTTCTTTATTGTTTTGTAAATATATGACGAGCATTCCAGAAGTAATTCACGCCAGAATAAATAGTAAAAAACAAACACGTATAGAGCAATAAACTGGCTACAGGAATACCAATCAAATTAAATGGCACATTGTCTACGAGTAAAAAGATAATCGCAAACATCTGCGTAACTGTTTTGATTTTTCCTGGCCAAGCTGCCGCTAAGACTTCCCCGCCTTGTTCAATTAAAATCAGGCGTAAACCCGTTACCGCTAGCTCACGGCAAACAATAATAGCCACTACCCATGAAGGAGCTAACCCTAACTCTACTAAGACAATAAGAGCTGTCATCACTAACATTTTGTCTGCTAATGGATCCGCAAACTTCCCGAAATTTGTCGACAAGTCATATTTCCGTGCAATATGTCCATCCAGAAAATCCGTCACACTAGCCACTGCAAAAATAACCATCGCCATGAGTAAATTCAGATTAATTGCAGACTCTAACACGTGCCACATACCTAACTGATAAGGCATTAACGCAACTACCATGAAGACAGGAATCAATCCGATACGAAAGAGTGTTAATTTGTTCGGTAAATTCATCTCCATTATTTACTCCACTCCTCTATCTGCTTCGTGTTCGAATTGTAACGTTAGAACAAACCCTTCATAAGCGACCAATTCATCGGGTAATGTCACTGTTTGCTCATTCAATCTTACAGTAGTCTTCTCACTACCACCAACCTCTACTGTCACTTCAGACACATCATTTGAGAATTCTGCCTCCAATGATTCACCAGGATCCAATTCTTGCGGTTGACCATCGACATAAATCACCGCGTAAGCCTCTTCTCCCACGACATTAATAACTAATCTTTGTGGTTCTGGATGCTCACCTGCCACAGTATAAACGATCGCAGTTCCCTCTTCATCAGCTAATTCAATGGTTTGTGGATAATTGGTTGCCTCTTCTTCGGCTACATCCTCTATGACTGCATCTTCAATATAACGCGTCTCTTCTTGTTTATTTTGAATATAGGCCTCTTCTGCTTCACGCGACAAGTTTCGTCCCGCCACGTAGACAACTACAACAATTGCCAGAATAAAGCAACTGAGCAAAATAAGTGGTAAACTCTCCTTAATCGTCGCCCATGTTCCACTGCTACTATCCTTAATACTTTTATGCGTTATTGTTCTCTTTTGTTTCGGTTTTGGCTCTTGCTCGTCAGTCTTTTCATCGAATTCCTGCACAATTTGAGCACTATCGAAATCGACCATCTCCGCATATTGCTTAATAAATGTTCGCGCATAGAACGCATCCGGTAATATATCCAAATTTCCTTCTTCAATTGCAATCAAATAGCGCTCTTGAATTTTTGTCTGTTTGGAAATATCGGTAATAGAGTACCCTTTACGAATGCGGGCATCCTTCAATTTCTGACCAATATCAAACATCTGACTCCTCCTCTACTCTTATATATTTCACTCTCATTTACGACTCTTCCGGTAGAATAGTAAAGACAGACAATAACTCTTCTCGAATATAATCATTCGCCACTTCAATTGTTTCTTCTAACGTCATCTCTTCTAAGAACGGTACAAAATCAAATACCGTTGCTTCACCATAAGATTTACTCATAAACTGATAGGCAATGTATTCTAGCGAGTTTAATGCTTGTAAGACCTTTCCAATGGTCTTGCGCTTAATTAACTCAAAATGTTCTGGGTTAATATCAGCCGACGCTTGGTGCTCTAGCAGAATAGCTTTCATTCGTTTCTTAAACTCTTCCGGTTGCTTCGTATCTGTTGCAACATTTACCGTATTGAAAGTCCGCTCGAATAAAAATTCAGTCGAATAACTATCATCAATAATTCCCTCATCATACAATGATAAATACGCTTCTGATGTTGGACCTAGCAACATCTCCATATAAAGACTCATAGCGATCTCATAACGCAAGGCATCCTCACCAGTCAAGTTAGTTCGCAACCCACGAATACCTAATGATACTTTAGGTTTTTGAATTGGCATATGAATGGTCTCTTCTGCCGTTATTTCATCTAGATTCTCTTCCGGAAAAATTCGGTTCGGTGTCGGTGCCTCTGGGAAATCCTTCGCTTCTTGGTTGGCTCGGATTAACGCCATTGTCTCTTCTGGTTCAATCTGCCCAACCACTAATAAGGTCATATTGCTTGGATGATAGAAGGTATTATAATTGTCATACAGCATATCTGCCGTAATTTGATTAATACTCTCAACCGTCCCTAATATATCGATATGCACCGGATGATCTGGATAAAGATTCTTCAAGATTCCCATCATCAATTGGAAACTCGCCTCATCTTCATACATCCCAATCTCTTGGGCAATAATCCCTTTTTCCTTCTCCACCGTCTCCTCCGTGAAGTAAGGTGCCTGCACGAAATCCAGTAACGTCTTTAGATTTTCTTCAACAAAATGAGTAGTTGAGAAGAGATAAGCCGTACGCGTAAAAGACGTAAATGCATTGGCGGCCGCCCCATATTTTGAAAATTCATGAAAAACATCACCGTCTTCTTTCTCAAACATTTTATGTTCTAAGAAGTGCGCAATCCCATCTGGAAAATTAACCGGCTCACTCTTTCCAATCGGTGTAAAGTGCTGATCAATTGACCCGAAGTCGGTGCCGAACAATGCATACGTCTTGTTGAAGTCCGGTTTCGGCAGTAATACAACTTGCAAGCCATTTTCTAATGTTTCTGTATAAAGTGTCTCATTCAACTGTGGATATTCTTTCGTCTGCATCGCTTATTCTCCCTTCAAGACGTAAATACTACGCAATTGCACTTGACGAGCAATACGCTGGATATCTTTTGCTTCAACTGCATCCACCTTTGCTAGCCAATCTGCCAAGGTTAAATCTTGGCCCACTAAGTTCAATGCATGCTCACGCTTAATAATCGTACTTGGATTATCATCTGATTGGCGCAGTCCATTTTTAATCATCTCTTTAGTCTGAACAACGGCTTCTTCATTGAAATTCCCAGCTGCAATTGCTTCAAGCTGCTCATTAATAAGATCAATCACATGATCCGTCTGTGCCTGATCAATCCCCGCTCGCACATACATCACGCCACGGAAGTTATCCATCTGACTCGACGCATAATAAGCTAAACTTTCCTTTTCACGTACATTCATGAACAACTTCGAGTGCGGAAATCCTCCAAATAAACCATTGAAGACTTGCCCAGCAATATAATCATCTGTCTGGTAATACACACCCGTATCATAGGCCATGTTCAACTTCGCCTGACTAATCGCTTGTACTTCCTCTTCGCGTCGCAACTCATCATTTTCATTATGGTAGAAGACCTCTCCAACAATCGGCTCACGATCCTGGAAATCAAAGTCATTACACAAGTTAATCACCTTGCGCTCCGTAATATCACCTAGTACAAAAATATCAATCTCATCTGAGCTTAACATCGATGCAAAACTACGCAACACGTCTTCATTGCTTAAATTATCCAAAGCCTCAAGTGACCCTTCAATGGACATCCCTTGAGCTGAATCGTCGAAATATAACTCCTTCAATTGCTGATACGCATAAGACTGCTTATCATCCGACAGCGACTCCAAATCTTCCCGCAAATTGGTCACTTCACGTTGGAATGTTTCAGGGTGGAACTGTCCATGTTGTGCATTGGGCCGGCGCAAGATTGACTTCAAGAACATCATTGCATTCGTCGTCACATTATCCACAGATAGATACTTATCATTAACAATATTCAACGTTAACACCACTTGATGCAATTGGCCAGCGCGTGATACATCCGCTGAAAAACTCGCTCCGTATAATGCTGACAATGCCTTCTGGAAAGCCGTCTGTGTGGGAAACTCTTCACTGTTGGTCTCCAATAAACGAGCAATCATTGAACGCTTTGTTATATTATCAGCTGTTAATTTTGTTTTAAAATACATTTTTATCGAAATTGTTTTAAACTTTGTTGATGGAAACACATGTAAGTTGACGCCTTTTGCTAATTCAACCATTCTTTCACTCCTTAAAAAGCTGTTAGTCCCATTTTATGATATATAGCGAGATAAATAAAGCCATTCACTCCCAATTACTCGATAGCTTGTAGCCCCAACTGTATTACTCCACATCATGCAACCAGTCTTTCAGTTCTTGAACTTTATCTAATCGCTCCCACGGTAAATCCAAATCATCACGACCAAAGTGCCCGTATGCAGCGGTTTGTTTGTAAATCGGTTGCTTCAATCCTAGCATGTCAATAATACCAGCTGGGCGTAAGTCGAATATCTCACGCACAGCTTCAACTAATTTTTGCGTACTTACCTTCCCAGTGCCAAAAGTGTCTAAGCTAACAGAGACAGGCTGTGCTACTCCAATGGCATACGCCAATTGTACTTCTACCTCATCAGCAAAACCAGCCGCAACAATATTCTTAGCAATATAGCGAGCAGCATAACTTGCTGAACGATCCACTTTAGTCGCATCTTTTCCACTGAAAGCACCGCCACCATGACGCGCCCAACCACCATATGTGTCGACAATAATCTTCCGGCCAGTTAACCCTGCGTCCCCTTTAGGTCCACCAATAACGAAACGACCAGTTGGATTAATTAAATAGCGGGTCTGATCATCTAACAACTCTTTCGGAAGTACCTGATCAATCACCTGCGCCTGAACATCTGCAGCCAGTTGTTGCATTGTAATATTCGGAGCATGTTGTGTGCTCACTACAACGGTATCGATTCGTGACGCCTTCCCTTGCTCATCATATTCAACTGTCACCTGCGCCTTCGCATCTGGACGTAAATAGTCTAATTGACCTGACTTACGCACTTCAGCTAATTTACGCGTCAACTTATGGCTGAGTGCAATCGGAAGTGGCATATATTCTGGCGTATCATTGGTTGCATAACCAAACATCAAGCCTTGATCTCCTGCCCCAATCTTATCGAATGGATCAATATCAGCATGCTTATATTCCAGCGAAGCATCCACCCCACCGGCAATATCCGGCGACTGTTCATCAATCGTCACTAGCACGGCCACATTATCCGCATCGAAACCATATTTAGCTCGTGTATAACCGACTTCTCGAATCGTCTCACGTACAATTTGCTGGACATCAACATATGTACTCGTTCGAATTTCACCACCAACTAAGACTAGCCCCGTGTTGACCATAACTTCACAAGCTACTCGCGCATCAGGATCATCCATTAAGATCGCATCTAAGATACTATCACTAATCTGATCCGCCAACTTATCTGGGTGCCCCTCTGACACCGATTCTGATGTAAATAATCGTCTCTCTTTCATCCTATATTCCCCCTACGTTTTTTTCGGTTACAAGGAATCCGACCTACCAAGATCGTCCTATCGGGAATTCAATGTAACATCCTTATTATACCGTGAATAACCCCGCTGAATCAATCCCTAAAGCAACTGACATATAATTGAAATATATCCCATCACTCATATATGATATGATGGAATAAACACGAATAATTGACTTAAGAAGGTGACTCGATTGAATAAACAACTCGCATTAAAATTAACTAAAGGAATTGGCCTCTTTTTGCTGACCTTATTATTCTATATTTTACCAGGCATCATATACAGCCATTCTTTTTCACCTATCGCTTGGCAACCTGCTAGCATACTATTCTTATTTATCATGACAAATGCCTTATTAGAAAACCGCCTGCGACATCTTACCGCCAAAAAAATCCCCCTGTCGCTCATTCTTTTACTTCTTATCGTAATTGCTGAGTTAGTATATTTCGCTCGCCACTTCTCACTGCCTATTGTATTTAACCTTATTTTATTTATGCTGCTCAGTATGAGTCAACGGTTATTTGCTAACTTACAACTAAAATTTATTGGCATTACACTACTTATCTGGTTTAAAATTGTTGTGATGAATATTATTGTGTTTTATCTATCCACAAACTTCATCTCAACCAACTTAATCTGGCTCATGATCCCATATCTCTTGCCTCATCTTGTTGCCCACTTAATTCATTGGAAAGATGACTACTTAACCCCTTTATTTTTATCCATTATTGCTTCTTATATTTTATCAATCAGTCTAAGCTGGTCCTTTGCAGGGTGGACAAGTTTAATCCAGCTCCTCAGCTTGCCAACTGCTCTCTGGCTCTTGAATAAGCAAACAGTCCAATCTGCTCGTATATATACCGTCTTCTTTTCAATGATTCAGTTAGTCTTGATGATTCAGTTTTATTAATAGTTACAACTTTCGACCGATGCACTGAAAGCAGATTCAAGGTATAATAAGGTTAGAATAGAAAAGGAAGAATTATCATGCAATTAACTGCACTATGTCACAAGTATGATATCAACCCATCGTTTATCGCTGAATGGACGGATTATGATCCTGCTGACCTTAACCAGCTCCCACCAGCTGAGATTCCCAATCAGGTCTTGGCACTGCTTGCTAGTGAAACACATGCGCCAAAATCTCAGCTTTTCTTGGACTTGCTTGAACTAGAACAGACTGATCATGCCACTATCAGTGTCCAAAATGATGATGAATTACTAGCTTCCTTCAAGCAAAAAGCCAACTATATTCACTTAACTGTCGACTATGCTCGCCAAAAAGAAGACTTCTTAAAACACTTCACTACAGAAGGCGAACGAACCTACCTCGAATATACGTTCAGAGCAAGTGCTGGATTGTGGATGAGCTTCTTTAATTTATTTAAGGGCAAGTCAGCTGAAGAGAAGATTGAACAATACGCAGACTCTTATCACATCAAAGTTATTGATGAAAATGGCGTAATTATTTATCGGTGGGAAGAAACTATCTAAAACTAAACAAATAAAAAGTGCTGGATCACCAGCACTTTTTATTTGCATTAGAACTGATATTGGTTAATGACACGCTTAATTGACCCTGTATTTAAGACGAAATATAAAACGACTGAGTTCAGTGGGAAGCTAATCACATTCTTAATTAGACGTGGAATAATAAGTGCTCGCCACGCTTCTTTATACATAATCTTTAACCAAATCGTATTCAGTCCAATATTGATAAAGACGGTCACAATCAGCGTTGCCAGAATCACTCGTTTCCATGTTGGTTCCTTACGCCAAAAGAAACGTGCATAAATAAATCCAGCCAATATTGCACTTAATAAGAACCCTGGAAAAAAAGGAAAGCCAGGATTAACAATAAAAACATCAATCAAATCATATGCTATTGCAAATATTATCATATAAAAAGGACCTAATATCGATGCCACAATGCCAGTTCCGATAAAGCCAAAACCCATTTGAATGATATTGCCAATCTTCACTGCGGGAATAAAAGACATCGCAATCCGCATCGCCATCAGCATGGCCATTATTGACAAGTGCCTGGCCGAAAACCGATCTAATTGCCCAAATCTATTTGCTCCATTATTTAACACAGTCTCACTTCCTTCAATATTTTTTATTGTTACTAACGGTAAAACTCCCACCCGACCGCAATCCTTCTCAATCATTATACTATAGACATCTTCTTAACAAAAGGATTGCTCCAGTTAATCACAAAAAGCGTTGGAGGTCCAACGCTTTTTTGTTCGTACTATTTTTAAATTAATTTTTCCATTTCTCTCGCAACGAATTCAACATCTGTTCCTACAATAACGTGAACGTTTGGTCCACCTTGTTTACGAACAGCAGGTACATTTGCTTGAAGGATACGATTTTCATCAACTTTGTCCGTATCTTTCAATTCCATACGCAAACGAGATGTACAGTAGTTTAATGTATCGACGTTTTCAGCTCCACCAAGACCGTCTAAGATGATTTTTGCCATTTCTGGATATTTATCATCATCTGTTGAATCTTTATTAATGGCACTTTGAATATCTCCAGCATCCATATCTACCTCAACTCCACGTCCAGGTGTCTTTAAATTGAAAGTTTTAATAGCACCAACGAATAACACGTAGTATAATACACCAAAGACTATTCCTTGAACCAGTAACATATAAGGTTTATTAGCTAACTCTAGTGTGTACGATAGAACGTAATCAATTAATCCTGCACTAAATGTAAATCCAGCCGTCCAGCTAAATGTTGCTGCAATAAATAATGAAAGTCCCGTAAGTAACGCATGAATAACATAAAGTGCTGGTGCAATAAACATGAAGGCAAATTCAAGTGGTTCAGTTACCCCAGTAACAAATGAAGCTACCCCGGCAGCTAACATTAATGAACCAACTTTAGCTTTTTTGTTTTTATCAGCCATGGTGTAGATTGCAAGCGCTGCTGCTGGTAATCCAACCATCATAATTGGAAAGAATCCAGCTTGGTACATACCAGTGACACCCAATTCACCTGTTCCACTCCAGAACTTGTTAATGTCATCAATTCCTGCTAAATCAAACCAGAAAACTGAGTTTAATGCATGATGTAATCCGGTAGGTATAAGTAAGCGGTTAAAAAACCCGTATAATCCAGCCCCGAGTGCTCCGAGACCAACCATCCATTCACCAAAACTGGTTAAGATATCATATAGTGGTGGCCAGACATATAACCACACAACAGACAGTAGTGATGCTGCAAATGAAGTTAAAATAGGTGGCAAGCGTCGTCCACTAAAAAACGATAATGCTTCCGGTAGTTTTTTATTATTAAATCTATTATAAATAGTTGCTGCTAAAATACCAACTATAATTCCTAAAAATTGTGTCCCTACATTATTAAAAGCTACATTAACAGAATCAACCTCAATTTGTAGCAAATTAGCAACTCCATCAGGCTTCAAAATAGTTGTTGGAACTAACCAACCAACTAAACCAGCCAATCCAGCCGCTCCACTTTTATCAATAGACAAGCCAAT
Organism: Dolosigranulum pigrum ATCC 51524; assembly: GCF_000245815.1. Lineage (GTDB taxonomy): Bacteria > Bacillota > Bacilli > Lactobacillales > Carnobacteriaceae_A > Dolosigranulum > Dolosigranulum pigrum. Next base: position 1,518,633 of record NZ_JH601103.1, read on the forward strand.
AGCAACACCAACAGCAAACAGCAGTCCCATACTTCCCAGAATGGCATCACCAGACGAGACTAAAAATCCAGAAATCGATGCAATTGATGCAGAGTTTTCCCATATGTTTTCTAAAATACGTCCTAATCCAATCAGCAAAGCTGCTGCTGGCAATACGGCGATTGGAAGCATCAACGAACGTCCCAATCTTTGTAAATATTTCATCATATTCTGATATCCTCCTTTTAATATTATATCCAATTAACAACTCCAGTGGCTAACGCTCCTCTCCTATTCTGGCAACCCAGAACCCACTTACATAAAATATTCATTATGCCCATTGTAATCGTTTGACGAAGAAATATCAAGTGTTTTGTTCGATATTATTTCATATTTGAAAAAATATGTTTGAATATCTTTCTATTCTAATCTAGTTAAACATTTCAATACAAAAAAGCGCTGAATTCAGCGCTTTTTTATTCTAAATTTATACTAATTATCCCCAAATTGGTGGGAATAGGCCAAACCCAGATCCAATTAAACCAATAACCAGAATTAATAAGATACACTTAAGTGGTGTCCAACCCTTGAAGGCCATGAGATAATACAAGAGGAGTGTTATTGCCAAAGGAATCATTGCTGGCAAAATACCATCTAATATTTCTTGGATATTAATAGTTACTTCTTGTTCAACATAATCGAAGTAAGTTACACGATATTCTCCACTTGGTAGCTCTTCAACAGTTGCATCTTCCTGACCAGTTGCTGGCTCCCCATTTTCATATATGATATTTTCATACATTTCTAAGTCACTTTCTGAAACCATTTCAACTATTTCAACAGGTTCTTGTGTATGTCCATTATGAATTTCGAAGTTACTTACGTTGGTTGAACCGTAAATAACAGTGAGTGCCCCGACAATAAAAACCCCTAATATTGATGCAGCTCGTGTAAACTCTTTTGCATTTTCTGTTAACATATCAATTGCCGATGTTCCCAAGTTATAAGACCAATGCATCAACCAAAATCTTATTCCAAATTGGAAAATATTAAAAATTAACAGGAAGAGTATTGGAGCAAATATATTACCTTCTAAAGCCATTTGAGAAGTTATCCCAGCAGTAATTGGAACTAGCGTAAACCAGAATAGGGCATCTCCAATACCACCTAATGGTCCCATCGCTGCTACTCGTACAGCACGAATTGTTGGAATATCCACTTTATTTTGTTCAAGTGATAAAATAATCCCCATTACAAATGTAACTAAGAATGGGTGCGTATTAAAGAATTCCATATTATGCGACATTGATGCCGCTAAGTCATCATCATTTTTGTGGATCTTCTTCAACCCAGGAATAATACCGTATAACCATCCAGCAGCTTGCATACGCTCATAGTTAAATGAACCTTGTAAGTTTAATGAACGCCATACCATTTTATTAAGTGTTTTCTTATCTAAAGTATCAGCTGGTTGTTGATCTTTATAATTATTCGGAATATTAAATACCATCTTGCTCATCCTCTCCGTCGCCTAGATCACTAACTGATGTTGCACTAGTTCTAATTTTAGTCTGTAATTGGTAATCCCAGAATGCTAAAGCAAATCCGATAAATGATAGAATTAATAGTGCTGAACTTCCTAGATCACCGACCGTATTAACGATAATTGCTAAGGCAAATCCCATAAAGTAGAATCCCCATAGTGGACGAGAAATCATTACCTTAAGTAGGATGGCAAAACCGACAAATCGCATCATTCCACCGGATGCTTCCAGACCAGTCATTATCCACGCAGGAATAAGATCAAGTAATTGTTGACCAAATGATGCTCCTCCAACAAAGAATACAGTTACAATCAGACCAAAAATTAAGCCTAAAATACCCATTGCTGTATAGTTCAAACGATCAATACCTTTTGTATTTGCCTCTTGTGCATAACTATCTGCTTTAGTCATCATTGGAGACATTCCTGTAAATAGTAACGTAATTCCATATTGTCCTAATAAAGCAAATGGAATAGCCGCTCCTACTGCCTCATTAGGCCCCAGTCCAAGAGAAATAGCAAGCACAGTAGCCATAATACCACCCATAACAGCATTTGGTGGTTGAGCCCCTCCAACTGGCATATTTCCGATTGTAATTAATTGATAAGTTCCTCCAACAATAAGCCCCGTCTGTACATCTCCCAAAATCCATCCAATAACAGGACCTGTCACAATAGGTTGGTAAAGTGATTCTAAAAAGTTGAATTGATCAATTGCAGCAATAAATGTCACTATGAACACTAATAATATTTGAATAAAACTAATATCAGCCATTTTATTTTCTCCCTTCTAAGGATTATGAGTTAAATAATTTATCTAATGATTCTTTTTTCTCTGACGGCACTCGCTGAATTTCTAATAGCACATCATGTTCTTGTATTTTTCTAAATGTTTCGACATCATTATCATCAACTGCAACTGAACCAACTGCTTGACGTTTTCCATCCGACATATGCATATTACCAATATTTACTTTATCAATAGGCACTCCTCCTTCTATCAAAGTTAGAACATCTTGGGGGGTTTCACAAATAATAAATATTTTTTGACGATCAGCTGCTTTATGAATAATGTCAATTGTTTTTTGCAATGAAAAATAACGTGTTTCAGCTGATGTAGGTGCAGCCATGTCCATTAAACGTTGACGGGTTTTATTTTGAGCAACCTCATCATTAGCTACTAATAGTAAGTTAGCATTAATTGAACTTGTCCATTGAGTAGCAACTTGACCGTGAATTAAACGATTATCAATTCTAGTTAATACAATATTTGGCATAATACTTCCTCCGATTTCTATTTAACAATTTTAGATATGGCATATCGTGATACTGTTATAACTGCTCCAGATTTTATCTTAATATCACAATATTCTGTATCCACTTTATCAATTACTCCAACTAACCCATTTGAAAATTCTACTTTCTGCCCTGTAGCCAAGTTTTGGTGTAACTGTTGGAAATGTTCCTTTTGGTTCTTGTATTGCTTTCGTGTAAAAAGGTAATAGATAAATAAACTTACAATAACAAAAACAATTACAACTATTGATGTTATAAATATTTGTGACAATATATTCACTAAATTCCATCCTCTTCTATTACAGTTTCATCATCTTTAGAGTCAATTACTCCTCTTTCTACACCTGTTTTTCCTGTAATGACTAACTCTTTTGCTAATTTTTCTGCTGAATCATAAAATTCAGATTTCATCGTCCCTTCAATAAGCATAGGTAAATTTGCTCCCGCTAAAACTTCAACATGACTTAAAGATTGACTCTCCATAAGACTAACATTAAATGGTGTTCCACCCTTTAAATCAGTTAACACAACTACCCCATCATAAGTCTCTTGAAAATATTTTATGGATTGATTGATCGTTTTTGTATAGACTTCCAAGTTCATATTTTCCTCAAATACAACATTTTTTACATTGTCTTTCTTTCCTGCAATCATTTCAAGTGAATGAAGTAATCCTTCAGAAAATTTTCCATGACCAGTTACTAAAATTCCTAACATATTATCCCTCCTTCATAATACTAATAGTATTTTAAGATGTTATAACCACTTTAATTATAAAACGTTTTCTAAATGATGTCAAGATTAATCATTTATTTTCCGATAAAAAAAATACTCTCTCGGTAACTGCTACCAAGAGAGTGTTCTTTATCAGTTTATATGTACCGGCACGCCAAAGCGTGCCGCCAGATGTTGTCATCTGGGTTCAAAGAGATGAACTAATTTATTTGTCATCATCTTCGCATTTTTTCTTTAATCCAAGGCCTACAAGTAAACTTGAAATACCTGATAAACCAAGTAACCAAGAACCCGTTGCTGTTTCTGGCAGACGTTCACCAGATTTTGCTTGTTTGATTGATTCTTGAATGGCTTGTTGACCGTTCATATAGCGAGCTTCTTCTACAATTTGGTGAATTTGACCCACCGTCGTTGCAGCATAAACGCTAGTAATGAATTGATCTTTCTGACCTCGTGTTAAGTGCAACAAGCTATTTATTGTAGCTTCAGCTTGTGTTTTTGCATTTTGCAAGTGATCAGTATCTGCCGGACGTTCTGATTCGGCCTGACCTGACTGAGTTGGAGCTTCTGATTCAGCTGGTTGTTCTTGCTCACCACCAACTTTTCCTCGTCCTAACTCAGTATTCAATGCTTCAGCTGCTTGAATAATCGCTTCAATCACTGGAACTGTTTGAGCGTTTTGAATCGCTGCTTTGAACTCATTCACTTTCGAAATGTCTAAGTTCGGTAAGCTTGCGATGTAATCAGTCGCTTTATCGCGTTCTACTTGAAGTAATCGTTCTAACTCTTCAGCTGGGAATGTAGATTTTTCATTAATTAGTCCTTGCCCATTCACGCCACCTTCGAATTCTGGTTTTTCTGGCTGAGTTGTACCTGCACCATTACCTGAGTCAGGTGTAGATTGAGCTGATTTCGCATTTAATTTTTCAGCTGCTTGAACAATCTCTTCAATTGCTGGAACGGTTTGAGCTTTCTGGATCGCTACTTGGAACTCTTTCACTTTTGAAGCGTCTAAGTTCTGCAAGCCTGCGATGTAATCAGCCGCTTTATCCCGTTCTACTTGAAGTAATCGTTCTAACTCTTCAGCTGGGAATTCTGGTTTCTCGTTGATCAGTCCTTGTCCATTTTCCCACTCGGCGTCATCCGCAATACCATTGCTGTTTTCATCGGTTACTGCTGGTACGTCAACTAGGTTGATACCTCCAAGCTCATCTTGTAAGCTTGCTTTTGTATCTTCACCATTTGCTGCACCGTCTGGCAATGCGTTGACCGCTGTGTTCGCTTCATTTTTCGCCTTAGTTACTGCGTCATTCAAGGCGTTCAATTCTGCGACTTCACTTG
>NZ_JH601104.1:0-149918 GCF_000245815.1 Dolosigranulum pigrum ATCC 51524
AACTTACAAAAATATGAATTGTCCTGATTCGATTGAACCAGAGACCCTTGCACATCTTGGTTGTATTCTTTTGTTCAGTTTTCAAAGATCTATGCCGTCGCTTTGTTTAACAGCGACATTTACCATTATATCATCGGTAAATTATTTTGTCAAGAGAAATTTTGAATTATTTTGAATTAATTTTTTTCTTCCTTTGACAACAACACTGATTATTGTATCATTTACAAAATATGATGTCAAGTGTTTTTTAGAGAAGTTTTTCCCTAAATCACTCAATTAATTCTACAACATTTTGTCTTACTTGTCAACAAATATTTCAGTGTAAAAATTAATTTTTATGATACTTGAGTCGTACATGTCTCAAGCGACAATAATTATTTTACCATCATTATAAATAAGAGTCAAGCCTTTTTGATAAATTAATTTTTTTAGCAATATTATTAATCCTCTGTAAGGTTTATCCAATAGAGGATTGGCTAGTAACTGGCAAGTCTAGCACTCACTCTATCATGAGATACGGTTCGATGGACAAGGGTTCCTAGACACAAATAATTACTGAGTGTAGTTTCTTAAATCAATTAATGAATTCTCTTCTCCTTGCGTTACTCACTTACAATTTCTACATCGAAGTTTGAAATGGGCTTTAGCCAACAAGTTATCACACCTCATGAGTACACTAAAAAACGCAAGTTCCCAATAAATGGTTACTTGCGCAAAGTTATTTCGTTTAACTATTTAAAAAATCCATCTTGGAAGAAATCTACCGTACTTCGTTGCGTTAATGTGGTTGCAAGGCCTTTAGCCAGTAAACCAACAAGAACAACGAGCCCAATCGACAATAATAGTGTAATAAATGGAATAGTTCGTAACATAAATATACCAAGACCTCCGACAATAATGATGGAAAGTCCTGCAATTATCCAAGTAAGACGAGTGGATCGATAATGAATACCAAATATACCTGCTAGTGATACCATTGAAATTGTAAAGAATGATACACTCCACGTACCCAAGATTAGCTGCATGACATGAGCAAAATTAAATACACTAATCTGGCTATTCAAGACAGGCAAGATTGACTCTAACAAAAGAAAGACTCCACTTCCAACCGCTAATGCGAGCAACATCTGTAGTAGCATCTTGCCTACAAAAATAACAAGTTGTAAAAGAAACATAATACCTTTTCCACCTGGTATTTGGAAAGATTGAATTTCTACTACTCCTATAAATTGTTTTACGAGTTGGTTATTCATTAATAGGGTACCATAAATAACTGCACTTGCTAAAGCAGCTGTTAATCCCCAAGCAATAATCGTCGCATATGAATTAATTGATCCGTCAAGTGTTACATTGGATCGACCAATTATTGTAAATAGGTATAAACTAAACAGATAAATAGCTCCAATCACGGCCGGAAACCATTTTACTTCAGGTGGAGATTGACGGTTCATATATGTTTTTAAGATAGTTTTTATCATATTATTGGCTCCTTTTTATTGTTCTATCTAACTAAGTGCTTCTCTATTACGTTGACTTTGGCTGAAGCTATGAACAGCCACGTGTTCCAAAAAATTAAATCCCCTGAAGTAGACGCCTCAGAGGATTTAAATTTCTATTTAGATACTTAATCGTTTACTCTTATAGACGGTCGTTCAATTCTTCTGCTAATGATTCAAAGCCTGGTTTACCAAGCAATGCGAACATATTTTTCTTGTAAGCTTCTACGCCTGGTTGGTTGAATGGATTAACAGCATTCAAGTAACCAGAAATGGCAACTGCAATTTCGAAGAAGTAGAACAAGTAACCTAATGTATAAGCTGACATATCTGGAATTTGGATGATAAAGTTCGGCACATCCCCGTCAGTATGCGCTAATAATGTTCCTTCATAAGCTTTCGTATTGACGTAATCAACACCTTTTCCTTCCAAGTAACCTAGACCGTCTAAGTCTTCTGGTGCACTTGGTACATCAATATCTTCAGTCGGTTGCTCGACTTTAATGACCGTTTCGAATAAATTACGTTTACCTTCTTGAATATATTGACCCAATGAATGTAAATCAGTCGTGAAGTTTGCGCTAGATGGGTAAATACCTCGCTGATCTTTTCCTTCAGATTCACCGAATAATTGTTTCCACCACTCTGAGAAATATTGAAGTGTTGGTTCATAATTAATTAATAGCTCTGTATCTTTTCCTTTGCGGTTCAAGACATTTCGAAGGGCAGCATATTGATAAGCTTCATTTTGAGCTAGATCATCGTTGTCGTATGCATTCTGTGCATCGCGAGCTCCCTGCATCAAGTCATCAATATTCGCACCACTGACTGCGATCGGTAGTAAACCAACTGCTGTCAAGACAGAGAAACGTCCACCGACATCATCTGGTACAACAAATGTTTCATAACCTTTTTCATCCGCTACTGTTTTTAGCGCACCTTTTGATTGATCAGTTGTTGCAAAAATACGTTCACGCGCACCCTCTTCACCATAGCGCTCAACAAGTAAGTCTTTAAAAATACGGAATGAAATAGCGGGTTCAGTTGTCGTTCCAGACTTCGAGATGACGTTAACTGAGAAGTCACGTTCTCCAATCACGTCAATCAAATGCTGAATATACGTTGAACTCAGACTATTTCCAGCGAAGAAGATTTGTGGCATGCCATCTCGTTCTTCTTTTGGTAATTCATTATAAAAAGTATGGTTTAAGAAATCAATCGCTGCTTTAGCCCCTAAGTAAGACCCTCCAATACCGATCACAACCAATACATCGGAATTGCCTTGAATTTTTTTAGCGGCCTCTTTAATTCGCGCGAACTCTTCCTTGTCATAATTTGTTGGTAAATCAACCCAACCAAGGAAGTCACTACCGGCACCAGTTCCTTCACGTAACAATTTGTTAGCAGCTGTTACTTGTGATTGCATTTGGTCTAATTCATGCGCTTGGATGAATGTATCGATAACATTAGCTTTATTGAATGTAATATGTGTCATTATATCTTCTCCTTTTTTTAAACTAACTTTTTTAAATAACTTCAATTGTCAATTCTGACAACAGGGGCACACCTTCGATTTCATAATCTTCGAATGTTTCTTTAAGTTCTTTAAAATCGCCCCACTTAAATGGTTTATCAACTTGAAGATTTGGATCATCTCCAACGTATTCAAAGACGTATAAAGGAATACGTGATGACTTGTAAACTGTATTGGTCAATTCCACCAGTTCCATCTGATCAACTGATATACCCGTAATCTCTTTAATTTCTTCAATTACACTTGCCAGTGCTGTGCAATTTTCAATAATTTCGGTCGCAGGGAAGAATTCTTTCTCGCCGGCAAACTCTTGCATTAAAAATACCATGCGATTATCTAACCCTTTCTTCATAATAGTACCTGCTATTAAATGCATCTGTGTCTTCCTTCCATCTCCGTTATTCTTCTGATTGTTCACTGATCTCCTTCAGAGCTGTATCAATCCAACCCGGCATTTTCTCAGCCACTGTATCGAAGCCAATCCCTCGCTTACGATCAAACCGTGGATTTTTACGCGGGTTGGAGAAGGGATGATGGACGGCTTTAATCATGCTGCGAATAGATAGACTGATTTTTTTACTATATTCATCAATATCCATAATCATGACATCTACGTCTTCTCCCACTTCAAATAACTCATGTAAGTCTTTCACATAGGCATGTTTTACTTCGGAGATATGAATTAATCCTTGGGTCTGTTCATCGAGTTCGACGAAGACGCCGTACGGTTGAATGCCCGTTACTTTACCACGAACACGATCTCCTATTGTATATTCCATCTCTTCACCTCACATCACTAGTATAAATTATAACACGTTCTACAATTTTTTTGAATCGTTACGGTTGATCATTTCTTCACTAGAATTACATCACCATTAGCTATATAATGTAGAAAAAGAAAGTAGGGGTTACTATGTCTGATATATTCACAACGATTCCCAGTGGCTCTTTTAAGATGGGGACTATCTGCCAAGAAGGATTTGCAACTGATTTAGAAACGGGTTCAGTAGACGTCGCACTAGAGTCATTCCAAATAAAAACAACGACCGTAACTAATCGCGAATTTAAAGCCTTTATTGCTGCAACTGATTACATAACAGATGCTGAAAAATTTGGCTGGTCATCAGTTTTTCATTTACTTATTCCAGAAGAAGATCGCTTAGACTCCTTAGCTGTGCAAGGGATGGAATGGTGGCTAATTATTAAGGGCGCTTGCTGGCATGCCCCGGAAGGACCCGGGAGTTCTATTGATGGACGACTGGATCATCCCGTTGTTCATGTTTCACGCAATGATGCACTTGCCTATTGTCGGTGGGAAGGCTCAAGACTACCGACTGAAGCACAGTGGGAATACGCTGCACGGGGTGGTTTAGAGATGAAACGTTATCCTTGGGGAGATAATTTACTCATCGATGGAAAATATCCACTTAATATTTGGCAAGGACAGTTTCCTATAAGTAATACGGAAGAAGATGGGTATCTCGGTACTGCCCCAGCTAACAACTACACCCCAAATGGCTACGGCCTCTATCAGATGGTGGGGAATGTTTGGGAGTGGTGTCTGAATCCAGGCAAAATCCCCCTCAATCAGTTCCAAAAACACACGTCCGAGGACTTTTTTAACTACTTTAACCGTTCTTCTCATGGTAAACTTTTCGCCATAAGAGGTGGTTCCTTCTTATGCCACGATTCTTACTGTAATCGTTATCGTGTCGGTGCCCGTAACAGTGTAACTGATGATTCCAGTGCTAGTAACATTGGTTTTCGTACGCTAAAACCTCTTTAACCAAATTTGTCCCGTTTAACCACCAAAAATAAGCAGCTGGCTACTCCTAATGAGTAGCACATGCTGCTTATTTTTATAGTATTAAGATTGTAAGGCGCGTTTTGCAAGTAACAAGCCACCTGTAATTCCGGCATTATCTTCTAATGCTGGCGGTACTAAATACTCATCGAGTGGTGGTGTTGCTACATAATCATTTAACTGCTCTTTAAAGGCTTTTTTCAAGAATCTAAATATTTGGCGTTGCTTCATCACTCCGCCCCCTAATACAATCCGCTCTGGGCTAAGCGTCAAGGTAATATTCACAATCGCTTGTGCCAAGTAGAAAGCTTCTAATTCCCAAACATGGGCTTCTTCCGCCAATTCCTGACCTGACTTCCCATATCGTTGCTCAATAGCTGGTCCTGCCGCCACACCTTCCAAGCAGGTGCCATGAAATGGACAAAATCCATCAAAAGCCGTATCTTCTGGGTGCAGTCGTACCAACATATGTCCAAGCTCTGGATGTCCATATCCTTCCAGTGGTTTACCATCGACAACGGCACCCCCACCGATACCTGTTCCTACTGTAATATAGACACAAGAATTGGTTCCTTGTGCTGCTCCGAGTTCATATTCACCAAGTGCGGCAGCATTCACATCAGTAGTCCAGCCCATTGGTATATCATAGCGAGCTTTCATTCGACCTAAGAAATCTGTATCTTGCCAAGCTAATTTTGGGGTAGAGGTAATGTACCCATACGTATCAGATTCTTTATTAACATCAATTGGACCGAATGACCCAATACCGATTGCTTTCAGTTCATCGTATTGATCAAAAAAGTTAAAGATATGTTCGAATGTTTCATCCGGTGTAGTCGTTGGGAACGAAACCCGTTCAATAATATTTAACGCGTCGTCACCGACTGCACACACTATTTTAGTTCCACCTGTCTCAATTGCTCCTAACATCTCACTAAACTCCTTCCGCTACGGGGTTGAAATATCAATCGTCTCAATAGTCACATCTTCCAGTGGTTTATCAGCGGCATCGCGCTCCACATTTTGAATCGCTTGTGCGACATCTTCACCAGCGATTAGATGACCAAAGACGGTATGCTTATTATCCAACCAAGGTGTGCCGCCACGTTCTTTGTATGCATCAATAATTTCTGCCGGAAAACCTGCCGCTTCAAGTTGTCCAACCATTTGTGCAGGCACTTCATCCATCGTCACAATGAAAAATTGGCTGCCATTTGTATTCGGTCCTGCATTCGCCATTGAAAGTGCTCCGCGTAAATTAAATAATTGATCTGAGAATTCATCTTCGAATTGCTCACCGTAAATACTCTTGCCCCCTCGTCCCGTACCGGTGGGGTCGCCACCTTGAATCATAAAATTCGGAATGACACGGTGAAAAATAACCCCATCATAGTAACCATCTTGCGCTAATTCAACAAAATTTTTAACTGTTTTTGGTGCAAGCTTATCGAATAATTGAAGGGTTATATCCCCTTTATTGGTTTTAATTGTTGTGGTTGTTCCTGTTTGTTTTTCTAGATGTAACTGTGGAAATTCACTCATCATTATCTCTCCATTCATTGTTTTATAAGTTGTCAATCTACGTTTAGGATGTTACTTAACGCACTGACATTACTATTAGTATACCGAACTTGGCCCTATTCACCAACTGATTTATTTATCCGCAATAATCCCGACTGCACTGATCGCAATCGTTGAGCGGTATTGCTTAATTGCAATCGTTAGATTATCTGTCTGGACAGTAGGGAACTCGATAAATTTTTGGTAACCAATACTACGAGCTTCTGCTAGAATATATTCCTGTCCATCAATCACTGTGCGTATTTCGATGTGTTCAATCTGTTGACCGGCTGGAATATATTCGCGCAAAATAACTGTATGAAGAGCCTGCTTCTCTGCGAATGTTAATTGAATATTCGGTGTTTCATCCTCTGGGCTTGGTCGCCACGGTTGGCCATCCAATGACAACTGACGTAGCTCTTCCATATCAACACTAACTGCCTCCGATGACCATTCAATCTTAGCTTGATCAATAATATTACGTTTATAAAACTCATTAATTTGTCTACCTAGATTTTCTAGTCTTTGCACATCTGGGTCAGCAAATAAGCCATCTGGGTTGGGCGGAATGTTCAATAAGAATGTACAGTTATTCCCAACGGATTGTTTGTAAATTGACCATAAATTATCCAGTGACCGAACTTCTTCATCTTCAGTTGAATGATAAAACCATCCTGGACGAATAGACACATTCAGTTCAGCCGGGTACCAGACCAGTTCTCCGTCATATGAAAAGAGGCGTTCACGACTCCCTAAATCTTCATCAGCAGAATCAAATAATTTCATAGTTGATCCATCTGCTTCTTGTTGACTATCGGCTGCAATTTTTTCATTATCTTGGAGCGATTTCGGAACGACACTCCACTCATTAGCACGAGAATGTCCCCCTTCATTACCAACCCACCGCACATCAGGACCACAGACGCTGATCACCGCTTGTGGTTGCAGTCGGCGAATTAATTGGTAATAAGCCTCCCAGTCATAGGTTTGAACTTGTCCGTTCTCTCCTTCACCACATGCCCCATCGAACCAAACTTCGAACACATCTCCATATTGCGTCAATAGCTCTTCTAATTGATTTAAAAAATAGGTATTATAGGCTTTTCCTTGACCATATGTCGGATGATTCCGATCCCATGGTGATAAGTAGATCCCAAACTTGAATGACTCGGCCTGGCACGCCTCACTAAATTCACGGACAATATCACCTTGGCCATCTTGGTAAGGAGCGGCTGCGACTGAATAATCCGTATACTGACTCGGCCAAAGACAAAACCCATCATGATGTTTTGCTGTTAAAATGGCACCTTTCATTCCCGCTGCCTTCATGCTACGAACCCATTGACGTACATCTAAGTTCTTAGGCTGAAATAATGCGGGCGAATCCGTCCCGTCACCCCATTCTTTATCCGTAAATGTATTTAGACCGAAGTGAATAAATCCGTAAAATTCCAATTGCTGCCACTGAATTTGTCTAGAACTTGGCGTCACGTTTGCCATTTTTTGTAAAGTCATCATCACCCCTCCTATTCTGCTTCCGTCTCAATTTTGGTCAAGAAATCAGCCACAGCCTCACTACTCATGGCTTCAATTGACAGCTCACCATCATCGGTACGATCTGCTATATAGATAGTTGGCTCTTGTTCAGCAGTTGCCACAACGAATGTAAATTCACAGTTCGTCGCAATCCCCCATTCACCTGCACGATTCATACAAATGACTGACATTGCCCCGACTTTTCCATATTTGCGTTCTAGTTTTTTCTCAAATGTAGTAAAACTCTGCTTCGCAGCTTCCATTGGTGAAAGTCCTTTTTCCATCTGACAGACAATATCGTACGAGAGAATTCCCTTCATCAAGTCTTCCCCTAGGCCAGTTGCTGTGGCAGCTCCAACATCACTATCGGCATAAAAGCCTGAGCCAGGCAGTGGTGAGTCACCAATGCGACCGGGTTCTTTCATAAATAAACCCGAGCTTGACGTTCCGGCACAAATAGAGCCATTTTGATCCACAACAACTGTTCCAATCGTATCATGCCCGTCATAAGGGCTTAGTTCACCAGTTGCCACTTTTTCTGATCTGTCTTTGTATCGATCCTCAGCCTTTTCACTTAACAAATCACTTGCTTCAAATCCATGACTAAGGGCGTAATCATCCGCGCCTTTTCCGACTAAGAAACAATTAAAGCGCTCCTTACTCAATTGTCTTGCTACAGAAATCGGATTAGCTACCTGTTCCATACCAGCCACCGCTCCAATCGCCAAGCGATCACCATCCATAAAAGCCGCATCCAATTGTACGACACCCTTCTTATTCGGTAATCCTCCAAGACCAACCGAAACAAAGTTAACAAAGTTTTCAACTTCATTAATTGATTGTTCCAAAACATCCCCAGCGTACGCTCCACCTAACAAAGCATCATATTGATTCTTCACACCAGAATAGGCCATTCGCCAAGTTGCAATCATGCCATAAGTCATCATTATTCCTCCTTTTTATCTTTTTGTTTCTATATCTGTATCTGTTGTTAATGAATACGGTAATTGATCGTTAGAATAGGTTCTTGTCCGTGGAAGCAAACTCAATCGAACGGTCATCTGTCCCCCTTGCATCAATTGCTCATGGGTTATAAATAAGCGCTGATAATCCGTCTGATTAAGGGTCACCTGATCGACAAACGAATATTGCGGATAATTATTAATTGTTTCTACCGTAAATGTTTTATTATTCAGCAAATGAATGGTCACCTCATCGAACTGAGGAATCCCTAACACGTACTCTCCCGTTCCCGGAGTAACAGGGTAAAATCCTAATTGACTAAACACATACCACCCACTCATACTCCCATTATCTTCATCACCTGGGAAGCCATCCACGTCCGTCGAGAACAGATGGGTACATAATTGCTTGACCACATGTTGCGTATAATCTGGTCGTCCCGCATACGTATAAAGATAGGGTAAGTGAAAGCTCGGTTGATTCGAAATCCCCACTTGTCCCATATTGGCCACACTCAACTCACTCATCTCATGGATTTCCATCCCATAATTACCAATGCCAAAGATAGGTTCTTCATTTGCAAGGGTAATTAATTGAGCTAAAAAAGCTTCTCTCCCGCCAATAAGTTCCATGTACCCTGCCACATCATGATAAAACCCAAATGCATTCTGCCAGGCACTACCTTCTGTATAATCAAAGCCCCAATCTTCGGGAATAAATTGCTCTCGCCATGAACCCATCTCATCTTTTCCACGCAAAAAGCCTGTCTTCGGATCAAAAAGATGTTGATACTGAAAGGCTCGTTGCCGATATGTTTTTGCGATCTTAGATTTTCCTAGGAGTTGGGCAACCTTCATAATCGCAAAATCACTATACGTATTATCAACCGTTTGATTGACGTTTTCTCGGTGTGCAGTTGTTACATATCCATGATTCAGCATATCTTCAACACCCGCACGACCAAATTTTGCATCTTTAGCTGGAATGTTCGCATCTTGGATCATTGCTTGTAAGTATTCTGTCATCATATCTTCAGTCAGAATCCCTTTGACCGCAGCATCGGCAATCACACCATTAATAAGCGTTCCCGGCATAATCCCGCGTTCATCCGGACTTAACCATTTCGGCAGATGACCGACTTCTCGATAAACATGCAGGTAACCACTCATCATCTCCTGATGGCGCTCAGGAATAATCAATGAAAAGAGCGGATAGACAGTACGAAACGTATCCCAAAAACCATTATTCGTGAAGTAGACCCCTGCGCTCACTCGTTCATTATACATATCCCAATGTATCGGTTCCCCTTCCTTAGATTCTTCATAAAATGTCATTGGGAATAAAAACAACCGATACAAATAATGATTGAATGCTTGAACTTTTTGTTCGTCACGATCAGATACTTCGATTTTTCCGAGGAATTCATTCCATTCAGCTTGTGATCTTGCAGCAAGATCGTTGAGTGTTAAATGTCCAACTTCTTGATCTAAATTATAGCTAGCTTGTTGAGCGCTAATAAAAGACGTCCCGAAAGATATAGTGGCTTCATTTTGCTCATTTGCGATTTGAACCCAGACAGGACCTGTTGTTGCTGTATCAACTGACTGCCACGTATCTTCTTGATAACTTAAGAGAGAGACCGGCGCATCAAAGACATACTGGATATAGAAGGTTAAGGTTGAAGCGCCATCTCTTACCGGTTGCTTAATCGTTACTAATAAGTGATGCGGTGACAATCCTCTCTCCACAGTCATCGCTTGATCGCTCGAAAGCACGAGTCCTAATGATTGATTATTTTTCTGTTTTATGACGATTTGACCCGCTCGTTTAGTCGGCACAATCGTCGTATTTAATTGATATTGCTGACTGGTTAGCGAGACACGATTAGGCTTGAATACGGCTGTTTCTCGATGATAAGAAGATCTAAGGGCATCCAATGATACACCATTGGGCTGACCAGTTATAGGGGTCATCATGATTGAACAAAAATCTCCCATCCACGGACTCGGCTGATGCGTCAGCCGAAATCCTTGGAAGACAGGAAACGTCGGATTAAAAAATATCGTTGATTGGTCATCTGTTTGGGGGACAATATAATTCATCCCAAAAGGAACACCCGCATAAGGTAGTGTATTCCCATTCGAAAACTGGTAACTATTCAGTGTCCCATGTCGTGTGTCGACGAAGCTCATACGGTTCACCATGACTTGACTCCCTCTAGATTTGATGCCACTTGTGGGTTACAATTTCAAACGGTCGTACCTTTCCATCATCAGCTTGCTCAATTTCTTCCAAAATATTAGATTTTTTCCGGTTAAATCCAGCAATCTGCAAATCATATTGTCCTTCATTCGGTGTAAAATTGTATAGACGTGTAATAATGTCATCCATTTCTTTATGACGCTTTAGCGTTGTCAAGGCAATAGCCTCTCCTTCCACAGATAAGAATTGCTTCGTTGCTGGCAACTCACCACCACTAATGGTTGTTTGGGTCGTAATCAATTCTTGTGCACTATAAATTGCTTGCTGCAAGGTTGCTTGACGATCTGCTTTTCCGTGGAAGCTCAAGCGATAATTAAATGTATAGTGGTGGTCTAATGTTTGCGCTCCAGGTGTAGGGAAGTAACCCCAATCTCCTAGTTCACCCACTGCGCGGAATAAGCTGACCGCCAATGTTTGAGCACCTTCGACATCAACGATCACTTCATATTCGTTCAAGCCATTTGTAGAGACAACGACTCCATCACCAGATTCATCGACTATATTTACAAAACGGTGCATTCGCTGTGCATTCTCTGGATTGGTCCAAGCTGCACTAACTCTATTCGGACGCTCAACGGTCTCGAAAACAGTATCTGCATAATGAACCTCTGAAGTATATCTAGTCGGGAACAGCACGCGCAAACGGTGATCTTTCATTTCATTTTTCAGTGTCGTTTCAAAATCTAACTGCTGGCTTCTGGCATCTAACGTAACAGTCGTATAGATATCCAGTGGTTTGGTTTCACTAATACGTTGAGCTTTTCGGTCACGGAATTCAATAATTTTGCGCTGTTCTAAGTCAAGTTGTTCATCCGCTGAGATTGGCACATCAATTCGATGATGTAAGGATAAAACTTGACGAACGGTACTCCGCTCAATTACCTCTGCCTTTATTAGAGCATCCGTTGACAAAATGGGCTCTTCTCCAACAGGTCGCTTGTACACATATTCATTTCCAATATCACCTAAGTCTTCAAAAATCAACATATTTTCTTGAACAGTATCGTGTACTTTATCAGTAACCGTTAATGTGCCATTATCAGCGACAGCTACTTTTAAATACTCATTTTCAAGTGCTGTTGACTCATCAGAAACTTGTTCGACAGTCTCATCACTCGGTACTAAATACAGTGTGCACCAAGATAACGCAGGGGCCTGTTCAACTAATACCTTCACTTGTAGATTACGCGCCATGTATGGTTGACGGAATTTATCTTTCGGCAAATCGTAGTTAAAGCGTGGATCAAGCTCCACAACATCAGCCGGCAACTCACGGCCCTTACTATCGATAACTTTGTAGCTAGCTGGACGTTCTAGTTGTTCCAGACGTTCGTAAGCTTGAGTTGGGAATTCTTGCTCAAAAGGAATGCGATCGACTTCTAAGGTGATTTCGGCCACACTTGTTTTCTCACCACCTGTTGTATTGAAGACGATAAAAGGAGTGCCTTGCTCAGGAGCATCCGTCTCGGTATCGATTGCATCCGATAATTCACGCAATGACTCAATAATGACATGTCGTGCTGTATTCGCTGCTCTCTCAAAGCGCGACTCCATCCCATCATGCACTTCATCCACTCCACTCGTACAAATACTGTCATGGAACTGATTTTGTAGCACGAATTTCCAGGCATACTCTAACATATTATGTGGATATTTACCGGTTACTTCATACGCCAAGGTGGCAAGTGGCTCTGCAACCATCTCTAACAAACGTGTCGTTGCTTCATTCTGTTGTTTTAAGTAAGAACGAGAAGAAGCCGTATTCGTTAATGTATACCACCCTTCTGTTTCTTGTGATGTCAATTCTCCGTGCACTGTATCTAAATCTTCTGGCACATTTTCCAATAATGCCTTAATATACGTTGGAAAATCAGAATGAATAAACTCATAATCGTCATATAATTCATTAGCTACACGAATTGCTTCAGAGATATCCCGTTGAACAGGCTGATGGTCACAACCATTCATCATCAGCAAGTGATCCGTCGAAGCATAACTCTCTGCATCGGCTAATTTTTGTGTCCAAAAGTCTTTTGCTTGTTTGGGATCAGTCGGAATTTCATTCCCATTACTGTACCAATTCGCGAATAATAAACCAAGCACTTCTGTTCCATCAGCACCGGCCCATTTCATCTCAGAATAGCTCGATACAAAGTTATCTTCCTCATTCGAATCATTGGCAAATCCGGTTGGTTTCACCCCGCGACCATAAGCAACGACATCAAACCCTAATTGATCCATCAACTGTGGCGTCTGCCCAACATTTCCAAACGTATCCGGATAGTAACCGATCTCTGTCGTTTGCCCCCAACGTTTCGCATCTGAGTGACCTTGTAAAAAATTACGAACATGCGACTCACTAGATGATAAGAAGGCATCTTGTAAGGTATAAAATGGCCCTATCCGCAAACGTCCCGCTTCGATGTATTTTTTAAGAAGTGACTCATTCTCCGGTCTAATCTCTAAATAATCATCCAACAAAACCGTCTGACCATCTAAATAAAACGACTTAAACTCCGGATCTGTCTCGAATAATTCTAAGATACTATCGATTAACTCAACTAATAACATGTGATGGCGTTCATACGGCAAATACCATTCACGATCCCAATGTGTATGTGAAATAATGTGTACCGTTTTGGTCATAAAAATCTCCTTCTCTACTATTTTCTTTCGTGATTTAGTTCAGGCAATTCTCCTGAAGCAATAACATCTTTTATCCAGTGGGCACTTTTTTTCGGTGTGCGTTCATGCGTTTCAAGATCTAGACGATAATACCCATAACGATTCTTAAACCCATTCAACCATGACCAACAATCGATAAAGGTCCATAAATGATACCCAAAGCAATTAGCTCCTTCTTCCATTGCTTGAAGAGCATATTCAAGATGATCGTGAATAAATTCAATGCGGTAATCATCTTGTACTTCCCCTGATGCATCAATGAAACGCTCTTCTTCAGCAACCCCCATACCATTCTCAGAGATAAACCAAGGAATATTATTGTAATCTTCTTTAATCATCATCGCAATGTCATAAATACCTTTAGGATAAATCTCCCAGCCACGATAAGGGTTCATCCGTTTCTCAGGCCAATCATAGTGTCTGGAGAAATCTTCTAAGCTCTGCGCTGGATGATGACGCTCTGCTTCCGGTACTTCTTTCACACGAATGGGTTGATAATAATTAACCCCTAAAAAGTCGACCGCTCCTTGTGCAATAACTTCTAAGTCCTCTGCTTCTGTCTCTGGCAATAAGTCATGCTCTCGTAGCAAAGTGACTAAGTGCTCTGGATAAGTTCCGTGAACAGTTGGATCTAAGAAGCTCTTCACATGAATAGCATGCGCATCTTTCGCAGCCTTCAAATCTTCTGCACGCTCACTACGCGGATAGACAGGCGATAAGTTTAAAATATTGCCAATTTTCCCGTCTAAATCTAACGTTCTAAATTCAATAACCGCTTTAGCATGCGCGAGACACGTATGATGAGCCACTTGCACCGCTCGTTTTAAATCATGAACTTTTGGCCAATGATAATCCGCCAGATAACCACATGTCACATGGACAATCGGTTCATTAAATGTGGTCCAATAGTGGACAATATCGCCGAATTGTTGGAACGCAACCTTCGCATAATGCGCAAAGTGATCCGCTGATTCACGCGCTTCCCAACCGCCACGCTCCATCAACCACCACGGCATATCGAAGTGGAATAAATTAACAATCGGCTCGATGCCTTCTTCCTTCATTCGCTTAAAATAATCCCGATAAAATTGAACGGCTTTTTCGTTCACTGTCTTACCATCTGGCAATAAGCGATTCCACGAAATAGATGTTCGATGTGAATTATGGTTAATAGCTGACATCAACTTCACATCATCTTGATATCGCTTATAGACTTGGACTGTTTCTTGTGGGCCTTGATCCTGATTGAAATATTCTGGCTCTAGTTCAAACCACTTATCCCATGTACTCGGCGTACGCCCGTCTTCATACTGCGCACCTTCTGATTGTGGTGCACTTGTTGCCGCCCCCCATAGAAAGCCTTCTGGAAATTTTCGATTCATCCTTACACTTCCGCTCCTTTCAATTTATAGCCATAGTAATCTAACATCAATTCAATAAATAACATATTGGGCCATGAGAACCATTCACGCGTATATTGCGTTGGGTCATCTTTATGAAATCCTTCATGCATTGCTTTCGTATCGGCATCCGTTGCGACCATTAAATCTAACATCGCTTTTTTCTCTGCTTTATCGGAGCTAGTTAACCCCCGCATCGCTAACGCCATATGCCAAATAAAATCTGGTGGGGTATGTTCAGAACCAATTCCGCTAGCTGCCGTTCCTTCATAATAATATCTATTTTCTGAACTATACATTGTCTCACGCGTCCGTTGATAGAGCGCATCATCAATTGTTGTATAACCCAGATAAGGAGCTGAGATGAGATTTGGAATATTGGCATCATCCTCAATCGTATAGTGTCCTAACCCATCCACTTCGAAAGCATAAATATCGTCACCTGCTTTATTTTGAACAATTGCATACTCTCTAATCCCCGCATCAATGGTTTCTTTCAATGCTGTTGTCCGACTCAATAAGTCCTGTTTTTCTGGATAAGCTTCTGTTAATATCTGCTCTGCATAACCTAATACCGCAACTGCGAACATATTAGACGGCACTAAGTAATGATACTCACAACGGTCATCACTGGGACGGAAACCACTCCACGTCATGCCCGTTTCAGCAACAGGTGTCCCCAAACCTCCATTCACCAGTGTATCTGCATCACGCCAAGTATCTCGCTCAAAGCGATACGGTGAATTCTCATGATTTTGTTCCACTTCCCATGTCTCAATAATAGCTTGCAAGCCATTTAAAAAAGTGGTATTAAAAATACTCGTATCATTCGTTTCTTGCCAATACAAGTAAGCAAGTTGCACCGGATAAGCAAGCGAATCGATCTCATACTTACGTTCCCAGACAATCGGTCTCATCTCAGTCTGATCCGTCTGATGTCCTGCATTATTGGGGGCTTCATTGAACGCATTTGCATACGGATCGATGCTAATCATTTGAAAATGACGTTCAATCACGCCTTTAATCAGATCTCTAATATCTTCTGAGCGATTGGCTAAGAATAAGTATGGTCGAATTTGTGCAGTTGAGTCTCGCAACCACATGGCCGGAATATCACCTGTTAACACATAAGTCGTCCCATCATCCTGACGCCGCACAGTATTTTGTAATGTATCTAAAAAATTATGATTAAAAATATCTAACCACTCGGGATGATCACTGGCTAGATCGTTAATCTCCGCCATGAATACCTCTACTTCTTTGGGTAATTCTTGTTTCGTCATGTCCCTACTCCTATCTACCTTTATTTATCTCTAGTTTAGTGATTTATTCACCAATGTCAACCGTTACCAATTATCTATTTCTTCATAACAATAGCCCGCAATTCTTCTGAAAGAAGAGATGCGAGCTATTATATTCTATACTACTGTTATGAGCCTATTAAGATTCAAATTAGTTGATTTGTTCTCCTGCTTCAACCCAACGATTGTAAGCTGCTTGGTATGCTTCAACTAATGTGTCTAATCCCATACTTTCAATTTCTTGCAAGTATTGCTCCCAGACCGCATCATCATTAATGTCTTTTTGACCCGTGATGAATTTTGCTTCTTCTTGTTCGATGAATGTTTCTAAGTCACCAATAATAGCTTGTGTTTTGTCGATCTCTTCTTGTGACAAGTACAAGTCTGGTAGTGGCACTTCACCGTATGGATCGATCTTGTCAGCAGTTTCTTGCTTCACGAATGTAAGGAATGGGTTCTCTTCGTCACCAATTGTCAAGTCTGGACCATCGTAGTCTTCTTTATCTTGGTGGTAGCCAGGGAATTCAAGTCCATAGTTTGGCGCAACTTTTGAACGAACTTCTTCAACGTCTCCTTTTGCTGCTTCTGTGTACTGACGTTTACCATTCTCGTCTAATTCCCAAACATGTCCTTCTGGTCCCACACTCATTAAGTTAGCAATTTCTGGATCATATAGACCATCTAACCAGCGCATGGTTGCTTCTGGATGTTCATTAGCTGTTGTAATAGCTGCCGTTGAACGATTAATACCCGTCTTAATTGGTGCCAATGGTTCAGCTTGCCATTCACTTGTTAGTGGATGGAACATTGGATCAGTCACTGCTTCTTCTTCCTCTTTACCTGATGTGAAGTAAGAGAACCAGTCGTGGTAAACTCCGAGACGATCAGACTCTCCTTTAGCTTTCTTCTGATCACCACTTTGAGAGAAGACTTCTTGGTCTAGTAATTTCTCTTCGTACAATTTGTTCATAAACTTGTAGTACTCACGTGCATCTTCACTAGCAGGTGCGTAACGAACTTCTCCGTCTTTTTCTTCCATATCAAATTTCTTAATACCGAAACTTGGTACTAAGTATTGACGTAAGTAAGTCATCCCATCGCTTCCAGATAGAGGAATTTCATCCTGTTCCCCATTACCATTCGGATCATCGTCACGGAAGCGAACTAATAAGTCATAGAACTCATCCAATGTTTTTGGCACTTCTGCATCTAAAGCATCTAGCCATTCCCCGTTGTACCAAATTGGCCCGGTTACCCAAGCTGCAGAGTATTCTTCTGAAATAGTCGGTAGTGCATAGATATTTCCATCTGGCGTAGTAATTGACTGACGAGCATCTGGGCGCTCTTCTAAAATCTGTTTCAAGTTTGGCGCATAATTATCAATTAAATCATTCAATGGAAGTAACAACCCTTGTGTTCCGTAATCAACTTCCATTGCTGGTGTTAACGCACCAGTTGGAGCTAAGTAGAAGTCAGGAAGTTCGCCACTTGCAAATGACAAGTTAAAACGCGTCTCAAAATCACTTAACGGTGGATTGTTGTACTTAAGTGCAATATTAGTCATTCCTTCGTACTCTTGCAGTGCTGGCATGTCTGACCATTCTGTTCCGGTACTTGGAGCCATTAGGGTTAATTCAAGTTGGTCTTCAACAATTGGCAACCCTTCTTGTGCTACCCCCTCTGAAGTTTCTGATTCAGCAGTTCCTGCTGATGACTCTGGTGCACCAGATCCCCCACTACACGCTACGAGCAATCCCGTAGATAGAAGTAAACCTGCAACTAACTTACCATTTTTTTTGAACATTGTATTTCCTCCTAAAGAAATGTTTTTTTAATAGTTTGTTCTAAATTTATTATCCTTTAATAGACCCTAACATAACCCCTTTTACAAAGTATTTTTGTAAGAATGGATAGACCATAATAACCGGTGCGGTCGCAACGACCATGACCCCATACTTCATGACAGCTGCTAATTGCTGTTGTGAGTGAGCGTAGAGTGCTTGTTCTTCCGAAATAACATCTGGGTTACTTGCTAAGTCTTGTAAGACCAGAATTTCACGTAATACCATCTGAAGTGGGTAAAGTGAACGATCATCTAAGTATAGCAAGGCATTGAAGAAGTTATTCCAATGTCCTATTCCGTAGAACAATGCCATTACTGCAATAATCGGTTTAGATAGCGGCAACACAACTGCTGTAAAAATCTTAAAGTTGTTGGCTCCATCCATTACAGCTGCTTCTGTCAATTCATCAGGAATTGTTGTACTCATAAAAACTCGAGTAATAACGATATTGTAAACCGATGCCGCCCCAGGTAAAACTAGCGCCCACATCGTATTCGTAATCCCTAAATTATTAACTAAGATATACGTCGGGATCATACCACCACTAATGAACATAGTAATAACCATCATCTTTGTTACGAAACCTTTTAACTGGAAATCATCTCGTGATAGAACATAACCAGCTGGAATAGTCAGCAACAGGTTAATACTTGTTCCAACTACTGTATAGATAATCGTATTGTAATAGCCACGCCATAAACTAGCATTCTGAAGAATAACGCGGTACCCTTGTAACGTCACATCTACCGGCCATAAAACCATGCGTCCAGTTCGAACTGCTGCCGGATCAGACATCGAAGCACTTAAGATATAAATCAATGGATACAAGGTCACAATTAATGCTAATGTGACAAAAATATACACACAAACGAGAAAGATACGATCGCCAACTGATTCTTTAATTAAACTATTTTGAGGTTGACTACTTGCTAGTGAATCTGCCATAAAATTACTCCTTTCTTCTGATTAAATAAGTTGGGTATCACTCAGTTTACCGGAAATCCAGTTCACTAAGAGAAGCATCGTTGAGTTAATCGCTGCGTTGAATAAACCAATTGCTGCCGCATAACTATATTGTGCTTCCAATAGACCTGTCTGGTAAGTAAACGTCGAGATAACATTGGATGTTGCTAAGTTCAATGGATTCTGCATTAAGAGAACTTTCTCGAATCCAACTTCCATAATTCCCCCAAAGTTCATAATCAGTAAAATCACCATCGTTGGTACCAGTACTGGCAAGTTAATATGCCATAAACGTTGTAATCTTGAAGCCCCATCGATCGTCGCTGCTTCATGTAACTGTGTGTCAACACCGGATAAGGCCGCTAAGTAAATAACCGTTCCATATCCTGTACTTTGCCATACACCTGACCAGACATAGATTGATCGGAACCATCGTGGGTCTTCCATAAAGGCATAGGATTCAAATCCTAATTTATTTAAGAAGACGTTGATAATCCCCGATGATGGTGACAAGAAAGACGTAATCATCCCAACAATAACTACGACCGAAATAAAGTGTGGAGCGTAAGTAACTGTCTGAACGAATTTCTTATAGAAACCATCTTTCATCTCATTAAAGGCTAACGCCAAAATAATCGGCGCCGGGAACCCCGCGATTAATTGGTATAAACTTAAACTAATCGTGTTCCAAATCAAATCCCATGAATAATAAGAATTGAAGAACCGTTCGAAATGTTGAAGCCCTACCCAAGGACTCCCCCAAATTCCGTGAATCGGCATATACCGCTTGAATGCAATTTGCACCCCGTACATCGGTATGTAGGCGAATACAAAGAAGTATAAAACAACTGGAAAAATCATTACATATAATTGCCAATTGCTACCTGCTTGCTTTAGACGTTCTTTGAACGTTTTCTTTACATTTTCTGGAGGTGCTACCCTCGAAGTGTCTGCCACATCTTGTGCCATAAATACACTCTCCCTTCCTTTACTCTGAAAACGAGCTCGAAGTCCATTTAGTCTTGAAGCCGTTTTCTTAACTTGTAACTCTATCTTATCTAAAATATGAAAAATCATCAATATGTAAAAAATGTTTTTCTTTCTTGAATTGAAACCCTTTCACATCAGTCTTTACAGCCTGTCCAGTTCTGCATTGTCAAATTTGACACACTATTGGACAAACATTTGACACCTTTTTGAAGAAAACATATCTTGTTTTCTTCATTATTTTTTATTGTTCATCATATTTTATGTCTAAATTTTGACTTCAAGTTGTTTTTTATAGGCAAAAAGGGCAAGTCCCTTTTTGGACTCACCCATTGTGGTCATATCTATTTTGTTTGATGGTTTTTACGGTATTGGCCCGGTGTCATATCATGTTCAATTCGAAACTTCCGAGTAAAGTTCGATACATCGAAATACCCCACTTCAGCCACTAATTCTTTTATTGGACGATTTGTACTCACTAACAATTTCTTAAATCGGTCCATACGCAAGTTTTGAACAATATTACTGAATGACTCCCCAGTCTCTTCTTTTACTAACTTACTGGCATATGAAACGGAGATATTATTCTCACTGGCAATATTTTCTAGTGATAGATCAGCTGATGTATAGTTATCATAGATTGCTTGAACAACATTTTTTTCAATTTCACTACTTTCAGCTTTTTTAAGAGCTGCCATTTCTCTACATATTTTCACTATAAACTGATCTAATAACTGCCTTGCTTCAGTCAAGTCAGTAAACTGACTCAGTTCGGTCAACAGTTGGCCCTCTTCTGTTAGAGCAAAAGATTCAGCGAATTGAATTAATTCATTCCAAACATAAGCCACATTTGCTTGTAGCAAGAAATCATTTGTCGGTGGTAAGGTCTGCAAATCTGCAAATAATTGTTCCACAACTTCTTGAGCGGTTTGTAGATTAGCTTGTTTCAAACTTTGGATTAACAATAATACATCTTTTTCTGGATAATGAATCGTCTCTTGGGTTGATTGTGTTTCTAATTCCTTGAAGAAGTATACTGTTTTGTCATCATTCTGCTCGGTGTTCAACCGCTCTAAGGCTGCACTCGCTTGAATGTATGAATTATTCAAATACGTATACTCATCTGACGCTAGCCCGATTGCAAACTTTAACCGATCTTTATCCACCCAATTAAACTGACGGCAAATTTTACGAATATAATACATAATCTGGATCATCGAGTCATCATTATTCACATCAAAGTTAGCAATAATATAAAGTTCATTATTTTTAAATAGTGGAATAACTGGCTCCAATGAATAATATATCCGATTCAAACGATCTCTAATGGCTGAGGCAATATGCTCAACCGTCTCGCTTGCTTCTCTTACGGGATTATCACCAAATTCGACAATTATAACTCCCTTATATCGAAAGGGCAGTTCAATTTCATAGCTTGCAGCATGTTGTTTAAATTGATCATCTGATGTATATTTTCCTTCAATTAAATCTAGTAAAATGCTATTGCGAATAAAGAGCGCTTGTTCATTCATCTTAGAACTCAATGATTCTACGTTAGAAAACGTACTCGTCACTTGCTTCTGTAAAAATTGCCATTCGTCACCTGTACGCTCTTGATCGTCACTATCTTGACTTAATAAATCTGTTAACTTCTCAATTGGTTGATAATGTCGTCGTGCCAAATAATAAGAAATCGCTAATCCGACTAATAACAATACGAATAGACCCATTCCTACGCCACCCAATGCTTGATAAAATGAACGATAATGCTTATTAATATCTGTCAGTGCTACAAATTTCCAACCCGTTCGTTCATTTGTTCGCTGTGTAATATGATAATTAATCCCATCCAAACGTGCCGTCATTTCATCCTCAAATGAAAAATCAATGTCTTCAATCATCTCAGCATCAAGTGTTTGATAATAATCTGAATTGAGCACAATATCATTATTTTCATTCAATAAAAGGGTCATACCGACTTCGCGACTACCTAATGTTCCAAGTAAATCACGTACATGACTAGCATTGACCACATACATAATCTGCGCATAATTCGAAGCGCCAATGGGTAACGTATAATATATCTTATTACGCTCCGCATACAATTGTTCATCAGCTGTCATCATCATCTCACGCAATCGTTCGGGGTTATCCGCACTTTTGAACTCGGGACCATATTCCAACAAAGCTTCAATAGAATTCGTTCCGTGCGGTGAAAAAATAAATGATTGATTGGGATAAATAATGAACATAGACTGAACTGAATCAACTGCTTGCCGGTAGACACGCACTAAATTATTATATTCATTGTATTGATTATTCATATAAACTGCACCGGCTGGAAAACTATTTTCATGATTAATAAAATCACGCATACTATGCAAATCATCAAATGTACGATCAAGTTCATCATCCAATTGTGTCAGATAGGTTTCATTAAGTTGCGTAATATCCTCTCGAATATTTTGAATATAAATCGTATTAATCAAAAATACTAATAAAATTAAGGGAATAGAGAACACAAAAATATAAGATAACATATATCTTTTCAAAACACTGGGCTGTTTCTTTCGCGTCATGCTTCTTCCCTCCTAATGTTATAAATTATCCCGCTTATACTGTTCGACCCGATTGAATCCTGTATGATTGAACCACGCTAACGGTAGTAAAAATAATGTAAAACCAAAAAACACCCCAATAAATGGAAACGCATAAATGATATGATACACCGCAAATAAACCAAATAGTCCCGCCAGCGTATGCATAGGTGTCGCTAAACTTAAGAAAAATGACTGCTTCAACGTTTCCTTATAACTCACATCGAAGCTAGACATAATAGTAAAGATATAACTTGTCAAAAACACAACTCCGACCATAACAGCAATCAAGGCATAGCCTAAGCCCACTGATTCAATGTGCATCTTATTCACATACCAATCAATTCCTAAGAATGCATACAGCACCGCCACCGTATAACCTACCAAATTAGCTAATTTGAAATTTTTTTGCCATGAACGATGAAATACTTTGAAATTCTCATGCTTGGCATATGGATCAAGAATCCATGATAATAACACTTTTACGCCAGCTGTCAGTGCAGGGAATAAGCCTAAAATTACTCCGCCTTTTATTGTGCCGAACAGAATATAAATATGTAACAAGAAGGCATCAGCAATCCATCCCCCTATATTCGTTAAAAATGTAGTGAACTTACCCGGTCCTTTTTTTCCTTGCGTACTCATTATTTCGCTCCTAGCTCTCTTTATATAAATTCTACCATCTCATTATACTACGAATCAGTCGTTATTTAAAGAAAGGGGTTACTGCTTTTGCTTAATAAACTCATTTTCAGTTACTTGACTTTCAGCAATCAGCCAGTTTTGATTCTCTTTCACTAATGTATAATTGGTTTCTGACACATGATCGCGGTAATGATCTGCCTCTGGTGCTTGATCAATCGCGACTGTTTGCAACAACACTTTAATCAGCATCTGTTCTGGCTGTTGATCAGCTACTTTTATACCCAAAATTGTATGTTCTAACTCATAGGCGTCGAAAAATGGGATCAACTCTTTGCGAGTATCTGCTCGCGCCTCTGACACAATTGTCGCTACATAACGCTCAATATCTCTATCTTGGGCGGCTGCTAAATTCTCTTTAATAACTGTTATTGCTTGCTCTACTTCTGCTTGATCTGTTATTTCGTCGGCTCCTTCAATCTCATAAGTTACGGTACTTGGATCAGTATACTGTCTATTTTCCGGCGAGACACAGCCCATTAACATCCACGCTACCCCCATAACTAGCACACTCATTTTACGCATAAATTGTAATCTCCTTTAAAATCATAAACTTTTACGATGATCATCATTCATCTTAACAAATAACCCCTACCGATACAATATAAATAATTTGTTATTATAACAATGGACCCGCTTTCTTTTTCATGATATACTTGTATTACTTAAATGAAACGGAGTGATTATGATGGACGATCCAAATAGCCAAAACAAATATGCGGGTCAGAACCTAGCTGGAACAGATGCTGTTTCCAGTTATGCTCAACGAAAAGGGATGTCTGAATTGACAAAGAAAAAGCACGAAAAAGATGAAGGTCTTGATCCAGAAGAGCACCAAGGTAAGACAGAAGGTGAAAAACAAGCTGAAAGTGTCCCAGAAGATTATGAAAAATTTAATCTCGATGCTATTGATGATACGAAGGCAAATGACACCGATAAACATTAAATTTTATATAAATGACCAAAGGAGCTATCCAACTCAGTAAAAGGGTTGGATAGCTTTTTTTATGGCTTTTCCCTGATTTTTTTCTTTATAAATGGTATGATGGGTAATAGATTACTAAAAAAAGAAGGACGTTTTAAACATGATATCGATATTCAATAATTATCCACTCATTGCAGCATTATCATCGATTCTTATCTCACAATTGATTAAATATCCAATTGGTTTATCCTTAGGTAAAAGTGTGCAACCCTCTATTATCTTCTCAACAGGAGGCATGCCTAGCTCGCATTCGGCCGGAGTCGTCAGTGTTATGACTGCTCTTATTATCGAATATGGATGGACCTCTCCACATGTTGCTATTGCGATCACCTTTGGCTCAATTGTTATTTTCGATTCAATGGGGGTCCGCCGACAAAGTGGTGAACATAGTATTATGATTAATGAATTATTTAATGATTTCAAGGAATTGCGCCAGAGTTTTGTTAACTTAACCCAAGAAGGGATGAAAGAACTTCCTGCAATTGAACGAAAATCACGCGAAATGCTCGGACACAAGCCGATTGAAGTATTCTTCGGTATACTGTCAGGCATTATCATTTCGGTAGCAATCTATTACTTATTTTATGTGTAAAAAATGAAGGAGGAGTTAACATGTCAACCCTATACGATATTACAATTATTGGTGGTGGCCCTGTAGGAATGTTTGCCGCCTTCTATGCTGGGATGCGACAAGCTTCGACTAAAATTATCGAATCTCTCCCTATCTTAGGTGGACAACCTCATATTCTTTATCCTGAAAAAATGATCTATGATGTTGGGGGCTATGCGAGTATAACCGGAGCTGAACTAACTGACCAGTTAATCCAACAAATGAATCACTTTAACCCTACGATCTGTTTAGAAGAAAAAGTATTACTGATCGAAGAGGAAGCCGATCAATTCAAACTTACAACCACTAAAGGTACCCACTACTCCAAAACTGTTATTATCGCAACAGGTCAAGGATCATTTAAGCCACGTCGCTTGCCATTCAATTACCCTGAAGTATTTGAGCAAACTAATTTGCACTATATTGTGCGTAACTTAGAACAATACCGAGATAAAAAAGTGGCGATCTGTGGTGGTGGAGACTCGGCTGTTGATTGGGCGCTAGCTCTAGAAGGAGTTGCCTCTGAAGTGTCTCTCATCCATCGTCGCAACCAATTCAGAGCTCATGAAGGGGCCGTCCAACAGTTAGAACAATCATCAGTGCAACTACTCACCCCTTATATTCCCAAACAACTTCACAGTTCAGATAATCGACAGATTGATCAACTAACATTGAGCAAGAAACGTTCGAACGACACACTAACTATCGATATCGATTACCTCATCGTTAATTACGGCTTCGTCTCTGCAATGGATGAAGTAAGTGACTGGGGCATCCAATTAGATAGTCGCGGTATTCTTGTCGATCGCGCCATGACCACCACAGTCCCGGGTATGTTTGCTATCGGTGATGTCGCTCACTATGATGAAAAAATAAAATTAATTGCAGTAGGTTTCGGTGAAGCACCGACCGCAATCAATCATGCCATGTCTTATATTGATCCAACTGCACACAAACAACCCATTCAAAGTACTGAATTATACTTATAACTAAAGGAGAGCTAACTATGATTCAAATTCAATCAGATAAAACATTAAGCCAAAAAGCTATTGCCCGCATTCAAGAACGTGGTGTTACTCTTGAAGATATTGCCGAACTGGTCTATGACTTACAAAAGCCGTACCTAAAAGAATTATCCATGGAACATTGCTTAGATAATGTCAAAAAAGTCTTGGAAAAACGAGAAGTATGTAATGCCGTTCTAACGGGTATCGAGCTCGATATCCTAACAGAAGAAGGCAAACTCTCTAGCCCTCTCAGTGAAATTATCGCCTCTGATGAAGGACTATACGGTATTGATGAAGTCTTGGCACTGTCTATTGTTAATGTCTATGGCTCCATTGGGTTTACGAATTTCGGATACTTGGACAAGACCAAACCAAAAATCATCTCTAAACTCGATACACATCTTGATTCTGACATGACTCATACGTTCTTAGATGATATTGTGGGCGCTATTGCTGCAGCTGCTGCCAGTCGCATTGCCCATGCTGATCCTGGTGTCTCCGCGATTATGCAATAATCTTATTAAACAAAAATCGTTTATCTTTGCAAAAAGATAAACGATTTTTTTAACGCGACTGACTAACCTTCCCTATTAAATAACCTCCAACCAGCATACTCTCTAACAAAATAAAGGCAAATAAAAAACAATACATAAAGAAATCTTGCGTTAGGACCGTAATAATGGGGTCTGTTGCGGGATTAAATAGCCAATCCTCATTGTTAAATAAAATTTGGTGGAACAAAACAAACATATAATCAAAGCTGAACGCTAAAAACACTGTCAATCCTATCGGCACAACCATTGCTACCTTAAAAGGCTGTCGCAGCGACCACAGATAGTGTTGTTGCTTCAAATAATTCACATAATATATTGAACCTATCGCACTTATAAAAAGGACCGCATAATTAACCCCAAATAACACCTTCACTTCATAAAAATGAAATGCTCCACTGGCAGATATCGGAAAATCCGGCATATTCAATTCATTAATCCATGGTACGTGTAAATAGCGTAATAGCACATAATAATTTTCCATAATCGTCTCATGAGACAGCCCAACTTGTTCGGGAATATTCCCAATATAGAGTGACCATTCAAACAGTGGCACAAATAAAATCGTTAACGCAATACTGAGGGTCAAAATTGTCAAAAACAAACTAGTCTTGCCTAATAGATGACCCAGTTTATATTTATTCACTCGCTTCACAACCTATTCTATTTCCCAGTCATCTAATGTTTCAATGACATAAGTGGGTTGTTTCTCCACCTGTTCCAAGTCTTGCTTTGTGGTAAAGCCACTCAAAACAAGTAACGTATCAATTTCATTATCGAGCCCAGAACGGATATCCGTCTCGTAGTTATCCCCCACCATTAAAACTTCTGAGGCTTGACAACCTAATTTTTCCAGAGCTTTTTCCATAATAATAGCTTCTGGTTTCCCGATGAATTTTGGCGACACATCTACTGCTTTTTCTACGAACGCAACTAATGCCCCATTGCTCGGCGACATTCCCCGCTCAGTTGGAATATTAGTATCTTTATTCGTCGCAAAAAATTGTGCTCCCGCTTGAATAAGTAATACCGCTTTTTCTAACTTTTCATAAGTCACTTGGCGGTCTAATCCAATCACTACATAATCAGGTGCTTGATCATCGAAGATCAGTCCTTTTTCTGACAGGGCATCGAGTAAGCCCTTTTCCCCAACAGCATAAACCGTCTTTCCACCTAACGAAGCTAAATAATCGGCTGTGGCCAATGAACTGGTATACACCTCTTCAGGATAAGCCTCTACCCCAACCCGACGCAACTGCTCTACCTTATCACTTGGATGTCCGGTCGAATTATTTGTTAAGAACAAAAACGGCACCTCTTTTGCACGTAAGCGCTCAATAAAGCCGGGTGCTTCTTTAATCGGATCTGCACCGCGATACATGGTTCCGTCCAAATCAATAATATATCCTTGATAATTTTTTTTCACGTGATTGCACTACCTTCCGCTATTTTAGTTATTTTGATTTATGGGGCTTCTTTTTAAACTTCGCTTTTTTCTTATGATACTGCTGGTTGTCCTTGCTATTATAGGGTTTAAAGTGCTTTTTAGGCGCCAACCGTTGCAAAACAAAATACGGACAACCAAAATTACAAAACTCAGCTAAATAATCTTCTAAATACGAAATTCGCATATCAACCGGTACTTTGCGTTGATGATCAGCATAAAATCCGCGTAACCTTAAGGCTTCACGCGATAGATCACCGACAATATAGTCATATTTTTCAAAAAATTCTGTGTAACGATTTTCTAGCACCTCTATAGCTAGTGCCTCTTTATAATTTTGTACAATTTCATATTTAACACCATTAATCATTAAGTGGTTACTGTCAATTTTTTTAATTAATCGTTTAGTTTCAGTTAAATTTACTTGCTCTTCAATGAGTTGGTCTGTTTTTTTATCTACTGATTTCTTCTGAATCATTAATTTCCCCACTTCCTTAACTATTCTCTTCCATTTTATCATAAGTCATGGTGCAGAAAACACTGATAACAATTATGATGCTCGCTAGATCATTGTAAAAATAATGATATGATGTGCTATTCTTTGTGATATAGTGTTATGCTATTGACAGCGGGTCTGCTTATGGGCTGTTCACATATCGATCACTATCAACAAGCCCTTAGTGGTGACTCGAATGAAGCCGATAGTACCCAGTCATCATCCAATGTTGCCCTATCGGAAGATACAGCTGAACAAACAGATACAGCTAAACAAGCTACTAGCAAGTCTGAAGAAGAACTAGAACAAGAGACTACTCTCCCTTCTAATACTACTCAGCTTGAATTAGTAGATATTTTAGACGGACATCCTATTACACCTAAATCAATTGTTTCTAATGGTCAAGGCAAGTTATTGACAAATAATATGATGTATTCGCACAATGTCGCTTTATTTGATGCTGAGACATTACAGTTGGATCATGTCTTATCAGATTCTGTTGATTTTTCTGCATTCGATGTACCTGGTTATGAAGATTATGTTGGAGAGATTGCCGGCGCACCTGTAGAAGCGGTTTGGACCGATGATGGACAATATGCTTATGTATCGAACTATTCTCTAGCTGGTGTAGGCGCAAGTGCTGATGATAATTGTTCTCATGGAGATGCGATTACTCCTTCTGTTGTTTATCGTTACTCACTCGCCCAACAAGATTGGGATCAGGTCATTCCAGTCGGGCGTGTACCGAAGTATGTTGCCCTGTCGCCCGATCAATCAAAATTACTCGTATCTAACTGGTGTGATAATTCACTATCCGTTATTGATACGAAAACAACCAAAGAAATTATGCAGATTCCTCTCAATACTTTCCCTCGAGGAATTGTTGTCTTACCTGATAATGAGACAGCTTACGTGACTGCTATGTATGCCCATGAAGTTTACCGCGTGAACTTATCAACGGGTGAACATGAAGTAGCCTTTGCAACAGGGGACTATTCGAAGCCACGTCACTTAGTACTCAGTCCAGACGGCAAAACGGTTTATTTAACATTATCTGCATCGAATGAATTATGGTCATTCGATGCTACAAGTGGGGAAATTTTGCAAAAAACAGCAACAGGACTTGAACCTCGAACAATGGAAATTTCTGAAGATGGAACGGCTCTTTATGTCGTTAATTATGATGAAGCAACCATGTCTAAATTTGATGCCAATAGTTTAGAGGAGATTCAGCGCGTTGACACACATGCTAGTCCCATCGGTGTAACGTATGATCAGACAACCGATACCGTGTGGGTAGCTAACTACAATGGGACACTTCATGTCTTCGATGATACCGCCGAACAATCAACAAACTAACTTATTCATACAAAAAAATATGCTACTTAAGGTCGACTCTACCGTTAACCATTAAGTAGCATTTTTTTAGGCACGTTTTTTCAAAACAATATTCAAGATTAAAGCAGCTAATGTTCCGGTTGAAATACCTGATGATAGGACCATCTGGACAGCTGCTGGAAGTCCATTCAACACATCTGGGCGTACAGTAACGCCAATACCCAGTGCAAAGGCAACAGAAATAATCAACAGTTCTCGATCGCCTAATTCGATTTGCGATAAGACTTTCAATCCTTGTGCCGCAACTAAACCAAACATAATAACACCCACACCACCTAAGACGGGTTGTGGCATTACTGAGATCAAGGCACTCAACTTAGGAAAAACACCTAACCCTGCTAACATAATTCCCGCAACAATCATCACATGACGACTTGCAACTTTTGTCAAGGCAACTAATCCCACATTCTGGGAGAAAGCCGTATTAGGTCCTGCACCGAAAACTCCAGCTAACAGTGAGCCCACTGCATCCGCCAATACACCACCAGCTGTTTGTTCGCTATCCACTGATTCATTTGCCGCTTCTCCAATTGCCATCATAATACCGAATGTTCCAATCATCGAGACCACATAGGCCGGAATAAAAGAAAGAATTGAGGCTGGATTGAATACTACCCCATAGCGAAAAATATTAGGCAAAGCAAACCAAGATGCTTCACTAACTGCTGTTAAATCAACCATGCCTAGCGGTAAACAAATTAAGTAACCAAAGACCATCCCAATAAATACTGACGCTGTACTTGCAATACCTTTCCCATAATGATTCAAAAATAAAGTAAATAGCATAATAATAAAGGCAACCGTAATATTTTGCAGTGAGCCGTAATCTTCAGCCCCTACGCCACCTGCCGCCCAATCAATCGAAACAGGCAATAGCGTAATCCCAATTAAGGCAACAACCGTCCCTGTAATGAGCGGTGGGAAAAATTTTGTCAATGGTTTAATAAAACGACTCAAAATAGCTTCAACAAGCGATCCACCTATCGTTGCACCAACAATCCCTGCCATACCAAATTGAGCTCCAACACTGATTTGAGGATTTACAAAAGTGAAATCTGTTCCCATCATACCGGGAAGACGTGCTCCAATTGGGCCAATACCGTACGATTGAATAACTGTCGCTACTCCTGCAGCAAAGATTGTTGCACTCACAATCACGCCAGTTTGCTCAACGTCAAATCCTAATGCCCCCGAAACCACGAGTGGCACAGCAATAATTCCCGCAAAAGCTGCTAAGATATGCTGCAATGCTAATATAATGGTTATTCCTAGTGGCGGCCGGTCCTGCACACCATAGGCTAATTCTTGTGTCTTATGTGCTGATGTTGTTTGAGACATCTTATCGCTCCATTCGTTTTTTAATTATTTATCATCTCTTTCTATTAATATACATTAATTTCATTCGGTTTTCAATAGATTAATCGAATATTTTTAATTTTATATTATTTAATGTTCGTTTTTAGTCTGGTTTCAACTTTACTCAAGGTAGCTGCTTCCATCACTATAATCAATCATCACACCGGCTTGTTCATTGGGCACAAAGATATTAAATTGCAAAGTCTCACCATTATCATCCTGCGACCAGCCCATCATTTGAACCCCATGTGGGACGAGATTATCGTTATCATAAATTGGTATAACACTGTAGACGACACGCATTCCTTGTTCGACCACATGAGCGACAAAGTTCTCAAACGGCAACATCCCTTCCGCATTGAATTGACGCGTGCCCGTGATGAAGTTCTCATAATCATTATTCCCCGTTAGC
Source organism: Dolosigranulum pigrum ATCC 51524 (assembly GCF_000245815.1). Taxonomy (GTDB): domain Bacteria; phylum Bacillota; class Bacilli; order Lactobacillales; family Carnobacteriaceae_A; genus Dolosigranulum; species Dolosigranulum pigrum. Next base: position 31,894 of record NZ_JH601104.1, read on the forward strand.
TGCCAACCTAACAAGTGCGACCGATTATATAACCAGTTCCCTGAAACTATTTCATAGTTTGCTTGTTTCCATCCACTTGGTTCAAACGTTGGGTTATCTCCGCGTTGTTCTGGTGGTAATAATTCTTCATCGAGTAGCGCAATTGCGGCTTGTGCACGACCGAATTGATCCAGTGGCGACAAGTCATAAAATGGCTCCTCCGCCTCCAATAACTCTGAATCAAATACGGGAATATTATCATTAATCTCTATATACAGCTCTCCCAATGGCAAGTCATCAGCACGAGGAATCTCGCCCGCAGGATCTGTATTCTGACCCGTCTGGACACTCCCCATTGCTGACCGATCTTGACTATCTAAATAATGACACCCCATCAAGAAGCCGGACAGCCCCAGGAAGAGAGCCATAAACATGTATTTTTTCATAGATAACTCCTTCTCTTCTATCTAACAAATAACAATATAACAACAGCAAACATTCACTACAACAGCTGCTCATTCCGATTCATCAGTTGTAGAACTGCCACCTGTAAAATCAATGGTTAAAGCTGCTAATTTTTAGATCTATTCAGGTGGATTACTATCATTGTAAACTGAGATTCATGTAACAATTTTATGTAATTATCATTTTAATTGTCTTTCCATTATAACAATTGTTCCCTGACCGTTATCGCTTTCTATTCCTTTTGGTACGAAATTATTTTTATTCCAAAATGCCGCACTTTGAGAGTTTCCTTTCATATAACCAAGTCGGATTGCTGAAAAACTAATTTCCCTTAATTCTGAGAAACATTCATCTATAGTCTCTGTCCCTACTCCAGTTCCTTGTTTATCAGATAATACCATGAATAATCCAATAAATGCGGTGTCTTCATTAGGATAATACAGAATCAAATCCATAATAGCAATAAGCTCCTTTTCTTCAAAGAAACCAATATAGTATTTATCTTCTAAGCTCTTTTTTGGTGGCAAAGCTTTCATATCATCTAACACACTCTGTATGTTCGGAGTAGGAGGACAATGCTCAAAATAAAGCGGGTTTGTACATTCTAGTTTTAATACAGCTGGAGCATCTGATGCCTTTAGTTCTTTTACTTTATATTTTGTAGATAATTTGTTTATTTCTATTCTCATGCTAACACTTCCGCAAATTGCAATTTAGATAATTATAATCTTTCATCTGTCACAATGTGTAAAATTTCTTTATGTTTAGATTGTAAATATGACTTCATAAATACAGGATATGCCACAACCTTATCAAGGTCTTCAATGGGTACCCAATGCATATTTTCTTTAACTCCTTGAGTAAAACTATTACTCATTAATTTTTGTGTCCCTCTTGATTTCATTAAAAAATAAAAAGCTATTTCATGAGAATCTAATCCTTTATATTTTCCTGTAGACTCAACAAAGAAATTTTCATGGATAATTGCAAGATGTTCAATTTCATAATGAATTCCCGTTTCTTCAAACACTTCTCTTTGCACGGCTTCTTCGGCCGTTTCACCAATATGAACTCCTCCGCCAATCGAATAGTAATAGTCATTTATTTCATTTCCGGCAAATAGAACACAGTCATTTTCAACAATAATTGCTGCAGCTCTATACCTGAATCTTTTATTTTTACTTTGAAAACAACAATCTTTCTGCATCTTTATTCTATCCTTCTCTTTATGTTGATGTACTGTTTACAACATTTATTTTTGTAATAACCGCTCTAAACAGCACACCAACTATTTATTTTTTGAGTTTTAAACTTTGGTAGAAGTCTTGAACTCCTTGTATTTACACAACTATTTACCTCTATCACTATTATGACACGAAACCCTTTGGACACATCCTAGCATCTGTCAGCTCACGATAGTCCAAGTATGTACAAGAAAGATCAAGCACTAGCGTCAACTCATTGTTTTAGCAACACTTTTCTTGATCATTATTGGGCAAGAAATCAATCACATTAAAGCATAGCGTTCGAATTTGTGGATACGTCATACAAAAGAGCGTCTGTCTGAATAGATTGATCTCATACTTATGCCAATGCCTCACTTGCTTAAGCTAATTATACATTTGATCAACTTGGTGCGTGTCATACGGAACACCTTACAGCGCATGCTTGTGCTTGCGTTAATTGCTTGCGATGTCATAATAATCTAAATTTCTTACCAGCTTTCAACGGAAATCACACCTTCCTGATGTCCACAATACAAGACATCGCCTGGACATCTATTCGCTTATCATGTACAATGTCAGTGTAACATAGATGGAAGCGAATAAAAAGCAGACAAAGGGAGTGATCACATTGAAGTAATCCATTAAAATCCCCGCCGGCAATTATTCATTCTCTTTCACTAAGATGCTTCACTGATTGATAAAGTACGCTACTATAAAAAAGAAGACTATACAATGAATATCAAAAAAAATTATTACCACCTTATCTACTGTTGCGATTTGCAGCTGTAGGTTGTGGACTATCAGCTTTAACCGATTAGGAGGTGATTATAATGATCAACCGTAAGTCATTCAATTTTACATCGACATTTATTGTGTTCCCGCTAGCGAGCCTGATCGCGTTTATCATATTTATGCTGTTGTGTAACCAATCTTTTATCATGGCGGGATTGATCATGACGGTGATTTACTACATTACCGTTAGTATCATAATTGCAACGAAATATCATGTGACCCTCATTGAGAAAGAATAGCCTAGCATTCAATTATGAGCAAAACGCTCCCTTACCCATACCAAATATAGAAGAACCAGCAATTCCCTAATCATACTTATAGGAGTTGCTGGTTTCATTTATACTGACAATATTTATAGTCTAATAATCTACAATCTTTGTGCCGTGGAAGTTTTCAGTTGCAATGTGTTGTCTCACGTCTGGTAAATTCTGGTAATTCACACCGCCACCCACCAATATGTCAATCCGACCATCTGCATGCTCAATTAAGTCATTCAGATAAGCAGCATTATCCAGCACTGTCCCGTCCACACCGCCATGCGTTAGAATACAATCCACATCATGATCCACTAACCAGTCCAAGGCTTCTTTTTGTTGTTCAGGAGTAATATGATCGAATGCCATGTGACAAGTGACCTTCAGATTGCCTGCTTCTGACAATAACAACTGCATAGCTTCTTTATCCAGCTCTCCAGCTTCTGTCAAACACCCAAAGGCCAATCCTTCCACGCCAATGTCACGGCACATCTTGATATCTTCTTGCATCATCTCTAATTCAACAGCGGAATAAACAAAATCACCGCCACGTGGTCGAATCATGACACGAATTGGCACATTACGGCCAGCACAATATTGTTGTGATGCTTTAAGTACTCCTAGTGAAGGGGTGGTTCCGCCCACCGCTAAGTTATCACATAACTCCACTCGATTTGCTCCGGCATCCAGAGCTTCTGGTACATCGGTAAAATTCTCCGCACAAAATTCAATAATCATCTTTATTTTCCTTTCTACAGCTTATGTCCAATCCATTCTATCCAATATTTCCCTTGACAATCGGCCAAAATTCTCCTACATTAGAAATACAGTAAAGGAGCATTCGATGACTAAGAAAAAATACTACGCAGTAAAACACGGACGACAACCCGGTATTTATACAACTTGGAATGAGACCAAAGAACACGTACACGGGTTCCCCAGCGCTAAATACAAATCATTCTCTACTCGACAAGAGGCTGAAGAGTGGCTTGAGCCTCCTACTTCTAACGACACTGGTTTGCAAGCCTATGTAGACGGCTCTTATGACAAAAAAACAGGTCGTTATAGTTACGGTGTTGTGTTGCTTCAAGGCGGGATTGAATTAGCACGACTGGCCAATTCAGATAATGATTCCCGTTACAGTACAAGTTTCCAAATTGCCGGTGAATGCTTTGGCTGCTTGAATGCTATGCAGTGGGGAATTCGTCATGGTTACACAGAAATAACAATTTTCTACGATTATCTCGGTATCGAAAAATGGGCCACTGGTGAGTGGCGTGCCAATAAGCCTGTTTCACAAGATTATATTCGCTACTACCAACAGTTCAAGTCACGTATAGAGGTTACCTTTGTTAAAGTTAAGGCGCATAGTGGCGTTGAAATGAATGAACTAGCTGATCAACTCGCCAAAAAGGCCTTAAAACAATAACAACTTACAATGCTTTAATTTTTGCTTTATCTTCTGATGATAATTCAAAATCAAAAATGGCTAAATTATCCACTTGGTGCTCTCGATCGTGCGATTTCGGAATAACTACTACACCACGTTGTACGTGATAACGTAACAAAACTTGTGCCCATGATTTATTATAGCATTGCCCAATCTCAGCTAATTGCTGACGTTGGGCTTTTTCTGCCTTCAGCGGACTCCACGCCGTTACTGCTATATTTTCTTTTTGTAAATAAGCAATTAAATCATCGTTCCATTCTGTTGGGTTGGATTGAATCTGATTCACTTCCGGCATCACTTTCGCAAAGGACTTCATCTCTTCAATCATTGCCTCGGTAAAATTAGAGACCCCGATGCTCTTAAGAATCCCCTTCTCATAATACTCTTCCAACACTGACCAAACAAGCTTCAAGCGCTTAACCGAATCGAATGGATGGTGCACTAAGTACAAATCTAAATAATCCGTCTCAAAATGGTCTAAGCTCTGTTCGATCGTTTGATGCACTGCGTCTTCACTGATCGTATACTGATCATCAGTCGGAATTTTGGTGGTCAAGAAGACTTCCGAGCGCTTCACTCCGCTATTAGCTGCCGTATGTCCAACCCCTGCTTCATTCCGATATGAGATAGCTGTGTCAACTAAGCGATAACCGACTTCCAGTGCTGTCTCTAATGGCGTAAAATCTCCATTTAATTCGCCGCGATATTCAGCATCCACTTTCCCAAACGTATTGGTTCCTGTCCCGACTAACGGCATATTCGTCCGGTCATTTAATTGTATATAGTCCATATCCTGTCACCTCTCCTGAATAAAATGCTTTCATTCAGTCTATCATATCTTTCTGATTTTTCATAATCAAAGCTCATAAAAGATATCTTAGAGCAGTGAAGTTAGCTCTACTTCTGGATATTTGTCTGAGAACCAGCGCTCAGCAAACTCGTTCTCAAATAGGAATAACGGTTGATCAAAACGGTCATACACTAATGTATTACGGCTTGAACTCATCTTTGGATCCAACTGTTCGGGAGCAATCCATCGCGCAATTCGATTACCAATTGGCGTCATATCAATATCAGAATTATATTCCTGCTGCATACGTGTCTTCAAGACTTCGAACTGCAACTGACCAACTGCTCCGACAATATAATCATTAGAGTGATGGAGGCGATATACCTGAATCGCTCCTTCTTGCACTAATTGCTGCAAGCCTTTATGGAATGATTTTTGCTTCATCACATTTTTGGGCTGAATCTTCATAAAGAGTTCAGGCGTAAACTGAGGCAGATCTTCAAATTCAATTGTTTCTTTGCCGGTATGAATGGTGTCCCCAATCTGGTAAGTCCCTGTATCATAGAGACCGATAATGTCCCCTGCTACAGCCGTTTCAACAGTCTGACGGTCTTCCGCCATAAAATTAGTTGAATTATTGAGTCGAATTTTTTTATTCAATCTTGGTAGTTGGACATCCATCCCACGCTCAAACTCGCCGGAAACAATACGTAAAAAGGCAATGCGGTCGCGGTGATTTGGATCCATATTGGCCTGAATCTTGAAAACAAAACCACTAAATTGGTCCTCAGTTGGCGTAACTTCACGACCTGATTTGTCTGCTACACTTGTTGGACTTGGCGCTAATTTTAAGAATGCTTCTAGGAATGTTTGGACCCCGAAGTTGGTTAATGCTGAGCCGAAGAAAACAGGTGTCAACTCACCGGCACGTACCGCTTCTTCTGAAAAGGTGTTCCCGGCTATTTTAAGTAACTCCACTTCTTCCAGTGCTTCACTATAGACACTCTCTTCCTTGAACGGATGATCACCGGCGATTTCACCTGCATCATCTACCGCAATAAGTCGCTCCCCATGATTATCACGGTCAGGATGAGCCACTTCGATCCGATTATTGTGCAAATCATAAATCCCTAGCAACGTCCGTCCTGACCCCATCGGCCAATTCATCGCATACGCATCAATGCCTAAGACATTCTCCAGCTCTTCTACCAATTCTAGTGGCGTACGCCCATCACGGTCTAACTTATTCATAAAGGTAAAAATTGGAATACCTCGCATACGACAGACTTTAAATAATTTTTTGGTCTGTGCTTCGATCCCTTTAGTACTATCAATCACCATCACAGCCGCATCCACTGCCATCAACGTACGATATGTATCTTCTGAAAAATCTTGGTGACCTGGTGTGTCAAGAATATTGACACGTTTTCCTTCGTAATCGAACTGCATAACGGAACTGGTTACAGAAATTCCACGTTGTTTTTCAATTTCCATCCAGTCAGATGTCGCAAATTTACCACTTTTTTTGGCTTTAACGGTTCCCGCTTGTCTGATCGCCCCACCGAATAATAGCATCTGCTCCGTAATTGTTGTTTTCCCAGCATCCGGGTGTGAAATAATTGCAAATGTTCGTCGTTTATCAACTGTTTGTTTTAAAGATGTCTCTCCCATAAAAACTCCCTCACTACTTGAATATCTATTGACAGTATGCCTATTATACCATAACCGCTCAACAATACCACCACCTTCGTCACTTGCAGCCTGACAAAAATCACTGAGACAACTGTAACTATTTATCCCTCTGGCCGTCAAACAAGAAGAAATCGGGTCCAGCACTTAATTATTTATGCTCAGTTTATAACGGTTTTTACCGCTGAAATATCTTGACTAATAAAGATAGACATGCTATATTTTTAGCGATAGGAGGAATTTGATGGCAACATTTAAAACAACAACCGATATTCATGATTCAGTATTTAAGGAAGCCGCTCATATTCGTAGTCTTGTTTTTGTACAAGAACAAGGATTTGAAGAGAATGAGGAGGCGGACGATATAGAACGTGGCTATGAGCATATTCATGTCGTCGGATATATTGACGATCATCCATTAACCACTGCACGACTTCTACCAACAAAAGATGGACAAACTTACTTAATTGAACGCGTTGCAACCGTTGAAGAGGGGCGCGGCCAAGGATTAGGGGAAGAACTCTTTCACTTTATTGAGTCATTCGCTCGCGAAAGAGGCGTGCAAGAATTAGTTCTGGATGCTCAAGATGCAGCCCTTATTTTTTATGAAAAATTAGGCTACACGATTGCTAGTCCAGGGTTCTTCGAGTACGGGCGCCCACACCATACGATGCATAAGATCTTACGCGAGGATCCCACCAATGCTTGAGTTTAAGATGACCCAAGACTTGACGAGTCCAATTTATGCTGATGCCTTAATGATTCGACGTCGTGTCTTTATTGATGGACAAGGTGTTCCCGAATCGATTGAAGTGGACGATATGGAAGCTCAAGCTCGCCATATTGTTGGCTACCAAGAAGGCGAACCCGTAGTCGTTGCTCGTTTAATCGATAAAGAATTGGGCAAAACTTATAAAGTCCAACGCGTAGCTGTCTTAGCAGATTGGCGCAAACATGGATTCGGTAAGCAATTAATGCTCTATATCGAAGACTTTGCGCTCGAACAAGATGTACGCTCACTTGTACTCAATGCTCAGAATACGGCAATTGGCTTCTATGAATCATTGGATTACGAGATTATTGGCGATGTCTTCTTAGAGGCCGGCATCCCACATCACACCATGCGCAAGACATTATCCGACTACACACTCTAACGAGACAGTCTAAAAAATACTAGATTAGCTACTGAGCTAATCTAGTATTTTTGATTGTTTTTATGAATAAGTGACTGCAAATCATTCGGCAAATCTGCCACTATATGCAAAGACTGGCCTGTTAGAGGATGCGCCAACGTCAACTTCCGACAATGCAAAGCGTGTCGTTGCAACAATTTTAGATGTCCTCCGTACAAATCATCGCCAACTAATGGGTGACCAATATGTGCAAAGTGGACCCGAATTTGATGTGTTCGCCCTGTCCATAATTTTACATCAACAACCGATAAGTGCTTACGCACCTCGCGTACCCAATATTCTGTCTTCGCCGGCTTGCCTGCATCCGAATCATCCACTATCCGTTCAATAATCGACTCTTGGCTCCGCCCAATTGGAAAAGTCAATATTCCATAATCAGGAGTAACTTGTCCCTCAACAACGGCTACGTATAACTTATCGAGCGTCCGCTTGCGCAATTGCTGGTCCATCAAGGCATGAATAAAGCCATTCTTCGCAAACAGCATCACCCCGGACGTCTCTCGGTCTAAACGCGTCACGACATGCACCGCTTGATGAGGATAAGCCTTGTTGCTGATATAGGCAGCCACCCGATTCACCATCGTATCTTCGCGATGTTCAGGAGACGGCACCGAGGCCACACCACACGGTTTATTCACCACTAATAGCGCCTCATCTTCGTACAGAATATCGAGCGGTTTATCTGACAAGACAACTTGCTCATTACGCAACTCAGGTGGAATCTCAATAATAACCTGATCCCCTTCATTGATCGGCACCGTCACCCTAACCGGATCATCATTTAACCAAATCTCTCCCTCGAATTTCAGCTTAGCCAATAACTTACGTGACACCCCTTGCTTTCGCAAAAACTCACGCAATAATTTGGGGTGATGACTACCAACCGTCCACTTAACTCTCATGTCGCTTCTTCGCTCCTAAAAAAGCATCCTCCACCCGATCCCAGAAGTGCGTATGCTCATACCGCGCAAAACGAATCGTCTTATCAGAAATACGATACTGCACTGACTTCACGTGATGCTCATGATACACATTCTGATCAATTGACAACATAAAACTATCCGTATTAATCGGCTTCAAATTAATCCACTCATCCGGGGCAATAACCAGTGGCGAGCTCAGTGTTCGAAATACACGGTTATTTAACGAAGCCATCTCTGTGAGTTGAAGTGCTTTTAGTCGGGGATGCAAGACCGCCCCGCCTAACGATTTATTTAAACCAGTTGATCCTGTCGGCGTCGAGACACATAGGCCATCGCCACGAAATCGTTCAAACAACTCATCTCGAATGCCCACATCACAAACCAACGTACTATCATGCCGCTTAATCGTTGACTCATTCAGAGCCAAATAATGACGTGGCTCTTGCCCTTGCGTACAAAAAACCGTCACATCTAACAATGGATATTCAATATATTCGCCTGTATCTTTTTTCAGGCCTTCTATGAGTCGCTCTAAATCATACTCGCGCCAATCCGTATAAAATCCTAAATGTCCCGTATGTAAACCAATAAATCGAACTGAATCAATCAAATCTTGATGCTTCTCAAACGCAGACAGTAACGTGCCGTCGCCTCCGACCGTTATAATAATATCAGGCTGTTCATCCACTAACTGAAAGTCTTCTGCTAACAAAAGTTCTTTAAGTTTCGTAAATACAGCAAGAGATTTCTTTGAATAATTATGGGTCAATTTTATACGCATCTTATCGCGACTCCTCTTCTAAATGGTGTTGGGCATCAATTTCTCTAATCTCCCGTCTTAACTGTGACATCTCTTCATCTAACAAAAAAACAGACTCCGCGACTGATTGCAATCGCTCAGCAATATCTTCTGGATAATATTGATCATCTTTTTTATAGTGAAGCGAATGTTCAATCGATGCCCAAAAATTCATCGCCAACGTACGGACTTGAATTTCAACTAACACAAATCGTCGTCCTTCTACTAATTCAACAGGATAACGGCAAATCAAATGATACGACCGGTACCCACTTTTTTTCTTATGTGTAATGTAGTCCCGTTCTTCAATAATTGTCAAATCTTCGCGTTGATCAATCAAATCAACGACTTCATAAATATCCTCAACGAACGGACACATAATACGCAAACCGACAATATCTTCCATCTCTGACTCCAATTGATCTAACGACATGTGGCGACGCTGCGCCTTATCGATAATACTCTCGATTGGTTTCAGTCGACCTGTTACGAATTCAATAGGACTTGGCCGATTTCTAAGACGGTACATGCCACGTATACCTCTTAATTTTACTTTTAATTCTTTTAGCGCTAATTCATACGGATATAGCGTCTTATCCCAGTTACGTTCCATATAAACTCCTCATTATTATGTCTGTTTCTTTACGAGTAACCACTTCTTATTGTATCATAGATATGACGAAAACCTAATAAAAGGAGATTATTATGTCACAAGAACTTGAGATTGAATATAAAAATTTGCTGACCAAAACAGAATATGACCAAATAATGACTGAGTTCCAGCTTAATCACGAGAATCAGTTCACGCAGACCAATTACTATTTTGACACAACCGATTTTCAATTAAAAGCTCATCACTCCGCCTTGCGTATTCGTACGCGACCCGATCAATCCTATGCTGAGATGACTTTAAAAACACCTAAAGAGGGACAATTATTGGAAACAACTACTCAACTTACTATGGAGCAAGCTCAGTCATTCATTCAACAACAAACCATTGAACCCACAGCAGAAATTGTACAAGAGCTTCAAAAAATTGGCTTAGAGCAGAGCGAGTCGCTCACGCTATTCGCTGAATTAACAACCACGCGCCGTGAAAAACAGGTTCCCCAAGGTACGATTGTCCTCGATCATAGTTGGTATGGTACGCAGGAAGATTTCGAATTAGAGGTTGAATCAACAATGGAAACAGATGGTCTAGAGCTATTTCAAGCGATCTTACAACAATGCAATATTCCCCATCGTCAAACCCCGAATAAAATTAGGCGGGCCCAACAAGCACTTCAATCATGAATCAGTTAAGTGCATATCATTAGGCATTTGTCACAATCTTTGATAAGATTAGTTTACTTCAAGAAATATATGACGAACTAGAAAGGACTCACTATGGTATTCAGACAGATGATTGAACTCTTCGTCTTCATTAATCCTCTCGATCCTGAGTGTTTTAAAGCTAATCAGATGATTATCGAATTCGCCCAAGAGCGTACCGAAAAAGTGAATATTCGCTTCGTGACCAGTGTACTTAGCCAAAATTCACTGCGTCAACTGCACTATGCTTATTTGAAGAAAATGCAGCGTGATGACAATCAAATCTTCAATGCTGACTTCATAGCCAGTCTAGCTGTTCAAGCTGCCACCATGCAAGGCAAAAAACGTGGCATGCAATTTTTAATGACACTTCAATCTCGTTTGTTTGAAGAAGGGGATTCTTTTTCAGAAGCACTTATTATAGAGGTTGCTCAGCAAGTAAACCTTGATCTGACGATGTTTCAAGAGGACTTATACTCAAACTTAGCTAAAAAAGCTTATACGAGAGATCAACACTTAGCCCAAAAAATGCAAATCACCTCCACGCCAACTTGTGTCTTATATCAATGTAATAGTAGCAATAAAGCTATCAAAATGTCGCACCACCTGTCGAAAGAAACCTTGCACCAAGTCTGTGGAGATACCTTTGATAACTTAACTACCCAACAATTTAATCAGCATCCTTTCTTTCAAATCTTATAAAAAACAGTCATCAACGAATGACTGTTTTTTTTTGATACATTATCCATAACAAATAGCCCTATCCCTTACACCATATGCAGTGTGAAGGATAGGGCTAAAATATTTTATTTCAATGTGAACTAATTATTTAATTTCTTTAACAACTTCCTCTAGCTGGTTCAAGCGTTGTTCGAAGACATCCATAGCTCGTTGCAAGTAATCTTTGTTCGTCATGTCGAGACCAGCTTTTTTCATCACTTCGATCGGATAATCGCTACTACCGGATTTCAAGTAACCTAAGTACGCATCTAGCGCACCTTCTTCTTCATTTAAGATTTTGTCCGCTAACGCCGTAGCTGCACAGAAACCAGTTGAGTATTGATATACATAGTAACCCATATAGAAGTGCGGAATACGCGACCATTCATATTGGATCTCTTCATCATTAACTACAACATCGCCATAAAACTTATCATTAATCTCTGCATAGGTTTTATTTAAGAAATCAGCAGTCAATGGTTGTTTCTCTTGCGCTGCGGTGTGAATCTTGTGCTCGAATTCAGCAAATTGTGTCTGACGGAAGACTGTTCCCTTGAATCCATCTAAGTATTGGCTTAGAATGAGAGCTTTCTCTTCAGGTGAGTCAGCTTTTTTCAAGAGATAATCTGTTAATAGATTCTCGTTTGTAGTGCTGGCGATCTCAGCTAAGAAGATCGAATAGTCCCCATACACATACGGCTGATTGTTGCGCGTGAAGTAACTGTGCGCACTATGGCCTAATTCATGCACTAAGGTGTACAAGTGATTTAAAGAATCATGCCAGTTCAGCAAGATAAACGGATTCGTATCATACATTCCTGATGAATACGCTCCACTGCGCTTCCCTTTATTCTCAACCACATCAATCCAACGCTCATTGAATGCCTTATCTAAAATCGCTTTGTACTCATCACCCAATACACTTAACCCTTTGTATGTTGCCTCTTTTGCTTCTTCAAATGAGTACTCTAAGCTATCATCCCCCGTAATCGGTGGGTATAAATCATACATATGCAACTCATCAAGACCCAGTAATTCCTTACGTAACGCCATATAACGGTGTAAGAGTGGTAAGTTCTCATTCACCACTTCTAACAAGGTATCATGCACGCTCTCTGGAATGTGATTGTTCGATAACGCTTGATGGCGCGCTGAATCGTAATGGTGCACACGTGCTAAATAATTATTTTTCTTCACATCGCTCTGAAGCGTTGCCGCGAATGTATTATTTAAGCCTTTGTAGACTTCATACATTTTCTTGAAGGCTTCCTGGCGTACTGATCGATCCGTACTCTGAATCAACTCTCCGTATAAACCGTGTGATAATTGGACTTTCTCGCCTTCTTCATTCGTCACTGTTGGAAATTCAATATCGGCATTATTTAACATCGAGAAGGTTTGGCTTCCAGATGATAAGATATCGCTAGCCCCAGCCAATAACGCTTCTTTCTCAGCACTTAAGACATGATCTCGATCAGCTAAAATTGTTTCAATTTCATGTTTGTAAGGTTGCAGCCCTTCTGCTTCAGCAAAGTACTGATCAATCGTCTCCTGTGAGAGTGATAGCAATTCTGGTGTAAACCAAGACCGTGCTTCTGCAACTTCAGCATATTTCAAGCGTGCGCGGTCATTAAGGGTCTGATACGTTGAATTTTCAGTATCTTGATCACTTTTTAAGTGTGAGTATACAAAGAGTTTACTCAACTTACGATTCAGATCCAATAATGTCTCAAATGCTGCTAGAAAATTATCGGCCCCGTCACCCAAAGTACCTTGGAAGTTGACAAACTTATCTTTCAAGTCATCAATCGCTTCAAAATCTCGTTCCCAAGCTTCATCACTTTCATAAATAGTTGTTAAGTCCCATGTTTTTGCTTCTTCTACTTCATGACGTTTTGGTAATTGTTTTGTGTCTGACATATAACCCCTCCATCTTATTTATCTCTTATGATATCACAAAACAATTTATTTTCCTAAAAAGACGAATTTCACCACACGTCATTCGTTATTCCCGATGAGCCGCAGTAAACTTCTCTTCTAAGGAATTGAAGCGTTTGGCTTGACCACGCCGGCAATAACCAATAGCCCCTTGCTTTTTTAACACACCAGAAGATACTAATTCATCCAAAAATTCCATCAGTGGGGTTATCTTAATCGATTGATCTAATGTTGGCAATCGATAATAAACAATATGCTCTGCTTGCACTTGCTTACTAAGCCATTTAGCCAGTCGTTTAGGGGTAATAACGTGATATGTCGCCAAAGATTCTACCCACTTCAATAAGCGATAACGCCACTCGAAGTCATGTGTTCGAATCATCCAATCTGAAGCTAATGGTTGATATAATTCTCTCGGTATCGAAATCAATGACTCGCGATCTTCATACAATAATTGCAAGAAGGGCAATAGCGATTGATTACGATAAAATGCTTCTCGTTCTAATTGCTGATGCCAATACTTAATCTGTCGTTTCTCTAATTCTGATCGTTGCTCCGTAGATACTGACAGCTGCAACCAATCAGCAAATATCTCAACCGCATCAGTAGCTATCTGTGTCGTGAATAATTGTCGCATACGTGGAGTGGCCAGCCCAGCATGGTTAGCGTGTATATTTAAATACAATAATTTAGGAGGGCTCTCTTGATGGCTGAATAACAATGATTTTTGCAAAGCTGTTAATGATTTACTTGCCATTACCGGACTACCGGCAATCCATATCACACGATAATGATGCTTCTGATAGCCCGCTGTCCGTTTAGCAACTAAGTCAACCGGAATCGGACTACATTGAAACTCAATAGCTAGACGTTGATCAGGCAATAATAAATCCGGTCGCTGTTGCAACTCGGGCAAATACGGTTCGAGCTCCACTTTGGCGAAGGACCGGCTGAACAGTTGATAGAGCCATAATTTTCCTTGGACATGCTCAAGCGTCTCCCCTTCTGAAAATTGCTGACAATTACTTCCCGGATAATGGCTAAAATGAGCCATTTTATGCGTCCCCTTTTTTAAAAACACAGCCTCCTGACACCCCGGACAATAATAAGTCTTCGAATGGTTCAGTGGCACTTCAAGGGCCATCATCAGTTCCTTCTGTTCATCCATTGCCATTAACATCAACTCACCCTCTCTACCTTATAAATACACCATACTTTCTGGTATTCACTTTCTAAATTAAAAAAGCCTATCCTCATAGAGAGGATAGACTCTTCGTGCACATTATTCTGATTTAAAATGCTCTAACAAGACATTTAAGGCATTTTGTTCAATAATAGGCTCGGCGTACTCCGCAACCACATCGCTGGATACTTGGCTGAGTTGTGCGAATTCCAAAGCTTTAGCTCGCAAGAGATGCTTGTATGTCTCAGTTAGCTCACTGCCATGATCATTGAAGCGCAAACTCAAGTAATAATTCGTCGCTTCGCGGTAAAGCGTCGCCTCGAGATACTCCAAGTCAATATCTTGAGCTAACATAATGGCTTGTTCGATATTGTCAAACATCAAGACAAACTCTTCTAACGACTCTTCTTCATCGCTATCTGCTACTTTAATCTTTTTCTGTTGACTGACCTCAAGCTCTTTCATCACTGTATCGTCCAAGTATTCAATCAAATCATCGGTCATCTGAGCTCCTTTCGTAATAAAGAGCTCCATTCCGTTATTTTTGGGCATGACTTGAAATGTCAGCGCATCTGAGTCTTTGAATGAATCATCAATATCCACTTCATCCAAAATACTGTGGAAAAACTGTTCAATTTGTTGTTGATTCCCCAGTAAATCCAAAAAAGTAACTCCACGCTCGAGTAAATCCTCATTATCGATCTTCACCCGTATCGTATCTTCATTAATATGCTCTATTTCCATTACTGAGACACCTCCTTCTTACCTATTATCGTTAGACATATTTCATTCATTATAGTCAAAAAAACAACTCCTGACAAATCATATACAACTTCATACAACACATTATTCTTCAGTAAAATAATCCAATTCTTCAATCGACAAAATTTCTTTCGGAATAAATTTTTGAATTTCATCTTCATTAAATCCCGTCATTAGTCGCTTATCATCAAATATAATGGGATTTTTTAACAACCGAGGTTCTTCTTGAATAAAATCAATGAGTTCTGACAAAGAGACGGTCTCATTAGCGACAGTCCCTTTCACCAATGATAAGTATTCTGGCGCAATCAGATCTTCCGCCCCTAATTCCGTTAAGGTCATCATTTGCTTAATCTCATCCAAGGTGACTAATTCATCAAAATATTCGCGCTCAACATAAGGGATATCACTTTCATCTAGCCATTCTTTCGCTTTCAATGACTCAATGGATATCGGATTGGTAAAAATAGTAATCATTAAATCCGCCCCTTATCGACTATCTTAGTAAATTAATTCAATTAATTCATCGACTGTCACATTTCCGAAGTATTTATCGAGATCAATCGTTTCAAGTACTGACTTTATGCTTTCAGTCTCATATTTTATGCCGATCAACTGCTCTTCGACATCAGCAATTTCGCCCATACCGAAGAAATCACCATAAATCTTCAGATCACTAATTTCACCGTGGTCAATATCGAGCTTCACTTCAACCGTCCCACAACTTAGACGTTCACTCCGTTCAAGTTCAAAGTCGGGAGAAGAACCATAATTCCAGTCCCAGTTGTCCGTATACTTCGCCGCAAATGCTTCAATATGTGTCCAATCTTCGTCAGTTAACTGATACTCTTTCACTTCAGATTGATCATCTACTTCGAACAGATCCAATAGCAGTCGTTGGCGGAAATCTTTCGTATTTATCCCTTGATACTCATCACCTAAGTAGGGTTTGATATTCGTTACTCGACTACGAATAGATTTGATACCTTTGGATTCTAGTTTATGTTTTTTAGGTCGCAAAGCATCCACAACTGCTTCGATTTCAGAGTCGAATAGAATCGATCCATGAGCTGTCATGCGCCCATTTTTCGTATACATCGCATTCCCAGAGAATTTTTTGTCATCAATAATTAAATCATTGCGTCCTTGTAGTTTGGCACCATCTGCCCCCATCTTATGCAAGGATTTAATAACCGGTTCCGTAAATTTTTGGAAGTTACGGAATGACTGCCCATCATCTTCGGTTATGAAGCAAAAGTTCAAGACACCTAGGTCATGATAAACTGCTCCACCCCCGCTGAAGCGACGTACCACTTTCACGCCATTCTCTTCCACATAAGTCGTATTGACCTCTTCATACGTATTTTGGTTTTTACCTACAATAATAGAGTTATCATTAATATAGAAGAGTAAAACTGGTTCATCGAGCTTTACTTCATTCAATAAATAGTATTCAATTGCTAAGTTTAAGGCTGCATCATGAATTTCTTCTCCATTGCGCTCATTTTTTACATAATACATCGAATCGTTCCTTTCATGATCATTTAGTCTATCAGACACTCACCTAAAGTATACCACACATCTGATGATTTGTTAGGTAATTTAATTTTTTTCTTGAAAGTTTTAGAAATTAATAATATCTTCAAGATGCTCTTCTACTGATGAATGGAGATGATGCGTGATCATAATAACGGTTAGATCCAGATTTATCAGCAGTGTTTCCTCAATTTCAAGCGCCATTTTTTCATCAAGATTGCTGGTTGTTTCATCTAATAAAATAATATGTGGATTTCTCAATAATCCATTTGAACAAGTGCATCAAATGCATAAACAGTTAGTATACCCGTTGCAACTTTAGCTATAGTAGCTATGAGAATAACAAAATAGAGCGCCAAACCTTCTTTCCATTGCTTTTTTATATACTTTAACATCCGCTTGCCTCCTGCTGATGAAATGTAAGAAAATTAAACACTTTTCTATCATTTTCTGTCGTTAACACTCGCTTATTACAAAAAATTTCAATATGCGTATCAGTTAAATTCCCTATGAGTTCTTTCTTTAATCTAAATATATTATTCATTGAAATTACCTCTTTTTTTCATCTTTATTGTACTTTATTTCAAATTTTAGTACAATAAATACATCAAAATAATGTGATTATTATTTTGAAATTTACAGAAAGGCGTTGACGGCTATGAGAATCATTAAGAGAAAAATAAACTATAGTATTGGAGACTTCCGATTCAAAATTAAAATTGAACTTAGCTTTAATTGAACTTAGTTTTAATTGAACTTAGCTTTAAAAGTAACTAAATGATGAGCTGGAAGATTTCTTAGTTTTACAATATTTGGTGTTGGTGCGATAGGAATTGCAACTACCCAAACATCAACATCGACAGATCCAATCCTTTCATGAAAAGATTTGGTCTGTCGATGTTGTGTATATTAGTTAATTTTCAACATATAGTACATAAGTAATGAAAAATACTTTGATACATAAAATCGTTGATGAGATATTTACTCTAATAAAAAACCGTTCAAATTTTATCTATTCATCAATGTCATTGAAATGTCATTGACTAGATAAAACTGAACGATTAATTTTGTTACTTATCGGTTGATTTCAACACCCCCAACACTAAATGTTAGGGGCCAAAAAATATTATTGGTTATTTAATGCTTCTTGTGCTTGGTTAGCTAATGACTCAAATGACTCCGCATCGTTAACTGCCAAGTCAGCAAGTACTTTACGGTTTAAATCGATGTTTGCTAATTTCAAACCGTGCATAAATTTAGAGTAGCTTAAGCCATGTTGACGTGCTGCCGCGTTAATTCGTGTAATCCATAATTTACGGAAGTTACGTTTGTTTTGTTTACGGTCGCGGTATGCATACATGTATGACTTCATAACTTGCTGTTTAGCAACTTTGAATAATTTATGCTTCGCGCCGAAGTATCCTTTTGCTAATTTCAATACGCGCTTACGGCGTTTTAATGTGACTGTTCCACCTTTTACTCTTGCCATTGATCTCTCTCCTTGCTACTTATTCAATTATTATTTCATGTAAGTGACTTGTTGCTTAATACGTTTGTAATCGCCCTTCGATACAAGTTTTGATTTACGCAATTGACGTTTTTGCTTTTGTGTTTTGTTTGCGAACAAGTGACTTGTTTTCGCACGAGAACGTTTTAATTTTCCAGATCCTGTACGTTTAAATCGTTTTTGACTACCTTTGTGTGTTTTCATTTTTGGCATAATTTATTTCCTCCTAGATATTGCGTTTATTTATCACTTTTAGGAGCCATCATTAAGAACATACTACGCCCATCCATCTTTGGTTTCTGTTCAATGTCTCCAACGTCTTTTGTCTCTTCAGCAAAGCGTTCCAAGACTTCACGACCGATATCTTTGTGAGTAATGGCACGTCCGCGGAAGCGAATTGTCGCTTTCACTTTGTCGCCATCTTTTTCTAAGAATTTACGGCCTTGACGCAATTTCGTATTGAAATCGTGATCATCAATTGTAGGGCTAAATCTAATTTCTTTCACTTCAATTGTTTTCTGATTCTTACGCTGTTCCTTTTCTTTCTTCTGTTGTTCGTATTTGTACTTACCGTAATCCATAATACGAGCAACAGCAGGGTTCGCGTTCGGTGATACTAGCACAAGATCTAATTCAGCTCGCACTGCAGCATCCAATGCTTTCTCACGTGAAACAACTCCAATTTGCTCTCCATCATGTCCGATTAACCGTACTTTACTATCCTTAATACGGTCATTGATAATCATTTCTTTTATGACCCTTCACCTCCAAAGTATTTGCGAGAATAACAAAGAACGGGATCTCTATCCACATAGATATCCCGTTCCGTTAGGGAGAAAGTCTACAGCAAACTGCATCTAACTTTTCTCCAACGTGTCTATTAGCCCATGGACAGTATCCATTAGGCGAGAAGCGGGACTTCTACTTTGTTTTCTCTACAACAACCATTGTATAACATACTGGAATGATTGTCAAGTGGTTAAAAAATTATTGCTCATTTTTCTTCTCAATCGCTTGCTTCCGTGATAAATTCACACGACCCATGTTATCAATCTCAGTCACTAGGACTTCAATTTCCTCGCCCATTTTCACTACATCCGTCACATTTTTCACGTAACCATCAGCTAATTCAGAAATATGGACTAAGCCATCTGTCCCTTTAATCACTTCAACGAAAGCACCAAAGTTTTCAATGCGGACAACTTTTCCTTTATAGATTTTGCCTACTTCGACTTCTTCGGTTAGTTCTTCAATAATTTCAATGGCGCGATCAATCATCGCTTGATCTTCACCGTAGACAGATACTTTTCCGTCTTCTTCAATATCAATCTTCACGCCGGTTTCATCAATAATTTGATTAATTTGGTCGCCGCCTTTACCGATGACAATTTTAATTTGGTCTGGTTTAATTTGGATCATTTGAACTTTTGGTGCGTATTCACTAAGTTGCTCTCTTGGTTGACCAATTGTATTCATCATATTATTCAAGATTTCAAGACGGGCATTTTTAGCTGATTCGAGTGCTTCAACTAAGATATCACGTGTAATTCCTTCAATTTTAATATCCATTTGTAGCGCGGTAATACCTTTAGCAGTTCCGGCAACTTTGAAGTCCATATCACCTAAGTGGTCTTCTAATCCTTGAATATCGGTTAAGACCGTATATTGATCTTCACTATCCATTACCAGTCCCATAGCGATTCCAGCAACAGGGGCTTTAATCGGCACACCACCATCCATTAGCGCAAGCGACCCGGCACAAATACTTGCTTGTGAAGAGGAGCCGTTCGATTCAAGTACTTCAGCAACAAGACGAATCGTGTATGGGAAGTCCTCTTCGTCAGGAATAACAGCTTCTAAGGCACGCGCACCTAAAGCACCGTGTCCAATTTCGCGACGGCCAGGTGATTTCGGACGTCCAGTTTCACCGACTGAATAACTTGGGAAGTTATAGTGATGAATAAATCGTTTTTCTTCTTCTGAACTTAGACCATCAATCACTTGGTGTTCTGCTAGTGGTCCCAATGTTAAGACGGACAGTGCTTGCGTTTGGCCACGTGTGAAGAGTCCTGAACCATGCGCACGTGGTAAGTAAGCCACCTCAGAATCAAGGTCACGAATTTCATGCAAGTCTCTGCCATCAGGACGTACTTTATCCTCGGTAATCAATCGGCGAACTTCAGCTTTTTCCATGTCTTTGATGATTTGCTTAACATCTTTCATAATACTGTCTAGTTCGTCATCATCAGCAAATTTTTCTTCGTAAGCTGCGACAATTTCATCAGTTAAAGTTTCAACTTGTTCTGCTCGAGTCATCTTATCTGGATTTTGCACAGCCGCGATCATTTGTTCACTATACTCAGCTTCGATTGCTGCTTTCAAGTCTGCATCAGGTAAGATGAGTTCAACTTCCATCTTCTCTTGACCAATCTCTGCAATGATTTCATCTTGGAAAGCACACAACTCTTTTACTGCTTCATGCCCGAATAACAAGGCTTCTAACATATCTGCTTCGCTTACTTCTTGCGCTCCAGATTCTACCATATTAATCGCATCTTTCGTTCCTGCGACAATTAGATCAATATCAGACGCAGCTAATTGTGCTTCAGTTGGATTGATCACAAACTCGCCATCCACACGACCAACCTGAACACCAGCAATCGGGCCATTGAATGGTAATGAGGATAAACCTAATGTCAGTGAGGAACCGAACATGGCTGTCATTTCTGGTGTCGCATCCTTATTGACGCTTAAGACAGTATTATAAATTTGGGTCTCATATTTGAATCCTTCAGGGAACATGGGACGAATCGGACGGTCAATTAATCGAGCGGTCAAAGTCGCATGCTCTGATGGACGACCTTCCCTCTTAATGAAACCTCCAGGAATCTTCCCGACTGAGTACATTTTCTCTTCATAATTCACCATTAAAGGGAAGAAAGGCAACGTTGATGGCTCATCACCATTAACAACTGCACTTAAAATAACCGTATCGTCATAGCGAATCGTCGCTGCCGCATTCGCTTGTCGCGCCACCTGTCCAACCTCAACAGTTAACTGACGTCCAGCAAACTCTTTCGTAAATTCTTGTTTATTTAACATAAAAAGCTCCTCTTCTTGTTCATCATTCTGTCTTACTGTACAAAAATCAATCTTCTTTAGAGTGCCATAAGAATACTCATATTTGAACAGTAGGACGTGATTTTCTTTTAAAAAATAAGCGAGATTCGATAAGAACCTCGCTTTTTCATCGTTATTATCGACGTAAGCCTAAACGTTTAATCAATTCACGGTAACGTGCGACGTCTTTGTTACGTAAGTACGCAAGTAAGTTACGACGACGACCGATTTTTTTCATCAATCCACGCTTAGAACTAAAGTCTTTTTTGTGTTCTTTAGCATGTTCGTTTAATTCATTAATTTCTTCTGTTAAGACTGCAATTTGAACTTCTGGAGAACCTGTGTCTCCATCGTGCAGTGCATATTCATTAATGATTGCTGTCTTTTTCTCTTGTGAAATTGCCACTTCTTCCACCTCTTTCTGTTAAATTACTCCTCTCACTGAGATAACGTTGGTGATTCGTCTATCCAAGTGAAGGATTGTGATTCAATGGCTTGTTGAACACATTCCTTATCATACGTCATTTCCTTAAAAAATGCAAGCCTAATCTGTCATAATCTCTCAATTTAACTCGTCGCGTTACTAGCTCTTTTCGCGACCTAGTTTTATCATTCTTAACCCCTGCTCCATCAAACATACTCCCGCTTCATAATAATCACCTAATAGATTATACAACCCATCTTCACTGAGTACACCGCTTGTTCGACTCTCAGGAAAACGCTCAGATTCTGAAAAGTCTTTATCCAACATCCAATTAGAACTACTATAATACTCGCTCAAAGCAGTAGCCGTCTGTTGCGTCTCTTGCAACGTCTTCAACAACTCTTCTAAGTCTTCCATATCCTCTGCTAGTTCCGCCATCAATTGTTCATAATGAGCAATACGCTCAAGTTGTTGCTGTTCCCCTTCATTCAGTGTCATCTATCCACTTCCTCACTCATTTTCTTTATTGTATCATGAATTAATAATTGATTTTATAACGGTTCATTATATGACATGTTTCTTATTCCCAGTCTATATTTATTATAATAGAGATAAAATTTTTTCCTCCATTGTCAAATTAAATGCAACAAAACATATGATTCGATAAGTACACTTATGATTAGTTAAATGTGGGAGGGTTTGCCCCCTTATCGTACAACGATTCACAGTGATCAGGGGTGGCATTATCAACATCGTGCATGGATCAATTGTTTAAAGGAGCACGGCATTTATCAAAGCATGTCTCGGAAAGGAAACTGCCTTGATAATTCACCGATGGAGAATTTCTTTGGGCTCTTAAAGCAAGAAATGTATGATGGTCAAGACAAAGTGTCTTTTAATGACCTCAAGCGCAGAATCGAAAACTACATTCATTTCTACAATAACGATCGAATAAAAGTAAAATTGAGCGGCTTATCTCCAGTTAATTACCGGAAACAAGCCACTCAATCACGTGCTTAATCATCACTATTCAAAACTCCAACTTTTGGGGGTCACATCAATTTTTATGTCTTTTTTTATTTTGCTTAGGTGTTGCATTTCATTTTACAATCCACCTAATGAAATTTATTTTAAGCATTTTCAAAAAACGCTTGCATTTTTTTATCGTTAAGTGATATTATGAAAGTGGATATATTAGGAGAGAAGTGAAGTAGAAGTCAATTAATATGGAGGGGTATTCATGAATATATGTAGCTACTCAAGCACTAGCCAATGGTCAGGGGATGGTTATGGGTGTTGATTGGAACGGTTCATTCCCGAATCCAGTAGTTGATACGTGGGGATAATAGTTCAATAAGGAGGAGAAAGCAATGTATACTCAGTTTAAACAAGGATTATTCTCGCTAATGGTCTCGTATGCCGCTATGATGTTCTACTATCTTCCTTCTGCAGACAATCCGTTATTTGACACTTTACATTTGACGTTGATTGTGGGGCTGTTTATTCACGGTTGTTACCGCCTTTATCATGACGGATCCTCAAATAGTGATATGACAAAACTCCTTGTTCAAGTTGGATTATTTACAGTTTTATTTAATCTAGCTTTACCAACTATACGAGATATGTTCAATACAACAATTATGTTTATTGGAGGTTATCTACTAGCAATTCTGATTTTAAAGTATGTAGAAAACAGATTGTATCGTATTGATCGGCACAATTAAACAAATAGGAAATTTGGGGATCTATTTTTGATGTTAAAAATTCCTATCACTACAACTCTAAAAAATATAATACAAACATAATCGGAAGAGAAATCCCTTTATACAAGGACTTTCTCTTCCGATTTATTTATTATTATTTCTTAAAACGTGCTTTAACAGCTTTTCCTTGGCGGACGGCGTATTGGACAATGTGGGTGCCTGATAGAGTAATATCGCACGTTTATAGTCAGTCAACATGACATTTTCCGGGTTAATGAGGGTAGATTTCGAGACGCGAAAGAATTGGGAATAATTCGCTTCACACTCAGCAAGTTTGCCTAGGAATTCATACTTAGTCGTTGTCGTTGTGAGCACTAATTTGTGTAAGTCAAAGACACTGGTTTGCAAGGACAAAATCTGATCAAAATCAACATGAATCGTCTCTGAACCAATTGTCAGTGAGAAGAAAGGAATTTCACAATGTTAAATATTATTATTGTCATTTTATTACTATATATCTTAGGTGTATGCGATAAATAGAAAGGACCCCACATTATGATGAATGCTTAGTAGACACATAAAAATGCGCCTTGAGAGATCTACAATCAGATTTCTCAAGACGCATGTATGATGTGTTTATTAAATTATTTCACGGCATCGTGGTTGCGCAAGGTGAAGTATAGACCGAGTGCACCGATCGCGCCTCCGATTAACCAAGCAAGCAAGTACATCACTGGGTTGGACACACCACCTGCTAAGATGGCAAAAATTCCACCGTGAGGAACTTGACTAACTGAACCGAAGAACATGCTTAAGGCTCCTGCTACACCTGAACCAATTGCAAGCGGTGGAATCACACGCAATGGATTGCTGGCTGCGTAGGGAATCGCACCCTCAGTAATGAAGGCTGCTCCCATTACGTAGTTCACATACGCACCATTACGTTCCTGTTCAGTCCACAAGTGCTTATTAACCGTCGCTGAGAACGCAATGGCAAGCGGAGGCACCATACCTCCGATCATAACAGCAGCCATCACATCCGATCCAGCTCCATTAGAGGCAGTAATTAGCGCCGTTCCCGTGACATAAGCCGCTTTATTAATTGGACCACCCATATCGATCGACATCATCGCCGCCACAACAAAGCCAAGAATAATAGAGTATTCACGCGGAATATTGCTTAAGAAGTTCATAATACCGTTCATCACCCAAGCCATTGGAGCATTGACTACGAATAACATCAAGACACCAATGAACAGGACTCCGAGCACTGGGAAGATAAAGATTGGCTTCATGCCCTCTAGCGATTTTGGCATCCAAGCAAAAGCTTTACGTAAAGCCAGAATAATGCCTCCAGCTAAGAACCCAGCAACCAATGCCCCTAAAAAGCCAGATGGTTCAATGTTTTCCATAACACCTTCTTGGGAAAAAGCACCTAAAATACCAGGATTAGCAAAAATCCCACCCATAAATCCGACAACTAGTCCTGGGCGATCCGCAATCGATTGGCCGATAAATCCGGCTAACATCGGAAGCATCATGGCAAAAGCCATACCACCAATATTATTCAGCACGTGAGCAATTTCGTTATACTGCTCATGTGTGACATCAGCTGCATACAGTCCCCAAGAGAAGGATAATGCAATCAGAATCCCCCCAGCAACAACGAATGGCAGCATGTGCGACACCCCATTCATTAAGTGCTTGTAGAAACGACGGCCTAATGATTCACCCTCACTGCTCTCATCGGCACTCGTCTGTTCTCCTGCTTTAGCGTGGTAAGTAGAGGCATCAGCCTGAGCCGCTTTTTGAACTAATTCATCAGCCTTATTGATCCCATCTGCTACTTTTCGGTTCAAGAGTGGCTTACCATCGAAGCGGGTCATCGCGACTTGTTTGTCAGCAGCGACAATAACTGCCGTTGCACGTTCAATATCCGCTTTAGTTAATTTATTATTAACCCCATTCTGACCATTCGTCTCAACCTTGATCTCGTAGCCTGCTTTTGCAGCCGCTTGCTTGAGTTTTTCTTCTGCCATGAATGTGTGCGCAATCCCGGTCGGACAAGCCGTCACCGCCACGATAAACGGTTTTTCTTCTGCCACTTCATCTGCGTCTTCCGAGACATTCACTGCGTCCGATGTAGTTTCTTCGGGTTGTTCGCGTTGCTGAAAAACAGCAATAACTTCTTCCGGCGTGCTCGCTTGCATCAATGCTGCCTTCGCTTCCTCATTCATCAACACGCTGGACAATTTTGCTAAGGCATCTAAGTGAGCCGACCCGCCACCTTTTGGCGCAGCAATCCCGAAGATTAATTTTGCTGGCTTTTGATCAAAGCTATCCCATTCAATTCCCTCATTCGCTCGTAAGAAAACAATCATTGGCTCTTCAATTGATTCGTGCTGAGCATGTGGAATCGCGATTTCATCCCCGACACCAGTTGTAGATTGTTCTTCACGCGCTTGCAAAGCTTGAACATAACCTGCTTTATCATCTAATTTACCTGCTTCAACTAGCAAATCTGCTATCAATTCTAATGCACCATTTTTGTCATATTGGCTTCCATCGACATCTAACTGCATCAATTGTGGATTAAATAATTCTGATAGTTGCATCTGTTTACTCCTTTTCTAAGTGGTCTAATTGAGTGACGGTAATGTCGTCTACTAATTCTTCGATCAAGTCACGGGTCGCAATGCCGGTTGAATATGCTGTAGCACTCCCACACGCGGCCGCAAATTGTAAACTTCGGGCCATATCTTCTGTCGCTAAATACTGTGCCATAAAGCCGGCTAACATGGAATCGCCCGCACCAACTGAATTTACAACCGATCGATGAGTTGTGCTAGGCGTGCCTACTTCATAAATTGCCCCCGATTCTGTTAGAAGAATCGCACCATCTCCACCACGAGATACTAAGACGTGTTGCGCTCCGCGATGTTGCAATTCTCGGGCGTACTTAATAATATCGGCCTTGGATTCAATCGATTGTCCCACAATATCGGCTAATTCTTGTTCATTCGGCTTGATCAAGAACGGTTCGTATTGCAAGGTATTACTCAATAACTGACGGTTTGTATCAATAACTAACCGCGCGTCACCTTCCTTCACAACTGCTGCCACTGCTTGATAGGCTGCTTCGTCCATTCCACGTGCAGTATTTCCAGCTAAGAATACGACATCCTCCGCTGTTAAAGTCTCCTCAAAATAAGCCGTCAATTGGATCAAATCAGCTTGTGTTACAATCGGGCCTGCTCCATTAATCTCCGTCTCTCGGTCTGCTTTTAGCTTCGTATTAATGCGCGTCTGGCCATCCACAGCGATGAAATGACTGGCGATGCCCTCTGACGCCAACTCATCGATAATAAATTGTCCGCTGAAACCTCCGATAAAGCCGGTTGCGACCGAATCAAGGCCTAGTCGTTTCAGCAGAACTGACATATTAATACCTTTTCCCCCGGCGACAAAGTGCTGCTCCGGCACACGATTCAGCTCACCTAAATTTAACTGTTCCAAACTCATCACTAAATCAACCGCCGGATTAAATGTAATGGTATAAATCATTCGCTCACCTCTCTTATATGAATAAATTCATCAAATTTTTCTTTCATTTGGTCACTTAATTGCTCAACAATAACGGTCTGTCCATCAAGCGGCAATACGCGGGCAAAGCTGACACCACCAAATTTACTAGAATCCGCTAAAATATAAAGACGCTCTCCCCGTTCGGCTGCCTGTCGCTTCAAGACGGCTTCTTCTGGATCCGGTGTTGTAAACCCGCCATCGATATCGATACTATTCATCCCTAAGAATACACGAGAAAAACGCATCCCACTCAGTTGTTCCAAGGCGAGGCTTCCGATAATCGCTTGCGTTTGATTCTTAATCCGACCGCCCAATGTATATACTCGCACACCTAGCTCACTTAGCTGACTCGCATGCTGAATCCCATTCGTCACCACGGTAATATTCTTACCTTGCAGATATTTCAACATAGCAAACGTAGTCGATCCCGCATCCATATAAATAAATTCTTCTTTTTCAACCAATGAGGCTGCATACTTAGCGATAGCTTCCTTTGCTTCTTGATTAATATGTGTCTTCTCCTGAATTGACTGCTCTGAGTTCATCTCCCGCGCCAACTTCGCCCCACCGTGAATTCGAACTAATTCTCCCCGCTCTTCCAATTCAGACAAATCCCGCCGAATAGTTGACTCTGACACATCCAACGCCTTCATCAATTCACTACTATGCACCACGCCATGATGCTGCAGGCGGTCCAAAATATAATCAAATCGCTCCACCGTTAACATAGACTTCCCCTCCCACCTTTATTATACTGCTTTACCCCGTCAAAAACAATCATAATCATTCGAATTCAGTCAACTTTACCCAATTATAATCATCTTTAATGGAAGCGTTGACAATTATTCCTTTTTGTTATATACTGTGCCTAACTACATAAAGGAGTGGTCAAAGTGAAACACAAATCGAAATGGATTAGTATTGTCGCTACAGCCACATTGATAGGTGAACCATCAGTTTTCAGCCGAGTTCATGCCACTACTGTTGATACTTCTAATATAAGGAGCCAATAGCATGTTTGGTCTGCCAGATTTATGTTTAGACTTAGATTTGCTTCTAGTGATGATCCCTATCTACTACGGATTGGTATGGCTTTTTAACAGGATTTTTCGATATGATCCAGATCACATCGAAGGCATAAAACGCGATATTGAAAAAAAAGAGAAAAAATTAGAGAAAGAGAAGCAAAAACTTAAAGAATTAGAAACTGAAAATAAACGACGGCAAGAAGAAATCAATGAGAAGATATATGGTAAGCGTGATAAAGATAATGATAAATCTTGAGTATACAGTATTCGAGGTGATTTTATGTATATACCAGTTAATATACTAATGCAGCTATTAATTACACCCTTGATCTATTGGGGAGTCCTTAAACTCGCTAAATACGATTTATTCATGATTGAAGCCAGAAAGCGTCGGCTTAAGAAGCAAGAGAAAAAACTTGAGAAAGAACGGCAAAAAATTAAAGAACTAGAAGCAGAATATAACCGCCGACAAGAAAAAAATAATGCGAAGATACGCGGTAAGCGAGATCAAGATGATAATAAAATTTAAGCATGCAAAGCTTAATACAATATCAGTCGAATGTGCCGCGGTAATGAGAGTAAGCTTACTAAACACGATTTGCCTTATATTGAAGATCGGAAACGTCACGTTTGTTTTCTAAAAGTTTCTTAACAAAAATGCTCCTATCCAAGGTTCAATCCCCGGATAGGAGCATTTTTCTGATTATTCTACTTTATCGTTTTTATCGTTCTTGGTTCCAATACTACATTTATTTCGCTGCTTCAACATCGCGAGCAATCATAAGCTCTTCGTCAGTTGGAACAAGTAAGACTTTCACTTTTGAGTCATCGGTTGAAATAATACGTTCTTGACCGCGAACATTATTTTTCTCTGGGTCAACTTTAGCGCCTAGGAAGCTTAAACCATCGATAATGTTCTGACGGCGGGCAATATCATTTTCGCCGATTCCAGCAGTGAAGACAATCACGTCAACACCATCCATCGTTGCAGCATATTGACCGATATATTTACGAACACGATCTTCGAAGATACGCAAGGCTAAGGTGGCATTTTCATGTCCGTCTGCTTCAGCATCTTCTAAGTCACGCATATCACTTGAGACGCCAGATAGACCTTTTAGTCCTGACTCATTGTTAAAGATGCGAATCATTTCACGAACGTCATCGATACCTTCTTTTTCCATCAAGAATGGGACAAGAGAAACATCAATATCTCCCGTACGTGTTCCCATGGTTACCCCAGCAATCGGCGTGAATCCCATTGAAGTGTCGACTGATTTTCCACCTTCAACAGCAGTAATGGACGCACCATTTCCTAAGTGAGCGGTAATCATTTTAAGGTCTTCCAATGGTTGTTCTAACATTTCAGCGGCACGATGAGCGACGTAACGGTGGCTCGTTCCGTGGGCGCCGTAGCGACGAGCATTGTGTTTCTCGTAGTATTCCATTGGTAAGCTGTATAAGTAGTTTTTCTTCGGCATAGTTGTGTGGAATGATGTATCGAAGACTGCTACACTAACAATATCTGGTAAGATTTTTTTGAATGCTTTGATTCCCATTGCATTTGCTGGGTTGTGCAGTGGAGCAAACTCAGCTAATTCTTCAATCTTAGCTAATACATCATCATCAATAACGGTTGATTCCTTGAAGTGTTCGCCTCCAGCAACAACACGGTGTCCGACTCCAGTAATTTCAGAGAAGTCTTCGATAATGCCTAACTCAGATAGCTGACTTAATAACTTCTCAACAGCTATTGTATGGTTTTCCATATCTTCAATGGTTTCATACTTTTGGCCATCTCCATATTTGATCGTAAAGATTGAATCATTCAACCCAATACGCTCAACAATTCCTGATGCTAAGACTTCCTCAGCAGGCATCTCGAATAATTTCCACTTCAAACTAGAACTTCCAGCGTTAATTGCAATTGTTTTTGACATTAATCTCTCTCCTTTTAGATAGTTAAATTACATAGTTTATATTATATGATCATTCTTCCAAATATTGATTTCACCTAAAAATTCTTTCATTTGCGTTGGATCATTAAATGATGGGGCTGTGCCTAAGAGCACTTCTGATGCTTGGGTTGACGATTCTGACTGTTTTTGCACGATAAGAATCGACTTACGGGCCGCTTCCGTCTTAAACATGTCCTTAGGTAATTGAATAAAGCCTTGGAAATGCCCAACTGATTGAATATACGTTAGTAGCTGCTTCCCTTCTACTGAATCAAAGAGATTACTTGGCACAATATAAAACCCAAAGCCACCCGGTCGCAGATAGTGCAAGCCTTGTTCAAGCATCAGATGATGAACATAAGAATGCCCTTCTTCCCGTGCTGTCTTAAAACGGGCTGCATTCTGATCGACAGGATAATATCCGATTGGTAAGTCACCCACCATAACATCAACCGGTTCTAATAATAAATTTTGTAAGCTGTCTTGATGATACAACGTCATATCCAACTGTTGTAAAGCCGAACTCATTGACGCTAATGAAATCAGTAATTCATCATTCTCAATCCCTGTCATCGTCACTTGGCGCTTACCTGACGTAAGGAAATGATAAATGGTAAATAATAGATTCCCTGTCCCTAATGTTAAATCAGCGATAGACAATATTTTTTCAGTCGCTGGTTGAGCAATTATTTCAATTAGGTAGGCAATGAAGGATGCGATAGAATCTGGTGTCATCTGATGGTTCGGTTGGATATAATCAGCTCGCATTCCTTTGATGAACAGAAGCTGAAGCGCTTTTCGCACGTCTTCTGAAGTATATGCATTTAAATCAATTGGTTTATAAATAGTTTCCAATTGCTTAACTACAGTTGGACTAGGAATGCCGTCCTTCACTAACACATCGCCATTTGCTAATAGATTCTCACCTGATTCGATAAGTGCTTCCAAATATGAAAACCCTGCATCTTCTTGCAAAAGCTGTACTGATTGATCTAATTGTTCAAATAATACTGATTCCGTAAGTGACACAAGACAGCCCCCTTATAATGTATTTTAGCGAACTACCTTAATTCTAGAGGATCTTACTCAAAAATTCAAGTTATCCGCTTTATTACGTAGCAAAATTTCGACTTGATCATATTCATTCAATTATATAAACAGCAAAAAACTCTCTATCAAAATAGAGAGTTTTATACCATAATTTAGTTGGCAATTGGATAAACAGAAACTTGGCGCTTGCCTTTCCCTTTGCGTTCAAATTTAACGATACCGTCAATTTTAGCAAAAAGGGTGTCATCGCCACCACGTCCTACGTTAAATCCTGGGTGAATTTTAGTTCCGCGTTGACGGAAAATGATTGATCCACCTGTTACTGCTTGGCCGTCACCGGCTTTCGCTCCAAGACGTTTGGATTCAGAATCGCGACCGTTCTGTGTTGAACCGCCACCTTTTTTCTTCGCAAAAAATTGTAAGTTCATTTTCAACATATTCAGCACCTCCACTATGCTCTATTGTTTACTTGGATAAATTCTCCATATTGTTCTTCAATTGATTCAAGGCCTTGCTTCAAGTGGTTAAATAATAATTGGACTTGCTTATCATCAAGTGCTTCCTGCTCGAGTGTCGCATAAAAGTAACCACCTTCGTCAGGATCTGCTTGATCGATAATCGGCTGGTAAGCCAACAATGCTTCCATACTATTAACCGTTGCAAAAACAAGAGCGGTTACTGCTGAGCAGACTATATCGTATCCGTAAGGGCCACTATCTGCATGACCAACTACTTCAATCGATGTAATCAAATCGCCCTGATAACTAAATGTCGCTTGAATCATAAGTAACTCACATTCTATGAATTAATTTTGTTCACTGTCAACTTAGTGTATGGTTGACGGTGACCTTGTTTTCTGTGAGAATCTTTACGGCGTAGGTAACGGTATGTGACTACTTTACGTTGACGACCTTGTTTTTCAATAGTCGCTTCAACTGTTGCGCCGTCTACTAATGGAGCACCGACTTTTGCGTCTTCGCCTCCAACAAACAACACTTCATCGAATGTCACAGTGTCTCCTGCTTCACCTTCTAATTTCTCAACATAAATCTCTTGGCCTTCTTCAACTCTTAGTTGTTTTCCGCCAGTCTTAATAATTGCATACATGTTTGTTGCACCTCCTAATATTTTGTCGATGAATCGTTTAAAGTCCCATTCATCAAAACTCAGACTCGCCGCGGCAAGTGGCTGTTAAGCACTTCTAGACTTACACGCGAGCGGTTGTAGCTGTGAGGTTCACAAATACAACATTAATATTATAGCAATTTTTCTTCGTGACGTCAACTATATTGAATGATTTTATCCTGTTATTTCAACGATTAGCCTTCATAATGATGAATTTCATTAACAATCGTGTCAATCTCAGGTCGAACGTGCTCGATATTGGTCACATCAGTCGCTTCTAAGACCCCGCGTTCATTTATAAAATATGCTCTTGGCGTATAATTAGATTTTTCATCCAAGGTATGGCGGATTGAATACGTGTGGCGATTAATTCGTATTTCAGAATTAGTCGAAAAAGTTCCCACAATAACGGCGCGATCATTCCCACTTGCTCCGGCATAAGCTACACCATCATGTCGACCAATGATATAAATATTACCAGCTGCTCGCACAAAGCCACCGGGTTCAATATCTCCAACCAACAGCAAATCCCCGCTCGCTTCTAAAATATCGCCCGCTTCAACTGTTCGAAACTCAACACGAAGCGCTGTATTTTTATGCCACTTCAATGCCTGGCGCTTTGTTAACACATTTGATGTGAATAAAACAGACCATTCTGAACGTGATTCAATAATATTCGTATACAATTGCTTATACTCAAATGGCAAAATACGATTACCTGAATCAATAATAAGATCGAATGCTTCTTTCGCTTTTGGTTGTTCTAACAATTCCGTTGCAAACTCTTTTAACTCGCGGGCGAACTCGTCTAGCGATGCTTCCGCAGTCAAAAGCAAGCGATATTCAGTGTTGTTTGCTTTGATTGTATAAGTCTTCATTAAAACACACTCCTTGAATCAGAGAAATCCGTTAAAAATCGTTCCACCACACCATAAGCCAGCACAAAAATAATACCGTTAAAGATCAAAGTTCCTCCTAAATGGTGGGCAAAGAAATAGTCATACGAGACAGAAATCAGATTAATCGTGTTATATACACTAAACACAAACAATTCCATGACGGTTAACATTAATATACCCACGATTGAATATACAGCCAAACTCGGCTTCACATAAAGGCGCAGTTGATAAATGAGGTACACCATGAGACATACGGCCCCTAAATAAATACCCAAAAAACCAGTGAAATAAGAATCATACAAAAAGCCGAAGATTAACGTTAATGTCAGCAGATGCCCTTTCGATAAATACAAACTTAGTAGCATTAACCCGACAATTGTTAGGCGTGGTGTCACATAACCTAAACTTGTATAAAGCACTTGGTTAAAGTAACTAGCAATTAACCCGTCAAATAAGAGCAATACCAGTAACATGCCAGCCGGAAATATACTTTTTTTCCATTGGTGCATTATTGGTCCTCACTTTCTGCCGATTGATCCTGCTCTGGAGTCGCTTGATCATTCACTGTAGTATCAGTAGTTTCATCTGTCTGCTCTGAAGGATTTTTTTGTGCTGAGAAGACAGTTTCCGCACTACGCTCAATAACTGATACAATACGAATATTATTAAAATCCGACAGTGGCTTAATAAAGACTAGACGCTCCAAGCCTTGTTCATCTAAGCGAACAGCTTCGACTTCTCCAATGACCAAACCACGTGGGAAAGCGCCACCTAAGCCGGAAGTCGCCACCAAAGTACCCGGCTTGATTTCCACATCCGATGTAATTTGGCTCATTACTAATTGGTTCGTATCGGTCTTATATTCTGAAATAATTCCTTGAATGGCTTCTTCTTCCTCATCTAGAATAATTTCACTCGATACTTTACTTGCTGACAAGTCAACATTGCTAATCAACGTTACTTTAGAACTTGTCGGATTGGTCTCCGAAATATAGCCAACCAAGCCGTTGTTATTCATAACCGGCATTCCGCGTTCCATACCATTCATAGTCCCCAAATCAATGATGACTTGATTAATCCATTGATCTGGATTTCTAGAAATCACATTTCCTCGACGGACTGTATATTCTGTCACCAACTCTTCCAGTCCTAATTCATCTTTCAATTGCTGATTTTCACTCTTCAAGGCCGCGATTGCTGCTTCCTTCTCGTGAATAGCGTCTAACTGTCCTTTTAGGCGCTGATTTTCCTCATACGTGCTCTGCACATCGTTAACTGAATCAACCACACCAAAGATTGCATTTGTCGGCTTAGAAAGTAACCGTCCCACTACGCCAGTTACATCATTGGCTCCGCTCTGAACGATATTACCTCCACGCGAACTTAGAGAAAAAGTAATTAAAGAAATAAAAATAAGTACACTAATTAGTAACATAATCATTTTTTTGTTGGTTAAAAAACGATTCATTCCTCACACCCCGAATCTATATCTTCCACTATTTTATCATACCCGACACATAAATCGTAATCTAATTCACGAAAAAATATAATTAATTTGAAAAAGGCAAGACCACGAGGGTCTTGCCTTTTCTCAGTTAATATTAGATTAGTCGACTACTTTGTCCACGTTTGCTGCTTGTGGTCCACGGTCGCCTTCTTCGATATCAAACGTTACTGCTTGACCTTCATCTAAAGTTTTGAAACCTTCATCGTTAATTGCTGAGAAGTGTACGAATACGTCGTCGCCACCTTCACGCTCGATAAATCCAAAACCTTTTTCTGCGTTAAACCATTTTACTGTACCATTTTCCATGTTACAATTCCTCCTCGTGCTTATGCACATTATATTAACATTCTTGCTAAAGTACGAATAGGAATATTGTTTCAAATATAACTCTACTTTAATACTCTTCTTTCCCTAACAAAATGTCTTGAGTACATCTTATCACATTAAAAAATAAAGTACAAGGAATTTATCAATATTTGTTGTTTCTTTTCTCAAAAGTGGCATATTTTTTAGTTTTTTCCCTAAAATACCCCTTTTTATTGATAATTATCGGGAATTTCTTTACACTAGAAGGTGGCTATGAACATAAATGATGAGATTCATTGCAATTGATCGTGCGTTTATATTCATTTTTGTTCTTAAGCGATATCGTACACTATTTTTACTAGGAGGAATGAGATAATGAGTACTAAGACATGGCTAGATTCTATTCCAGGATTTGATAAGGTAATGAATTATGAGCCTATTTTTTGGATTAATGATCAGTATAAAGGCGTAGATTTCGCTAATCAAACAACTGATTTTTCATATGCAGATATGGTCGATGCGCGCGAACGCTTGAAGCGCTTTGCCCCTTATTTTAATAAATATTTCCCCGAAACACGGGAACGGGAGGGTATTATTGAATCAGATATTACCCCTATTCCTGCTTTTAAAGCTTATTTAGAAGATTTCTATGATGTATCCATTAAAGGGGATTTATTCCTCAAGCGTGATGACACATTGCCAATTGCGGGAACCATTAAGGCGCGCGGAGCCATTTATGAAGTACTCAAGCATGCTGAGTCTCGAGCATTGCAAGCAGGTATTTTAAGTGGTTACGATGATGACTACACAAAATTTGGTACCGATGAATTCAAAGAAGTTTTTAGTCGCTATAAAGTCATGGTCGGTACAACCGGAAACTTAGGTATCAGCGTAGGTGTAATGGCTGCTGCACTCGGTTTCGATGTGACGGTTCATATGTCCGATGAAGCTAAAGAATGGAAAAAGCAACACCTGCGTGATAAAGGAGCAAATGTCATAGAGCATGAGACTAACTTCACTGAAGCGGTTGAACGGGGACGCGCTCAATCTGATATGGATGCTGATTCATACTTTGTTGATGATGAACATTCTCATGACTTATTCTTAGGTTATACTGTTGCCGCTTTGCGTCTAAAAGATCAATTAGATGAGAAAGGTATTGTGGTTGATGAAGATCATCCATTATTCGTTTATTCGCCATGTGGTATTGGCGGAAGCCCTGGTGGTACCATGTTTGGCCTGAAGCAGGTCTACGGTGATCATGTCCACTGCTTCTTCGCCCAACCGACACATATGCCGTCCATGCTTGTTGGGTTAATGACTGAACGTTACGATAGTGTGTCTGTTTTTGATGCCAATATTGACGCGATAACCAACATGGATGGGCTAGCAGTCCCAAGAACGTCTGGTTTTGTTGCTGAGCTGATGCACCGTTTCTTCAACGGTGGTTTAACTATTTCTGAAGAAAATCAAAAAATGCACCTAACTCAGATGATTGACTTAGAAGACATTCGCCTAGAACCCGCTGCCTTAGCTGGCTTGCCTGGACCAGCTATGCTTTTTGGAACTGATGCCGGTCAACGTTATTTGACTGATAATCAGTTGGTAGATAAGATGGAACAAGCCACTCATATTGCTTGGGCGACAGGTGGTAGCATGGTTCCCGAAGCAAGTATGGAAGAATTTTATCAACAAGGAAAGAACTTATTGCACTGATTAAAGACAGCTATAAACAATTTAGCGCGTTAACGAGTTTCGTTGGCGCGCTTTCTAATTTAGGTTCCCTTTAAGACCTATTTATGCTACACTTAAATATAATGATTAAAAAGGACGGATAGTCAAATGAAAAAAAGTATATTGGCAGTTTTAACATCACTTAGTTTGTCGCTGATATTATTAGGATGCAGTCAATCAATGGCCAGTGAACAAACAACCACAGAAAATACCAAAGAAGCTCCTCAAAAATCTTCTGAGCAAACAGCAGAAACATCTGAACAAACTTCTGTTTTTGATGAATATGGTTTTTTAAAAGAAGAATTAGCCGAATCAGTCTTCGAAGACGAACATCAATGGGTACTTGTAAATAAAGAATATGGACTAGCCGCAGATTTTGTTCCGGATAATTTAGTTCCTATTGAGGTCCCTACCGTTAATCAGGTCCCTGAAGTTAATCAGATGAGTGAAGCAGCCTCTGACCAATTGACCCAACTATTCGATGCTGCCAAACGCGCCGGCCACGACCTCTACGCTATTAGTGGTTACCGCTCATACCAAACTCAAGACACTTTATACAACAATTATGTTGCTCAACATGGAGAAGATGCGGCAAATAAATTTAGCGCTCAACCAGGGCATAGTGAACATCAAACCGGACTAGCTATGGACATCACTAGTGCTGCTGTCGATTATGGATTATCACAAGCATTCGGTGAGACCGAAGAAGGCAAATGGCTAGCTGACAATGCCTATCGCTTTGGCTTTGTCCTAAGTTATCCTCAAGGCAAGGAACATATTACAGGCTATATGTATGAACCATGGCATTTTCGCTATCTCGGGAAAGAACTGGCACAATTATTATACGATCGCCAGTTAACTTATCAAGAATACTTAGCTGAATTAGATATCATTGACCTCGTTATTCATGAAGAAATGAAAGAATAACCATTTAAAAAGGAGCCACTAAAATAATAGTGAGCTCCTTTTTTTAGGATTAATGTCTTGGTCGCTTGCGGTTGTTGATCTTATCAGCTAAACCTGATAACAATAAAGACAAAATAACATAAACAGTTCCGGTAATTACCATCTCTGTCGTAGAAGGTCCAATCGTCAACAATACCATCGCTGCCAATCCAATCAAAATCGCTTGAAAGATTATATGTAAAATCATAGGCAATCCTTTCTGTTCTATTCTCTACACGTAATATGATACTACATATCACCAAAAATAACCAGAATCTCCTAAAAAAATCCTTCTTCTTTCAAACTAATAAATTCATTCTCTCCTACAATAATGTGATCCAATAAGTGAATCCCTATAATATCACCCGCTTCTATTAATCGCTTCGTAAAAGAATAATCTGCTTCTGAGGGTTCTGGATTACCAGATGGGTGATTATGTCCAATGATAATACGAGCTGCTGAGCACTTTACTGCTTCCCGAAAAATTTCTCGCGGATGCGCTACCGAACTATTGAGTGACCCTTTGAAAATAATCGATTTTTTAATAATCTCATTTTTGGTGTTCAGATACACCGCAATCACATTTTCTTGAAAAAGACCCCCAATTTCATCGATTAACAACTGCCCGATCCAGCGACTAGATGTAACGGTTCCTTCCTTAATTTGGGTCGATCGGTTAATACGCTTACCTAGCTCGATCGCTGATAACAGCGCTACTGCCTTCGCTTGCCCGATACCCGGAAGCTCTAGCAATTCTTCATAGGTCACCGAGCGAAAGCCATTCAAATTCCCCACTTGACTCAAAATATGCATGGATAGCTCCATTACATTCATTTGCTTCGTGCCTGTTCGCAATAAAATAGCAAGTAACTCATGATTACTCAGGGCTTCTTCCCCATATTGAATCAACCGTTCCCTTGGCCTTAAATCTTTTGGAATTGACTGGAAACTATCTAGCTCTGCCATAATATCCTCCCTTTCTTCGCGTTACTTTATAAATACACCATAAAAGGACTGTTTAACTTCTATATTTTCCAGACAAATTATCTCACATAAAAAAGCACCCACTCCACATCCGAATGAGGTGCTTCTTGATTCTATCTTAATGATTAATCGACTGCTGTGATTTCAACATCCATAGCGCCACCAGGTGTTTCGATAGATACTTTATCGCCAACTTTTTTGCCCATTAATGCTTCGGCAATTGGTGATTCATTGGAGATTTTACCTTCGAATGGATCACTCTCAGCTTTTCCAACAATAATGTATTCCTCTTCAATTCCATCTGGTAATTCTTTAAACTTCACTGTACGACCTAATGCAACTACGCCTTCTTTTGTTTTAGAGCTATCGATAATTTCAACATTTTGTAGCATGTGTTGTAGAGTCGAGATACGCCCTTCGATAAACGCTTGCTCATCTTTAGCTGATTCATATTCTGAGTTCTCTGATAAGTCACCGAAGCTGCGTGCCACTTTAATGCGCTCAACCACTTCTTTTCGCTTAACTGTTTTTAACTCTTCCAGTTCTTGCTCTATTTTTTCTTTACCTTCTTCGGTCATTGGATAAACTTTTTCTTCTGTCATCATTTTCTCCACCTTATATCAATTTGTCATTTTCTATTTGTCAATTAACTAACACAATCAATGCGCATTTAAGATCATACGAATTTTTGAAACCATTAAATCAATGGCAACGGTATTATGAGCTCCTTCTGGAATGATTACATCAGCATATTTCTTCGTGGGTTCAATAAATTGTTCATGCATTTTCTTCACTACACCGAGATATTGATCAATAATGCTATCTAATGAACGTCCACGCTCTGTCATATCGCGCTGAATCCGACGAATAATACGCAAATCATCATCCGTATCGACAAAAATCTTGATATCCATCAAATCACGCAACCGCTGATTTTCCAAAATCATGATTCCTTCTAGAATAATCACTTCTTTAGGTTCTTGATGAATCACTTCTTCACTTCGCGTATGATTCGTATAATCATACACCGGGATATCCACTGCTTCACCGGCCATCAATTGTTTTAATTGTTCAATCAATAGATCGGTATCGAACGCTAAGGGATGGTCATAATTGGTCTCTAATCGCTCTTCAAAACTCATATGACTCTGATCCTTGTAATAAGAATCATGCTCGAGCATCATAATGGATTTCCCTTGAAATTGTTTAAATATCTCTCGACATACACTGGTCTTACCACTTCCAGAACCGCCTGTTACGCCAATAATAACTGGCCCTTCACTCATAACTTATCTTCCTCGCATCTATTTTAGTCTCTGTTTATTTTGAAAGACACTGGGGCACGCCGCCTCAATGTCTTTCATTGTCATATACTTTACTACTTCATCTATAACTTCTTACTTTGATCTTTCACCCATTATTAGCCTTCTTAGTCAACATTATCCAAGTGTTCAGCTTTTAGTTGCAAGTGTTCTTCATACGTCTCCGCATAGTAAACTTCGCCGGTCTGTAAGTTAGCTAAGAAGTACAAGTAATTAGACTCTTCTGGATTCAACGCAGATTCAATCGCTTCACCTGATGGACTGTTCACCGGACCAATAATTAGGCCTGGATTTGCATAAGAATTATAGGGAGAATCAATCTCCAAATCTTTTAAATAAACATCTTCTCGGTGTTCATTATGTGCATAAAGAATACTAATATCCGTCTGCAATGGCATACCTTCATCTAAACGGTTATGGAAAACACCCGAAATCAAATGACGGTCTTCCGTGGTAACCCCTTCTCGCTCAATAATAGACGCTAATGTCAATAGTTCATGAATATTAAAGCGTGACGCTTTAATTTCCTCACTATATTGTTGGATTTCTTGATTCATTCGCGCGACCATTTTATTTACCATACTCTTCAATGATTCGCCTTGTTCGAATTCATAGGTTGCTGGGTAAAGGTATCCTTCTAATTTATAGCGTGTCTCATCAATTTTAAGGGTCTCTTCCAATAGCTCGCTGAAGTCGCCCGATAATTCTTCTAGATATTCCTCATCCTGGACCAGTGCCATAAATTCTTCGGCAGAATATTCGGTCTCTTGACCAATTACTTCTGCAATTTGTTCTAACATGTACCCTTCTGGAATTAACACTTTAAATATATTATTCGGATCAATACCACCGCTAGCTTGCGTCAGAAGAGTTGTAATCTCTTCAACAGACATCGCTGGTGATAACTCGTAATCTCCTGCTTGGAAACCTTCCACATCATTCAAGCGTGAATGTGCATTGAAAACAACTGCACTTTCAATAATATTATTTTCTTCTAAAATTCGGGCAATATCCGAGCGCGTCGCCCCAGATGGAATAGTAATATCCACTACTTCTGTATTGGTTGGGTCCTTCGCTTCAAGTGACCGATTCCAATAACGGTACCCACTAAAGCCCAAAATAATCAATAAAACAAACAAGATAGCCACAATAATCAGCACGATTTTTCGGACTGTCT
The DNA here is from genome assembly GCF_000245815.1 of Dolosigranulum pigrum ATCC 51524. Taxonomy (GTDB): domain Bacteria; phylum Bacillota; class Bacilli; order Lactobacillales; family Carnobacteriaceae_A; genus Dolosigranulum; species Dolosigranulum pigrum. Next base: position 73,278 of record NZ_JH601104.1, read on the forward strand.
TTGGAGAACTCTCCTTCGGCATAATACTTACATCCTTTTCATAATTTTTCTATCTATCTTATTATACACAAATTTATATCTCCGTCAAAAAATACATAACTGTCAGAAAACCGTGTACTTTTATACACGGTTTTCTCGAGTCATGCGAATAGACGCTTTATAAATCTTCATCTTCAATAAATGTATTCAATACTTCCTCAACCATATCCCATTCTTCATCAGATTCAATCGGAAGTAATTTGCCTTCTAAGCCACCTTCTGCTTCATCATAAGCGAAAGCTTTCAACTCAACTTCTTGCCCTTCTTCAGTACCAGCTGGGAATAAGAGTACGTATGAGCGATTGAAATCATCTGATTCGAACGTGAATAAAATTTCATGAAGTTCTTCGTTACCTTCTTCATCAATTAATGTAATGTAGTCATGATCGTGATTGTGTTCTTCAGTCATCTGTTTTCCAACTTTCTATGTGTTTCGATCCATATAGGTCTGTAAAATTATAACGGCTGCTAATTTATCAACAACTTGCTTCCGCTTAGCTCGAGAGACATTCCCTTCTTCAATCATCATTCGATTGACTTGCATAGTTGTGAGGCGTTCATCTTGAAAATATACGGGCAAGCCGAAGCGATCGGTTAACTTCTCCCCATACATCTGGGCAGCTTCCGCACGCGGGCCGATTGAGCCATCCATATTCTTCGGCAGACCCAAGACAAATCCGTCCACTTGATACTCCTGAACAAGTTCTGTCAGGCGCTCAAGGCCAAACTGATCTTTTGCCTCATTAATAGGAATAACTTCAACCCCTTGTGCCGTCCATCCAAGTAAATCACTCACCGCTACACCGACCGTCTTCGAGCCAACATCGAGTCCCATGAGTCGCATTATCGTTGACTATCTTCTAGGTAGTGCGTTACCAATTCCTCTAAGATTTCATCGCGTTCATGGCGCTTAATTAAATTACGCGCATCATTGTGTCGCGGAATATAAGCTGGATCTCCCGATAATAGATACCCAACAATTTGATTAATTGGATGATACCCCTTCTCCGAGAGTGCCTTATATACTGCTTTTAGCGTGATGCTTACTTCATTTTCATCGTTGTTCTCGACACGAAATCTGACAGTATGATCATTATGTGACATACGACCCCTCCACTCTAACTTACTTAGTCCGTCTCATTTATAAAATAGTCCACTGACCTTTATTGTATGATAAATCATTCAAAAAATCATCTATTTTCAGCGTTAACTATATTAAGTTTTTATTACAAACGTTCAGCTAGCCATTTTTCTGCTTCGTCTAAAGCTTTCAGCAATCCTGCTGGGTTCTTACCACCCGCTTGTGCTAAATCAGGACGACCCCCACCGCCACCGCCAACGAAGGAAACGATATGCTTAATTAAGTCCCCAGCTTTTAAGCCTTTGCCTATGACGTTATCATTCATGGCAACAATTAAGTTCACTTTATCCTCACCACGTAAACCAAGAACTAAGATATCCGATGGGTTTTCTTGTTTCCACTTATCAGCTAATTGACGTAACGCGTCCATATCTTTCACATCAGCTTCTTGAGCAATCAGCGTCACATCTGCAATAGAAATAGTCTCTGTGAAGAGTTCATCGGCTTCATTATTAGCTAATTTTTGGCTAAGTGAGTCATTTTCGCGTTCTAACTCAGTAATTTTTCCTTGCAAACCTTGAATACGCTCAGGCACGTCATGTAATGTCTGCGCTCCGCTTATGTCCGCAGCTTGGCGTAACGTAGCTAATTGGTCATTCAAGAACGCATAGGCTCCTTTACTTGTCTTGGCAATAATACGACGCGTTCCTGCACCTATTCCTGATTCTGACACAATCTTGAATAGACCAATTTCACCCGTACGATTGACATGCGTTCCCCCACATAGTTCGAGTGAGTAATCGGATACCTTAACGACCCGGACATCTTGGCCATATTTTTCGCCGAAGAGGGCCATAGCTCCCATTTCTTTTGCCTTATCAATTGTTGTCTCAACTGTCTCAACAGCAATATTTTGCCAAATATAGTCATTAACAATCGCTTCGATGCGCTCAAGTTCCTCCGATGTAACCGCTGAGAAATGCGTGAAGTCAAACCGCAATAGATCTTCGTTCACCAATGACCCTGCTTGGTTCGCATGATCTCCTAATACCTCTTTCAACGCTTGGTGCATCAAGTGAGTTGCTGTATGATTTTTCTCGGTAAGCTGGCGCTTAGTCGTGTCAACTGCGAGCTCATACACAGTTCCCGTCTCAATTGGCGCCACCAATTCAATATGGTGCAGTGCTTGACCAGCTGGTGCCGGCTTCACATCATACACACGAGCGACTACGTGACCATCAATCGTTTTAATAGTCCCATTATCTCCTACTTGCCCACCTTTTTCACTGTAGAATGGTGTCTGATCAAAAACAAGCTGAACCGTCGCTTCAGCGTCTAGCTCTTCTGGGATTAAAGTCGTCGCTAATTCATTCCCCGCTACAATATCCAGCAAAGTAGCCTGTGAAGCAAGTGCCTCATAACCAACAAAGCGCGTATCCTTGTGTAAGTTTGTCAACAAATCACTTTGAATGCCCATCGATTGCTCTGAACTACGTGCTTGACGAGCTCGTTCCTTTTGCTTGGCCATCTCTTGGCTAAATCCTTCAAGATCTACACTTAATTCATCTTCAGCCGCTATTTCTTCCGTTAATTCAACTGGGAAGCCAAACGTATCATACAATTGGAAGGCACTCTCACCATCAATTTGATCTTTTCCTGCAGCTTTCAATTGCTCTACCAGAGCGGTCAACTGCTCCGTTCCTTCTGCCAGAGTCGTCAAGAAGCGTTCTTCCTCATTTTTAATGACGCGTTCGATTAAGTCTTTTTTATCAACCACTTCTGGATAGTAATCGACTGTAATCTGGCCAACTACATCGACTAATTGCCACAAGAACGGTTTTTCTAATCCTAATTTACGACCATGCATGACTGCACGACGGATCAAGCGACGTAACACATATCCACGCCCTTCATTGGATGGTAACGCGCCATCTCCAATTGCAAAACTAACCGCTCGAATATGATCAGCAATTACACGGAAACTCATCTTATTCGTTGGTTCATCATATGATTGTCCCGATAATTTAGCTGTCTGTTCGATAATTGGCAAGAATAGATCGGTCTCATAGTTTGTCGGCGCATCTTGAATAACCGATAACATTCGCTCTAACCCCATACCCGTATCAATATTTTTATTCGGTAATGGTTCATAAGTTCCATCTGCCTTATGGTTAAACTGAGAGAAAACTAAGTTCCAAATCTCCAACCACTGCTCATTCTCGCCACCTGGATAACGCTCTGCTTCAGGGGTGTCTGGTGCCATATAACCTGGCCCACGATCGAAGAATATCTCTGTATTTGGACCACTCGGACCTTCCCCAATATCCCAGAAATTGCCAGCTTCTTCAATGATATGGTCATCGGGTAATCCCACCACATCAGACCAAATTTCTTTTGCCCGCTTATCTTCTGGATAAACCGTCACATACAAAAGAGCTGGGTCAATCGCTAACCACTTCTCATCTGTTAAGAATTCCCAAGCCCATATAATGGCTTCTTCTTTGAAATAATCCCCGATAGAAAAGTTTCCTAGCATTTCAAATAATGTATGGTGTCGGGCAGTCTTCCCTACATTATCGATATCGTTTGTGCGAATACTTTTTTGGGAATTAACTATTCGAGGATTATCCGGAACAACTCGGCCATCGAAATACTTCTTCAATGTCGCTACCCCAGAATTAATCCACAGTAACGTCGGATCATCCACCGGCACTAATGATGCACTTGGCTCAACCTTATGACCTTTTTCACTGAAAAAATCTAAAAATAACTGTCTTAATTCATGACTCTGTATATATTTCATCGTTTTATTGCAAGCTCCTCTTCTATCTATATAAAAAACGAACGGAATTATTGCGTTCAAGGTGCATAACCGCGATGCCACCTTCACCACAATAACTTCGCTCGGTATTATTACATCGTCGGGTCAGGTAATAGTAAGTGTCATGATACTAACACAGAGAACCTAACAACTTACCTCTTCCCACAAAACGTCCCCCACATCATACGCTATATTCGTCTAAAAGTCAATCACAACTTACCGTCAGCCCAATAAATTAATGGGCCTATTTTATATCAATTAACTTTACTTATTTTTTCCTGATATCTCTGCGGATTCTCGCACCTTCTCAGCTACAATATCTGCTAAATGCGGTGTAAATACATCGGGAATAATATAATCAACAGCTAACTTCTCTCCCACAGCTAAGGCAATTCCCTTGGCTGCTTCAATCAGCATAGTTTCTGTAATATCAGTCACTCGTCCATCCAAAGCGCCACGAAAAATACCCGGAAAAGCCAGCACATTATTGATCTGATTCGGAAAATCACTCCGCCCAGTCCCCACAATATAGGCACCTGCCTCTATCGCCTGCTCAGGCATAATTTCAGGCTCTGGATTAGCCATCGCAAAGATAATCGGCTGATCAGCCATGTGCTGGATCCACTCTGGTTTCAAGACCCCTGGCGCAGATACCCCAATGAATACATCGGCATCATTCAAGGCAACGGACAAATCTCCTGTTACTTGCTCATGGTTGGTTACTTGTGCAATCTCAACAAAGCGTTCCGGAAGATTAGTCGCATCGCGAGAAATAATTCCGTCAACATCCACTAGTAACAACTGCTTAACGCCTGCTTTTAATAACAATTTAGTAATTGCCATTCCTGCTGCTCCACCCCCATTGATCACAACTTTAATTCCATCAATGGCTTTACCTGCTAATTTAAGCGCATTATATAGGGCTGCTAACACAACAACTGCTGTCCCGTGCTGATCATCATGGAAGACGGGAATGTCTAACGTTGCTTTTAATCGTCGCTCAATCTCAAAACAACGCGGTGCCGCGATATCTTCTAAGTTAATCCCCGCAAAAGAAGGAGCCATCAGTTCTATCGTGCGCACGATTTCATCTACATCCGTTGTATCCAATGATATAGGCACCGCATCGACTCCAGCAAATCGCTTAAACAACACCGCCTTCCCTTCCATTACAGGAATAGCCGCTTCTGGACCGATATCCCCCAAGCCTAAAACTGCTGTCCCATCTGTCACAACAGCCACTGTATTCCCCTTCGATGTATACTGATAGGCTAAGGATGCATCTTGATGAATGACGCGAGACACCTCGGCCACTCCCGGCGTATACGCTACAGCTAAATCCGCCATTGTTTCAATCGGTAGTTTAGACTTCATTTCTATCTTCCCTCGATGCGCTTGACTTAATGCTAAGGCTTGCTTCTTGTAATCCACCAATATCTATCTCCTTTAATTTACTCATTCTGCATACTTCTTAATCAGTATAACATAACCTGCCGCTTTTCAATCAAAAATTAGTTAATACATACAAAATTACAACTAGTACTTACTCTAACGTAACAAAAATAAGGCACCCTAAATATAACAACTTCAGAGTACCTCGCTGAATAACTAATCAATTAAATCATAATATTTTTCATTATCAATTTTTTTAATTTTTATATGCCAATCTGGACCGAATCCAATATTATATAACGCTGAGAATGAGCCTTGGTTTACTGCGACTCCAATATTAGTGAGTGAGTTAATGTATAGTAGCGGTTCACCGATTTCTACACCACTGAATGATCGCATAAACGGAATCGCATTTTGATAGACCAATTTATTTCGATGTCTTATAGTTACATAGACCAATTCTCCTGGCGCGATTGATAATGTTTTAAACTCATCAATTGAAATATTGGTCCAAATTGAACCAAAACGTATATCAAAAATATCAATATTGCCTGAAATTGATGTATCTGTCGTAGTCGGTGAGGTAATATCAATCTGTTCTAATGAATTAACGGGGATATCATTCCCTAAATGATCATATTCAATTTCACCGCTTGCTAATCTCGCACCGTTGAATGCATAAATATCACGCCCATGGAATGTATGACTTTCTCTAGAGTGCGGTAAGCGATTCACTTCTTCATTAATCTCTCGAGCTGATTCAATAATTCCAATATTCAATAGATGACTTAACGTCCCATTATCTGGGGTCACAACGTAATGATTAGTAGTTGTTTTCACTACAATACTTCGCCGATGACTGCCTACTCCTGGATCCACTACTGATACAAAAACTGTTCCAGCTGGCCAATACTCAACGGTTTGGATTAACCGATATGAAGCTGTCCAAATATCATATTGTGGAATGTTATGTGTAATATGACTTACTTCTAACGCTTGATTAACTTGCTTAGCAACTCCATGCATGGCACTAACCGCACCATCATCTAATCCAAAATCTGATTGTAATACTAATGTTTTCATACTCATACTCCTAATTATTATAAATTGTTTACCATACCCATAACCGACTAATTCGCCCTGTTATTCTTAAATACAAATAAAATACAAAAATAACAACTTGAACACCAGATACAATTAACATCAACGTGTCAGCAGACGTATACGGTAATTCATTGTAATATGTTCGTTTTTTATGCAGTCCATACCCTCGTAAATCCATCGCACTAGAGACGGTGCCTACCTTTTCTAAAGATGTTAGTATTAAAGGTAGTAGTATACTAATTGATGCTTTTAACCGTGTCAATAAGCTTGCTTCCTTAGCATCTAATTCATACCCTCTCATTTGCATAGCATCTTTTATGGCCGAATAGTCCCGAACAACATCTGGTATAAAGCGCAATCCTAACGAAATCATTGTGCCAATTTTGTAATGCACTCCTAAATGATACAACCCGGATGCAATCTGGCTTGGGGTAATAATTAATATTAGCCAAAAACTAGTAAATAAGGTGCCAAATATCTTCAATAACCGTGCTAAGAAAAAAATAAGTGTTTCTCTAGTAATTACAAAGTAGTCTGAAAATTGTAACAGCACCGTTGTCTTATTGGCTAAGTTTGATCCAACCAATGGATCGAATAAATAAAACAAAATAAAATTAATTAAATTCATTACGAAGGTAAACCATAAGACAAATCTAAAGGTTTTACTGTCACTAAAGCGTCTAACCTTTAAAAAAATCAACAGATGTAACGAGGCAAATGGTACAATAATTCTTAAATCAAACGACACCATCAAAACACTTAAAGATGAAATAAAAAATAAAATTTTTGTCCGGGCTTGTAATGATTCGAAAAAGGAATGACCTAAGTGATATCGAATAAGAAAGTTATTGTTCATAATATTCAGCCCTCTCCATCTCAATAAATGTCCGAATAAACGATTCAATATCCAAGTTCAGTTTATTGGCTAATTTAAAAATAGATGTTTTCTTTAGTGAGGCACGCTCGAGTAACTGGTCGTTATTTAAAATAGAAAATGTCGCATCATCGGCAATAATTTTACCGTCTTCCATCACAATTGCTCGATCCGTATACTCTAAAGCAAGATGCATATCATGTGTAATAAAGATAACGGTCATCTGATAATCATCATTCAAGGCCTGCACGAATTCCATCATTTCCCGGTAATGGGCGTAATCTTGTCCAGCTGTTGGTTCATCAAGAATAATACATTTCGGTCGCAATGCTAGTACAACAGCGACAGACACACGTTTTTTTTGACCATAACTAAGTGCATTAATGGGCCAATTACGTCGGCTGTATAAGCCCGTTATCTCCAGCACATCACGTACAATTTCGTCAATTTCTGCCTCGGAATAATTTCGTTTTTCGAGAGCTAATTTCACTTCATCATAAACAATATCTTCAACTAACATATGATTTGGGTTCTGCATGACATAACCAATGAGACCAGCAATTTCTTTCAGAGTCGTTGGATTCCCCATTCTTTTAATCTGACCAGCATTCGGCTGGCACACACCGGTTAATAAACGGGCAAGCGTCGTTTTTCCGGATCCATTTTCACCAAGAATGGCAATTCGTTCTCCTACTGATATCATTAATTTATCGATTGAAATAAACGGGCGCTTATCATAACTAAATGCTACATGATCTATCTCTACCAATTTTGGCATTGTATCGTTAGTGAGTTGATTTTTAGTTGTTATTTCATTACTAAATATCAACCTAGGATTCGACAAGTCTATATGATCTAAGGAATCAATTTGCTTTGGTAATACAACGTCTGCGAAAATATTTTTCAATGCACTAATATATAACGGCTCACGAATTCCATACTCTTTCAGTAACGAGCTGTGTAATAATTCATTGGGCGTAGTAATTGTAACAATGCGGCCTTTATCCATTAGAACAATTCTATCGATTGACCGATGCAGCACTTCTTCCAACCGGTGCTCAATAACAACTGTCGTTAATTGCTTTTTCTGATTGAGTTGATCAATTAATTCCACCATTTTTTCACCCATCTTTGGATCTAGAGCTGCCAAGGGTTCATCTAACAATAAAATTTTTATGTTTTCATGCAAGATGCCCGCCATGGCTACTCGTTGTTTTTGGCCACCACTTAATGCATAAGGTAACTGATTCAACATATCACTAACTCCAACAATTTTAGCTGCATGATATACCTTCTGTGCCATCTCCACCTGTGAGACAGCTTGATTTTCCAGACTAAAGGCGATATCTTCCCCAACACTTAGTCCAACAAATTGAGCATCACTGTCTTGTAAGATTGTCCCCACCGATTTTGAGATATCAAAAATAGAATGTTCAGTTACTAGCTGATTATCAATAATACACTCGCCAGAAATAGTTCCTTCAAAATGATTCGGAATTAAACCATTTATACAATTTCCTAGCGTAGACTTACCACTCCCACTTGGTCCAAGAATTAATATCTTTTCGCCTGGATAGATGTCCAAATTAATATCTATCAGTGTTGGCTTCTGTTGTGTCTCATATTTAAATGTAAACTCTTTAAACGAGATAATTGGATCCAATTAGATCAATCCTCTTCAATTAAATTTGACTGACTTTCATAACGTTTAGATAACCCAAAAAGAAGTGGAATTCCGACAACGAGCACAACAGTCGCATTAGAGATTACCGCTGCAAAAGCTTGTGAAAATGTAATTGTCACTTCGCCTGAGAAAAGTAAAAGTGTTAATAACGGAGTAATCAATCCAAAAGATACCCCAATTCCTAAAATTGAAACGATGCTAAAAATAAGAGCATGTTTTGTAGTAAATATGCCTCGTTTAATTCTTGCGCCGTACAATTGTAAGGATCCGATAAAGAAGCATGCAAAAAAGTTCCCTACTGACCAATCAATCCAGTAACCCCATCCACCTAAAAAGTCTGCAAAAAAGTTACCAATTAACCCAACTAACGCCGCTGGAATGGGCCCAAATAATGCACCGATAATAACCGGAATTACATAAGCACTAGATAATTTAGTGTTGGTAAAAACCGTAATTCCCCCATAGACCATTAACACCCCAAATAATGCTGCCCCAATCGCGACGCCTACTACTTCCTTTGTACTCAACTTAAATGACATACCAGTCACTCCTTTTATATTTTTAACTATATTGAATAAAAAAAGGGTAGTAACACAAGGGACGAAAAATCCGTGTTACCACCCAAATTTAGATACACAAATAAAGCGATGTAATATCTTCTCATACTATGGTTAACGACATAACCCGATATAAGCTTATCCTAATAGACTCACTTACATAACTCCACGGCCATTATCTATTATCTGATTATCTTCCCTCTCACCAAGTAGGAAGTCTCTTTAATAATCATAATAACAAACACCGTATCTTCATTTTTTTATCAATATAATTATTAAAGTAAATTTATCATAATAATGATCTATTGTCAATCATTTGAAAGATATATTTTTATTTGATTATATTTTACTCATATACACTATATTCCCTTACTATTTCATCCGGCTTCCGCTATAATCTAATGTATAAAAATGATATAAAGATATAGTATATTAATAAAAATAGGTGATTATAATGAATGATTTCTTTAGATATGTTGAGGATGGACAGACAAGTATTCAAATGCCTTGGGTATGGTTTGGACTATTGGTAAGTGTACTAGTTGTCTACCGTTTTCGCACGAATGAGAAGTTTTTGACCACATTAATTGTGCTCGGACTAGGCACACAAGGATTGATGTTATACTGGTATTTAGGCAATCCCAAGTTGTTTTTAATGGAAGGTTTACCCCTCTATCATTGTCGCATCGCTGCGATTATGACCGGTATTGGCTACTTTACCCACCGGCCAAAGTTAACAAAATTCTTTGCTTGGCTTGGATTAGTTGGGGCTTTAGTTGCCTTTAGTGTTCCGGATCCTTCTCCTTATCTCTGGCCACATGTTTCCAATATAACTTATGTCGGCAATCATGTGCTCCTTATTCTAATTGGTATAATGGTTCTATCCCAGGAAAAAGTTGCGCTTGAATGGCACCGTGTTTTGGCCTACTCAGTCTCAATGAATATTGTGATTGTTATCTTCAACCAAATCCTCGGTTACAACTATAGTTATTTACAAGAATTACCACCGGCTCTCAATTTTCAAGTGCCAATGCTAGCGATCTTCTCTGTTATGACGGCACTCATGGTTGGTGTCATCTATGGTCTTGATCGTCAATTAACTCACCGACAACAACATCATATTGTACTATACACATAAGTAAAAAATCTCTCCATTAGTTAGCGGAGAGATTTTTTTACTCACATAGCTTATTTATCTTTTCTAAATTTCTTAACCGCAATACTTGCAAGTACTGCAACAACACCAATCAACGCTAAAATCCAAGCTGTTGTAGCAGTGTCCGGTAAACGTTCGCCCCATGTTTTGTTTTCTTTTTTCTTTTCCTCTTTTTTCTCAGGTTGTTTTTCTTCTTTTTTCGTTGCTTGCTTGTCTTCTTTTTTCTCTTTTTCATTGTCTACATCGTTTGATTCAGCAACTGATTTATTTTCTGTAGCTGATTCTTGTGGTTTTTTATCCGGTAGTTCTGCGGGATCAATCGGATTACTTTTAGCTAATGCATCAAGGTGGCCTTGAATATCTTCTTTTGTTGCTGCCTCTAACTCATAAGTTTTTAGATGATTGAAGACTGTTCTTGCAAATTCTTGCGGATTTTCTCTCTCTTCTGCTGTTTTGTTCATTAAACGAATGTGTAAATCTAAATCTGTAAATGTACCATCATCATTTTTACGATAAAAGATCGAATCATACTCAGTAGCTACATTGGGAATATTGCGTAGTTCGTGTGCTACAAAAGGAGACTTCACAACATCTCTATTTAATTCCGAATCATCATAAATTATATCTAGAATCTTAGATGCATAATACTCCCAAGTATTAAAAGTATCCGCATAAGTAGGTTCATATCCTTCTGCTTCAGCTCGTACATTAATTTGTTTTATTACAGTATGTCTCACATGTGCAGCAAAAATTTCTTCATCAGTATGATCTGGAAAATCTTCATGCGTAAAAATTTTGTCAGCTGGATTTTCAGCTTTAATTTCTTCGCCACGCGCGTTCGGATCCAAATCATCTGGGAAAGGAATCGTATTCTCATCCTCAGTGTGTTCTTCTGTTGAGTCTGTTGCTTGTTCTTCTGTTTCTTTTTCAACTGGCTCATCTGAAGGGGCTTCAGTATCGGTTAATGTTTCCGTAGCTGATTCATCAGCATTGTAGACCGTCATATGATCCAAGACATGTTGCATTTCCTCATCGGTTGCTTCTTCAAGTTCAACCGTTCGCACATCGGTAAATAAGCGACGGACGTAATCTTCGTGCCATTCTGCTCCTTCATGCCCTTCGTAATCTCTGAAATAGCTGACTTGCGGTATATAAGTTACCGTTCCATCGCCATTATCACGGTAAGTTAAGGATCGCAGGTGGCCTCCACCCATCTCCGGTGTCTCCGTGTAAGAATACGTTGTGAATGGTATCCGTGCATCCGCCAACTCACTATCCTCCATCAAATACGGATTGATCTCAGCATCTTCTTGTGGCCCATAATAATCCCATGTATCACTATCGTACAATTTACCATTTTGCTTTACATCCGTTAATCTAACATGCGCGGCTAAGACTTGATCATCCGGGTAGCCAGGGAAATCTTTGCTTGTGTAAGCCCGCCCTGCTGGATTCTCTGCCTTAATCTCCTCACCGCGGTTATACGGGTCAATATCAGTTGGTAAATTATATTTTTTGTAATCTTCTTCGGTAAATGCTTCCTCTGCTCCGACAATATTCATTGCTGGTCCACTTAATAGTGCCACAACAGCAACTGAGACCCCTAAATTTTTCCACCATCTATGCTTCATACCTATTCCTCCTATACATTTTCTCCGATAATATGTTATTCATTGAACAATATCAGCTTGTTATCTCTACTTTATCTAAAATCATATAAAAGGGCAAGTAACTTTCACAAAAAATTCATCCCAAATAAAAAAACTCCTATCAGAAAAGTCATCATTCTCAATAGGAGTCTTGTTATATATGGTCTATTTCAATAAACGGTTATATTGCATACCCTCTCTGAGCTCGGAACTGTCTCCGCCCAGATAGTCAACAATCGTGTAGGCAAACTCCAGAGCTGTTGCGGGCCCACGACTTGTAATAATATTATTCGCTTGGGTGACAAGACTATCTTGATGCTGGCCTTCAGCAATATCCTCTTCGAAGCCAGGGAAACATGTGTAATCAATATCGGTCAGTAAGCCTGCTTCTGCTAGAGCGATCGGTGCTGCACAAATAGCGGCCACTAATTTGCCTTTTTCATGCAGATCTTGCAAGCCTGCAATTACTTGTGGATGATCTCTTAAGTGTTCTGCACCAGGCAATCCCCCGGGTAAAATAATCCCCTCATATGTCTGCAAGTCAACATCTGCCAACAACTTATCACTCTGAACAGTAATCTCATGAGCACCGGATACCACTTCTTCAAAGCCAACCATATCAATTCCTATCTCTGCTCGACGCAAGACATCTACAACTGTCAATGCCTCAATTTCTTCAAAACCCGGTGCTAAAATAATCGCTAAACTCATTATACATCCTCCTCAAATAACTAATCTCATCATCTATTTACGTACAATTATCATCGCACAGATAATCTGGCTATTCAAATGAAAGCACTTGAAACCTCAACTAAAAAACAAGCCCCGGCTGTTCCAGGACTTGTCTATCTGTTCATTAACCAACTGATCCTTCCATTTCATAGCTGATCAATCGGTTTAACTCAACGGCATATTCCATTGGTAACTCTTTAGTAAATGGCTCGATGAAGCCCATAACAATCATCTCAGTCGCTGTTTCTTCGTCCAATCCACGACTCATTAAGTAATAAAGTTGTTCTTCAGATATTTTAGAAACTTTAGCTTCATGTTCCAGTGCAATATTATCATTGTGAATTTCATTATACGGAATAGTATCAGATTTTGACAATTCATCCATAATAATCGTATCACATTCAATATGTGACATAGACCCACTTGACTGCTTAGAAAAGGTTACTTGACCTCGGTAATTCACTGATCCCCCATCTTTAGAAATAGATTTGGAGACGATCGAACTGCTCGTATTAGGCGCATTATGAATCATCTTGGCCCCGGTATCTTGAACTTGTCCAGCACCCGCCATGGCAATACTCATGGTTGTTCCACGTGCACCTTCTCCGTTTAACATAATGCTTGGGTACTTCATCGTAGTCTTTGCGCCAAGGTTTCCGTCGATCCACTCAACTGTTGCCCCTTCTGCAGCAGTTGCTCGCTTCGTGACTAAGTTATACACATTGTCTGACCAGTTCTGAATGGTCGTATATCGACAGTAAGCATCTTTTTTAACGATAATTTCCACCACAGCTGCATGGAGTGAACTACGAGAGAAGGTTGGTGCCGTACATCCTTCGACATAATGAACACTTGCCCCTTCATCAACGACAATCAGCGTCCGTTCGAATTGTCCCATCATTTCTTCGTTAATACGGAAGTACATTTGGAGTGGCACATCACATTTCACCCCTTTTGGAACGTAGATGAATGTCCCCCCTGACCAAACCGCTGAGTTCAAAGCAGCTAATTTGTTATCAGTAGGAGGTACAACTGTTCCGAAATGTTCTTTAAAAATTTCAGGATATTCTTTTAAGGCAGAATCGGTATCCATAAAAACGATGCCTAATTTTTCGAACTCTTCTTTCATATTGTGGTAGACCACTTCTGATTCATATTGAGCACCGGATCCGGCTAAGTATTCGCGCTCCGCTTCTGGTACACCAAGACGTTCGAAGGTTTCTTTAATCTCATCCGGGACGTCATCCCAACTGCGCTCGGTCTTGTCGCTCGCTTTTCGGTAGTAAGTATATTCATCTAACTCCAACTCTGACAAATCCGCGCCCCATGTTGGCATTGGGCGATCTTTATAATGTTCATAAGCTTTTAAGCGATAATCCAGCATCCATTGTGGCTCATCTTTTCGTGCAGAGATATCTCGAATCTTCTCTTCATTCAATCCTTTACCTGTATCATAAACAGATTCTACATCATCGTGAAAGCCCCACTGATAATCTCTCGTTGGCACTTCTCTTTCCATCGTCGTCATCCTCTCCCTTTCAATCGTCAATTTCTTCTGAAAGCTTTTCGTCCAAGCCTTTTCCTTGATGCATTAATGCCTTATTCATCGTCTTCCAAGCAATCGTCGCGCAACGCACACGGGTCGGGAACTTCTGGACCCCTTTTAGCATGTACGCATCGCCAAGTTGCTTGGCACTATCAGGATGTCGCCCTTGGACTAATTCAGAAAATGTCTCATACAAGACTTTAACTTCTTCTAATGTTTTCCCTTTAACGACTTGTGTCATCATACTGGCACTAGCGACTGAAATCGTACAGCCGTGACCATCAAAGGCAATATCTTCAACAATGTCGCCATCCAACTTCAATTGTACTTCGATAACGTCTCCACATGTTGGATTCTTCAATTCCACCGCTGCATCGACTCGGTCAAGTTGTCCTCGATTCTGAGGGTTCTTCGAATGATCCAAAATAACCGCACGATATAATTGATCTAAATTAGTTAATGCCATGTAAGAAAAACTCCTTCGTCAGCTGGACAGCTTCTAAGAACTTATCGGCATCCGCTTTTGTATTGTATAGATAAAAACTCGCACGAGCCGTTGCATGAACACCTAAATAATCCATCAACGGTTGCGCACAATGATGGCCGGCACGAATCGCCACACCTTCCATATCCATAGCGGTCGCCACGTCATGTGGATGGATACCATCGATATTAAAGGTAATTACGCCTGCTCGTTGGGTTGGATCAGTTGGACCGTAAACAGTGATCCCATCCATCGCTATTAATTTCGGCAAGACATACTGGACTAAAGCTTGTTCATGATCTCTGATCTGATCCATACCAATGTTTTGCAAGTAATTGGTAGCTGCTGCTAAGCCAATTGCTCCCGCAATATTCGGGGTACCCGCTTCAAATTTCCAGGGTAAATCCTTCCAAGTGCTCTCGTGTTTCGTCACTGTATCAATCATTTCGCCACCAAACTCAACCGGTTCAAGTTGCTCAAGTAGTGTGCGCTTGCCATATAAGACACCAATGCCAGTTGGGGCTAACATCTTATGCCCACTAAACGCATAAAAATCAGCGTCCATTGCTTGAACATCAATCGGCATATGAGGAACTGCTTGAGCCCCATCAACGACTAAAATACCATCATGTTCATGTGTCCACTCTGCTAATGTTTCAACGTCATTCACGACACCTAACACATTGGAGACATGTGTGATCGCAACAACTTTCGTCCGATCCGTTATTTTTACGCGCGCATCCGCCATATCAAGGCATCCATTCTCAGTCAATTCGATATAACGCAAGGTGGCACCTGTTTTTTTTGCCACTTCTTGCCACGGAATTAAGTTCGAATGGTGTTCCATATAAGAGATTAAAATCTCATCCCCTTCTGAGATGACCGCCTCTCCCAGTCGATCCGCTACCCAGTTCAGACTCGTTGTCGTCCCACGCGTAAATAAAACTTCTGCCGTACTCTTCGCATTAATAAACTCCCGAACAGTCTCGCGCGCTGCTTCGTATTGTGTTGTTGCGCGGTCACTTAACGTATGTACACCGCGATGCACATTCGCATTTTCGGTTTGATAGTACGTCATCAAACGATCCAGCACAGCTTGTGGCTTTTGGGTAGTTGCTGCATTATCTAAATACACAAGTGGTTCGTCATTAACAATTTCTTGCAAAATCGAAAAATCGGCTCGCAATTGCTCAGCATTCACTGTCATCGGCTACTTAACTTCCTTTCGATTACGTTAACTAATTCATCACGAATAGACTTCAATGGAATATTTGAGATAACATTACCTAAGAAGCCTCGAATAGCTAAACGTTGTGCTTCTTCTTTGGGAATTCCACGACTCATTAAGTAATACAACTCAGTCGGATCAATTCGTCCCACTGAAGCAGCATGTCCAGCTGTAACTTCGAATTCATCAATTAATAAAATCGGGTTCGCATCACCACGCGCTTTTTCTGACAGCATCAGAACGCGGGATTCTTGTTGAGCATCAGCATTCTTGGCATTCTTATGAATCTTACCAATGCCATTGAACGTTAATGTCGCTCGATCTAAGATAACCCCGTGCTGGAAAATATTTCCAACTGAATTGCTCCCAAAGTTAGCGACATTAGAATCGACTACTTGTGTCTGACGACCCCAGCTTAATCCGACTGCTTTCAAGTCTGATTCTGAGCCATCTCCAATTAAGTGTGTATCTAAATCTGCAATGACATTCCCATCATTCATCACGCCTAGTGCCCAATCAATCGTTGCATCACGTAAAACATGGCCGACTCGGTTGAAGTAAGCTGTTGTATTCTCTCCAAGTAAATCAACAGAACTATAATTGATGCGAGCACCGTCTTTAGCGATCACTTCGACGATTATATTGGCTGAAGTTTTCTCATTGCCAGCAGTTAGCCAACGCTCAACGTAATTCACTTGCGCATTAACATCAGCATAGATAATGACATGTTTAACATATGCGTCTGCTCTTAGGGCATCTTGAATAAAAATAGCCTCAACCGGATCTTCAATAACAACATTTTTGGGGATGTATAAGAATACGCCCGAGTTCATGAAGGCTGCATTGAAGGCTGCTGCTTTATCACGATCAGACTGAACAGCTGTCTGGTACGCTTCTTTTACTTTTTCTGGATGTTCAGTCAATGCTGTACGGATATCAGTAAAAATAACTCCTTGTTCAGCTAAATGAGCAGGCACCTGTTCACGAACAGATTGATTCCCCGCTTGAACAACTCGCATTGCCTTTGAGGGAGTATCGACATATTCATCCACATCGATATCAGTCACTCCATCTTCCGCATCAAGCACTGGCACATCCCATAACGGCCAACGATTATAGCGTAAACGCTCGATCACCGGCTCCGCTAATTCATCAGCCAATTCTAACGCATCCAAACGCTTATTCAACATCCAATCCGGTTCATTCAATTGTTCTGAGAAAGTCTTCACACGCTCTCTATACGAGGCAAATTGTTGCTCCGTTGCCATAATAATCCCCCTTACTCTTCATCTAGTTCGATATCTAAACCAAGTTCCTCTACTAGTCCTTTATACCCTTCTGCTTCTAGACGTTTTGCCAACTCAGCATCACCTGTCTTAACCACACGTCCGTCCATCATGATGTGGACAACATCAGGTTCAATATAGTTCAATAGACGTTGATAGTGCGTAATAATGAGCGCACCAAAATTTTCACCGCGCATTTCATTCACTCCTTTAGAAACCACTTGGAGGGCATCGATATCTAATCCTGAATCAATCTCATCTAAGATCGCAAATTGCGGTTCAATCATAAGAAGTTGTAAGATCTCGTTGCGCTTCTTCTCACCACCAGAGAATCCTTCATTCAAGTAACGCTCCGCCATCTCTTCTGGCATATCTAGCAATGCCATCTTCTCATCCATCTTCTCGATAAATTCCATAACTCCAATTTTATCATCTTCATCACGACGCGCATTGATGGCTGCACGTAGGAATTCTGCATTCGTAATTCCAGCAATTTCACTTGGATATTGTACCGCTAAGAACAAGCCGGCAAGTGCTCGCTCATCTGTCTCTAACTCCAAAATATCGACACCATCGATTAACACTTCGCCTTCAGTTACTTCGAAGTGAGGGTGACCCATAATAGCAGCGGCCAAAGTTGACTTCCCAGCGCCATTAGGTCCCATAATGGCATGAATTTCATTTGTATGAATCGTTAAGTTAACACCTTTTAAAATTTCTTTATCTTCTATTTGAGCATGAAGATTTTTTATCTCTAATACTGACATGCTTGTCCCATCCTTTTCTCACATTTTTAGTCAAATACTCACAACAAATATTTTACAGCAGTTTATAACCGTTATCAAATTTAATCGTTTCATAACAATAGCTTATTAGAAAGCGAATTCATCATAACATTCACTACATGCCCATTTTCTATCCTTTTTGTACAAAAAAAGCCCAACTTCTTATAAAGAAGTTGAACTCCATATAATTTATCCCACTGAATCTTCACTAGGGAACGGCTTATCCAATAATTGTGAAAACAATGATGTGTCTTTAGGTCGCAGTTTTACAATCCAATTATCCGCTCGATCGGTCGAATTCAATAAATCAAAATCTTCTTCGATAGCTTCGTGAATTGCTAGCACATTACCAGCAAATGGTGTCGTAAAATCCGTAACAGCTTTAGCTCCTTCAACCCCAATCAACGTATCCCCAGCTTCAAGATAATCGCTATCGATCATTAAGTTAGCAAACATAATATCTCCTGCATCATCTTGGCCCTTTTCTGACAAGCCGATAATTATTTGATCATCTTTTTTCTCAATCCATAATCCATTAACATGATATTTTACAGTCATCTAATATCCATCCCTTCTTAATCGTGATCATTTTGGGTCGTCATTCCCTCAATCTCTGTAAATTGTGTAATATTTTGTTTTTTCAAATAGGATGCTTTATAGAGCTTGCGTCGTAAGATCGTTGTTTCCCATTCTTGAGGGTAACCCGGCCAATCAGAATTCTCAACTTCTTGTTGGCGGTTATATTCCCGTTCAAATTCAGCTACTGACTGATAGGTTTGCCACTCATACACTATCGCATTCAACACACCGCCGAATAAAATAATCATATTTAAGAAATAAAGGAAAATCATCAAGGCAATAAATGCGCCAAATGTAGCATTGGCTACCGCATCTCCTCCAGCTAAACTAATGTATAGCGTGAAAAATTCGGACAGAATAATAATGCCGATTGAACTAAAAATCGCGCCCGGCCAAGCATATTTCGCCTCAATATGATGATTCGGCACAAAATGATACACCACTATAAATACAATTGGTAATAGCACCGCAACCACAATCCATCTTAAAACTAAGAATAAATCAATAAATGGCAAACGAGTTCCTATAATCCCTTGAATGAAAAGTAGAATATGCTCTCCAAACATAAACGTAAATAATCCCAAACTGCCCAGTAAAATAATAGCAAACATCACTAAAACAGACAGCACACGATCAACCAAAAAGTTTGCCTTCTCCATCGCACCATAAATCTCATCCAGTGACTTGCGTAAGGCCGAGACGACTTTCCCAGCTGACCAGAATGCTGCTAGCACCCCGATCGAAATAGCTCCTCCACTTCCAGACTCTAGATTGCTCTCCAATGTCGGTTCAATGACTTGGAACACATCAGCTGGCATTAAATCACGCACAATATCCAACACCTCAGCCGTCTCCAATGGTAAAAGTAACACCACATTTGTCAAAATCAAAATCATCGGAATAATGGACAGCAAAATAAAGTAAGCCAATTGCGCGGCATCCGGCCCCACACTTGCTCGCGTCAGATTAGGCATGATTACATCAATTAAGCGACTAATTTTTTCTTTAAATGGAATCTTTTTCTCAATTTTTTTCGCTTGTTTCATTTGAACGGTCACTACCCTCTCTTAGAGATCGTGCAGGTTATATTCAGCAATAACAGCCTCAATCGCTTCATCTATCGTTTGAGCTGTGCGCTTCTTACCTGAAGCCATCAAAATTGAGACTTTTTGATCCGGTGATTCCTGGTGAATAGTGCCGATTACTTTTTTCTTAGCGACTAACTCCAAGTCAACTATATCACCTTTATTTTTACTGGTCTCTCTTATATCAATTTCAATTGTTTTGTTTCGTGCCATCTTCATTCCTACTTTCTATCATCATACTCACTTATTAGAATACTTGAAAATCAAGCTTATCGCAAGTGGTTATTACGTTTTTGCTAAAATAGTATCGACTACTTCTAACACTTGTCCAACAGGGGCTTGGAAACATAAATCAACTGGTACCACACGAACCTCAATTGCTTCTGTATTGATGACAACAACAGATGTCCCCGCAAATGATCGGATCAAATATCGCGCCGGACTAACTGTTAAAGAAGTCCCTGCAATCAGTAGCAAATCTCCTTGAGCAATAATATTACGCGCTTGCTCAATTACATGACGATCCGGCATCTCACCAAAATAAATCACATTTGGCCGCATCAACCCACCACATCGCTTACAATAAGGAACTTCCGCTTTTGGGTGTACTTCTGTATAGGCTACTGTATGTCCGCAATCCATACAATACCAACTGCGATTATCGCCATGAAGTTCGATGACTGACGTTGACCCCGCTTGTTGATGAAGACTATCCACATTTTGCGTAATAATGTCGACCATTTTCCCTGTCCGTTCCCACTTTGCTAAGATATGATGCGCCCGATTTGGTTCAACTTTCGTATCATCTACATAATGCGCAAAAAATTTTTCTGGGTGCTGCATAAGATAGTCAATGTGCATGATCTTTTTCGGATCATCATTTGATTGTCTCATTGCCGTATATTTACCATCTTTTGAACGATAATCTGGCAAACCACTCTCAGTAGACACCCCTGCTCCACCAAAAAAGACGATGCGTTCTGACTGGGCAATCATCTCACTCAATTGTTGATATTTATCCATTAATTGCACCCTCTCTATTCATCACACTTCTTTCTGCCTTTATTCTATTATATTATATTACTCTATCGGTGGGTCTCCTGCTTGGTCCTGGCCCGATGCTTCAGGTGTTAATAATCCTTCTGACTGTGCTTCAGACTGACCTCCGGAAGGTTGGTAATAATTTTGTGTGTTATTCTGAACAGGTGGGTCATAGTAGCCTGAAGATTGCTCAGGTACTTCATAATAACCGCTTGCTTCTTCATACTCTGGACCATATGGGATACTTGGTAAATTCGCATCCTCAGGAACTTCTATATTCTCATGATCTACTTCCCAACTCTCGCGCCCTTCATTCAGTGGATGCACATACTCAGCTCCCAATTCTAAATGTTCTTTTAATTGCTTAGAAATATCGCGTAATACTTCTTCATGTGGTAAGAAGACATAGACATCTAATCCATAGTGAGGGAAATATGTTAGCTCACCTTCTCCGGTAAGACTAAGGGACTCAATTGAATTCGCTGCACTCATATAATTGGCTGCTATTTTCAACATCTGTTCGCCCTTCACATTTGTCTTCAAATGAGGCGCTATAGCATCTAATATTTCATCAAAATGCGTAAACATCTTCGGTGAAACTAATTCTTTTATTAATGCTCTAATGACTTCTTCTTGGCGTGCCTGACGACCAAATACGCCTTCTGGGTCTTGTTGTCTCATCCGAGCATAACCAAGTGCTTCTTCCCCATTTAACTTTTGAGGGCCTTTTTTAATCTGTATGGCATCAGCTTTCTCCTGGCTATTCTGAACAGTAAATTCCATATTGGAGTGAACGTTCACGCCACCTACCGCATCCACCAGCTTAATTAAGCCTTTAAAATCTAGAATGCTATAAAATGAAATAGGAATGTCCAACAACTTCTCAACTTCTTCTTTAATCTTCTCAATACCACCGATCGTATACATGGCATTAATCTTCTCCGTAATACCATCTTCTGTATGTACAAGTGTATCGCGCGGAATCGAGACCATCTTGACACTTTTTTCGGTTGGATTTACTGTGGCAACGATAATCGTATCTGTTCGTGAAGTATCATCTTGCGCCAAGTCTTCCCCTAACAACAAGACCGAAAATGGCTTGACTTCATCCAAATGCAAGTCCAACTCCTTTTGCACCTCTTGTTTATTTTCGACTGAGATGGTATTGAAAAAACTATTCAAGCTGGATGCATAGTACCCCACAACACCACCTAATAACAAGACAAATCCGAATAATATACCAAAAATCACACGGTATACAGTTTTATGACGTTTTTTATTTTTGCGACGCTTATGACTACGGTTTAAAATCGAAAAAACCTCCTTAAAATATAAATACTCATCTCCGATTACATAAAAAGAATAAGTGACTCATCACTACTATCATAACAGAAAAAGTTGAAAATCAGTAAAATTTTAATTATTTTGCACAAATAAATTGCGAAATTCGCATATGTACCAACCTAACCAATAAAATAGCTTATTATATATCATTTCAGTTTAATGTTTTGACTTCTGAGCTGGGCATGTTATAATAATTAGTGAGCTTCTTAATAGAAGTTCCATTCACATATTGGGGTCGTTACGGATTCGACAGGCATAGATCGAGCTCGGGACGCATTTAGCAGGTGACGTCTGCTTATCAACGTTCAGTTTAAATTTAACTGCAAACAAAAATTCAAACTTAGCTTTAGCTGCGTAAGTAGCTTCTGCTAGATCTGAGCTGGGTTCGCCCACGATGCAGTTTCAGGTCCTATAATTGAGTGGGATACGCTGAGTTCTTCCGTCTGCAGGCTTAGAAGAGATCATCAGACTAGCAACCACCGATGTTCGTTTCATAACTAGGTGCAAGTGAACTTCCAAGATGAAACTATGAGTGTATATGCCCGAGTGACGATATGCTTGGACAGGGGTTCGACTCCCCTCGACTCCATTTTAACATTGCAAGAGAAAATAACACAAAAGACACCCCGGAAATGTTTTCGCAACAGCATCTCCGGGTTGTCTTTTGTCTTTTCTCTATTTATAGAATTTAATAACTTTTACTTTTAAGAGAATGCAAATATTTTTTACATTGATTTTGCACTCTATAGTATATACATATAATGAATTTCTAATGAATGTTTATTAAAAAGTAAGCGGTTGCATTAAATAGATTTTATTGCTAAAATGTATTTAAGAGGACCTACTGTGGAAAAATTGTTCAAGACATTCACTTGGTAATAAATATTACAGGTTAGGAGATGATTATATGAATACTCGTTTTAGAGACAGTTTGATTTCTTTAATGGCTTTCTATATTGGACTGATCTTTTATTATAGTGTAAATCATGATCCTCCAAGTGTATTCTATGATATAGCAAGTATTGTAATTATTATAGGATGTTTCATTCGTAGCCTCTACCTTTTTTATAAAGAAGCACCTAAAAAACACCAAATAAATATATTCACAAAAATAATTGGGTTTTCACTCATTTTCAATATCATTATCCCTATCAGTCAATATTATTTGCAAGGTATTATAACAATGATGCTAGGTTTTACACTCATCACAATCTTTTTTAAATATTTTGAAAAAAGATTGCCCTGATTGCCCAATTAAAATAACAACTTTTTGAGCTCATGTTGTACTGCCCCCAAAAGTTAGCGTAAATTATTCTAATTTTTGAGGGTTCATTTATGTCCAAAACATATTCATACCCCTTTAAATTAAATAAAATAAAATTGAGTGGCTTATCTCCGGTTAATTACCGGAAACAAGCCACTCAATCACGTGTTTAATCGTCACTATTCAAAACTCCAACTTTTGGAGGTCACATCAAAAATAATTTCCTCTGAACTTGGCTTTTTGTTATATTCAATTAGACAGCTAATTTCTCTGCGGCTGCTTGATCGACAACAACGGTAACGTTGGCGTGATCTTGCAAAGCGGTTGCGGGAATTTGCTCTGTCTTGTCAGCATGAATCATGTCTCGGATAGCTTGCGCTTTTTTGGGTCCGTAAGCTAGCAAAATAATTTGGTCTGCTTCTAAAATTGATGCAATTCCCATCGAATAAGCATACCGTGGCACGTCTTCTTCAGAGTCGAAGAACCGTTTATTCGCTTCGATTGTTGCCTCTGTCAGCTTCACCTTATGCGTCTTCGCCTCAAAAGACGTCCCCGGCTCGTTGAACGCAATGTGCGCATTGGTTCCGATTCCAAGAATTTGCAAATCAATCGGATAATCTTGCAACACTTGATTATAGCGCTGGATTTCTGTTTCTTCATCCGCTAGCCCATTTGGCACAAAATTTTGTTTGAATGGTTTTTCATTAAATAATTTCTCTTCCATGAAGTAACGGTAACTTTGGGGATGATCGCCACTTAAGCCCACATATTCATCCAAATTAACCGAAATGCGATCCGAAAAGTCTAAGTTACTGGCTTTGAGCTCTTCGTACAATGTCTCCGGCGTACTTCCAGTTGCTAGCCCAAATACTTGTGCTCCTTGTGCGTAAGCTGCCTGCACTAATTCAAATGCAACTTTTCCGCCTTCATGCTCATCTTCAACAACAAACACTTGAAATCCATTAATCTCTTGTGGTTTATCCATTATATGTCTCCCCTCCATAAATCGTCTGTTGTAACTCTAAATCCGTTGACAAGACTAAGAAGTCCGCGTCATAACCTGGTAATAGTTTCCCTTTACCCGCCAAATTGAATTCTTCTGCTTGATTCGTTGAACTCATCTTTACGGCTTCTTCGATGCTACAGCCACTGAAAGCAATCATATTACGGAAGGCATCAATAAACGTTAAAATTGACCCCGCTAACGAACCGTTCTCTAAGCGTGCGGTACCATCTTTAACAAACACTTTTTGGCCACCCAGTTCACTTTCGCCATTAGGTAACCCTTTGGCACGCATCGCATCAGTAATAAGGACAATACCGTCTGCTCCTTTAGCACGATATGTTAATTTTACCATTTCTGGGCAGATATGATGGCCATCTACAATCATTTCAACTTTAACATCATCATTCAACAACCCATAACCCGTCACACCTGGTTCACGGTGATGCAGACCAAGTTGACCATTATATAAATGCGTCACATGGGTGGCATTTGATTGCTCTAATTCGGCATAAGTCGCGCCCGAATGCCCAACCGATAAGACAATATCATGCTCGAGACAATACGATTCAAACTCGCTGACATCTGTAACTTCTGGCGCATACGTGACTAATCTGATTAAGTCACCACTTAATTCATTCCATTTTTTCATCAAATCTTTACTTGGTGGGGTGATAAATTCTGGGTTCTGTGCGCCCATATGATCGACCGAAATAAAAGGACCTTCGATATGAATACCGACAATTCGATCATTATGCTCTGCCGCTTTTGCTATCGCTTCGACAGAGGCTTCAACATTCTCGGCCGTCTGGGTCATCGTCGTCGCAAAATAAGACGTAATCCCTTCTTGTAAAAATTGTTGCACCATCTCGTCAATTTTTTCAGGGTCAGCATCCATATTATCTATCCCATATCCGCCGTGACTATGCACATCGATAAATCCCGGGATAATTAACCGACCCTCTGCATCAATCTCTTCATCTGCTTCAGTTGGCGTATATTCACTCATCGGTCCGACATTAAGGATAGTGTCTTCATACCGGATAAATCCGTTATCGATTCGCCCCTGTCCATCATAAATTGTTGCATTCGTATATACCGTTGCCACTGTTCATTATCCTTTCTGTTTATTCATTTTTTTATAAAAATCATCAAACACTGTAATTGGCAGATGCCGCTTATGGTCAGTCTTCAAGTACCATGATTCAATCGTTGCTTGGTCCTCAGCCGATACTTCTCGGCCTTCCAAGTAATCATCAATTGCTTCATAACTCACACCTAGCTTCTCACTATCAGCTAACCCTGGCTTATCATCTTCTAAGTCAGCAGTGGGTATTTTTTTATAAAACGATTCGGGCGCTCCTAAGACCTCTAATAATTGTGCCCCTTGTCGTTTATTCAAGCGAAAGAGCGGATTAATATCACTCGCACCATCACCATGCTTCGTGAAGAAACCTGTTATATTTTCAGCTGAATGGTCTGTCCCCAAAACAACTCCTGCATATTCACCAGCGATAGCATATTGGGCTACCATGCGTTCGCGAGCTTTTATATTACCTTTGTTAAAGTCACTCATAGCTATATTTTGCTGGGCTAAAACATGCACCAAGGCATCCACTGAGGGCTTAATATCTACGGTTACACATCGATCCGGTTGAATCCAATCCAATACCGCTTGTGCATCTGCTTCATCACGCTGCTCACCATAAGGGAGACGCACAGCAATGAATTGCATCTCTGACTGATCGTACATCATCTCTTCACGTAATTCTTCTACCGCAAGTTGGGCTAACTTCCCTAACAACGTGGAATCTTGCCCTCCTGAAATCCCCAAAACAAAGGCCTTCAAAAATGTATGCTGTCTGGCATAATCTTTCATAAACTCAATCGACCGACGAATTTCTGCTTCAGGATCGATGACGGGCTTAACTTTCATTTGTTCAATAATTTGTTGGCGTAATGATTGACTCACGTGACCTCCTCCTTATTCGAATACTTTTCGGCTACTCGGTTTTTCCGCTAAATCACGGTACATATGGATGGCTTCCATCTTATCATCATAAAGCTTCTGCGATAAGTCAACCGGATATTTCTCTGGATTCAAGACACGACGATATTCTTCATAAAATTCGGATAGAGACTGAGTTGAATAATCCTTAATCTCTTGAATCGTCGGCAGCTCATAAACTAATTCTCCATCAATAAAAATATCGTGCAATAGTGGCCGCGCCGTGAAGTTGCGGACGGTCTTATTAATATACGTAAATTGAGGATGGAACATGAACAGTTCCGACTGATCACGTGGATCCTCATCAAAACGCGTTATATAATCCCCTTCTGGTTTCGTCCCATTTTCAGTGTGAATTCGGTAAACTTGCTTTTTCCCTGGTGTAGAGATCTTCGCTGCATCTCCCGTTAATTTTAAGGTACGGTGCATTTTACCATCGTTTCCTTCGATCGAGACCAGTTTATATACTCCACCTAATGCTGGTTGGTGGTAAGCCGTAATCAATTTCGTTCCTACACCCCATGCATCGATCTTAGCCCCTTGCATTTTTAAGTTCAAGATCGTCTTTGAGTCTAAATCATTGGACACAAAAATCTTCGCCTCAGGATAGCCCGCTTCATCTAATTGTTCACGCACCCGCTTCGATAAGTATGATAAGTCCCCCGAATCCAAACGCACTCCAATAAAGTTCATCTGATCTCCTAGCTCATCAGCAACTTTAATGGCATTCGGCACCCCAGACTGCAAGGTATTAAACGTATCTACTAAGAAAATACAATCCTTATGCGTTTCGGCATAGGCCTTAAATGCTTCATATTCATCCCGATATGCTTGGACTAACGCATGCGCATGTGTCCCCGCTACCGGAATATTAAATAACTTACCTGCCCGTGTATTACTGGTTGCATCTGCTCCACCAATGTAGGTTGCCCGTGCGCCCCAAATACTTGCATCTAATTCCTGCGCACGACGAGCACCAAATTCTAGAAGAGAATCATCTCCAACAACCGTTTTAATTTTAGCTGCTTTCGTCGCAATTAATGTTTGGAAGTTAATCATATTTAGTAAGGCCGTTTCGATCAATTGACAATCAATAATTGACCCTTCCACTTGAATAAGCGGCTCATTAGCAAACGCTACTTCCCCTTCTCGGAAGGCACGAATAGTCCCTTTAAATTCCCAATCAGCTAGAAACTGTAAAAATTCTTCGGGATAATCGTACGTCTCTCTTAAGTACGCAATATCACTCTCTGAAAATCCTAAATGATTAATATAGTGAATAAACCGCTCCAACCCAGCAAAAATAGTGTAGCCCATTCCAAATGGGTTATCGCGGTAATACATTTCGAAGACCGCTTTTTTATTAATGTTTCCTTTTTGCCAATAAGTTAATACCATATTAATTTCGTACAAATCCGTATGAAGTCCTAAACTATCATCCGCATAAAATTGTGTCATGACTTATCCTCCTGCATCATCATCTTATATAATTGAATTGTTTTATCAAGTTGCTGATCAACTGAAAACTGCGCTCCTTGCCAGAAAAAAAGTCGACTTAGCGCGTCTAATTGCCCTTGCTGCCATTCACTGTACATCAAATCGAGTGCTCTTGCGTACTGATGAGTGACCATTTCTGGCAACAAAAACGGCGCTGTCTCATCAGTGTAGAACACACGCATATCTCCAACATCTGTCCCAATCACGGGTAGACCAGCTCGCACCGCTTCTAAGACAACAAGCGGGAACCCCTCACTCTGACTCGAGAGCACGAAAACATCAGCCTGATCCAAGTAATCTCCAACCGCTTCTTGATTGACCCATCCTGTAAAATGAACCTGTTGACTGAGCCCCCATTCATTCACTTGCTGAACTAAGTTATCTCGTTCACTCCCATCGCCGACAATTGTTAACCGCCAGCGATCGGCCTGCATCTGACGAAAAGCGTCTAATAACTTATCATACTGTTTAACGGGCTCTAGGCGCCCTACTGCGACAAAGTGTAGTGTGTCTTGTTTTTTATCTGCTCTTGGATAGTCGGATGGATAAGCTATCCCGCTACGGATAACTGATAGCTGATTTAACGGTACACCTTGTTGCTCTAACACTTGTTGAATCGATGCTGAGACGGTTATTACGTGATCCATCTGTTTAATCCGCCTTAAATACAACCGCTTAAAAAATAGGCCAAGCAATCCTTTTCCCTTAAAGTCTACTAGCGGATCGCTGTGAACAGTTGCGATATAATGAATGTGGGGCTGAACTCTTTTAACCGCTGCAGCATAGACAACTGCGCGTGGGCCATGTGCATGGACAATATCAATTTTTTCAGTGGCTAAAAAATCGCTCAAATCTTTCTTCAGTTGCCAGTCATAACGAAAGCGCTGTGGTAAAACCTGCACGGGCACATCTTGTTCGCGTGCATGCTGAGCAACTGGGCCGTCTTCAAATACCACCAACTGACTATTTACGCCCCGTTGACATAACTGCTTCACTAAAGAGACCACATGATACATACCGCCACCATACTCATTACCCGCATTAATATGTAAGATGTTCATTATGTGTTCCTTCCCTTATTCGATCGAATAATTTTCCACATAAACTTAGGAATAGCTAGCATGCGTCCCCAACGACTGGGCTGTCTCATTAACCGATAGAGCCATTCAATGTTAAGACGTTGAATCCAATCGGGCGCGCGTTTTGTCGCACCAGCAAGTACATCGAAGCTGCCACCGACTCCCATAGCAATCCCCTCTTCAACCTCTGCTAAGTACTGATGTGCCCATTGTTCTTGACGAGGAAAGCCCATTGCTACCAGAATAATATCAGGAGATGTGGCTTTCACGACTTCGCGATAAGTCGGATCTGCTGGGTCAATGTAGCCATGGTGATAGCCTGCAATAATAAGGTCTGGATAATTTTGGGCAACACAAGCAACTGTTTTTTCGATCACTGCTTCGGTGCCTCCCAATAGATAAACGCGCTTCTGGGTCCGATTTGCTATTTCTAATAAACCTAACATCAAATCAAATCCCGGAACTCGCTCTGGCAGCGACTCACGCTGATAACGCGAGGCATAAACAACACCAATCCCGTCTGGCACAACATAATCTGCCTGATTGATTAACTCACGATAGGACGCATCATCCTGGGCATACATGACAATCTCTGGATTAGCTGTCACGATGAAGGTCTTTTCTCCCATATGTAATCGCTCATATAAAGTCGCTAACATCTCTTTTTCCGTCGTTTCATCAAATTTCACGCCTAAAATATCGACTTTCGCTGACATAGCTACTCCTTTCCGTTCATCCTCTTTCCCTCTATTATAGTACAACTTCCCCCAAATTAATAAGATTTTACATCTAATTTGTCAGATTGAAACTACTTTTTAACGAGCACCTGATCAATATAATGATCGTGTGTCTTGTGCAAAATCAAATCAGCTCGGAATCGTGTCGGCAAGATATATTCTTGTAAATTCACTAAATTAACTGTCTTCCAAACATTTCGGGCATAATCGAAGGCCTCTTTTCGTGGCATATTCGCTAACTTGTTATAGTAATTGCTCTCCTTCTGAAACGCTGTATCTAACAGAATACCAATTCGACCCAAGTACCACTTCTCAATCAATTCTGGCTTCGCATCCACATAAAAGCTAAAATCAAAAAAGTCACTGACAAATATTTTCTCATTCGATGGTAACTGCAACACATTAATTCCTTCAACAATTAAAATATCTGGCTTATCCACTGTAATAAATTCATCCGGAACAATATCGTATATTTCATGTGAATATTTCGGCACTTGAATAGTGGGTTTCCCGTTCTTCACATCTGCTAAAAATCGAATTAACCGCTCCATATCATAACTCTCTGGGAAGCCTTTTTTATCCATCATATTCCGATCTGCCAGTACCTGATTGGGATATAAAAAGCCATCCGTTGTAATCAGATCAACTTGTTGCTGCGGGTGGAACTGTGCTAAGAGTGTCTGTAGTAAACGAGCAACCGTACTTTTCCCAACAGCGACACTCCCAGCTATCCCGATAATATATGGCTCCGAACGTTCTCCATACGTTAAATAATCTGCTCGCGTTTGTTTCAGTTGCTTATAATTAGCTAAGACAATATCCAACAGTTGCACAATCGGCACATAAATATCTCTCACGTCATCGATCGAAATTTTATCATTCAGCGACCGAATGGATTCCAATTTTTCGTCCGTCAGTTCAAAATCTACTCGATCGTTGAGTGCCTGCCATTCTGAGCGTTCATAAATTAAAAAGTTATCGGATTCTCGCATACAATTCCCTCCAGTATCATCACTATTATCTAGTTTAAGTCATTGCTGGATGGAACTCAAACAAAATCTTAAATTATTTTTAACTTTCTTCCGCTACAATAGAGATAAACGATAGATTGGAGAGGAGAACGATAATGGATGCACTCGCACAGACAAAACAAGGGATCGGCACCGCCCATGGTAAGGTGATCTTAATCGGTGAACATGCGGTGGTTTATAATATGCCAGCCATTGCGCTACCATTTACTGCTACAACTGTTTCAGTTAGTATTCAGCCATGTACGGGTGAGAATTACATCGACAGTGCTTATTATACCGGACCACTTGCTTCCTCCGAACAACTAAATCATCTTCATCAGATGATTCAAGCCGTATGTACATATTTAGAAACCTCTTCGGACGGCTTATATATAACAATTGATAGCTCTCTCCCCGCTGAGCGAGGTGTAGGATCCAGTGCTGCTGTGGCAAGTGCAACCTTAAGAGCTTTATGTGACTATTTTGATGCTGAGTTAGATGAAGCGAGCTTTACTCATTTTGTCTCTATTTCCGAAAACATGGTGCACGGTCAAGCAAGTGGCATTGATACCGAAGTGATTTTCCAACAGTCACCCATCTATTTTACCAAAGACCAGCCACCGGAAACGTTAGACCTCCAATTATCTGGCTACTTAATAACCGCTGATACAGGCGTAACGGGCTCAACGAAGGAAGCTGTTGCAGATATTCAACAATTACTTATCGACTATCCTGCAAAGACATTGGAAACTATTCAGCAACTGGGACAACTTGCTAATCAAGCAAAAGAGGTCATTCTGTCAGGTAACATAAAGCAATTAGGTCAAATATTATCTAACTCACACTTACAATTAAAACAACTCACGGTCAGCAGTCCTGAACTTGATCAGTTAGTCTTCACTGCATTGCAAGCCGGTGCACTTGGCGCCAAACTAACCGGTAGTGGACGTGGAGGATGTATGATTGCCCTTGCTGCAACTGAAGCAGAAGCCCAACAAATCGCTGACGCCTTACAACAAGCCGGCGCTACTCAAACTTGGATTAATTCGTTAGGAGATTCCACCGATGACAACTTATACTAGCTCTTGGATACGCGCTTACACGAACATTGCTCTCATTAAATATTGGGGGAAAGCGGATGAAGCCCTCAAACTTCCCAAAAACAATTCGATTTCTTTGACCCTTGATAGCTTCTACACCGATACGTATGTTCAATTCGATTCTCGCTTCACTACCGATACACTAACGATTGATGGCCAGGAGC
The DNA here is from genome assembly GCF_000245815.1 of Dolosigranulum pigrum ATCC 51524. GTDB lineage: Bacteria > Bacillota > Bacilli > Lactobacillales > Carnobacteriaceae_A > Dolosigranulum > Dolosigranulum pigrum. The sequence goes on from NZ_JH601104.1 coordinate 105,607, forward strand.
AAAGTGGAGCTGCGTTGAAAAAGGCCAAAATTATTCTTGACTTAGTCCGTGAAGTAGCTCAGGTTGATTACAATGCTAAGATTACAAGTCTCAATTATGTTCCTACAGCAGCCGGGCTAGCCTCTTCCGCTTCTGGCTTAGCTGCCTTAGCGGGAGCTGCCAGTAATGCCTTAGAACTCAACCTGTCTGATGCCGAACTTTCCCGACTCGCTCGCCGTGGATCTGGCTCTGCTTCCCGCAGTATTTTTGGTGGTTTTGTTGAGTGGGAAAAAGGGCATTCTGATGTAACATCGGTGGCGAAACCGCTCGATGATGCTAATTGGGATATTGGGATGTTATTTATTATTTTAGATAGTCGCCAAAAAGCTGTCTCCAGTAGTGAAGGTATGAGCCGAACTGTAGCGACTTCAGTCTTCTATCCTGCTTGGTTAGAGACTATCGAATTGGATTTGGCCGACATGCGGCAAGCAATTAAAGACCAAAGTATCCAACAAGTTGGAGAAATCGCTGAACGTAATGCCCTTAAAATGCACGGTACTAACTTAGGCGCTAATCCGCCGTTCACATACTGGTCAGCTGAAAGTTTACGCGCGATGGAACACGTCCGTCAACTCCGCCAAGAAGGCTACAACGTTTATTTCACCATGGATGCCGGACCCAATGTTAAATTAATCAGCACTTGCCAAGAATTGAAAGAAATAAAAGAACGCCTAAGTAAGTATTACGATCCGGCTCAACTAATCTTAGCTCAACCAGGACCGGGACTAACTGTGCTACCAGATCATGTACATGCCGACATCACACCAAACTAATTGATACAAATTGATAGAGAGAGGATTCAACATGACCACCATTCGCATTCCAGGAAAATTATATCTTGCTGGCGAATATGCTGTTACTCACCCGGGACAACCTGCTGTGATTATAGCGGTAGATCGCTTCTTAGAACTCACGGTCTCTGAAGCGACAACAAGTAACGGCTCTTTTTACTCTGAGGGGTATACAAACATGCCTCTCCTAATTGGTCGGAAGAACGATCGCCCAGAACTCCCTTCACCGTTTGAACTCATCCAACAGACTTTGCAGCTCATTGAACGCTACATACAGGAACTGGGTAAAGTAATCCGTCCATATGATTTAGATCTGCGAACTGATTTAGAACTGCATGGCCAAAAGATCGGCTTAGGATCAAGTGGAGCCGTGACGGTTGCCTTAGTGCACGGTTTACTTGAGTGGCATCACTTGCCAACCTCACCGCTACTTGTGTATAAATTAGCCGCACTCGCTCACCTTGCTTTAGGAAGTCATGGGTCACTGGGAGACTTAGCTGCCTGTAGTTTTACGGGCTGTATTCGGTACCGTTCACCCAATCGCCAAGCCATACGCAATCTTTACGAAAATACATCATCCCTGTTAGCGACTATCCGGACACCTTGGCCTGAGCTATCGATTGAACGTCTCCCCTTCCCCGCTAACTGTCACCTATTAGTTGGCTGGACGAAGCAACCTGCCGCTACAGAACAGCTTATTAGTCAACCTAAGCCACTAACTGACCAACAGCTGTCCCAATTTTTAGCTACTAGTCGAGGCTGTGTCGACCAACTCGTACAAGGGATAACAGAACAGAATCACTCAGCAATGGCAGACGCATTCACGAACAATCGTGCCTTACTCCAATTATTCGCTAAGCAACGACAAATGACCATCGAAACCCCGATGCTGAAGACGTTATGTGACTGTGCCGAACAATTTGGTGCAGCTGGCAAAACATCTGGAGCCGGTGGTGGAGATTGTGGGATTGCTCTTGTCCATGACCGAACAATGGCTAATCAGATTACACAATGTTGGCAACAGGCCGGCATCACCCCGCTAAACCTTGCTATTTATACCCGAAAGGATGACTCATCTTGCCAAAACAAACCAACCGAAAAAACGAACATGTCTCCTTAGCTGAAAAATTTTATCCCCGACAACACTCTCCATTCAATGACATTCAATTTATCCATCACTCACTGCCCGGTATCGATGTGGCTGACGTGGATTTATCCATCTCCGTCGCTGGACTAACCTTCTCAGCTCCTTTCTTTATCAACGCCATGACGGGGGGAAGCGATTGGACCGGTCGCGTCAATGAGAAGCTCGCCATCATTGCTCGAGAATGTCAACTAGCAATGGCAACCGGCTCAATCAGTGCTGGGTTAAAGTTCCCTGATATGGCTGATTCTTACCGGATTGTCCGCCAAACGCATCCAAATGGTCTAATCCTAGCCAATCTAGGAGCCGGGCATAGTGTTGAAAATGCACAGCGAGCAGTTGATTTACTCCAAGCTGACGGCCTGCAAATTCATGTCAATGCTCCTCAAGAAATCGTCATGCCTGAAGGAGATCGTAGCTTCTGTCATTGGTTAGACCATATTCAAGCAATTGTCGATAACATCTCCGTGCCCATTATTGTAAAAGAAGTCGGCTTCGGCATGAGTCGCGAAACAATTCAGTTACTCGATGATATTGGAGTGGATGCGATTGATATTAGTGGTCGGGGTGGCACGAACTTTGCCCAGATTGAAAATTACCGGCGCAAAGATTATAAACTGGACATATTAGAAGATTGGGGCCAGACAACGCCGGTCTCCTTACTTGAAGCCGGGGAAGTTTCTCTAAAAACCGCTGAAATTATTGCATCTGGCGGTATTCGTACCCCACTGGAGATGACTAAAGCTCTTGCGCTTGGGGCTCATCTCGTCGGATTATCTGGCGAATTTTTACACTTGACTCTCAATGATATCGATCAAGCCATTACAACCGTCCAGCAGTGGAAAGAAACACTGACAAAAATTTACACTATTCTCGGAGCTCAATCAACTCCTCATCTACAGCAAGCCCAACTCATATTGCGTGGTGACACCGCTCATTGGTGCTATGCCCGCGGAATCGATATCACCCAATATAGCCAGCGTTAAATTTATTAATCTCCACTATACAACACAAGCCTCGAAGATTAGATTTATTAAATCTAATCTTCGAGGCTTGTCTATAATTAACTGGTTAGCAAGTTGCTTTTTAAACGATTTAAAGATACATTGGCATTGTATCTTTAATCACAACTGATTCATTCAATATCACTAACCGCATATCATCAACAAATCTATACTCATGACGGCACAGCCCAGCTTCTATCGTACATTCACTCAGTAAGATATGGGGCAATAAGTCATACGTATGATACGCACCATACGCATCATACACACCTTGATTAAAGAGAAAATGACCATCCAACTGCTTGACTCCTTCATAAAAACTGTAACGAATATCGCCATCATACAATTGAAATGTCAAAATCAAGACAGTCTTTTCCATACCAGCTACTTTAGATAGTTCAATATCTATTAACTTACTATCATGAAACATATCTCCTAAAAAGACGCTACACGTATACGAATTAAACCGGTGCCAAACACGTCTTAAATGATATTCATACGCTTTATAATATTTATTTAACTCATCCATTGAAACATCAGGCCAATCAAGATAAGGCTCTAAAAATTGCATGTTAACACCTCAAATCGCCAGCTGTAATGCTGATTTTTTATCTTATTCATATCTATATCCCGCTCTTTTATAGCAAATTACACTCTAGACAGTTTTTTCGAAAAAATACTACTCTTAACTTACGTTTTAAAATTTCACACTGACATTAGAAATAATATGTCCCTGTTGGTTGCCAAGGTTGAGATGTTGAGAGGTTAAATCATCCATTGCATCAGGAAGACACTAACAATCCCTACAAAAACCGACAACAACATATGCTCGGTCTTCTTACTCACAACGAACACAATAATGGACGGAATAATCAGTGGGTTGGTGAACGGATTTAGCGCCAATTCAGCACTGTCCGTTAGAAAAACATCACTCGCAACTAACGCAGCAAAAATGGATACCGGGATAAAGTTCATCCACGTCTTGAAGTCTTCTGATAGCTCTACTCCTTGCAATAACTTAAGAGGCAGATACCGCGTCAAGATCGCTGAGGCACTAAGCGCCACTAACATGATAAGAAAATCTTGGTTACTCACGAACCTCACCTACTTCCCGCACTGATTGATGATAGCGGAAGCCAATGAACGATGCAATCACAGCAGCAATGACAATGACCATGCTATTATCGAACAACACTTGCAATATAACCGTCAACACAGCAGATAAGACAGCTGACAGTACCATCGCTTTATGCTTAAAGTGGCTCACCGTCATACAAATAAACAGCGCTGTTAACCCATAGCTCATGATGAAGGTGTCAATCTCAATATAGCTCACTAAGAGTGCCCCTAACACTGTCGCCCCGCCCCAGACAATGTAACTTAACAGATTGACTGATACGGCATCTTTGACCGTCCACTCCGAGCCCCCTTGATGAAATAATGTATAATTTACTCCATACGTCTCATCCGTAATCGTTGTTCCGAAGAGAAAACTCATCCATCCCGACTCGCCTCGCACAATCTGCGCCGAGCTCAACGACATTAAAATAAATCGCACATTCAAGAAAGCAATTGTTAAAATAATCGAAAAAACTCCGGCACCGACACTGGTCATATTTGCAATTAAAAATTGACCAGCACCCGAATAAATAAACAAACTCGTTAATAAAATTTGGACAACACTATAGCCCACTTCATACAGCACCATGCCGCATGCTAATCCAATCGCAAAGTAGCTAACTAAGATTGGTAAAGCCTGTTTTAAAACCTTTATAGACACATAATCACCTTACTCAGCTGTCACAGTGCGGTGAATCAGTGTCGGTTTTGAGGCTTCATCGGCTATTGTAATATAAGCCAATAAGCGCTCGGTTGCCTCCTCGACTACCTCTGCTGATTTATTCGTATAGAGCGTTGCTAATGCTTCACCTGCTTCAATCTCATCGCCAACTTTTTTATGCAGTACAATCCCTGCAGACAGATCAATCGCACTATCTTTTGTCTCACGACCAGCCCCTAAGATCATAGCGACCGTCCCCACTTTATCAGCGACAATCTCAGAGACAACACCACTCTCTTTTGCTTTTACGTCAACTGTTGTGGCTGCTTGTGGCAAAATAGCTTCCGGCTCATCCACCACTGAGCCATCTCCCCCTTGTGCCACCACAAATTCTCTAAATTTTTCTAGCGCTGTACCATCTGTTAAGGCTTGCTTCATCCGTTCTTTTGCTTCTTCAATAGAGTCGACTTCACCACTTAAGTACGCCATCTGTGCCCCTAATTCTAAACAGAGTTCGGTTAAGTCTTCTGGCCCTTCACCGCGTAGTGTATCAATCGCTTCTTTCACTTCTAGCCCATTCCCAATCGCATAGCCTAATGGTTGACTCATATCAGAAATCACGGCCATCGTCTGGCGATTGACTTGCGCGCCAATATTTACCATGGTTCGAGCAAGCTCCTCCGCCCGGTCCAATTCCTTCATAAAGGCACCTGCTCCCGTCTTCACATCGAGCACAATTGCATCAGCACCTGAGGCAATTTTTTTACTCATAATGGAACTTGCAATCAGTGGAATAGAATTCACCGTGCCTGTCACATCACGGAGCGCATAAAGTTTCTTATCAGCGGGTGTTAAATTCCCTGATTGTCCTGCCAAAGCTAACTTATTCGTATTCACTAAATCAATAAAGTCCGCTTGACTAATCTCAATATGGAATCCAGGAATGGCTTCTAACTTATCTAACGTTCCTCCCGTATGACCTAACCCGCGCCCGCTCATTTTCGCTACTGGAATACCTAAACTCGCGACCAATGGAATCAACACTAAAGTTGTCGTATCCCCAACTCCACCTGTTGAATGCTTGTCCACCTTAATACCGGCAATATCTGATAAGTCAATGGTCTCCCCTGAGTTCACCATCGCCATCGTAAAGTCACTTAATTCTTCTGCAGTCATCTCATTGAAATATACCGCCATCGCAAACGCACTCATCTGATAATCGGGAATCTCCCCCGTCGTGAAGTGGTCAATTAACCAATCAATTTCTGCAGTTGTTAATATTTCATGATTTTGCTTTTTCTCAATTAAATCCACCATTCTCATATATAACACGTCCCTTTCCTAAGTGCTTTCATTGTAACAGAAATCAGCAAAAAATGCTTGTTAAACCGCTGACAACTCTATTTAACTCTCTTTCTGCCTTAACATACTTAGCACAAAAAATGTCTATGTCAAACCAAATATTGAATGCAGATGCTCCGCCTAAAGTAACTCATTCTACTAGATAGGCAGTCTAATTTAACAACCTAAACTTAACTATTTTTCTTTTTTATGAAAGGGCTCTTATTAGAAAACAGAGCTTTTTTGTGATAAACTACACGTGTGAAATGTTAATCTATACAAATAATCAAAGGAGGATTATTTATGACCAGTCAAACATTAAAAACATTTTTAGAAGAAAATTTACAGGAACTGAAAGATAATGGCTTGTACAATGAAATCGATGAAGTACAAGGGCCAAATGGGGCAAAAATTCAAATTGATGGGCGTGAATTAATTAACTTATCGTCCAATAACTATCTGGGCTTCGCAACCGATGAAGCACTGATTGCACGCGCGAACGAAGCAACTGAAACATACGGTGTCGGAGCTGGAGCTGTTCGTACCATTAACGGAACTCAGACCATTCACCGCGAACTAGAAGAAAAAATTGCGGAATTCAAAGGGACCGAAGCAGCCATTGCCCTTCAATCCGGCTTTAATTCCAATATGGCTGCGATTCCTGCTATTGTCGGTAAAAATGACGCGATTCTATCCGATGAGCTAAACCACGCCTCTATTATCGATGGCTGTCGTCTCTCCGGGGCAAAAATTATTCGTGTCAAGCACCAAGATATGGATGATTTGCGCCAAAAAGCAAAAGAAGCAACTGAGAGTGGTCAATACGAAAAAATTATGTATATCACAGATGGAGTCTTCTCGATGGATGGAAATGTAGCCAACCTACCTGGCGTCATTGAAGTCGCCGAGGAATTTGACTTAATTACGTATGTTGATGATGCGCATGGTTCCGGGGTAATGGGCAAAGGAGCGGGAACAGTCAAGCACTTCGGTCTCCAAGATAAAATTGACTTACAAATGGGCACATTGTCGAAAGCGATCGGTGTCGTCGGTGGTTATGTCGCCGGAACCCAAGAATTAGTTGATTGGCTGAAGGTACGTGGCCGTCCATTCTTATTCTCCACATCACTAACACCAGGAGCTTGTGCTGCGTGTATCGAAGCCATTGACCAGCTCATGACGTCAACCGAGCGCCACGACAAACTATGGGAAAATGGTCGCTACTTGAAAAAAGGCCTAAAAGAACTGGGCTTCAATATTGGGAAATCTGAAACACCCATCACACCATGTATCATCGGTGAAGAAAAACTAACCCAACAATTCTCAAAACGTCTCAACGAAGAAGGCGTCTATGCCAAATCAATCGTCTTCCCAACCGTCCCACGCGGAACCGGTCGTGTTCGTAACATGCCAACTGCTGCGCATACCAAAGATATGCTTGATGAAGCACTCGCAGTCTACGAAAAAGTCGGTAAAGAACTTCATATAATTGACTAACAATCGAACCAATTATTAACTTATAATGAAATCCCCAGCTGAACTCCTTAGTGCATTCAGCTGGGGATTTATTTTTTATTATTTTTTCTCTAATACCTTTAGACCACTCTTACCACCCACGATCACGGTATCTGCAATATCTAGAAATAAGCCATGTTCCACGACACCGACTTGATGACTTAACCAGCTCGCCAATTCAACGGGGTTCTCAATCCGCTCCAGATGCAGATCAATAATATAATTCCCATCATCTGTTAGCAATTTTTGTCCTGACTCATCTTCTCTAAATATTGGCCGTAAATCATACGCCTTCAAATGATCAAATAAGCGCTGACTTCCAAATTTCACCACTTCAACTGGCAATGGAAAAGCACCTAACTGTTCGACCAACTTGGACTCATCCACAATCCATACATTCCGCTTCGAATTAATAGCGACAATCTTCTCGAATAAATGCGCTGCTCCTCCCCCTTTAATCCCATTAAAGTGAGGATCTACTTCATCAGCACCATCAATTGTCAAATCAATGGGAGGAGCATCATCGATATCGACAACAGTTAATCCCAACTTCTCACCTTGTTGACGAGTTCGTGTTGATGTTGAGGTAGCCACGAAGTCTAGACCTTCTTCTCGGGCTAATCGACCTAATTCTTCTACTAAATAATACACGGTTGAACCCGTTCCTAAGCCAACTGTCATCCCTGACTTTACTAATTTTGCGGCCTCAATACCTACTTGTTGCTTCAGATTCATAGCGGAGTCATCCTTTCGTTAGCGTCTCCTTAATCAACAGTATCATCACCAATAATGCGTACTTCACGTTCCAATTTTACTTTATAAATTTTCCAAATTTGTTCTTGAATATGTTCGATTAATTGCATATAATCTGTTGCAGTCCCGCCACCGATATTCACAATAAATCCAGCATGCTTCTCCGACACTTGTGCTCCTCCGATTGTCACACCTTGCAATCCCGCATCTTGGATCAATTTCCCGGTATAATATCCTTCAGGACGCTTAAAGACTGAACCACATGATGGTAAATCTAGTGGTTGTTTCGCTTCACGCAATTCTGTCAGCTCCATCATTTTTGCTTCAATTAATGGATATTCTCCCTTTTCGAGCTGGAAAACAACTTCCAAGACCATATCGTCAGATGATTGCACATAACTATGTCGGTAAGCGAAGTCCATCTCTTCATTGCTTCGCTCTACAATCTCACCATCAGCGGTCAGTATCGTAACAGACGCAATAACATCCTTCACTTCTCCACCGTAAGCTCCCGCATTCATATACACTGCTCCGCCGATACTGCCCGGAATCCCACAGGCAAACTCAAGCCCTGTCAAATGCTCACTCAATGCAACTTGGCACACATCAATTAAGCGGGCACCACTCTGCGCCGTCAATGTATCACCATCAATGCGCACCTCTTTCATCGAAGTCATCATCAGCGTCACCCCACGAATACCCCCATCACGGATAATCAAGTTACTGGCATTCCCGAGTACCGTCAGCGGCCAATCTTGCTCCTTGATATAAGTAACTAACGCTTGCGTTTCCTCTACACTCTGTGGAAAAACTAAGGCATCTGCCTGTCCCCCTGTCTTCGTATAGCTATAATTTGACAATGGTTCATTTAATTTTATATCCGATATCGGAAATGCTTCTTTCAATACACTTAAATCCATTTTAAAAAATCCTTTATTTAATATTTTCTCTATTGCCATAACTATAAGCAATCCTTATCACAGAAACTATCTCTATTCTACCCAGACAGCTCCTCCAATCCCTATTTTAACACAACTACTTGCGAAAGGAAGACCAATAACTGTCAAATTTATTAAGATTGTATAAATGCTTGCTAAACACATCTTGTCTAACCGAACACACTTTAAACACAAAAAAGAGGCTAACGCCCCTTTCTTGGTAGAACTATGATTTAATTATTCGTCTTTCTTAAACTTCTTCACGCCAGCTCCAGCTAGCAACGAGCTTGCTCCGACAAGACCAAGAACCCATGAAGCAGTAGCAGTATCTGGTAATCGCTCACCTTGTTTTTCTTGTTGTCTATCTTGATTTGCTTGGCTGACAGCTGATAGATCATCAGTTGTCGGTTGAGTTCGTTCAACAATGTCTTCCGCTAATTGCTTTTCTTTTGCTGACTCTTTCGGTTGAATTGATTGATCAATTTTACCTCTTATTATAGCATCCATCGCAAGTTTTTCATTTAATGTAACTGCTTGGCGAATAATTGTTTCAATAGCAGGCACATTTTCTGCCTGTTGTATAGCTATTCGATAAGTAGCTATAACGTCTTCATTTAAACTTGGCAGTGTCGCAATAGATGTTATTGCGTTATTTTTTTCAACTTGAAGTAATGCTTGTAGTTGATGATGTGGAAATACCGGTTTTTCATGAGTGACTGCTTTATGATGATTCACTCCACCTTCAAATGCTGGTTGATCCGGACGAATGAGACTTTCACCTTTTCCTGTCTCTATCTTCGAATCATCAGGTGATTTATTATCTTCATCAGTTGTATCAGTAATTTCCCCAGTTGATTGATTGTCATCTATTTCTGGTTGCTTAGGCTGTTCTGGCTGTTCTGCCGCTTGACCTGATCCACTTTCTTCAATAGATGGTGGTGTAGGGACTTCTGTTTGATTTGCTTTTAATTTAAATACATAGGTCAGAATTGCTTCCTTTTCCGATGCTACAAAAGTGACATCTACACGTTGATATTCCTTACCGCCACGTTCAATAACTTCCGGCAAGTATTGATCATACACTTCGCGAGCCTGTTCCGCTGAGGTCCAAACATCAGAATCTTTGCGGTCATAGACAACTTGTTCCCCATCGAAGTCAGCGATAAGTTTGAAGTAGTCTTTAATAACGTTCTTAGATTCTTCTGATTTCTCTGAAGTGGCAGGTGTTAATTTAGCTGCTTTTGTTCCGATTTCTACAACTTGATCAACTTTCTCTTGAACTACCGTTTCTGTTATTTTACGGTCTAACTCTTCACCTTGGAAGGTAATAACGACTGTCTTGATTTCTTTTTTACCCACAATACCTGCAACTTTTGTTCGTCTTTCTCCTACTAGTAAATTTGGATTCTCTTCTTCAATTATCTCAAATGGAACATCAACTGTATTGAGATTCTCTGTGGTGGAAGTTGTTCCATAATTATACGTGTACACTCCATTTTCTATCTCTTCTAAATTAAGATTTACATCTGGACGCACACGATATTTAGTAGCATCTTTATATGGTGCTAGTTCATCTGAAGATTCAATTTCAGTAATATCTTTAAATTTGCGCTTTGTTTCAACTACTTTTTCCCCATCAACATAGACAATTAGTTTAGCTGGACGTTCTTCAGGTAGGATATAACTATTTGTAGAATAGTCACTATTCATCATGAACTTCTGATGTTCCTCAAATAATCTACCCATCTCTAGTAAGTATTTATCATTACCATACGCTGCTTGGAACATAATTCCCATCGGCAACCGATCATTGGTTATATCCGTTGGTAATGTAATCGCAGGAGAGCCAGCTAGGTTTGAAAGGACGGCATAAGGTGACTTTTCTCGGCCAGGTAACCATTGTTGATAAAGTAGATCTAACTTTTCCTCTGAACTCAGTTGGCTCATATCTTTCATCTGTTGTTGTAATTCTTCTGGAGCCGCTACATAGTCTGCTTCAGGTGCTGGCCATGCATTAGTCGGTGTTAGGAATAATGGGTATTGTTTATGAAACTCTGTCATAGCATTACTAATTTTTTGTCGTGTTTCATTAGCTTTCTGGATATCTTCTGATGTTAGAGTATCTCTTGTTTGAGCTAGCGCCCACATTAGTGGATCATATTCACTCTGATCATATTTATCTGATTTTGGTGCTGCTGTCACCAGGTATGTGATAAATGTTTTTATTGTCTCTTCTCCACTGACTGGATAATCTACTTCCTTAGTGTTGTACCCTAACTCATTTAAGAAAGCTACAGCATCTTCTACTGCTCGCTTAGCATCTAAACTAATTTCTCCTCCTAAAGGTGATTGTGTGGTATAAGCGATCGTTGGCTTATCCCGTTCCAATGATATGTCATTTTCTTCGATATCATTTTTTAATAGGAATTCATAGATTTTTATGAGATCTTCCATATCTTTCGTCATTACGAAGTCACTTCTGATCCCTTTCTTACGATCCCACTTAAGTTGTCCCACACTTGGGTGCATCCCAATAACACCTGTCCACGATGCAGGAACTCGCGTAGAACCTCCTCCATCAACAGTTGTAGCAACAGGAACTTGCCCTGAAGCAACAGCCACTGCTGATCCCCCTGAGGAGCCTCCTGGATTATGTGCTGTATTCCATGGATTACGTGTTACACCATACAATCCTGAATGTGTCACATGATTCAAACTACCCTGTGGATAAGTTGTTACACCAATTGCAATGTATCCTGCTCGTTCCAGATTACCGATTTGTGTTGAATTTAATGGTTGGATATAATCTTTTCGGGATTTGTACCCTAACGAGTTAGGAACGCCTTTAAATACATGATTAATACCTTTCGCTAAAATTGGAATACCAAAGAATGGCTGCCCTGTATCTTTCAATCTGTCTGCCTTTTTGTATGCGTCCTCTTTAGGAATTAGAGCAATAACATTATTTAACTTAGCATTTGTTTCTTCAATAATTTCATAGGCTAAATCAATCAAGTGTTTTGTTGTTACCTTATTCGCTCTAACAAGCCGTGTTAAGTGACTAGCAGAAGATTGACGATAGTAAGTTTTATTCATCGTTTTAGCATCTTTTACAATTTTATCAGCAGCTTCTCTAGAAGTAGCTTGTAAAATTTGATCATTAAAGCTGAGTTTCTCTTCTGTTGAGAGAAGTCCTAATTTCTCAATTTCATCAAGTGCATCCGTATGATAAGGTAATTTATAATTATTTGTGGAGTAGTCACTATTCATCATAAATTGACCACCCTGTTCAAATAGTTCACCTAATTGTAATAAAAATTTATCCATGTTTCGCTCAGTGTGGAACATAACTCCCATAGGTAAACGATCTTCTGTTACATACGTAGGTAAGCTAATAGAAGGTTTGCCTGTTAAATTAGATAATTGGGTATACGGTGTTTTTTCCCAAGCTGGTAGCCACTGATCATAAATAAGTTTTAAGCGTTCTTCTTTACTTAAACTACTCATATCTTCCATAAGAGGTTTTAATTCATCTGGAATATGATGATAGTCTGCTTCTGGAGCAGGCCAAGCATTTGTTGGTGTCAAGAAGATTGGATACTTTTTATGAAATTCTGTCATTTGTTCAGCAATTGTGTGAGCATGTTCCCAAGCTGCTTTTTTATCATCTGGATCTAGTGTTAATCCCAACTGATTTAGTCCCCAAGTGAGCAATTCGACTTGATCTCTCTTTATACGCGGGCTACCAAAACTACTACCAGCAATTGTATAGTATTGCTCCATTAATTTTTTCCCATCAACTGGATAGTCAACCTCTTCCGTTGTAAAACCATATTCTTCTAAAAACTTCACAGCATCTTCTACTGCTTTTATGGCATCTGCACTAATACGTGTGCCTGCTGGTGTTTTGGTTGTGTAGGCAATTGTCGGCTTATCACGCTCTAACGAGACATCTTCTAATTCAACATCATTTTTTAAAGCAAATTCGTGAAAAGCTGCTAAATCCTCCATGTTTTTCATTAAAGCAAAATGACTAGTTTGATTATTTTCACTGTTACCATCCCATTTCATCGTGTTACGCGATGGATGCATTCCAATTAAACCACTCCATGACGCTGGAATTCGTGTAGAACCACCTGCGTCGCTAGAGGAGGCAATCGGAACTTGTCCAGCAGCTACACCAGCTGCTGATCCGCCAGAAGAGCCTCCGGGGTTGTGAGCTGGGTTCCACGGGTTACGTGTATTACCATATAAATCAGAATTGGTTACGTTAATCAGTCCCCATTGAGGAAAAGTAGTGGTTCCAATTCCAATAAAGCCCGCTTCTTGCATTAATTTCGCACGACGAGCATCACGCCTTGCTAAATTATCTTTTTGACTAACTAAGCCATTCGAATTCGGCGTGCCTTCTAATGCATGTCCGAGTCCTTTAAATAACATTGGTACGCCATAGAACGGTTGACCGGTATCTTTTAATTCTCGCGCTTTTTTAAGAGCCTCTTCTTTTGTAAGTGCCACTATATTGTTTAATTGTGGATCAGTCTCTGCAATGATCTCATACGCCATATTCACTAATGCTTCTGGGGTGGTCTTGCCTTCACGAACCCAGCGTGACATCTCGCGTGCACCTGCTTGACGATAAATTTCTTTCGTTAATTGGAAGGGTTTCTCGTTATTGGTTCCTGATTCAGCTTTGATTGCTGTTTCTGGCTCAACTTCTACTTCATCTTCTACCTCAGAATTTACTCCAGCTACAGCTTCAACATCTGGTATTGTTTCTGAAGTATTCCCCGCAGTGTTTTCGCCTTTATTCTCTTCAATAATTTCTGCTGATTTATCTACTGGAACCTCTTCTGAAACTTCTTCCTCTTTTTCTGCAACGACGGGTCTTTCTTCTTGGGCTACCTTAGCCGCTTCAGCAACAATTGCATCGTGTTCTCGCAATTCAGCAGCTAATGATCTAACCGATTCTGTCTCTTCGATCGGAGCATAGTCAGGTGTCTCCTCACTATCAGCACCTGTTTCGTCTACTGCAGAAAAATCCGCTCCCGCAACATGACTTTCTCCCGACTGGTTCACTACAGCTTGGGCAGCGGGCTCTCCACTTGGCTCTTCCGCTGCTTGCACAGTTTCATTCAACAATAATCCCGCTGCTGATAAAGTCGCTGCTGATACACTTAATATAATTCGTTTCTTCAATCCATACATTCGTGATTGCTCTTTCATAAAAGTCCTCCTTATATTCTTCGCTATCTCTACCGACATATTATAACACCTTCAACGACAACTCCCTAATTTAGTCCCAACTTTTAGAAACTAAAATGTATTTAATCATGTGCATCATTTAACTATTTTTAATGAAAACAGACAAGTAGACGTTTCTCTAAACCCGTGCAGTTATTCACATAGCAGTTGATGTATACAACTTTGTGTTTATAATAATTATGTCAGCCGATGTATTTATCTGAAAACAAAAGAACATTCCGTTGAATTATCGATGTAAGCACTATATACTAATATTAACTAAGGAGGAATGATTATGGTAAACAAACCTAATGTTGCATTAACAATTGCCGGTAATGATGCCAGTGGAGGAGCTGGAATTGGGGCTGATCTGAAAACTTTTGCTGAATATGGCACATTCGGTATTGCTACACTCACTGTGATTGCTTCAATGGATCCAGATACTTGGAAACACTCCGTATCACCGATTGATGTGACCGTTGTCCAAGAACAACTCGATACCGCACTGTCCGTTGATAAAGGAATCGACGCCTTCAAGACTGGAATGCTTCCAACATTTGAACAAATTGAACTCATTGAGTCTTACATTAAAGAACATCAACTGACGAATTTTGTCTTAGATCCGGTCATGGTGTGCAAAGGGGACGATGAAGTCTTAAATCCTGAATTAGCAAAAGGACTGCGCGATCGCCTCACACCACTAGCTACTGTAGTAACACCGAACTTATTCGAAGCAGGACAACTGGCTGATATGCCTGAACCAACAACAGTGGACGAGATGAAAGAAGCAGCTAAGCGCATTGTCGAGTTAGGCGCTCAAACCGTTGTTATCAAAGGTGGTCGAGGTATTACTGATGAAGTAGCCATTGATATCTTTTATGATGGCCAGGAATTCACTATACTTGAAGCTGAAAAAATTAAAGAGGCCTCCAACCACGGAGCAGGATGTACTTTTGCTGCGGCTGTAACAGCTGGCTTAGCGAATGGTCTAAGTCCAAAAGAGGCCGTCATCAAGGCAAAAGATTTCACCCATGCCGGTATTCAATATGGCTTTAAATATAATCGACATGTTGCACCTGTTTTCCATAGTGCGAAGCGATTAGACGCTGAATAAATCTTATATTTGAAACCAAGCAGTGACTCCAAGTAAGGAAGCACTGCTTTTTTATATTGATGGGATATTTTCTCTACTAAGAAATCATGCTATAATAAAGATAACGCTAACGAAGGAGAGTGAAGACTATGGAACTCTATATGATCTCCGATGACCGATCCATCCAAAACCAAATACTGGTTAAAAATGATCAAAATCATGATGTTTTCTTAATCATCGGACGTTGGGGCCAGCTCAATGACACACTCTCACTGTATACTGCAACCGGGCGCTGCCTTATTCGAATCACTCAACAGACCTTATCATTCTTTCCCACCTTCCAACTAACGATTAATCAGCAATCAGCGGGAAAAATCAAAAAATATCCCGGTTTTTTGGGAATAGGCACTCCTTATTATATAGTCAAAAAATTTAATTGGGTTGCTTCCGGTGATTTTAAAACTCAACATTACACGGTTACGTGTGGTTCTCAACTTATTATGACGGTCGATAAAGCACTCACGTCCGCGGGGGAATGTTCCTTACTCTCCATTGAAAAAGCCCATCATGCACCGCTATGTTGTATATTAGCCGTCATTATTGAACACTACGTCGTTAACAAAAACAATAAACACCTTCCGGCACATCGAAACACTTTACAAGAGGCAAACTGTTAATAAAGCCCTAATCGCTTTACACATTGTAAAACGACTAGGGCTTTTTATTCAGCTTCCATTAAGAAAAATTAGATGAGTTAGTAACCCATCAATTCACTGACGGTGACCATTTCGAATCCTTGACTGTCCAAGTAATCCAAAATAAGTGCAGACGCGTCAATGGTTTCTGGATGAATATCATGCATTAAGATAATATCTCCATCTTGTACTTTTGAGCGAACTTCTTCAAAAACACTTTGAGCATTTCGTGTACGCCAATCTTGCGTATCAATTGACCATAAGATAGCGGGCTTGCCAATTGCTTCATCGACTTCCATTGTACGCTCGCCATATGGTGGACGATAGTGCTTAGTTCCTTTACCTACTGCTTTTTTAATACTTTCTTCTGCCTTGGCAATTGATTCAGCGGCTCCTGCTGGTCCTAAACTTGGCAAGACCGGGTGTCCCCAGGAGTGGTTACCAATCTCATGACCGGCTTTGTGCACGCGTTGTGCCATTTCAGGATTATATTCGACCACATCACCTAACATGTAGAAAGTTGCTTTCGCATTATGTTGCTCTAGCATCTTCAATAATCGTCCCGTCGTCTCTTCCCCACCAGGACCATCATCATACGTTAACGCTACTCGCTTCTTACCATCTGTTGAAGCGGGTCCACGGGTTACCGGTGTCCAAGGTTGATCTCCCTGTGCGTAGGCAACTTCTGGGGTTAATTCTGGTAGATCAAGATATTCTCGCCACTCATCGTTAATTGAAACATTCAACTCTTCCCACGACAACTCAACTGTATAGGTTTCTGCTGTTGCTTGAGTGGATGCAACTTGCTCGGCATCGAAGGTTAGTGCAATTCCTGCTTTATTTACTGCCATGTAAGGCAATAGCGTCTCAATAGTAGGGAAATCCTGGGTAAATTTATCTAGTTTGACATCTTCACCATGTTCACTTGCGAGGGCTTCCTTAACGAGATCAACTAGTGACTTCGCGTTATCTTTATTGTTTGCAACTGATTCTTCGTTGGTCGTCGTATCTTCATCAGTGGCTACCGTTTCATCTGTTTCATTTTTAGTTCCAAATATATCAGCTAATGGACTAACTGATTCCGCCTCCACATCTACTAGCAGAACTTGTGAAGCTCGGTTAGCTAATGTATCGTCATTGTATATCATAGCTTCCAATGTAATCGCATAGACTGAATCATTAACGGCTTCAACTTCATAGTCTAATTGATAGAACGGTCGCGGCTCAGCAACCGGTTCTTTACTATCCAGTTGCTGTCTTTCCATCTCTTCATTATACTTTTCAGCAAAAGGTTGACGCAATTCAGTCATCGCACTCGAAATTGCTTCATCAATCGCTGCTACATTAAATTGAGGAGCTGTCTCAACCATGTGAAATGTTTTCCCAGTCTGAACATTGACCGTTTCTTCAAATTCATCACTACCGTTACTAGTTGCGAATGAATCCACTTGTACAGTCGATGCTGGCTCAGACGCAAATTGTGGGAACCACTTCTCAACAACTCCTTGTTCTGTCGCCCAGAATGCACCAATTGCTACAACAACTAGACTTACTAGCCAGAGTAACCCATAGCCTACTCCTTTAAAAAAACGTTTCATCGTTTTTTTCACTCACTTTCTTTATTAGTTAACTATTTTACGTAGTCTTTTACAGTCTCTATAATATTTGTTTAAAGTCACCCTAAAAGTTACTTCTATCATACACCAAAAAATAATTTAATCCAAATAATTCCTAGTTTATAATGAACGCTGCATATGATCGTATAAATGACCTTCTAGTGTCACTTCTGCAATTGGCTTAAATCCTAGTTTCTCGTAGGCTTTTCGTGCTTTTTCATTCGCCTTGTCGCAGTTCAGTCCAATGCGAGCATGACCATGATTACGCGCACGATCCATCGCGGCTTCAATCAACTCGGAACCGATACCGCGACGCTGGAAGTCCGGAGACACTACAATTGAATCCAGATACCATTCATTGAAGGTCTCTCGTTCATCGAATTGATCTAAATTATCAATCCCATATTTTTGTTCGAGCTCATGGTATACCTCATGATTTTCCTGAAAGCCCCCCACATATCCACAAACAAAGCCAACAACCTCATCATCAATCACCTTGACTAAAATATGGCGAAAGTTCATCTTCATTTCTGGATGTCGGCCCACTTCAACCAACGCTTCCTTCAATGTCGCCCAGTCATTATTGGCCAACATCGAGTGTTCCATATCATTCATAATAATTTTATTCAATTCAATAATGCGCGGCAAATCCGCGGCTGTTGCTTCTCTAATCATTGTATCTCCTCCTATAAACTAGTTATAATCATTTAATGTCTCTTTAATTCGGTGGGCAACCTGTTCGGGAATACCCAGCTGACGAATATCATCCACGCTAGCTTCCTTTAGACGACGCATAGATTTAAAATGACGGAGCACTTTCGTTCGTGTCTTCTGGCCGACACCTTTAATATCGTCCAACTCTGAGGTGAAACTATTCTTACTGCGCACATTGCGATGAAAACTAATCGCAAAGCGGTGCACCTCATCCTGAATACGTTGCACGAGATGAAATGCTTGACTGCGTGGGGAAAGATCCACTACTTCTAGCCCCGGTCCAAAAATCAAACCCGCTGTCTGGTGTTTCTCATCCTTCACCATCCCAGCAACGGGCAAGTCTAGCCCCAGCTCGTGCACTAACACCTCACGAGCAGCGCCAACTTGCACCTTGCCACCATCCATCAGCACCAAATCGGGCAGAGCCTTCTCTTCCTTCAGCAACCGACTGTACCGACGCCGGATAACCTCCCGCGTCGTCGCTGCTTCATCGGCACCATCCACTGTCTTTATTTTATATTTGCGGTACCCGGACTTATTCGCTTTCCCATCTTTGAAACTGACCATCGCCGAGACTGGATTTGTCCCCTGAATATTGGAATGATCAAATGCTTCAATCACTTCTAAGTACCCTAAGCCTAATGCATCCGAGAGCTCTTCGATCGCGCCGGTCGTCTTCTGTTGTTTCATCGCAATCAAGCGGAACTTGTCTAAGAGCGACAACTTCGCATTCTTATACGCCATCTCGAGCATCTCTTTTTTCGCACCACGTTGAGGAATATGCACTTTGGGGTGCCCCGGTAATGTCTCGGCCAACAATTCCGTATCAACAAGCGGTGGCACATAGATTTCTTTCGGTACTCGGTTTTGTTTATCCTGATAATACTGAACAATATAGCTCAATAATTCCTCTTGTGGCTCACTATGACAAGGAAACATCGCTACATCCCGCTTAATTAACGTAGCCTGACGCACGAAGAACACCTGGATCGAAATCCATCCCTTGTCCATATAGAAGTTAAAGAAATCACGTGGGGTGAAATCCCCCGAAATGATAGCCTGCTTCTCAACGGTCTGTTCAATATACGAGATTTGATCGCGAAACTCCGCCGCTGCTTCATAATTCATCTCATCTGAAGCCGTCTGCATCCGCTCCTGCAAGTCTTGCTTAATCTCAGAAACATTGCCATTCAGGAACGATCTTATCTTAGCAATCTGTGCGCGATACTCCGCTTCTGACACCTCTCTAACGCATGAACCGATACATTGATCCATATGATAATAGAGGCAAGCACGATTTTGACGCTTGGGACAGCGCCGCAAGGGATACGTCTTATGTAAAATTTGTTGGACTTGCATTGCCGCTCCCACATTCGGATATGGTCCAAAATATTGTCCCCCATCATCTTCATATTCACTGGCAATGATTAATTGCGGATCTTCTTCATTCGTAATTTTTAAGTAAGGATACGTCGTGCCAAACTTCAGCAAAATGTTATATGGCGGTTTATGCTTTTGGATCAGTGATACTTCTAAGAGGAGGGCTTCTTTATCAGACGACGTAATAATCGTCTCAAAATCCCGAATCTCACTCACTAATCGAGCGGTCTTCCCTGTATGCGAACTTTTGAAATACGATCGCACCCGATTGCGCAGCACTTTCGCCTTCCCAATATAGAGAATCTCACCCGCTTCATCCTTCATTAAGTACACGCCTGGCTCCTTGGGCAACACCTTCAACTTTTGCTCAATATGTTCACTCGCCATCAACATCCCTCCTTCTAGCACTTCTGAAATGATTGCACACTATCTGATACTAACTTCCTCATATCTTAATCCTTATTCCACCATTATTATTGTATTTATTTTCACATTTATTTTTTCCTAAAAGAGATCGTTACGCCCTGAATCGTACGCTAATACAGTAGATTGCGCTATTGGATTATTTTTCCCGAGTGGGCGCTCTTCTCTTAAATACGCTTGGGCTTACTAGTCACTTACTTCATTTTATAATGTCATCTACTAAAAGTCAATTTCATTGAATGACACCCAACTTGTTCATAGAGCTATCATAGTTAGCATCAATAAGTATCGAGTAGAACGCTACCGTTAGTGGCTAGTTTTCTACTCGATTGTTATTATATTCACCTTATTTACGATACATTTTAATTTGGAGATAGAGATCATTATAGATCTCCAGCCATTCTGTACCTAAATTTTCATAGATTTCCAGTTCTTTAAAGACATCATCTGTCAGATAGAGCGCCTGATTTTCTTTCACTTCATCAGGTAATAATGCTTTTGCGGTGTTATTCGGCGTCGCATAACCAATATATTCGGCATTTTGCGCAGCATTTTCTGGTCGATTCATAAAGTTGAGAAACGCATAGGCTTCTTCTTCATGAACCATATTCTTCAGTAAGACTAAGTTATCAAACCAAAGATTCGATCCTTCTGAAGGGACGATGTAATGTAAATCTTCATTCCCGTCCATCATCTCACTCGCCTCACCTGAGAAGGTCACTCCAATCGCCGCGTCTCCACGAATCATGTAATCTTTCATCTCATCAGCTACAATTGCTTTAATATTTGGTGTTAATTGTTGAAGAGTTTCTTCCGCTTCATGCAAGTGATCGATATTCTTAGAATTCACACTATAGCCTAATGTAGTTAAGCCTATCCCCATGACTTCACGTGCTCCATCAACCAACATTATACTATTTTCATATTCTGGTCGCCATAAGTCTTCCCAATGCATCGGCACTTGATCTACTAGCTGTTCATTGTACACAATACCAACCGTTCCCCATAAATATGGGATCGAATAATCATTTTTCGGATCAAAACTTTTATCTAAAAACTCTTCCCCAATATGTTCCATTCCGATTAGCTTTGACTTGTCTAGTTTAGCTAAGAGATCATCTTTAATCATCTTGTCAATCATATAATCACTCGGAACAGCAATATCGTATGAGGTGCCGCCTTGCTTGATTTTAGTGTACATTGCTTCATTAGAATCGAATGTTTCGTATTGGATCTCAATGCCCGTTTCTTCAGTGAATTTTTTGAGCAGATCAGGATCTATATAATCGCCCCAGTTATAGATAACTAATTTATCAGACCGAGAATCAGATTCTGAATTTTTTTGTAAGATAATTGAACCGCTCATTAAAATCACAATAATACCTAAAATACCTATTAAGAATGAATAGAGCTTACGCATGTTGATCCTCCTTGTCCTGAGAAATATAATAATAACCAATGACTAACAAGATAGAAAAGAGAAAAACAAGCGTAGACAACGCGTTAATGTCCAACGAAATTCCTCGGCGAGCTCGGGAATAAATTTCAACAGATAGTGTCGTAAATCCATTACCGGTTAAGAAGAAGGTCACGGAAAAATCATCCAATGAATACGTAAACGCCATGAAATAACCGGCAATAATTCCCGGTGTTAGATAGGGCAAGATGACTTCTTTGAGGACCTGGAATTCATTGGCTCCTAAATCATAAGCCGCATCAACCATTGCCTGATTCATCTCCTTCAAGCGAGGCAACACCATCAACACAACGATCGGAATGGAAAACGCAACATGACTCAAAAATACCGTAACCATCCCCAGTTGAAACTTCAAAAAAGTAAAAAGAATTAAAAAAGAAGCTCCAATCATGACATCTGGTGACACCATCAAGACATTATTAGTTGAGAGAAGCGCATTTTGATATTTCGGTCGGATTTGGTGAATATAAATAGCCCCAAATGTCCCAATAATCGTAGCGATCAAGGCACTGCTGAATGCTAATACAAAGGTATGTAAAAAAATAGTCATCAAGCGAGTGTCTTCGAACAATGTCTGAAAGTGCTCAAGGGTAAATCCAGTAAATCCATTCATATCTCCCCCTTGATTAAAGGAATAGAACATCAAATAAAAAATAGGTAGGTATAATAGAGCAAAGACGAATACTAAATACAGCCTGGCAAATTTTTTCATTTATTCTTCTCCTTTGTTAGCGACATAATGATAATCATCGTTAAAATTAAAACAACCCCAATTGTTGAGCCCATTCCCCAGTTCTGCGTCGTTAAAAAATGCTGTTCAATAGCTGTCCCTAACGTAATGACGCGGTTCCCTCCAATTAAGCGAGTGAGCATAAAGAGACTTAAACTGGGAATAAACACCGACTGCACACCTGCTCTTACGCCATTTAGAGAAAGTGGAAAAATCACAGTAGTGAACGCTTGAAACTCAGTTGCTCCAAGGTCACGACTCGCATTAATAACGTTATGATCAATATCATCCAACGCATTAAAGATAGGCAATATCATAAACGGCAACTCAATATAAGCCGCTACAAAAATAAACGCAAAATCAGTAAAGAGAATTTGCTGCGGACCGATGCCGATGAACGACAAGAAACTATTGATGCCACCCTGTTGGCCAAAAATCCCCATAAATGCATAAGCTTTTAATAACAAATTAACCCAGGTTGGCAAAACAATCAGCATGATCCACAATTGCTTATGTTTCAACTGTGTTAAAAAAAGAGCGGTAGGATACGAAATAACTAGCGTAGCCAAGGTAATAATTCCGGCATATAGCACGGACGAAAAACTCATCCGCAAATACGTCCACGAACTAAAAAAGGTTTTGTAGTTCGCTGAGGTCACTTGTCCATGAATATCAAAAAAAGATTGATAAAACAAGAGAATGACTGGTGCTATCACAAACAATAGAATCCAAAGAATATACGGAACCGAAAAAAAGCTCGATCTATTCTTCATGGCGCTCCTCCTTCTCAGCATTAATTACTTCATCTTCCTGTTCATCCACTCCGACGTACTCTTCAATCCGCGCATCAAAATCTGCTTCTGTTTCATCCAGACGCATAATATGGAGATCTTCTGGTCCAAAGTTTAAGCCAATGATGTCTCCTTCCGTCGCCTTACGCGTAGAATGAATCATCCATTCATTTCCCTGTTCATCATACGCGATAATTTCGTAGTGTACCCCACGGAATAATTGGGTGTCAACCTTAACTTGTAATTTTCCTTCTTGTGGGGAAGTAATTTGGAGATCTTCCGGCCGAATGACCACCTCAACGGGTTCATTGGGATACATCCCACCATCAACCGCTTCGAATTCTTTCCCATTGAAGGACACTAGATAATCTTCAATCATCGTTCCATCAATAATATTTGACTCTCCGATAAAATCAGCCACAAAATGGTTAATCGGCTCATCATAAATATCAACCGGTGTTCCCGATTGAACGATTTCGCCTTCATTCATGACAAAAATCCAATCACTCATAGCCAATGCTTCTTCTTGATCATGCGTCACAAAGACAAAAGTAATGCCTAATCGTTGTTGTAATTCTCGCAATTCATACTGCATATCTGTTCGTAATTTTAAATCAAGTGCTGAGAGTGGTTCATCAAGTAAGACAACTCGTGGCTCATTAATAATCGCTCGCGCAATCGCAACACGTTGGCGTTGTCCACCTGATAATTTTTGAATTGCACGTTTTTCAAATCCTTCAAGTCGGACCATTTTTAGCGTGTCTTTTACCCGTCTAGCAATTTCTTCCTTATCCACTTTCTTCAACTTCAGTGCAAAAGCCACATTATCAAACACATTCATGTGCGGGAAAAGCGCATAATTTTGAAATACCGTATGAATGTCGCGCTGATGAGTAGGCAAGTCATTGATTCGCTCACCATCCAAATAGATATCCCCACTCGTTGGCTCTAAAAGTCCTACCATAATATTCAAAATAGTTGACTTCCCGGACCCAGAGGCACCCAGCAACGTATAAAACTTACCTTCTTCCAGTTCAAAGTCAATATTCTTAAGTACTTGTACATCACTATCTTCAAATGTTTTTGAAATATTATGAAATTTAATAATTGGTCCCGTCAATTGTCATCCAACCTCCATTGTCATTTCTCTGAAAAACAAGAATGAGTTCCCTGCTTGCCTATAATATGAATTATCAACATGTCTTGATTTCCTTTTCAGTATACGTTATTCTCCTACTTCTAACAAGTACTCAACGACTGATATTTTATTTTTTATCAATTTTTGTGGCCTATTATATCTCCCGTGACCGCACGCAAAATTTCTCTCTATTTAAAATACAGCAACACAAAAACCACACAACCTCTTCCGGTTTATGTGGTTCTTGATTGCTCATATGAGTTGACTATCCTTAACTAACTTGAATGGATTCTTTGGTCGTTTCTGTTTCAGAAGTTGCTTCGTCAGTAACCCGTTCGATATTCGCTCCTAACGCTTGCAATTTTTCGGTGAAGTTGTAGTATCCACGATCTAAGTGCTTCAGATTAGTGACGCGTGTAATCCCATTCGCGACTAATCCAGCAATCACAAGTGTTGATGAGGCACGCAAGTCACTGGACTGAACGCGAGCTCCTTGCAATTGGCGTCCACCGAAAATGATAGCTGACTGATCATCAATCTTGAAGTCGGCATTCATCTTACGCAATTCTTCCATATGCATGAAGCGATTCTCGAAAACTGTCTCTCGCATAATGCTCTGTCCTGGTGCCATCAACTGAGCAATCGTCATCGGAGCTTGCAAGTCAGTTGGATAACCGGGATGTGGCATCGTCTTCACATCAGTTGGCTTCAGTTTATCTGGGCCAATCACGCGAAGGCCACCTTCATCTTCAATGAATTCAACACCCATTTCGCGTAATTTTGACATTAATGGACGGTTATGGTCAGTGATACAATCCTTAATATACACATCGCCGCCCGTTACAGCAGCAGCCACCATGAATGTTCCACTCTCAATACGATCTTGAATAATCGCATGCTCGACCGATTCTAGCTTGTCAACCCCTTCGATACGGATTGTTTCCGTTCCAGCGCCTACAATTTTAGCACCCATTTGGTTCAAGAAGTTAGCTAAGTCAACAATTTCTGGTTCACGTGCTGCATTATCAATCGTAGTAGTTCCCTCTGCTCGTGTTGCTGCCATCATAATATTTTGTGTTGCTCCGACACTTGGGAAATCTAAGTAAATATCTGCTCCGCGTAAGCGACTATCCACACTTGCTTCCACATGACCGCCATCCAGCTTAATATCGACTCCCATCGCTCGGAAGCCTTTTAAATGCAAATCAATCGGACGCGTTCCAATCGCACACCCACCAGGAAGGGCGACTTTGGCATAACCTTGACGCGCTAATAGAGGACCCATCACGACGATAGATGCCCGCATTTTACTCATGTATTCGAACGGTGTGACTGGATTCAATTCAGGTGTTGCATCTAACAACATTTCATTTTTATCTTCATTAAAGTCTACTTTTAAGTTCAAATGTGTCAAGACTTCTTTCATCGTATACACATCTGATAATTTAGGGACATTGGTTAATTTACTAACTCCCTCAGTTGGCAAAATACTTGCTGCTAAAATGGGCAAGGCAGCATTTTTTGCTCCTTCAATCTTCACGGTACCTTCTAACTTATTATTGCCCCCATGTACAATAATCGTATCCATTTTGTTGCCTCCAATTTAATCATTTATCAGTCAAATCATAGTTAATTATATTTTATTTCAAGTCTCTTTATTTTAACAAGAATGAGACGCAATTTAAAGCATCTCTGTCAAGTATTTTACACCTTTTGACACGCCTATGTCAAATATTGGATGTTATGCGAAAAGAAGAGAATATCCATAAAAAATGAACTGACCAAATAACCGATCGCAATGGTTAAGAAGATGATGAGAATGCGTGCTTGCGGGATATGATGCTTCTTAATCCAGTTATCCGTACGCAATGCTTGCATCCCCCAGAAGGTAATACTAATAAATAAAACATGCGACATCACTTCCACAATCGGACGAATAGCATGAACTGACATCTTAAATCCTCCTATTCCTCATTTTGACAATTTTAATACATTTCATGAACAATTATACAAACCACTTACCAGTTTGTATAATACAACTATTTAAGCAACAATAAAGTTCAGCCGAAACTGAACTTTATTGTGTTCATTCATCTGATTATAATGTCCCGAATAAACGGTCTCCAGCATCACCTAGACCTGGTTCAATATAGGCTTTGTCATTAAGCTTTTCGTCAATCGCTGCCGTGTAGATAGCGACATCTGGATGGGCTTCATTAATCTTCTTAATACCTTCTGGAGCAGCCACTAAGACAACCAGTTTCATTTCCTTCGCGCCCCGCTTCTTCAAGGCATCAATCGCAGCAATTGCTGATCCACCCGTTGCTAACATTGGGTCAACAATTAGCAATTCACGCTCATCAATTCCTTGTGGCATCTTACAGAAGTATTCGACCGGTTCCATAGTCTCTTCGTTACGATACATTCCGATATGGCCCACACGTGCCGCTGGAATTAAATCAAGCATCCCATCCACCATACCTAACCCCGCTCTTAGAATGGGTACAATAACAACTTTTTTCCCAGCAATTGTTTTTTGCGTTGTCTTGACAAGTGGGGTTTCGATTTCGATATCTTTCAAGGGTAATTCACGCGATACTTCATAGGCCAAAAGACGCGCAATTTCGTTAACGACATCCCGAAAATCTTTTGTGCCCGTGTTTTTATCGCGAATAATAGTTAATTTGTGTTGAATGAGTGGGTGATCAATGACGTGTACATTTTCCATAAGTAATCGACTCCTTTTGTTGTTATAAGTGGTTTAACATTTACTACTAGCTTTCTCTAAGCGGTTCATATAAGCGATTCCTAAGCCCGACTTCTTATAAGCTTGGACGAGTATAATGGTCGCTTCCGTCTTGTCTAACGCGCGCAAACCGCTATAGAGCCGTTTGCTCGCTTGAGTTATATCCGATTGTGCGCCGAGCGAGTAAGTTGCTATCGCTTCAGTCTGAAACTGCGACAACACATCGTCACTAGCTAGAATACCAATTTTTTCGCCTTTTTTCAATAATTTCGCCACGGTATCAGCCCAGTCTGTCTCTACAATCCAAACTGGCTGTTCTGGCGAGTAATGTCGATACTTCATTCCAGGTGACTTCGGTGCTGCCTCCTGCTTATCGACACCAGCCATTTCGACTGCCCCAATGCATAGCCTGATTTCCTCAGCTGACACACCACCAGGACGTAAAATCGTTGGCACCTCACTCGTCAAGTCAATCACGGTGGATTCTAAGCCCACACCTGTCTCTCCCCCATCTACAACCGCTGCAATCTTCCCGGCTAAGTCATCCATCACATGTTGAGCCGTAGTCGGACTAGGTTTACCAGATGTATTTGAACTTGGCGCTGCAATCGGTCGCCCCACTTGTCTAATTAACTCCAAGGCTAGCGGGTGATCAGGCATGCGAATACCGATTGTTGCCAATCCCGCTGTCACTTCTGGAGCCACCGCTTGTCTTTTTACATTCAAGATAATCGTTAATGGTCCCGGCCAAAATTGATCCATTAATTGTTGTGCTTTTGGTGGTACATAGGTTGTCAATTCCATCAATTGACTCCTCTGAGCAATGTGGACAATCAGTGGATTATCACTCGGCCGTCCCTTTGCTTGGTAAATCCCTTGAATAGCTTGTGATGAGGTCGCATCTGCTCCTAAACCATAAACTGTCTCAGTAGGAAAAGCAACCACTTCTTCAGACTGTAGCAATTGCGCTGCTCTATCTAATTGCTCACTACTTATCCACATTGTTTCCACCTTATCCACATCTCCTTTTCCTCATGTTTATAAGTTCTCTCTAGTTATCCACAATATCCACAACCACCACTATCTATTCACGCTAAAATCCTCTTCTGACAGTGTTACATTGGTCTTTCCTGTTGTACACAACTTGTCCATAACTGTTAATAACTCTCTATTTAACGTGGACAACTCGGTCTAATCCATTAATATCCTGTTCAATATTCACAATACGATGTGGAAAACTCGCCTGCATAATCTCTTGGACGGCTTCCCCTTGTCGAAAGCCAATTTCAACAATTAACTGTCCTGATTCCGGTAACAATTGCACTGCTTGCTTAGCAAGTTGACGATACAAGGCTAAACCATTATCTGCTGCAAATAAGGCCTGCTTCGGCTCAAATTCTCGCACTGACTGATCCATATCCGCCCATTCTTCTGCCCCGATATACGGTGGATTACTCACAATCAAATCAACTTCCCAGTCCTCATTCGATTCAATAAATGGCTTCAGCAAATCCCCACAGAGAAACTGAACCTCCGCTCCCAGATTGGTCGCATTTTCCCGCGCTACTGCTAATGCTGCCTCAGAGATATCAACAGCCCAGACCGTATCTTGTGGACGCGCTAACTTATGACAAATCGCTAACACCCCTGAACCCGTCCCCACATCCACCACCGTTAGTGAACGATCAGATAGCTGTTCCACATACTGACTAAACCACGCTTCCGTCTCTGGGCGCGGAATTAATGTAGCCTCGGTGACTTTAAAGGCACAATCCATAAACCATTCATGCCCCACAATATATTGCGGTGGATAATGTGTCGCTGCTTGCTTAATATCTTGCTCAAACTGCTGACGAACACCAGCCTCCACAACTTGCTCACTCTGCCGAACAAAATCGGTCAAGGTCCAACCTAAGCGTTCGAACAATAACCACCGCGCCACAGCTTCTTCTACATTATATTGCTTCAAAAAAGAAGCTCCCCAATTGAGGAGCTCACGATATGTGATGGATTCTTTATTGGTCACGATTCAACTGCTCCAACTTCTCTGTCTGTTCCCAAATGACTAATTCATCCACAATCGGATCCAACTCGCCACCTAAAATATTATCCAGTTGTTGGATCGTTAAATTAATCCGGTGGTCGGTCACTCGACTCTGAGGGAAGTTGTACGTTCGAATACGTTCCGAACGATCCCCTGTTCCAACCGCTGAGCGACGTTCTGCATCCAATTCTGCTTGTTTTTCGCTATTTATCTTGTCATAAATTCGCGAACGCAAGACTTTCATCGCTTTTTCACGGTTCTTCAGTTGGGACCGTTCATCTTGCATCGCCACCACAATGCCTGTCGGTTCATGGGTAAGACGTACAGCTGAAGCAGTCTTGTTAACGTGCTGTCCTCCCGCACCAGATGCGTGATAAATATCGGTTCGAATATCGTTCTGATCAATATCGATCTCAACATCTTCTGCTTCTGGCATTACCACGACTGTAGCGGTTGACGTATGAATACGACCTTGTGATTCTGTCTCTGGCACCCGTTGAACCCGATGAGCCCCATTTTCGAACTTCAACTTAGCATAGACATTATCTCCCGAGATCGAGAAGATAACCTCCTTAAAACCGCCCACTCCACTTGAGTTGGCATCCATAACATCTACTTTCCATCCTTGTGAATCAGCATATTTGCTATACATCTCGAATAAATCGCGCGCAAAGAGTTGCGCCTCATCACCACCTGCTGCCCCACGAATCTCCATAATAATATCGCGTTCATCATTTTCATCTTTAGGCAACAAGAGCATCTTCAACTTCTCTTCTAACTGCTCACGTTCAGCTGTCAGTTCAGACAATTCAGCTTTTGCTAACTCATCCATCTCAGCATCTAAATCACCTTCAAAGATCATCTCTTCGGTCTCTTTAATCCCTTCCAAGACTTCTTTGTACCGTCCATATTCATGAACCGTCTCACGCAAGCTCGCTTCTTCTTTACTTAACTTCTTGAATCGCTCCGTATCCGTAATCACATCCGGATCACTCAATAAACCATTCAACTCCTCATAGCGTGCCTCTACAGCCACTAATCGGTCAAAAATATTACTCTCATTACTCACTAATAATCTTCCCTTCTTCATTCAGCGGTGGCTTATGATAATGCGCTCGACAAACTGGATAATAGGATTCATTCCCACCAATTTGAATCTGCTCCCCGTCATAAACCGGCACTCCATTAGAGAACCGTAAATTCATTGTTGCCTTCTTCCCACAGAACCAACAAATCGTCTTCATCTCTTCAATTTTTTCGGCTAATAATAATAAGTACTTCGATCCCTCGAACAATTCATTCCTGAAGTCATTCTTCAGACCGAACGCCATCACGGGCACGTTCAATTCATCGACAATCCGTGCCAG
This sequence comes from Dolosigranulum pigrum ATCC 51524, assembly GCF_000245815.1. Taxonomy (GTDB): domain Bacteria; phylum Bacillota; class Bacilli; order Lactobacillales; family Carnobacteriaceae_A; genus Dolosigranulum; species Dolosigranulum pigrum. The sequence goes on from NZ_JH601104.1 coordinate 136,370, forward strand.
CTGATAAATGTGCGCTTTATTCAAAAATTGCGCCTCGTCCACCAAGACACACGCTGGAGTGAAATCAAGTCCGGCAATCACCTCATAAATATCTGTCTCTCGCTCAACAATATGCGCATCTCGCCGTAAACCGATACGACTGGCAATCTTCCCAATAGCCTCTCGCGTATCCAAGCCGCTCGTCAACAAATAAACTGGCTTATCCTGCTCTTCATAATTATGCGCTACTTTCAAAATCTCAATCGATTTTCCACTATTCATCGCCCCATAGCGATAATATAATTGCGCCATGCCTTCACTCCTCTCTACTCTTAAGTATATCGAAATTTCCCCTTAAAGTCTAGTTCTCCAAGTCGTTTCTCCTCTAAAAGCTCCTCACGATAATAAGTGAAACTTCGCCAATATAGGTCGCTGTAACTGCATGAAGTAATCCATCAACATCGAGAAGGCAAATAACAATACAACCGTCCCTTCTCGAATATTATTCTCAGCTCCCAGCTGAATCAACACAATCATCGCACCCACTAAGAGAATATCCGCTATTAACCGTAAATGAGCAAACCGCAACGGCACATGATCACTCAGTGCTTGACAGAGCCCTTCCAATGGGGTTGTAATCAATCGCATACTCATAATCATCCCAATATGAAAGACCAACACCACAACGCCCACTAAGAACAAGCCCCATTGTCCCATGTAACTGTCCGGCATCGTTCGAAAAACAACATAATAAAAAAAGTCAACCATTGCGCCGAACAAAAAGGTGACTGGAATCTGTAACCACTCAATCTTCGGAAAATCGCGTCCACGAACAAGTCGCTGGAGAACAAAAAAGGATAAATTCATGGCAATCATAACTGTTCCTACTGTCACACCTAAAAAATCTCCTAAACTTTTATTAAACGCATCGAAGGGACTTACCCCGATATCGGCCCGCAGAATCATCCCTATCCCGGCTGTTGCTAAAATATTGGCTGCTATTAGTATAACTAATTTCCTCGCTAAATATGATTTTTTCTTATTCATTGTACTCCTCCTCAGCCTTTCCATTATACTGGATATCCCGCAGAGTTGAAAGCTTCAGTTCCCTCAAATTCACTATAGAGACCAACACTCTCCTCCACAACCATTTCCCATAACAAAAAGCCGGCTTTTCAGCCGACTTTTCTTTCATTGTTTATTAAGCGTCTTTGAACGTAACACCTTTAACTTCAACATCGATATGACCATTTTGGACCGCTCTTGAGTACGGGCAAATTTCATGTGCTTTATCCGCTAATGGTTGAACCTCTTCTGGCTCTAACCCTTCAATTCCAACTTCGATGGTAACACCTAGTTTGAAGTCTGGTCCTTCTCCCTTAAGCAAGTCAACTTCATGACGGACAACTGACTTCTCTTTCACATCAGCTTCCTTCAACACCACTTGTAGGGCACCATTGAAGCAAGCAGAATAGCCCAATGCGAACAATTCTTCTGGATTGGTTGCATCTTTTTGTTTACTATCTGGCGCAGCAATATTGACTTCGAAGTCTTTCCCTTCGATGTAACTACGTCCTTCGCGTCCACTTTCGTTCACACCAACTGTTGAGAAAATCTTTTCGTAATTTGACATCAGTATCACTCCTAATGAAATTGTTGGGATAATATTTATCGGCAGGATCCCACCACCTGCATCAAACTTGACTCTACTGTAAGTATATGACATCCCACTTGACAATGCAAGTAGAACGATTTCATATTGAGAAATTTACTTCGTTGCTCAATATGCCTTGTTGATAGCGGTACTTTTTACAACTAATAAACGCAATCAGTTCCCTAGTTACCACAAGAAGCTACTGTGAAGTAGCTTCTTATGGTAAGATTTAGTTCATTATGCGTCAACGGTTTGGATCCAGCCTGCTGGTGCTTCTTTATCTCCAAACTGAATACCGACTAATTCATCATATAATTTTTTCGTAATCGGACCGACTTCCTCTTCAGAATAGAAGACGTGTAATTCGCCTTTATATTGTAATCCTCCAACAGGTGCAATCACGGCAGCTGTTCCCATTGCGCCTGCTTCCTTGAATCGATCAAGCTCATCAATATACACATCGCCTTCGATCACTTCCATATCGAAGCGGTGTTCCGCCAGATACAACAAGCTCTTCTTCGTAATACTTGGCAAAATCGATGGTGATTTTGGTGTCACGAATTGATCATCATGTGTAATACCGAAAAAGTTCGCTGCTCCAACTTCTTCAATCTTCGTATGTGTCTTCGGATCCAAGTACACCGCATCCGCGAATCCAGCTTTTTTCGCCGCTACTCCGGGCTGTAAGCTCGCTCCATAGTTTCCACCAAATTTGGCTGCTCCAGTTCCATTTGGTGCAGCCCGGTCATATTCAGTCACTAAGAAGTTCGATGGCTTCAGACCCCCTTCAAAATAAGAGCCCACTGGTAGGACAAAGATCCCAAAAATATACTCATCAGCTGGCTTCACCCCAATATTCGGGCCAACACCGACCATATACGGACGAATATAGAGTGTGCCGCCACTCTCATAGGGTGGGACCCAATCCGCATTCGCACGAACAACTTCCTTCACTGCCTCAACAAAGCGCTCTTCCGGAAAGGCTGGCATCAGAATGCGTTCGCAACTCTCCTTCATCCGTGCCGCATTCATATCAGGTCGGAACAATTGAATGTTCCCCTCTTTTGTTCGATAAGCCTTCATTCCTTCGAAGACATGTTGGCCATAATGTAGCACCGTTGACCCTTCATGAATCTCAATCGTACTCTTCTCTGTCAACTGCCCATCATCCCACGCACCATCCTTATAATGCGACAAGTAACTATAATCCGTATCAATATAATCAAACCCTAAACTATTCCAATCAATTGTCTCTGGTCTTAACTGCTTGCTCATCTCGAAACCTCCTAAAAAAGTTTGTCCTTTTTATCCATTATACCGCAAAACCTTTTTTGAAATCATTTTCACTAACTGTTCAATTTTTATTATACAAGACCTCTCCGAAGAATACTAAATTTTTCGTTCAAAAAATGAGTACTGCACAGTCAATTTCTAAACTGTTCAGTACTCATTTTCATTTTTTATTTAAACGGTTCGCGATCATTATAACTTAGACCAAGGAATGGACGCTTATCTTGACCATATATCTTATGCATTCCAATACGGTCAACATAGACAATTACAGCGTTCATAATGAGAATAGACAACCCAACCCCTTCTGGAGAAAATCCTTGGGTTCGGAAGAGACCTGTCAGAATTCCAGCCCCAATCGGCATGACCCACTTAGACAAGCGTCATTCCACTTGTTGGATAATCTGTAATCATAAAGCTAGCTGCAAAGAAGAGCGATCCACTAAAAATATGATACAACATATATTCCACATTGAAACCGCCATAGATGAACATAAAGATAGCGACCGTACCGATGTAGAGCAGGGGGACTTTCCACGATAAGATTCGGCGATAAATTAAGTAAGCAAGTGCAATACTAATAACCAGTACGCTTGTTTCCCCGAAGGCCCCTCCCCAGCCGCCTTGATTTCCAATGAATAGATCCCATAGCGGTGGGGCTTGCGAGAAGTCTCCGCCATTACGAAATTCAAAAATAAGTGGCGTTACACGGCTAATTGTATCCACATCAACAGATTGCACCGCTGAGGCCGAACTTGCTGAGGTAATGTAATCTAATTCTACACCAGCTTTTCCTAACCAGTTCGCGAAGTGTTGATTCACGAACCACGGGAACAGCAAGTAAGCCACTCGTCCAGCCACAGCCGGGTTCAAGCGGTTACGACCGAGACCGCCTGGAATTAATTTCACTAACATAGCTATAATAACAACTAAGACGGTACTCCACCAAGTTGCTCCATTCGGCATACTTAACCCGACCAACATCCCGGTAATAATCGCCGATAAGTCATTCAAGGTAAAGCGATGGCGAACCACTTTTTCATAAATTCCTTCGACAATGAGCGCTGTCAGAACAGCAACCCCCGTATGAAGAAGGGCCGCCCATCCAAAAATAATCGTCCCTGCCGCCAAAGGAAGCATTAGCGCAATAATGACCTGCATCATCTTCCACTGCGAGCTCCACGGTTCAAAAATATGTGGTGACTCATCAGTCACTAAATCATAGTCGGCTAAGCGTGTACGTGTTTGACTCATGCTTGGGCCTCCATTTCTTTAATGGCTTGCTTGGACTTGCGAATATTCTCTAATAATGGAATATTCGAGGGACAGATGAAGGAACAGTTTCCACATTCGATACAATCCATCGCTCCTAATTCTTTGGCCGCTTCAATATCGCCTCGTTCGAAGGCATTACTAATCAGAATTGGCTGTAAGCTCACTGGACAAACATTCAAGCACTCCGCACAACGAATACAATCCATCCGCTCATCTGAGTTCACTTCTTCTGCTGTCATGAAAGTTACATGTGTTGTTCCCTTACTAATCGGAATGCTTCCATCTTTAATCGCTTGTCCCATCATCGGTCCACCATTGATAACTTTTCGTGGCGGTTCCTGGAAGCCTCCACACTGATCAATCAAGTCATCAATCTGAGTTCCGATACGGACGAGCAAATTCTTTGGCTCTGCGATTGGCGTTCCTGTAATAGTCGTTACCCGCTCGACTAATGGTTTCCCCAGACGAACAGCATGATAGATCGCACGATAAGTTCCCACATTAGAGACAACACAACCGACATCTGACGGTAATCCTCCACTTGGCACTTGTCGGCCGGTACAATTCTCAATCAGTTGCTTCTCCGACCCTTGTGGATATTGTGCAGTAAGTACCTTTATCTCAATCTTTTCCACATCTTTAGTCTTTTCTCTTAAGACTTCCGCAGCTTCCATCATATCATCTTCTAAGCCAAAATAAATCTTCTCCACATCGAAGACTTCATCGATAATCCGCACGCCTTCGATGACTTCATCCGCATATTCGATTAAAGTCCGCAAATCAGAAGTCGAATAAGGTTCACACTCCGCCCCATTAATAATTAAGGTATCAATTTCGACACCATCTTCTGGTGACATTTTCACATCAGTCGGGAACTGAGCCCCACCCATACCGGCAATTCCCGCACGACGAATTAATTCAGGGATTAATGCTCCTTTAACCGTCTTACCTGCTTCGGGATAAGCTGGTTCTTCTGTATACTGCTCGTCATTCTTCACAATCACACATTCAATCTTACGGCCATTTAAGTCGCGCTCTTCAATCGAGATTACTTCACCCGAGACGGATGCATGAACATTAGCGGAGATAACCCCTTGTGCTTCACCGACTATTGTACCGACCTTTACATAATCACCAACTTTTACAGTCGGTTTTGCCGGGGCACCGATATGCATCGCCATAGGGAACACCAGAATTCCTGGAACTTCGGCCGTTTCGATTGCCTTGTTCTCAGTTCGCTCGCGATGTGTCTCTGGGAAAGTTGCTTTATGCACTTGTTTTAACGTAATCACCCGATGACTCATAGATGTCTTCCTCTCCTATTATTTATATCCATTACCAATTATTCGGCTAATTCCTATAGATAACTTCCTAGTCTTCATTAATTTCATTATAAATTATATTTATATGATACCGAACATCCCTTGAAATGTAAAGGAAAACACGAATTTCTTGCACTGTCGTTTGTTAGACTTCCTCATTCCCATCGCTTATTAAATAAGTATTATTAAAGCGAGACCGCTATTTTTTCCTGTTTTACATTGTTTACTGATTTGCTTATTCATTAAGCATGTTCTCCGTTCTTTTGCTTTTTTCGCTTGCGCAATTCGCGGAAAAAATCTTTTAATAAGCGTTGGCTTTCTTCAGCTAAGAGCCCACTATAAACAGTAGCGGTATGGTTAAAGCGGTCATCTTCTAACACATTCAACAAACTGCCCGCCGCGCCCCCTTTTGGGTCATGAGCTCCGAAGTAAACCGTACGCATGCGTGACCAAATAATCGCTCCGCCACACATCACACACGGCTCCACCGTCACGTACAGATCGCACTCCTCCAGTCGCCAATTCGCCAACTGTTCATTCGCTTCTTGAATCGCCACCATCTCCGCATGCATCGTGGCATTACGGGTTGACTCACGTAGGTTATGCCCTCGCCCAATAATCTCCCCATCTCTAACCACCACCGCCCCGATCGGCACTTCATCCAGCTCACGCGCCTTCTCAGCCTCTTTCAGCGCCTCTCGCATAAATAATTCGTGCTGTATCCCTTCCATACAATCTTCCTTTCATAAATATTTCCCATTGATTGTCCTAGATGCCCTATTAATGATACAATAAACATACGATAGAAAGTGAGAGGTGTTGTCCTTGACGAACGAATTATTACACCAACTATTCCCGACTGCCCATATATCCCCTGTTCCTGAACCATCTGTGGCAAATTATGCTGTTCCCTATAATGATCAGTGGCTCCATATTCCTAAAGCCGACCTAACTTCACGTGAACAAGCCTTACTAATGCAGTTAATAGACAATGATACAACCGCTGCTGCTAATACATCTCCGTGGCTAGACTTTTTACAACAAGCAGATCAGCCCATTCCCACCACACATACAGCAGTTCGGATGATCCAACTTCATCTCGACTTTCGCGGTGAAACCTTAGACCAAGCATATTGGCAACAATCTATTCAGAACTTATTCAATGGCGTGCTTGACGTGTTCTATTATACAGCCAATCACTGCCTCTTTATCCAATCCAATACCTCATCAGATTTTCATCCAACTGAGTGGCGCGGCATCTTACAGACACTCGAAGAAGATTATTCCGTCAAGTTAACTGCCTATATCGGTCGCTTCTGGCCAACCAACAGCAACTTGCGTGACTTGCTACAAGAAGAATTAGCTATCTTCCAATCACAGCGACGCATAGCTTCCAATAATCTCTTAGATCTCTCTAGCATTGGTGTGGCTTATTATACAACCACTAGCCGCCAGCAGAGCAGCATCTTACAAGAATTACAGACTACTCTCACTGACAATCAAGAATGGATCGATGTCATCCAAGCTTTATGGGATAATCAACGGAACTTATCCGAAGCAGCCAAATCTCTCTACATCCACCGCAATACCTTACAATACCGTATGGACAAATTTACCGAAACAACCGGGCTATCGCTCAAGGAGACGAATGACCTCTTCCTTGCTTACTTATTGACGATTTAATAACTCATCCGTCCAGTCACCTATCATATCTCTCATTATCATACAAAAACCCGCACCGATTATCCACTGAAGGAGTCGTTGCGGGTTAAATAATTAAGTCACTTATCTTAAGTGGCTATCGCTTATTTGAGTAATTTTTTAGTGATATATTTTTTCGCATCACTAACTGAATCAGACACGCTGTCACCGAAGTTATCTGCTTTATCTAGCACAGCTAATAAATTATTCACTTCTTTATCCCCAAGCTTATCAACAGCTTTTAAGATCGTCTTATTGCCGTTAAAATTACTGCGAACAAGGTGTTTTGCACGTTGACGGTTCACAAGAGCTTCCGCTTTTTCGCGTGCTTCTTCTGAGCTAGCGAAGAACGCAAAAACTCCTAAACCAACGGCTAATGCTGCTCCAATTCCAACTAAAATACCTGTTGTATCTTTCTGATCGAACATATGAATTCCTCCTCCATGATTTAGCCCCATTGTATCACATCCAGCGCCAAAATTATACTGTTTCGGCTATTTTTTCTTCAGAAGCGGTTCGTTCACGGACTTTCAGATAAATCTCCCCAGAACGTGCTCCAATTGTGACCTTATCACCCGGAATAACATCTCCTGATAATAAGGCATCACTTAAACGGTCTTCCAGCTCGGTCTGAATAGCACGCTTAAGCGGACGTGCCCCATATTCTGGGTTATAGCCCACCTCACCAATGACATCGATCGCTGTATGGGTAATTTTCAAGTCAATATTCATCTCCGCTAAGCGACCGACAATATCCTCACTCAACAACTCAACAATCTCGCGTAAATGGTCTTGTTCTAATGAATGGAACACAATTGACTCATCGACTCGGTTAATAAACTCCGGACGAAACTCATTCTTCAATTCTTTCAAGACGCGATCTTTCATTGCCTCATAATCGGCCCAACTATCACTCGCTCCGAACCCAACTGTCTTCTCATCGCGCAAGGCTGTCGCTCCCAAGTTAGATGTCATAATAATCACTGTATTCTTAAAGTCAACTAAGCGACCTTTTCCGTCTGTAATCTGCCCATCATCTAAAACTTGAAGCAGTAAGTTGAAGACATCTGGGTGGGCTTTCTCAACCTCATCTAACAGAACGACCGAGTACGGATTTTGACGAATTTTTTCTGTCAGCTGTCCCCCTTCATCATGACCAACATATCCTGGTGGCGAACCGATTAAACGACTCGTATTATGTTTTTCCATGAACTCAGACATATCCACTCGAATTAAATGATCTTCGCTGGAGAACATAGCTTCTGCCAAGGTCTTAGCTAACTCTGTCTTACCCACACCAGTAGGCCCTAAGAACAAGAAGGACCCAATTGGACGATTCGGATCTTTTAACCCACTGCGCGCTCGACGAATCGCTTTAGCCACCGCTTTAACCGCTTCGTCTTGCCCAATCACCCGTTCATGCAACAATGTCTCCAAGTTTAATAACCGCTCGCTCTCTTCTTGTTGCAATTCATTAACAGGAATGCCCGTCCATTGTGAGACTACATCAGCCACATCTTCTGGTGTCACCAATTGCTGCTGACTCCCAGCGGCTTGTTCTTTTTGCAATAATCGTTTTACTTTGCGTTGTTGTTTCATTTCTTGATGACGATATTCAGCGGCTTGTTCGAAATTTTGCTCCTGAATCGCTTGTTCTTTTTGCTGATTCAGCAACTGCAAGCGTTGGCGTTCTTTCCCAATTGAATCGGTTGACTGGCTATTATCAATAATGACCTTCGCTGCCGCTTCATCGATTAAGTCAATCGCTTTATCCGGTAAGAAGCGATCGGTAATATAACGCGAAGACAGCTTCACTGCAGCTGTTAAGGTCTCCTCATCGAAGGTTACATCATGATGTTGCTCATAAGCCGGCTTGATCCCTTCTAAGATCGCAATCGTCTCTTCTGGCGTTGGTTGCTCAATCTTCACTGAAGCAAAGCGACGCTCTAGAGCTGCATCACGTTCGATATGCTTCTGATATTCATCTTGCGTCGTCGCTCCAATGGTCTGTAACTCGCCCCGAGCTAACGCTGGCTTCAGCAAGTTAGACGCATCAACAGCTCCTTCTGCACTTCCGGCACCAATTAAGGTATGCAGCTCATCGATGAATAGAATCACATTCCCATCATGATAAATCTCATTAATAATCTTCTTCATCCGTTCTTCGAATTCACCGCGATACTTCGTGCCAGCCACGAGTGACCCCATATCCAGTGTCATCAAGCGCTTGCCTTGCAAAATCGGCGGTACTTCACCAGACACAATTTGTTGCGCAATCCCCTCTGCGATCGCTGTTTTACCAACACCAGGTTCACCAACTAGAACAGGATTATTCTTCGTCCGTCGACTCAGAATTTGGATAATCCGTCTCACTTCACGCTCACGCCCAATAATCGGATCAAGCTTGCCTTCCTGAGCCTGCTGCGTTAAATCACGAGCCAATGCATCCAAGGTCGGCGTTCCTTTCGGCGGTGCACTTTGGCCAGTTACTTTTTTCACTGATTGCTTCTTCGAACGACGCTGCTTAGGTTCTTCAATCCCGAACTTCTTCAGCACGGCCGCTCGCGCAGTTGGCAAATCAATTCCAATATTCTGCAAAATCTGACTGGCCAGAATATCTTCATTCCGTAACAATCCCAGCAATAAGTGCTCTGTCCCGACCGTCTTTCGCTGCATCTTACGCGCTTCATCTGCCGCGAAGGTAACAATCTCATGGGCACGTGGCGAATATTGTAAAGGCTGCTTAAGCGCGCCTTCTTCCTTCGCCTGAAATGTTGTGAACTGCTCGATCTCATCGCGAATAGACTCCATTGTCACATCAAGCTCACGGAGAACTTTCCCCGCAATCCCACTTGTCTCTTGAATCAATCCTAATAACAAATGTTCGGTTCCAACCGCCTGATGACTGTAATATCGCGCTTCTTTTTCTGCCAGTAACAAAACTTTTTTAGCATTTGGTGTGAATAATTCTTTCACCACATATCATCTCTCTTTCTTGAGCATTCTCTATACGCTAGGCTTCCGATAACGAAGAGCACTAAGCATTGACTTCAGTATGTTCGCTCGAATCAAGTTATCGACCGTTGCCTTGCCTGTATAGAGAGTCTTCTCCATCGCCACTAACATCAACTTCGATTCACGTCTAGACAAGACCTCTTCATCATATAACGTCTGGACAATGGCAAGGCTATCCTTCTCATCAATTCTATCTCCAATCAGATCAATCATTCGATCCAGAATATCCGATTCTTCTAACATCTTCACCTTCATAATGCGAATATAACCACCGCCACCACGCTTACTCTCAACCAAATAGCCCTGTTGAACCGTAAAGCGCGTATTAATCACATAATTAATCTGAGACGGCACACAATCGAACCGACTTGCAATCTCACTGCGCCGAATCTCGACCTGTTCTTGTTCGCTTAAAGCTTGCTTCAAGTATGCCTCAATAATATCTGACATATTCTGATAACCCACTGACATCATCCTCCTTTCATCTCTTCATCATTGACTATATTTGACCTTAACATATTATACCAATTATTCCCCCATATGAAAAGATTCAGCTCCTATCATCACAAAAATATCATTCTTCTATCGTCAATAAAGGTCAAAGTCACCCTGAACAACTCCACCAAACCTAAAAATTATGTACTCAAAAAGGAGAGCTCATGCTCTCCTAAATCTAGCTCAAACTTCCAGCGAAACTTCTTTGAAAAATTCATTCATATTGATACATCTTACACCCAATTGGCCACAAACATCAGGAATCTTAGCACGTTTACTGGGGTTATCTTTATTTAACGAAGGAACTGCTTCTTCTTGCGTTACCACTGTATAATTTTCTTCCTTGGCGATAGCAATTAGCCAGCCATCCGCTATTTTTTCCTCTGCCCAACCACCACTTGAAGTGAGAGCCTTTTCTTGATAAAAACCACACATTCTAACATGATTGAGTACTTCTCCCCAACGAGCAACATATTGAGTACTTTTCAATAACTTACCCTCATAGTGCTCATCTATCCACTGATTAAACCACGGACTTTGAACAGCCTCTGATATCACTTTATCTGGAATAACCACATACTTATTCAGTATATTGGGCAAAACATTCCAAAAACTAGGAAAATACTCTTTTCTATAATATCTGTCATAAAAATTAATATAAATATTGGTATCCAAGAGATACATCTATCTACTCCCTTCCAACAATGCCTGATATCCTTTATAGCCAACTCCAACGGTATTGAACGCTTCAGTATAAGTCATCTTATCTTGCATAACTGCATTATTCACATATTCAAAGAATGTCCGATCAATTCTAAAATTGATATTATGATAGTAGTTACCACCACTAGATCTCTTGTTGGGTCTTGGGTAAGTCTCTTTCAATGCCCTCACGATACGTTGATAGTCATCTTGGGTAATCATATTCAGCTCAAGCAGGCGTCGTGTCATCATCTCACGACTTACTTCCAGTGATCTTGATAAGTTATATATATTATCTATTACACTACTAAAATGATCATAATTCATCAGAATATATTTTTTCGGTGCTAATATTTCCGCTGTTATCTGATTGACAACTTTCTCTATCTTCCCAGATTTTTCCGAATAAGGAACTTCTAACAAATTACTCTCTCCCAATAATAAATGAATAAATTCATGTATCAGTGTAAATAATTGTCCAGTCTTACTATCTTGCTGATTGATAAAGATAATGGGGGCTTTTTTATCAACTAAGACAAATCCTCGAAATTCCTTTAAGTTAAGCGGGCGATGTGTATTGTCCTTAACCTTACCATTAAGAAACGTGAATACGCCTGACTTTGAGAGTTTCTCCCGATACGTATAAAATCTATTCTTAGTGATATCGTTACCTAATATCTGTAATGCCTGACTAATAATGGACGCTTTATCATTTTCAATTGAAAACATACCGACAAAAAACCGCTCATGCTCAACCTCTCCTCTTAGGAATGATTGCTTCTCTTTCATTTCCTTAATTGTATCGCGAAGTTCAGCACTCATCTCTTCAATTTGAGTAGAATCAATCGTTCTAAAATCAGCTACAACATCTTCAGTAGATCCCACAATATCATCCATTAATAACAACCCCACAGGAATATGGAGCTGCTTGGCAACCTGTGACAGTTGATTAAAAGTTGGTAACCTCTTCCCATTTATAAATTCATAAATTTTAGGTACTTTTTCTGCTAAATCTTCTATTGAAATATTTGATGCTTGAATATAATCTGCTAACACTGCCGGGTTGATAGTTATTCGTTGAATCATCATAGTTCACCTCCATATATAGTCATTTCCGCTATCACTCATAGTATACCATATCAATGAAGGAATACTAATTTATGTACTCAAAAAGGAGAGCTCTCGCCCTCCTGATTGATGTTTCAAAAAACTAATGATTCATTATTTTTTGAATTTTATTCTTCATCTTCTTTTTTACGTTTAAGTCCTAAAGCTGAACCTAAACCTGTTGACATTAATCCAACAACTCCAAGTACCCATGCACCTGTTGCTGTATCTGGTAGACGTTCGCCAGATTGAGATGGTACATAATTTGGCAATCCTGCTTTATCTACAGCTGGTGTTTGAGCTTTATCTTGAACTCGTCCTTGACCTTTATCTTCAGCCGGACGAGATGGTTGGGTTTGTCCGTGACCTAGTTTGTCTAAGTCATAAGATGGTTTATCATGAACTAAGCTATCACCATGCGCATGTGTTGGTCCTACAGCTGGTACAGTCACTTTGAATGATGATGAGTCTTTCGATCCATCTGGGTAAGTGGTTTCGACCGTTACTGTTGCTGAGTCACCTGGTTGTGCATCTGCTCCTGGTGTAACAGTCACTGAACCATCTTCACCTACTGTAACTGTCCAGTTACCTTTTCCTTTGTTGTTTGGATCTTCGGTAATTGTAGCTGTTGTTGTAGAACCTGCTGGAATCTTGTCTCCAGTATTTGGAACAGTTACTGGTCCGCCATCTTTGGCATCTGAGTCATTCCATTTTGGTTCTAATGTTTCAGCAGTTGGTTTTGGTGTTACATTAACTGTTACATCAACTGTATCTGTTGAGCCATCTGGGTAAGCTACGATAACTTTCGCTTTCTTCTTACCTGGTGTTGATGTATCAACTGGTCCGTCAAACTCAAACTCAGTTCCTTCTGGAAGTTCATCTTTGTTTGCAATACCGTCTGCCGCATTTGGTTTTCCACCTTCTGGCACTTCAATGTCTTGGCCTTGTGGTTCGAAGATTTCAGATTGTGGTGTATCTCCATCTGTTACATTAACAGTTACGTCTACTG
>NZ_JH601104.1:150844-152413 GCF_000245815.1 Dolosigranulum pigrum ATCC 51524
ATCTGTTGAGCCATCTGGGTAAGCTACGATAACTTTCGCTTTCTTCTCACCTGGTGTTGACGTGTCAACTGGTCCGTCAAACTCAAACTCGGTTCCTTCTGGAAGCTCGTCTTTGTTTGCAATACCATTTGCTGCATCTGGTTCTGCACCTTCTGGCACTTCAATGTCTTGGCCTTTTGGTTCATGCTTATCAGCTTGAGTTGGTACTTCAGTTACGTTAACTGTTATATCAACTGTATCTGTTGAGCCATCTGGGTAAGCTACAATCACTTTCGCTTTCTTCTCACCTGGGGTTGATGTATCAACTGGGCCGTCAAACTCAAACTCGGTTCCTTCTGGAAGTTCATCTTTGTTTGCAATACCATTTGCTGCATCTAGTTCTGCACCTTCAGGCACTTCAATATCTTGGCCTCGTGGTTCGAAGATTTCAGATTGTGGTGTATCTTCATCTGAAACATGTAATGGTACTGTAATAGATTCTTCTGATCCATCTGGGTAAGTGATTTTAACATTTACATCTTTCTTACCTGGTGTTGATGTATCAACTGGTCCATCAAACTCAAACTTAGTTCCTTCTGGGAGTTCGTCTTTGTTTGCAATACCATCTGTTGCATTCGGTGTACCATTCTTCTCAACAAAGATTGGGTTTCCTTGTGGTTCATAGATATCAGACTGTGGTGTGTATACTGTAACTCGATCAGTTGTTTGGTCGTTCTCAGTATTAGGATCCCCCGCAGTTACATCCAATTCTTCTCCACCTTTAAGTGGTCTCTCGACAGGAACTTTGAAGTTACCTTCTTCATCAGAAACACCTTGTCCGATAATTTTTCCATCAGTATCTTTAACAGTAACAGGTGTGTCTGGTTCTGTCTTACCAGAAACAGTCTCTTCATCCTTCTTAGGTGTGTTTACTGATAGTTCTGGACCCTTGAAATCATTAGCATCTTTTGGATTCGTACCACGTTCAAGTTCCACATTATCGTTAATACCGTCACCATCAGAATCTGGGTCATTAACATCTGCAATTCCATCACCATCTGTATCACGTTGAACTGTAATTGTAAATTCTGCAGTTCTTTCAGGTTGACCAGGAACTGTAACGGTTACTGTGAAGTCACGTTCTTCTTCAAAATCTGATGAATTTGGTTTTTCTTTATCGAAGTTATCTTTCCAATCTTTCACATCTGGTGTTCCAGTAATCTCACCTGTCTCTGGATTAATATTCAATCCATCTGGTAGACCATTTTCAGTAATATCCCCTTCACCTTTGTTGGTAATCTCTGGTGTAATTGGTTCAATTGGTCGTCCTTCAGTGATTGTTTTATCCTCATAACCAGAAATAGATGGTGCTGGTGTTTCATCTTTAGCTTTGTCAATGGTAATGTCAATTGGATTACCGACATCATTTCCATTATTATCCTTGATTTGGACTTTTCCTGGAATTGAGTTTTGACCTTCTGGAACTGTTCCTGCCGGTACTTCAACTTTGATTTCACCGGTATTTCCGTCAACTTTTACTGTACCGCCTGGAATCTCAGTACCATCACTGTTAGTAATAGTTCCTGTCAT
>NZ_JH601104.1:152860-163225 GCF_000245815.1 Dolosigranulum pigrum ATCC 51524
ACCTTGTCTTCAAGAGCTTTCTCTTTCCCTTCGGTTACAGTTGTTGGGTCTCCTGCTCTCTCAATTGATGGTGCTGGTGTTTTAGCTTCAGGTTTAGGTTTTACTTGAACAGTGACAACATCTGAGCCTTTTAGTTCATCATCTTTAGAAACATATTCAACTGGAATATCGAATGGTTTACGAGTATCCGCCTTGTCTCCACCTTTAACCGTTATATTTCCAGTGTTAGGATCAATTGTAAGAGTCACATCATCTGATGGATCATCTGCAGTACCGCCGTTGAATACAAGCTCAGTTCCATTGTCATTCCCATGAGTGAATCCTTCTGGTACATCCTTATTAAAGCGGAATTTATCTCCATCAGCTTTATTCACAGCATCAGGTAAATTAGGTTGTCCTGTTTCTTTTGTTCGAGCTGAACCTTCATCAGTTCCTTCGATTGTAACCTCTTCAGGATAACCAAGATCATTTACCGGTGCAGTAGGTGCTTTTGGTGTGAAGGTTACATTTGTTGTGTCAGTTGAGCCATCTTCATAAGTGACTTTCACTGGTACAGTGATACCATCCTCTGGAATGTCTTCTTCTAATCTAACAATCCCGGTATTAGGATCAACATTGTAACTGAAACCAGCAGGTGGGTTATCCCCTTTAGCAAATTTTGTATTAGCTGGTTTTTCTTTTGAATCTTTTTCATTGCCTTCAGCATGGAACTCAGGCTTTCCAGACTCAATCATACCTGGTTCTGGGTTTTCATACTTAGGTTCGACTTCTTCAGCTGTGTTCGTACCTTTTTCTACAGTGACAGATACTTCTGCATTATCAGTAGATTGATCTGGATAAGTCACTACAACTGGCACTTTGAATTCGCCAACTGGTGTATTGTCACTTGATGTAATTGTAACTGCACCTGTTTGTTCATTAATTTTTAGTGTTACACCATCTGGAAGGTTTGGATTTTCGCCAAGTTTATATGTTGTTCCTTCTGGTGCTGGATCTGTCTCAGTTTCATCAGCTGTAGCTACTACATCAAACGTTGGCGCCTCAGTTGTTACCGTTTCACCTGGTGTAATCGTTAGTTGTTTGTATGAAGGTTCAACTTCTTCTGATTTTTTTTGTCCTTCTACGACGGTTACTTTAACATTTACTTTATCCTGCGTTCCATCAGGGTAAGTAACAATAACCGTACCGTCTTTTTCGCCGGTTGTGCTAGTATCTACAGGTTTTTCCCAATCATATTTTGAGTTGTCAGGTAGAGTATCGATATTATTGATAAAGTCCTCTGCTACTGGTTGACTATTTTTAGGAACTTCGCCATTTTTACCTGTTGGCTCATATTTCTGGTTATCCCGCAATGGTAATACTGTTGTTCTGTTGCGAACAGTATTTCCTTCATTATCTACAGCTTCTACTTCAAGCACATCATCTTTTTGTAATTGCTTACCTTTTGGCACCGAGATTTCATATGTTCCATTAGCTTTAACTTTGGCTTCCCCGATTTTTTCCTTTCCATTACCTTTTATGCGGTATACAGTTACGAGAGCACCGTCATCAGCGTTGTCTGAAGTTGCTGATTTAATACCTGATAAGGCAGAACCTGTTATTTTGGTTGCATTTTCATAAGTTGTATCAATTGATATATTCGAATCGTATGGCGTTCCTTCATCTGCTCTACCATCACCATCTAAGTCAAGTACTTCATAGTAACCACTTCCACGTGTTCCTGGTTGTACATTTCCATCTCTTGCAGTTAATTTCAGATACCCTTCGTATGTGAATTTTTCACCACGGAATGCACGCAAGACATCATCTAATGTTTGACCTTCTTTAAGTAAGAATGCTACACGAGTTCCGGCGTTCAATGCACTTGAGTTTAAGAAGTTCATCTGTCGAGATAATGGATTAGCCAACCAGTTCGTTAATCTGTAATACCCTTCTCCAGTGTTTAACTGTCTATCTATACCGAAATTATGGCCTTGCGGGTTCTCTACTATCTCAGTCCCTTTAG
The DNA here is from genome assembly GCF_000245815.1 of Dolosigranulum pigrum ATCC 51524. Taxonomy (GTDB): domain Bacteria; phylum Bacillota; class Bacilli; order Lactobacillales; family Carnobacteriaceae_A; genus Dolosigranulum; species Dolosigranulum pigrum. Next base: position 154,866 of record NZ_JH601104.1, read on the forward strand.
TAATCCATGAATTAGTCCGTTGACCGTTATTATATTGTGCCTCAAAACCAGACCATCCATTGCGTTTTCTTGCAGGTCCTTCATTTTCAAATACTTTTCTTAATTCGTCACTATTCTCCGCATTTTCTCTAAAGTCTAATCCAGAACCACCATCGTTCAAGTAATAAACTTTAGTATCAGAGATATACGGCGCTAAGCGTTCATCAATTTTATAGTGGTATTGATATTGGTGTGGGTGATTATTAATATTCAATACTTTTTTATTAAAATGGTGATCAAACACAAAGGCACCGTTAGGCCCAATATTTTTATCGAAGTAAGAATTTATCGCACTACTTCTAATTGAATCGGCTGCTTTCGTACTATCCGGAACATTATTACCATATCTATCTTTCACAAGAACATTCTGGTGAATATGCGTACCATTTTTTGCTCGAGCCTTATCTTCATTGTAGACAAAGACTTCCGCTTGAATATCACTGTTTTTTGTAATATTCTCTTGTTTTATAATTTCACCCAATGTCTTTTTCAGATCAAATCGTACTTTAGCTGTTTGGCTAACTGTTGGTACAGCACCGTTAAATAGTGCTTCCCCTCTTCTAGCTTTAGCAGGACCAGTCGCGTACTTCTTACGCCAAGTATTCGTTAATGCTCCTGTATGTGATCTGACACGCTCCCATGGAATAGAATCTTCACTATTTGTTGTATCTACAACCGAGGTGACGTGTCGAGCCAGGTTATCTGACAACTCAAAGTATGCGTATTCATTTCTACCAGCTCTATTGAATCCCATTTGAGTTGTAATTTCAAATTCAATGCTTTTTTTATCTCTGACTTCTTTTTGTCGAGCATCTGGTGTGTTAAGACCTAAGGCAATATTACCATCTTTTTCTGTTTGTAATCCAAACATTTCAGAAGCTTTGGTCCCTGTATATTCCTGGTTCCCGATTTTGTAACCATTGTTGATTAAAAGACGAATATCTACAATGTCTTCGGAGCCGTCCGTATAAGTCACTTTAATTTTTGTGCTTTGACGACCTGCTTTTTTGAAGACCTCTTTATCTACCCACTCAGCGCTCTTAATAACTGATTGGCCCTCTTTTTTCAGGTCTTCTCTATTTTGAATATAGTCTAGAGCTTCTGGAACTCTCTTGAACTGTGCTTTTGCTAGTGTTGAACCGACGTATGGCTGGTATTTGCCAGCTAATTTGTCAGCTTCTGCTGCTTCAGCTTCTCTTGCTGCACGAGGTCTTGAACTTCTTGGTTGAATACGGCTCTCTTCCTCGTCAGACTCTAGCTCATTCGCATCATCAGATGTTGGCTTGCTTGTAGCGTCTTTTTCTTCATCAGAAGTTTCTGCCGCTCCTTCAATCACGTCTGATGGGATCGGCTCGTAGTCATTGTCAGATGACTCGCTTGCTCCTCTTGGTTCTACGGCATCAGCTGCTTCACTTGCAGGTTCTTCCGCAGCTTTTATTTTTTCCACTAAGTCAGCTACTGCGTCTTGAGATGAACTTTCATTTCCACCAACAACAGGTGCTTCAGTAGGTACGGCTGATTCAACTGGTGCTTCTTTTTCTCCATCACCAGTTACTACTTCAGTTCCTTCTTCCGCTGCATGAACCGTTGTGCTTGATGCCCAAGCAACTCCTGTTCCGATAACAACGGACGCTACTCCAACTGATAATTTTTTCAGTGAGTAACGTTTGAACGTATTCGCTGATTTAGACCAGCGAGCTTGTTTATTGTTCTTTCCGACCATATTATTCCTCCATTTATATAGTATTTGTCCTTAAAGTAAGTACACCTTATATTTTATGTGAAGATTTTTATTTTGTCAAATTTTCTCCTCAGATTTATTAATATTTTTAGAACTTTTTATATTAATTATCGTGATTATTGTGATAGTGAAGTGGATATGATAAGTTATAGATTTTGATTTTTTGATATTATATTAACTATTTTCTGGAAATATACCGGGGGGGGGATTAATATCGTTATTTTTCAGTCGAATCGCAATGGCCAAAGATGTTTTTTATGTGAACTGCTTGCACCATAAGATGGACATACAAAAAAGGATGCTTCCGCATCCCTTCTTGTAATCTAGTTCGTTATGCTTTGATTTTTTTGATACCTGCGCCTGCTAAGATTGAAGATACCCCAACAAGTCCTAGCGCCCATGCACCAGTAGCTGTGTCTGGTAGGCGTTCACCTTGTTTTTGGTCTGCTTTCTTCTCTTCTTGTTTTTTGTCGACTTGTTTTTCGGATTGTTCAGCTTTTTCAGGTTGGGTAGCAGTTAATGCTTTGGCTTCACCTAAAATTGCATCAAACTCATCGACGGTGCTTGCTTTCTTAAGGTTTGCAACGAACTGATCTTTTTGTGCCTGCGTTAGGTTCGGTAAGGTTTGGATTCCAGCTTCACGTTTAGCACGTTCTTCAGCAACTAACTTGTCTAATTCCGCCTGTGGGAATGCTGGTTTCGCTTCTGCTGTTGTGCTTAGACCTTTTGCACTTTGTGGTGCTTGTTGGCCTTTATCTGGTGTCTCTTGGCCTTTATCCGGCAACGATTGACCTTTATCCAGAGCTGGTTTTCCTTGGTCCGGTGTTGGCTTTCCTTTGTCTGAAGTTTGAGTTTCTTTATCCGGAGCTTGATTTCCTTTTTCAGGTGCTTTTTCTTTATCTTTTACGGATGAATTAAGCTCTGCAACAACACTATCGATACCTTCAATGGTATTCGCACGTTGAATAATATTGAAGACAAATTTATTCGTAAATCCTTTAGCTTTCAACTCTTCAATGGTACGTTTCTTGTATGCAGCTAAAAACTCTGCCTTGAAGTCATCTCTTGTTGCACTATCTGATTGGACACTGTTAGCTATAGAGTCATTGCGGTTCACTCCCAATTCAGTTTGAACAAGGTTTTTGTGCAGTTGTGCATCGAAGTCATCTTTTTTCTCAGGTGGTGTAACTTCTTTTGTTCCGACTAAGACTATTTCGTTCGTTGGTTGTTTAATAATCTTCTCGTGTTTTTCTGGCTCGCCGGCTCCAGGTTGATTGAACTCAGTCACTTTCTTCAACCCCTTGACACCGGGTTGGATGACTTTACGTTCGCCTTTGTTCAAGGTGTTGTCTTCTCGCTCTTCTACTTTATATGGTATTTCAGTGAAGTAGATATCTGAAGGTTTCTTAACATCATCTTGTGATTCAGATTCTTTTGTTCCAACTACGACTATTTCGTTCGTTGGTTGTTCAAGAGTTTCCTCGTATACTACAGGTTCATCCACTTCTGGGAAATAGTACTCAATAACTTTTTTCGTTCCATTAGCACCCTGTTGGATGACCTTACGCTCTCCTTTAGGTAAGGTGCTATCTTCACGTTCTTCTACCTTGAATGGTATCTCGGCATTGTAAGTTTTTGATGGTAATTCACCACGTTCATATTGTTTATTGTACAAGTTTTCAGTTGGTTTAGCTGTGAATGGTATAGCCTTTAATTGTTCCTGGGCATCTTTTATTTCTTGTTTGTAAGTTGCTAGTTTTTGTCGAACATTTTCGGCAACCTCTTCACTGAAAGTTGGTAATTCAGCTTCTATTTTCTTGATTTCGTCGGATAATTCATCGATTAATTTTGCGAATGTCGCTTGCTCTTCTGCTGATACAACAGGTTCCCCATCAACAACACTTAAGTTCTCGAACAACGCTTCGATGCTTGCCATAATATCTTCCGCTTGTTTAATCGTATTAACATAATCAAGTTGATTTTTCCCTGCTAAGAGTTCTGCTTTATAAGGAGCTAGTTCTGCCTCAATCACTTGCTTGTATGTCTCAGGAAGTTCTTTAATCGCCTCTTCAGCCTTCGTTAACTCTTCCCCTAAGTCACTGATTAAGGTTCTCAATTGTTCGAGCTGATCAGGGGTGAATGTAGCATTATAGTTTTCATTATCAATATCTTGTAGTGATTTGTACAATTCATCTATTTTTGCCCATTTTTCTTCCACTGCATCGATAATCTTAGCAGAGCGTAGTTGAAGACGTCCCACGTTTATTTCTTCTTTCGCATTATTAATTAACGCGTTCAGATGTGCTTGTCTGACTTCATCAATTTGTGGTAGTTCTGCCTCGATTTCAGTAACCGCTTGTTCTAATGTGTCAATATGCATCTCCAACGTATTTAAATCAGTCGGAGTTAATTCATTATCTTCGTTCAATCCATCATAGAATTCACCAAGTTCGACTAATTTTTTCTGCACATTATTTACTTTGAAACTAAAGTTCGCATCTTTAATTTCTTCTTTATATTTGTTTAATTTTTCTGTAGCTGCTTCTTTATTCGCTTCTGATAAGTCGGCTAATTGTGATTCAATAGTAGGGATTTCACGTTCTAATTTTTTAATTAGTTCTTCATAAGTAGCATTATCTTTGGCTGTTAAGACTGGGTTACCTTCCTCATCTTGCGCAACACCATCAAATAATTGATCAATTTCTGACATAATTTGATCAGCTTGTTTGGTAATTTCATCGACTTGTTTTTCAGACTGATTTGATTCTGTATTTTCTGTATCTTTTGGTTCTTGTTTTAATGGCGGAATCAATGTTTGACCTTCAATAAGAGCTCCCTTAAGTGATGCTACTCTGCTCTTCTCTGAGTCCGTTTGAGCTACTTGTTCTAACTCAGCAAATGTCTGTTTAATGGCATCCACGATTGTTTTCATCTCAGCATACTCAGCTGGTGTCGTTACTTTCTGGCCGTTATCATCTGTACCTAGCTTGTTATATAATTCTGTTCGTTTGGCAAAAAGCTCAAATAATTCTTTTCGCACACTTTCGAATGTTTTCTCTTCTTGTGGAGTCGACTCTGTTTCCGCAGCAGCTAAGTCTTCCTCGATTTCAGACTGATTTGATTCTGTATCTTCTTTATCTTTTTGTTCTTGTTTTAATGGTGGGATCGTTGTTTGACCTTCAATAAGAGCTCCCTTAAGTGATGCTGCTCCTCTCTTCTCCGAGTCCGTTTGAGCTACTTGTTCTAACTCAGCAAATGTCTGTTTAATGGCATCCACGATTTTTTTCATCTCAGCATACTCAGCTGGCGTCGTTACTTTCTGGCCGTTATCATCTGTACCTAGCTTGTTATATAATTCCGTTCGTTTGTCAAATAGCTTAAATAATTCTTTTCGTACACTTTCGAATGTTTTCTCTTCTTGTGGAGTCGACTCTGTTTCCGCAGCTGCTAAGTCTTCCTCAATTTGTTTTTGGATATTTTGCGGAAGCAAGTGCTTAATGTTTTCGATCTCTTTACCCTTTTTCTTGAGTTCCTCTTTAAGGTTTTCAAGCTCCATTTTTTCATCAGGTGTTAATGATTCCTTATTCGATAATGCTTCGATTTGCTTTCCAATTTCGAAGCCTTCATCCGCTAGTTGTTTAGCATGATCATAAGCATCTGTTTCTTTTAAGTTTTGCTCTGTCTCTTCTTCTACTGTTGCTAGATCCTCATCGATTTGTGCTTGAATATCATCCGGCAACTGTTCCTTCAAGCCTTCAATTGTTTCTCCCTTAGCAAATAATTCTTGGGCTAACTTGGCTATTTCTTTTTTATCTTCTGCTGTTTTGTTCTCTTTGGCTAACAAAGCTTCGATCTGCTCTCCAATTTTGAACCCTTCATCCGCAGCTTGTTCAGCTTGTTTTTGAGCGTCATCTGCTTCTTGTTCTTGAATCCCTTGCTCGACATCTTCCATTTCCGGTGCAATATCTTTTTCGATATCTTGGATGGTCTCTTTAGGAAGTTGGTCTTGAATACCCTCTAACTTTTCCACAGCACCCAATAATTGTGGTGCAACTTCTTTGATTTTTTGTCTTTCTTCAGGAGTTAATGATCGTCCCTCAGCATCCGCTTGGTCTAATAATGACTCAATCTCTTTTGCAGCAGGCTCAACCTCATCAATGATAGATTCAGCTTGACGAACGGCGTCATCTTCCGTATCAGCGCTTACTGTCTCCACATTATTTAATAGCAATACTGTTCCTAGAGCAACAGAGGCTACTCCTACACTTAATTTCTTCAATGTATAGCGTTTATTTTTATTCGCACGACGACTAAATTTTTCTTGCGTATTATTTTTCCCAACCATTCTACATTCTCCATATCATTTATTATTGGACAATAATCCAATAGTATATTTTATATCCATATTAACTAAAAATCAATATAAAAATTATGAAATTTAAAATAAAAAACTATGTGAATAATTAGGGAGAGCTCTCCATACACTCATTTATATACTTTTTATACAATTATTTATGCATGATTGATATCTCTCACAGGACACCACATCGTCGCCTAAATCATGGGCACTTACACATCAGCTAAGGAATATTAATTTACATACATAAAAAGGAGAGCTCTCGCCCTCCATTTTATTGATTCAAATAAACCAATTATTAATTATTTTTTGATTTTTTTGATTCCTGCGCCTACTAAGATTGAAGATACCCCAACAAGTCCTAAAGCCCATGCACCAGTTGCTGTGTCTGGTAGACGTTCTCCTTGTTTCTTGTCTGCTTTTTTATCTTCTTTCTTATCTTCTTGTTTCTGATCTGTTTGCTTTTCGTCTGCCTGTTTAGCAGGTTGTACAGCACTCAATTTATTTGCTTCACCTAGAATTGCGTCAAACTTATCAACAGTTGATGCTTTCTTAAGTTCTGCAATTAACTGATCTTTTTGTGCTTGAGTTAGGTTCGGTAAGGTTTGGATTTCAGCTTCACGTTTAGCACGTTCTTCAGCGACTAACTTGTCTAATTCTGCCTGTGGGAATGCTGGTTTCGCTTCTGCTATTGTGCTTAGTCCTTTTGCACTTTGTGGTGCTTGTTGGCCTTTATCCGGAGTTGGTTTTCCTTGGTCCGGAACCTGGTTCCCTTTTCCTTTTTCAGGTGCTTTTTCTTTATCTTTTACTGATGAATTAAGCTCAGCAACAACACTATCGATACCTTCAATGGTATTCGCACGTTGAATAATATTGAAGACAAATTTATTCGTAAATCCTTTGGCTTTCAACTCTTCAATAGTACGTTCCTTGTATGCAGCTAACCATTCTGCCTTGAAGTCATCTCTTGTTGCAATATCTGATTGGACGCTGTTAGCTATAGAGTCATTGCGGTTCACTCCCAATTCAGTTTGAACAAGGTTTTGGTGCAGTTGTGCATCGAAGTCGTCTTTTTTCTCAGGTGGTGTAACTTCTTTTGTTCCGACTAAGACTATTTCGTTCGTTGGTTGCTTAATAATTTCCTCGTGTTTTTCTGGCTCGTTAGCTCCAAGTTGATTGAATTCAGTCACTTTTTTCAGCCCGGTAACACCTGGTTGGATGACTTTACGTTCGCCTTTGTTTAAGGTGTTATCTTCACGTTCTTCTACTTTATATGGTATTTCAGTGAAGTAGATATCTGAAGGTTGGTTAACGTCGTCTTGTGATTCAGATTCTTTTGTTCCAACTAGGACTATTTCTTTAGTTGATTCCTTAAGAATTTCTTCATGTTTCACTGGCTCATCGACACCCGGGAAGAAGTATTCAATAACTTTCTTCGTACCTTTAACACCTGGTTGGATAACTTTACGTTGTCCTTTAGGTAACGTATCATCTACTCGTTCTTCTACCTCGAAATCTATCTCAGCAAAATATGTGTTAGAGGGTACTTCTGGACGATCAGTAGATGAATTCAACCATTCTTCATTTATTAAGTTTTCAGATGGTTTAGCTGAAATATATCCATTTTTCTCGAATTCACTTGCTAATTGACGAATAACTTGTGGACTATTAACTTCTTGAATAAGTTCTATTAAATCTGCTGGAGCACCCAATTTTCGTAATAGGTTAACAGTTTCTTCTTTTAAATTTTGAAGACGTTCATCTTGAGATTTTGATTTCCATTCATAGCGTAAGGTGTATACTCCATCCTTAAGCTCTTTAGAAACCACCTTGAAATTGCTATCATATCCAGCATATAATTCATCCATAGCATTCTTAAAGTCTTCTACAGTTTTATAATTCTCTTCAGTAAAGGTTTTAAACTCATCAAGATTTCCCTTGTCTACAGGGACGCCATCCACAAATACACGTAATGCATATGGTTTAATCGTTGGGCGATCTTCATTCTCATTCCATGCATAGCGTAAAGTGTACACACCATCGTTATAGTCTTTTGAAACTACCTTAAAGCGATCGTCATATGATGCATATTGGTCGTTAACTTGTTTCTTGAAATCTTCTTCTGATGAAAATGTTCCTTCATCAAAGGTTTGATCAACATCATAGTTCTTCTCACCTTCTGGGACACCGTCCACAATTATACGTAATGCATATGGTTTAATC
>NZ_JH601104.1:164944-206981 GCF_000245815.1 Dolosigranulum pigrum ATCC 51524
CAAATGTTCCTTCATCAAAGGTTTGATCAACATCATAGTTCTTCTCACCTTCTGGGACACCGTCCACAATTACACGCAAAGCATATGGTTTAATCGTTGGGCGGGTATCTGTCTTATCTAATTTATACGAATAAGTCAAAACGCCATTATTATACACTCCATTATTAACTCCAATGTAGCGTTTTCCATTATGTTCTCCTGGCATATCTTTACCAAAATGAAGATCAAATACTTTACGCAATGCTTGTTCATTAGCAAATTGGTCTGCTGGATATGATGCTATCTCCTGCTGCTCACCATCATAATCAACAACTACTCGATAGACACTTACAGTATCAGAAGTTGATGAACCAGATTGTTCATTATTAGAAATAGCTTGAGGATTAGTATCCACGGAAGAAGAATCCTCATTAGATTTCATATTACTATCTTCACTAGTTTCCTCTGAAGAATTTATACCATTAGTCTGGTCCTCTTCTAATTCATCTTTGTCTTCTTCAACAATATTGCTGCCAATCTCCTGTCCACTAGCAGTTTCGACACCATTTAAAAATAACACTGTTCCGACAGCAACTGATGTTAATCCAACACTTAATTTTTTTAATGTGTATCGCTTGTCTTTATTGATACGACGACTAAATTGTTCATTATTATTTTTTACCACCGTATATTCCCCCCATTTTTTTGATTCCTTAGCATAATTATTTATTAACCCTTTTCAACTGTCATTATATATCAAAAATACTATATTAGCAATTAAATATTAATGATTAAATTCTTATATTTATTGTACATAAAAAAGAGGGGTAACCCCCTCCTTTTTTAATTAAATTGAATTATTTTTTGAATTTTTTGATTCCTGCACCAGCTAAGATTGAAGATGCTCCAACAAGTCCTAGCGCCCATGCACCAGTAGCTGTGTCTGGTAGGCGTTCACCTTGTTTTTTCTCTTCTTTCTTCTCTTCTTGTTTAGCAGGTTGTGCTGCATTCAATTCTTTAGCTTTACCTAAAATAGCGTCAAGCTCATTAACAGTTGTTGCTTTCTTAAGTCCAGCAACTAACTGATCTTTTTGATCTTGTGTTAGATTTGGTAATTTTTGGATTTCAGCTTCACGTTTAGCACGTTCTTCAGCCACTAATTTATCCAATTCTTTTTGTGAGAATGCTGGACGAGTACCATCGTTTTGTGGTAATCCACCAGTTGGATCTTGAGTCGCTTCTTTATCAACTAAAGCACCTAGACGAGCTAGTTCTTCCATTGAAGTTGCAGCTAAGAATTTTTTACGTAATTCTTCTGTACGCTCTTTAGATAAACCAGCTTTTGAAAGACGATCTAATTCAGCTTTACGAGCTAATTCTAGACGCTCATTTGCTTTAGAACCTTGCTCTTTGTTCCCAGGTTTACCATTTGGAGCTTGACCTTTGTCTTTTTCCCCTGCTGCATCTATTGCATCGACATATGCATCAACTTTGTCTTCAAATTTTTGCAAGTCTTCAATATCTAAGTTTAGAACCTTAGATAATTCTGCTAATTCTTTTAAGAACTCTTCTTGTTTGTTTTTGTCTTCAACAACCGCTTTAATCTTGATTTCTAGAAGCTCTTTTTGTTCTTCTAATTCTTTAGCATCCACACTGTCTACAAATGCATCTACTTCATTTTCAATGACTTCTAGCGCCTCTAAATCAGTTGCATTCTTAACTTTAGCTTTGAATGATTCATTTTTATCATGATTCTTAACAACTGCATCAATTTTGATATTGAGTAATTCTTTAGCTTCAGCTAATTCTTCAGCATCTACACTGTCTACAAATGCATCTACTTCATTTTCGATGACTTCTAGCGCTTCTAAATCAGTTGCATTCTTAACTTTAGCTTTGAATTCTTTATTTTTATCAGAATTCTTAACAACTGCATCAATTTTTGTGTTGAGTAATTCTTTAGCATTTGCTAAGTTTTCTGATTTATCTGCTTCAGAATCAGTCGGGTTTACTGCTTTACTTTCTTTAAAGTTATCTGCTAATGCTTGAACGAGTTGCATACTTTTAGCATGTTGTATTTTTTCAATTAAGCTATTTGGTGCTCCCAATGGTAGTAAGTCACTAATAACTTCATCTTTTAATCTTTGCAATTCAGGAGCTTCAGCTGCTTGAGCTTGAAGTGCAGTATTTGCATCTGGTTTAATGCTTTCGCCAGCACCATTACCAGTTCCATCTTGTACAACTGTATTTGCTGGATTAGGCAATTTTCCATCTGGTCCAGGTGTATTAGCTGGATCTTGTGCATGTGCTACGTTACCTACTAATAATGAAGCTCCAACTGCGACTGATGCGACTCCAACACTTAATTTCTTCAATGAGAAGCGAGTGTTTTTTGTTGCGTCCTTACGCAACTGTTCTTGTTTGTTATTCTTTCCAACCATGTGAATCATCCTCCTATAAATTATCTTAACTCTTTAATGGTTTCTGACAGGCGTTAACCAACTTTCCCTGTTCATATACATAATACCACATTTCATAATGGATGCAAGGATTTTTCGGAAGAAATATGATGTTTTTATGAATATTACAACCTACTTACGATACTTCCCTTATGAATGCTTTAGTATCAAGGTTTTTTATCGTTTTTGTTATCTAACTGTAATATATTCGTCATATTTAGAAGAACAGGAATGTTTTATTAAAATCCGAACCAAGTAGTATAAGCTAACCAAAGTCCACTTGGTTCGAGTATGTGCTAGTTATTTTTTGAATTTTTTAATGCCAAAACCAGCTAGGATCGCAGTAGCCCCGATCAAGCCTAACACCCATGCGCCAGTTGCGGTGTCTGGCAAGCGTTCGCCTTGTTTTTTCTGTTGTTTTGGTGCTTGATCTTGGTTTAATTTCCGTGCAAAGTCGATGATTTCACCAATTTTTGCTGGTGTGTCAGCTTTGTCAATTCCAGCTAGAAGTTCGCCTTTTTGTTTATCTGATAGGTTAGCTAAGTTATTGATTTCTTTTTTCGCTTCATCCTTCGCTGCGGCCATTTTTAGTTCTTGTTCTTTTTTATCTTGTGCTGCTTTGTCGGCTGACTTGTCTGGTTGCTTCTGTTGGTCTGGCTTTTGCTCAGGTTTTTGTGGTTGAGCTTCTTTTCCTTTTTCTGGCTGTTTACTTGCATCTGGTTTTTTAGCTTCCGGTTTTTTATCTTCGGGCTTTTTAACTTCTGGTTTCTTTTCTTCGGGCTTTTTAGCTTCCGGCTTTTGGCCAGCGTCTGGTTTCTTCTCAGGAGCCGGTTTTTTGTCTGACTCTGGCTTTTTGTCTGTTTCAGGTTTCTTCTCTTCTGGTTTAGGTGCTTCTTCTGGTTTTTTCTCTGGTACTGGCTTAGTTTGAGCTTCCGGTTTTTCCTCGGTAGTAGCTTCCCCATTTTGTGCTTGGTTCGCTTGTTCTTCAGCACGTTTTTGTGCCTCAACTAAGACGTTATCCACTTCTTCAGCAGAAGCAGCTACTTCGATGCGCCCTTTTAACTCATTGGAATCATCGACATGTAAGTTCGTTTGGTCTATTTCAACTAACGCAGCGTCTTTTTTAGTGTTCAGTTCAGCTAGATCTATTGCTTCTGTCAAGATTTGGCTCACTGCTTCTTTATTATCTTCAGCCGCTTTGATTTTTTGAGCGAAGTCTTCTTTTATCGTGTCGCTAAGATTCAAGTCGTTAAGTTCTCTTACGGCTTCTGCGTAGTCATCATCTTCTTCAGTCTCTAACGTCACTTCATCTGGAATAGATTCAGTGGCTTGATCGGCTACTTTCGGTTCTTCAGTGGCTTCAGTCTCCGTAGATTCTGCGGCTTGCGTTGGTGCACTGTCTTCGGTTTCAGTTGGGGCAGTTGTTTCATCAGCTGGTTTTTCAACTTTAGCATCTAGTTCCTTAAATAATTTATCAACAGCTTCTTTTGTTTCTGCGTCTTCGATTGTTTTCAATGCTGTTTCGTTGTCAATATCTTTGGCTTTCAATGCTGCAATTTTAGCTGCTTTGTACAGTTTAAGATCTTTTATATCATCTGTATCCTCTGTAGCAATCTCTGGTTGTGTATAATTCGCAACTAATTTGTCGACAGCTTCTTTGCTCTCAGCACTATCAATCAGGCTATTTAGATGTTCATTTTCAATTTTTTTATCCGCTAAGTCTTTCTTAGCCACTTCTTTATACTCGCCTAAGGATTGGTCGGTTTGCGTAGTAGATGGTTCTTCTGCATTGACTGATATCGGTTGACCAAGTAGTAACGTTGCTCCGATTGCAATGGATGCTACACCGACTGTTAATTTTTTAAGTGAAAATCGTGTTTGTTTGTCTGCTTCTTGACGTAATTGTACGTGTTTATTGTTTTTTCCAACCATGGAAATCACCCTCCTGAATAGGCATAAATAGTTGAACGAGAAGTCTATTATTGCTCCTCTATCTACCACTATCATACCACGATTACCGTTAAATGCAATAGCAATTATGAATTTTATGTGAACATTTCAAGTATATTTCTATTATATTTCATTTGTGTTACATTTAATTTATTTTAACATATAATCCTCATTATTCGTTATTTATTTCTATCATTTTTCTTTATCTTCATAGATCTTTTGGTTTGTGCTATATCTATCCAGAGAACTGCATCACAAAAAGTTCAAATTGTAACTCGGGATCCACTTGCCCGGTCTTAATACGATATTCAGCTTGGATCAGTTGCTGATAAGCTTGCGCTAACAGTTCCCGATTGAAGCGTCGCTCGGTTTTCATAGCAAGCTTGACGCGGTAAGGATGTGCACTGATTTCTTTAGCAATCTCGGCTTGTTGGTAACCTTTTGCCCGCAAGATATGCACTTGAAGGAGCAAGCGGAACTGACTCAGCATAATAGCAAGAATCTTAAGCGGTTCTTCCTTCTGCAAGAGCAGATCGGCAAATACTTGAATGGCCTGATTGGCTTGCTTGGTCAGGACTAATTCATTAATCTCAAAGATATTGCTCTCCAATGTTCGCGTGACTAGTTCATCGACAGAGTGGCGCGTAATGTACTTATCTTCCATATGATAGAGATACAGCTTCTGAAGCTCTGACATAATCGTTGTTAGCTGATAATCTGTTCGTTCCATCAAGGCATTGAACGCGCCATCTTGAAATCGATAGCCTTGCGTTTGGACGGCTTCTTTTACATACCGAGCTAAGGCGTTCGTGTCCAGTGGCGACACATCAATCACTTCTGCTTGCTTAAGCAAGGTCTTGGTGATTTTTTTTCGCTTATCGAGCTTCTCATATGGAGCAAAGATAACCAATACTGAAAAATCAGCCGGTGCCTGCAAATAATTCACTAATGCCTCCAAGTTATGATCGGGATCTGACTTAGATGGCTTACCGGTTAGAAAAGTTGGATGCGTAACGAAGACCAGGCGCTGCTTCCCGAAGAACGGAATGGACTCTGCTTCTTGAACAGCTGCTTGCAGTTCATCTTCTTCCATATTAAATGTCGTAAAATTGAAGTCACTGCTCGTATCTCCATCCAACACAGCTGTAATAATAGTCTGCTTGAAGCGTTCAATGAGATAGTGTTCTGTTCCGGAGACTAAGTAGACAGGCTGCACTGTGCCTTGCCGTATCGTCGCTAATTGTTGCTGTAAGTTACTCATGGTCTCCTCCTTACTTATGTGTTGTGTTTCTACTATATATATGTGTAAATGATGTTGTTCATTAATCTCCCTGCATTATATCATACGCGAATCGGATTTCCGAATGTTTCTATTCATCCTTAACCGCGTAGAAACCAGCTAGTTGCTGATTGAGCCAATCATTGGAACTATACGTGTACCAGACGCCTCCTTGTTGATCCGTTCGGTAAATCTCGATATCATAGTCGGTGAGACGGTCTAGCACATCGGGATGAGGGTGGTTAAATTGATTATTCGCCCCAGCTGAGATAAGGCCGATAGTCGGTTGATACTGTTGTAAGAAGGCTTCGGAGCTAGAAGAAGGACTGCCATGATGGGCTACTTTTAATATATCAATAGGTAGATTCGGATAGTGAGCGATCATCGACTGCTCAGCGGCTTGCTCAATGTCTCCCGTCAACAACCACTTTTTGCCGCCCATCTCGCCATAGAGAACGAGCGAATTTTCATTATCAGAGTCAAACTGTTCAATCGGCTGAAGCAAGGCTAATGACAGCTTCCCATGTCTAACTTCCTGCGGTGCTTCCAGGATAGTATGCGGAATCTCTTTACCTTGCATGAGTGATCGGTAGGTTTCATCACGAAATGTATGAATGGTTCCAGCTATCTCTCTTACATCAAAATGGTCGGCTAATTCACGTACTTCCCCCATGTGATCCAGATCAGGGTGCGTTATATATAGCCGTTCAAGATAAGTAATTCCCATTGCACTAAGCGTCGGCACTAAGGTATCTTTGCCAATTGTATAGGTTTGCTGGCGCTCACGCCATGCTTCTGGCTGTTGCCACGGAATTTTACCACCCGTATCCACCATAATCCCAGCCGAACTGAACGGTTGCTTGATGACTAATGAGTCGCCTTGTCCGACATCAATCATCATCACTTGACCTAATGGACCGTACCGTACTGAGAATAGAGAAATCAAGCTAAGCATAGAACTAACGACCATTAACCGCTTAGATACGTGTTTTTTCTCTAAGCCCATAAACAAACCGATCAGACCGATCACGAGCCCTATCATACTGAGCAGGGGCAAGCGACCAATAATCACCCGCGCAAACGGCAACTGACTAACCGCCGACAAAAAGTGTTCCGTTAACGTTAATAATTGGCTTAGAATAGCCCCTGTGAAGATATGTGGCACAATAATGGAGACAGCAAAATTAATCACCACGGCCGGGAATAAAATCACCGAAAAGAACGGCACAAAGAGTGTATTTAATACGATAGAAATGAACGGAAATTCAAAATAATGATACGTAATAACCGGCAAGCTTAACAAACTCACTAAAAAACTGAGCATAAAGGGTTGTACATATTGAGGTAAACGTTGTAGATGCCGATTATGAGCTAGCACGATTAACATCCCACTCAACAGATAACTGAGCTGAAAACCAATTGAAAAAATACTAAATGGTCGCCAAAGCAAGAGTAAGATGAGTGCTAGCGACCAATTATCAAGTGGATAACTGCGCTTATTCATAGAGGTCAGAATAAAATAAATCGCTGATTGCACTACCGCCCGAAAAATGCTCACGCCCATCCCAGCCATGATGCCGTATAGCGGTAAGATAGCTAGTAGTAATTTAGCCGTTGTTTCCTTGGTAATATGCAGACGAAGCAGTACATACGAGACCGCTGTAATTAATAGTTGAATATGTAACCCCGAAATACTAATTAAATGAATCATCCCCGTTGCTCGGTAAGATTCAATACTCTCACTTGGCAAGGCGTGTTTCTTAGCAAAAAGCAACGTCTGCGTATAACTCGCTGCCTTCTCATTCATGATGCGGTCAATACAATCAAATAAGCTCTGGCGCCAGCGATCGATTCGAACAGCAAGCGGTGGCTTAACTCGTCTACTTGGCACTAGCTCTACCACTTCAAAAGTATAATAGATCCCTTGCCATGCTAAATATTGGCGGTAATTAAATTGGTGCCGATTCCGATGCTCAGCCGGCCGTTCCAAGTGGCCTTCTAACAAAAATGTGCGCTTAAACGTCTGCTGCTGGAAGGCTTCTTTTTCGGCCAATGTCTTCAGTTGATACCGGCCTATGACGGACTCGCCTGTCACCCGGTCAACGGCTTCAAATCGCATCCGATCGCCATCAATTTGTACAGTGGTGGGCTTAATAAACATCTCCCGTTGTATCGTCTCTTCCGCTAAATTCTCAACTTGACTCACTGGCCAGATGTCACTTTCTTGTGGCATGAAGTAGATACGCACACTAATTAGCACGGCAATAATAGCCACTCCAACGATAACGATCCGATCTCCCAAGATAACTATGCGCACGATCCAGTACATTAGCAATAGAACAGCAACCAAATGAAAGTTCGTCAACCAGGCGATCACCATCAATAGCGCCATTATCCCCACATAAATTCCCTTCTGACTCACCGGATGACCTCCCTTCTGCTTTTATTTGACTTTAATACTGTCCTTCAAGGTTTCAAAGCTTTTCTCTCCAATTCCTGAGACATTCATCAAGTCTTCCGACGTATCAAACAGCCCATTCTCCTCACGGTATTGAATAATCTGTTGGGCCTTCGCTTGACCGATTCCACTGAGCGTCATTAATTCTTGCTCCGATGCCGTATTGATATTGATCACTGTTGCTCCTGATGCCTCACCTGCTCCAGTAGTCGTATTTTCAGGTAGTCCTGAATCATCATCCTCATGCGGGACATAAATCACCATCTGATCTTCGACTTTTTGCGCAAAGTTAATCGCTAATTCATTGGCTTCATCCGTCAATCCCTCTGCCATCGCAATCGCGTCCTTCACCCGACCGTCTGTAGGCAATTCATACACACCTGGCGCATGAACTTCTCCTTTCACATCGACCATAAACAACTCTGGTTCTGACGACTTCGACTCAACACGTTCCACTTCCTCCTCCGTGGCTACTTCCATCTGAGCAGCCAGTAAATCATCTAACGAATTCTCCTCTTCCACTTCAGCAGAATTACCCATCATTAGCCATATCACGCTGCCTAATGCCAACACCAACCCACCAATTACCAATAGTTGCCAATGCACCTTCAACTTCTCCCATAATTGTTCCACAATAATTCCTCCTCATTGGGCTTTAACTTATAAATACACAACTTATCCCAAAGTTGGTCTGCTGAATTAATTAATCAATGAACGATTAAGGAATTTTTAAGCCATATACGGTATACTGACTATAAACTAAGAAGAAAGGATCGATAGTCATGGACCGTGCGTTGCGTCATTTTTATAAAAAGTCATATGAAGAAAAATTGGAGGCTCTTGAATTGTCAGGTTTGCTTGATCCAAAGGAATGTGACCAGCTCCGTAATCAAATGTTAGACTTACCTCACGAGATGGGCTCTCATATGATCGAAAATTTCATCACCAACTATAGCTTGCCGATGGGATTAGGGTTTCATTTCCTCATTGACGATCAAGAATATACCGTTCCCATGGCCATCGAAGAACCATCAGTCATTGCTGCCGCTAGCTTCGGGGCTAAAATTATTGGACAAAGTGGTGGGTTCAAAACAGGAGATGACACCCGCCTCATGATTGGACAAGTTGCCGTAGAGAATGTGCCTCATATGTCCGAAGCTGTCCAAGCTGTTGAAAAAGCGGCGGATAAAATAGTTAGATTAGCTAACGATGCCTATCCTTCTATTGTGAAGCGAGGCGGTGGTGCACGCCGTATTGAAGTACGCACCGTTCAAGCTAATGCTGACCGTACGCATGACGGGGCTGAGTTTTTAGTTGTCTATCTGTATGTCGATACTTGTGAAGCTATGGGGGCCAATATGATGAATACCATGTTAGAAGGCATTGCCCCGATGATTCAAGAGCTGACACGGGGGAATCTCTTAATGAGTATTCTCTCCAATTACGCCACTGAAGCACTTGTCCATGTCACTTGTGCCATTGAACCAAAATATTTGAAAACAAAAGGCTGGTCTGGCCAAAAAGTCCGCGACCGTATCGTCAGTGCATGGCAATTCGCTTCAGCTGATCCTTATCGAGCAGTCACTCACAACAAGGGTGTCATGAATGGAATCGATGCCGTCACAATCGCAACCGGTAATGATTGGCGAGCTGCTTCTGCTGCTATTCATGCCTATGCTGCTCACTCCGGTCAGTACCAACCACTCACCCGGTGGCATGTCGCTGACTCCGGCGAATTGATCGGTCAGATTACCATTCCCCTCGCTCTCGCAACAGTCGGCGGTTCAATTGGTTTCCATCCCACCGCACAACTCGCGCACCAAATTCTGGGCCAACCAAATGCACAAGAATTGGCTCATATTGTTGCGGCAGTCGGCTTAGCTCAAAATTTCGCTGCCCTCAGAGCGTTAGTTACAGAAGGCATCCAAGAAGGCCACATGTCTCTGCAAGCTCGCTCACTCGCCATCAGTGCCGGTGCAACCGGAGACCACATCCAATACGTCGCCGACCAGCTCGCTCAAGCCCCTAAGATGAACCTTGACACCGCTAAACAAATCTTGAGCGATCTAAAGCAATAACAAATAAGCAGTTGCACCATACTTCTATATAGTGCAACTGCTTATTTTATGCTATTTATACAATCTAGTCCTCTACATTTTTGATAATAACTGCTAAGCCCATGCCGCCGCCGATACAGAGACTAGCTAAGCCGTAAGTTAGGTTGCGGCGCTTCAATTCATAGAGCAACGTGACCAGAATACGATTCCCACTCGCGCCAATTGGGTGGCCCAGTGCAATCGCACCACCATTGACATTAATGCGGTCACTCAATGCTTCTACTGACTCATCACTCTCAGCAGCCAGTTCATTCATGACTGCCAGTGATTGTGCCGCAAATGCTTCATTCAGTTCGAATAAATCAATATCAGCTAGCGTCAAGTTGGCCGCTTCAAGTGCTTTCTTAATCGCTGGTACTGGTCCTATTCCCATTACGCTCGGATCAACGCCTCCTTGCCCAATTGCTATTACTTCAGCCATAATCGGCAGCTGCTGTGCTTCTGCCAATTGTCCACTTGCTAGAATAATGGCACTTGCCCCATCATTTAGCCCTGATGCATTCCCCGCTGTAACTGTTCCATCCTTCTTGAATGCTGGACGTAAACCGCTCATCTTCTCCAAAGTTGTCGTCCGGTTAATATATTCATCTTCGGCCACTTCTTCTATGCCAGCACGTGTTTCGATGACTACTGGCACAATCTCATCTGTAAATTTTCCACTATCTTGGGCAATGATTGCTTTTTCTTGAGAGCGAATGGCGAACTGGTCTTGTGCCTCTCGCGAAATCCCAAATTCTCTCGCCACATTCTCAGCTGTAATCCCCATATGATAGCCTTCGAAAGCATCGGTTAATCCATCATACAGCATCGAGTCGGTAAAACTCATATGCCCCATCTTATGGCCTGAACGAATATGACCATCCACTAAAAACGGTGCGTTCGACATCGATTCAGTCCCACCTGTCACAACTGCTTGCGCTAGACCAGACTGAATCAGACTCATCCCATTAGCAACCGCCTTCAAGCCACTCCCACAGACCATATTCAGACTATAAGCTGGTACCTCGATTGACAAGCCCGCTCCGATTGCAGCTTGACGGGCAACCCCTTGACCTAAGCCAGTTGACAAAACATTCCCTAAGATTACTTCTGTCACATCAGTCGATTGAACCTGAGCTTGTTCTAAGGCGCCACGAATGGCCTGACTTGCTAGTTTCACTGCACTCACTGACTTCAATGACCCTAAGAAAGATCCAATAGGTGTTCGCTTCGCCCCAACAATATATACTTTCTTCATCATTGACCCCCTACTTCACTTGCGTATATTGACGAATATGGTTGGAGACACCACTTAAGACCACTTCACCCGACTGAGCAACAAAATCCGATAACTCGACTTCACCAGATTCATCCAAATCACTCGCTAGTAATGCTTCATATTCAGCAATTGACAAAGCACGACGCGTATCAAGTAATGCCTCATGTTCCGCGTGGTGTAAATACTCTCGGTAGCCTGCCTGCACTGTTCCCGTGAAGAATTCGCCAACTGCTCCAGATCCATAACTGAATAAACCCAATCGAGCACCCGCTGGCAACTCATCTCCCTGTTCTAAGAGTGACAACAAGCTCAAGTACAAGCTCCCCGTGTAAATATTTCCGATCCGTTTATTATATAAGCGACTCGCCTCATAATAACGCTGCAATCGTTCAATATCTTCCGCCGGTTCGCTTTGAGCCAACTGCTTAATGGCTTTACTTCCCATTTTCGTGTACGGCGTGTGGAATAAAAATGTCTCAAAATCGCTTAGCTGACGCCCGTGTACGTCTTTATATGTCTCCCAAACATCCGTTAATGTCGATAAGTAAGCTTGATTCGAAAACTTACCGTCCACTTTCGCATACTTAGCATAGAGTGGACGCCAGAAGTCCGCAATATCTTGGGTTAAGCTCACTGCATCGGCTTCAAGGGTCAATACACGCGGATTCGCTGAGATGACCATAGCCACTGCACCCGCTCCTTGTGTCGGCTCACCCCCTGTCTCTAAACCATACTTCGCAATATCTGTTCCCACTACGAGGACTTTAGACTCCGGATGAAGCGCAATATGACCTAGCGCCAGTTGTAAACTTGCTGTTGCACTGTAACACGCTTGCTTCAATTCTACAGCACGGGCATGCGGTTGAATCCCAGTTAGTTGATGTACCCAGACCGCCACCGATTTCGAATGATCCACTCCAGATTCAGTTCCAACTAACACCATATCGATCTGCTGACGATCATCCTCATCTAAAATACCTAAAGCTGCATTGGCCGCCATCGTCACTGCATCCTGACTTAGCGGTGCAACTGCCATCTGCTCTTGTCCGAGACCAATCGTATATTTGTTAGGATCAATACCACGTGCTTCTGCTAATTTCTCCATATCTACATAAATGCGTGGTGTATAAAATCCAATCTTATCAATTCCGATATTCATAATAAACTCCTCCACCAGTTAGTTACTCATATTATAGCGTAACCACTTCGCAAAAGGTTTAAAAAGAGTTTAAGAATACAACTGAAAATAAAGAAACGTCTAGAATAGAGTAAAAACACCTCACCTATGTTGTGGGTGAGATGCTTTCTTCCTATTACAAGGCACGGCCTTTTAAGTCATGCAAGTGGTTTAATTTACGTTTAGCAACTTCTTGTTCTAAATCAGCAATTAACTCTTTACAAATATAAGGATTGTTGAAGTTCTCTGTTCCTACTGCTACCGCATCGGCTCCAACTGAAATATAGTCCAGTACATCATCTACCGTTGCGATACCACCCATTGCAATTAAGGGAATATCCGGTAAGGCTTGACGCACTTCATAGGCCATATTGAGCGCAATCGGCTTAATAGCACGTCCGCTGACCCCTCCTATTTTATTCCCTAGTTCAGGTCGACCATTCTTATCTAACTGCAATCCAACAAAGGTATTGATCATCGTAATCCCGTCTGCCACATCACTCACAGACCGTGCCATCTCCACAATACTGGTCACATTCGGCGATAATTTCACATAGACCGGCACAGCTGAGACTTCCTTCACCGCACTTGTTAAACGACGAGCGCTCTCCGGATTCGTTCCGAAGACCATGCCACCTTCTTTTACATTGGGACAAGAAATATTTAGCTCCAAGGCCTGTACATTCGGTGCTTGTGAGATGCGCTTAGCTGTTTCAACATAATCAGCAATTTCCGACCCAGCAACATTCGCAATAATGGGCACATCGAACTGCTCTAAAAATGGCAACTCGTCCGCTAAAATATGATCCAATCCTGGATTCTTCAGCCCGACAGAGTTCAACAAGCCTTCTGTCACTCGGACAACACGTGGATTAGGATTTCCAACACGTGGTTCAAGTGTGGCAGCCTTGACAATAATCGCTCCTAACTCTGATAAGTCAAATAACTTCGCAAATCGCTTCCCATATTGAAAACAGCCCGATGCTGGCATAATGGGATTCTTCAAGTCTAACCCCGGTAAACTCACCTTCAACGTCTCACTCATCTTACTCATCCGTCCCTTCTAATTGATAAACAATTTCTCCGTCAACCATCGTCAGCACCACATCAGCGCTCACTTCTCGCCCATGGAATGGCGTATTTCGTCCTTTTGAATAAAAGGTTTCCTTATCAATCACATATGATCGATGTGTATCAACGACGGCAATATCAGCTGGCGCTCCTTCAACAATTCGGCCTGATGCCAGCCCGAAAATATCAGCCGGTTTTTCCGTTAACCAAGACACTAACTGTTCAAAGGTAAACTCACCTTTTTCCACAAAAGCTGTGTACAGTAGCTGAAAGGCATATTCACTTCCCACAATTCCAAACGGTGCTTCCTCTATGGCCCGCGCCTTCTCAGCTTCCGTATGCGGAGCATGATCGGTGGCAATACAATCCAGCGTCCCGTCCAAGAGTCCCGCAATCAATGCTTGGCGATCTTCAGCTGCTCGCAATGGCGGATTCATCTTGAAATTCGGGTCTGCCTCAACTAGAGCCGTATCATCCAATAATAAATGATGCGGCGATACTTCCGCCGTAACCCGGATGCCAGCTCGCTTCGCATCCCGGATTACGCGAACACTCTCTTTAGCACTGACATGGCACACATGATAATGACACCCTGCATGCTCCGCCAACAAGACATCCCGCGCAATTTGCGTTGATTCCGTCAGCGACAGTAGCCCCGGCACTCCTAAGCGTTCACTCGCCTCTCCCGCATGAATCGCACCACCACGTATTAACGAATTCTCTTCCGTATGGGCTACTATCGCCTTCCCGACCGCCGCTGCCTGCAGCATCGCTCGGTGCATCGTATCAGCATCCTGCACCCCAACACCGTCATCGGTAAAGGCTAGCACCCCTCGCTCAGCCAGCGCCGCAAAATCCACCAATTCATTCCCAGCTAATCCTTGCGTAATTGACGCATATGGCAATACCCGCACCGCCCCGCGCGCCGCGATCTCACGAAAACGATCCAACTTTGCGACTGAATCTAATACCGGATTCGTATTTGGCATTGGGCAAACCGTCGTGAACCCGCCGCGCGCCGCCGCTTGTGTCCCTGTTTCGATAGTCTCTTTCGCTTCAAAACCCGGCTCGCGCAAATGAACATGAATATCAACAAACCCCGGACAAATATGCTGCCCCTGACAATCAATCACGCGCACCGCTTCTAGCTCACCGGCACTTGCGTTCGCATCCGCTTCACTCAGTCCCGGCGCTATCCGCTTAATCACACCATCTTGCACGAAGATATCCACCGCTTGGAAGCTCCCATCCGTGTATACTTGTCCATTCTTCAGAAGTACTGCCACCCTAAATCCTCTCACTTTCTTTTATCGCTTAGTTATCTGCCGACTATTACGCTAATCGATCAGCCAAGACATCCTCTAGAATACTCATTCGTGTATATACACCATTTGTCATTTGTTCAAAAATAACGGACTTCGGTGCTTCGATTAACTCCCCTAAGATCTCAACCCCGCGATTGACCGGCGCTGGGTGCATCACAATAGCATCTGGCTTCAAGCGATCATAACGTGCCTGATTCATCCCATACTCACTATTGTAGGTGACTTGCGTAATCTTAGTCGCCACATCATGCCGCTCATGCTGCACACGCAAGAGCATCACGACATCGACTTGATCAATCACTTCATCCAAATCAACATACTCAATGTCCAATGCCCCGTCTTGGAACGTTTTTGGCGCAGAAAAAAACACATTAGCTCCCAAACGAGTTAATGCGTCGCAATTACTTTTAGCGACACGAGAATGCTTAATATCACCGCAAATCACGATGTTCAAACCTTCGAACGTGCCGAATTTTTCATAAATTGTCATAATATCTAACAAAGACTGAGTAGGGTGAGAGCCACTGCCGTCACCACCATTAATAATAGGAATGTTTAAACCTTCAAGCTCTTCATAATACGCTTCTTGCGGATGACGAATCACTAATGCATCGCACCCGATTGCCTCAAGCGTCTTGCACGTATCATACAAGCTCTCGCCCTTTTGCACCGAACTAGTCGATACTTCGAACGGAATACGTTCCATGCCGAGTCGTGCTTCTGCAACCTCAAAGCTCAATTTCGTACGAGTTGAATTCTCAAAAAACAAATTAGCCACGAATAATTGCTCACTGAATGGTTCATACTCCCCATTCTTAATCGCAACTGCTCGCTTCACAATACGTAACATATCGTCTGTTGATAACTGCTGCATTGATAACAAATTGTCCATCATAACAACCCCTCTTCTAAAATTGGGCAAAAAAAATTACCGAAATGCTAACGATCTGTTCGCACTCGGCCCCTTAAATGACATTATTTTATTCAGCCTGATACTTTATGCGAACATTTAAATAAATTGACGCTTTATTGATCCGTAAATCCCGAATATTCCTGGTTTTTCTATCGGTCTCATTCAGTATTTTTTTACCATTCACTATATTAGAGCGTTTCACCCTAAATGTCAAGAGATTTTGCCAAATTTTTTTAATATTTTTGAGCGCAATCAAAAAGCCGAACACAAATACATTCGGCTCCTGACAGCTCTTAAAATGAAATAATATTCAACGCGGCAAGTAATCGCGTGATTCCATAAATAATCGGCAACGACAATAGTGTCCGGAAAAGAAACAGCTTCACAATATCTAAAAAGTTATAGCCGATCTCGGTCTTAATAAAAATCATCCCCGTCTCTGACATAAAGACCAATTGCGTAAAGGCTAAAACACTGATGAAAAAGCGCGCTGCTTCTGATTCCACTCCTGTTACGAATAAAGCTGGCAAATACATATCAGCAAATCCAGCTAGCGAAGCAGGTGCCATCGCTTGGGCCGCCTCTGTCCCAAATCCTAAAAATTGGTAAATATAAATAAACGGATAACTAATCACATCAAACACCGGCGTATTCTCCGCAATGACCAGAGAAATCGTCCCTACTACCATAATAATTGGCAAAAAACCCACATAGATATTAACGACATCAACACATGCTTCTTTGAACGCGTCCCATACCTCCACATCAGCAGCTTGTTCTACAGCAGATTCATACGCCTGCTGGAACGTAGAGCCATCTTGAGAGCGACGTTCTTTTTTCGGTTCTTTTCCCTTATAGTACTCATCCGGATATTTTTTTAGCGGTAGTCGCGCAATCACAAATGCAATCATTAAGGTTGTCAGTAAGATGGACATGTAATAAATCGGAAAAATATGACCCAATTGTAATTCATTAGCCACTGCTGCAGCAAAGGCAATCCCTACAATCGAAAAGCTCGATGCAATAATATAAGCCTCTCGCTTCGTATAATAACCTCTTTTATATTGATTATCTGTAACCACAATCCCGATCGTCCCATCGCCAACAAATGAAGCCAAGGCATTGACGACCGATGAACCCGGAATTTTGAATAACTTTTTCATCACATCTCCTGACAATGTTCCAATGAATTCCACCATCCCAAAATGCGTTAACAACGGCAAGGTCAGAATCGCAATAAAGAACGTAATGTAGAGAATAGTCAATAAACCGTCTTCTCCCGCCATCACTCCACCAGTATCCTCGTGCAGAATCAGCTCTCCAATCGCGGTCCCGCTGAACCAATTATTCAGCACCATTAAGTAAATAAACGCACCCGAAAGTCTCAACCCCACATTTACCGGAGTTGTCTTGAATACATCGTTCAACGGCTCGTACTCACTCTCATAGAACAAGAAGATAATCGTCCCAATCAGCACAATTCCCATACAAAATTGTGTAAATAAGATAAAGGGATCGACCCAGTTCTCCGTAATCAATGTAGTTATATGCGATAATAATATTTGGCTTTCACCATTAATCGTCATCGGCACTAAGAAAAAAATTGCCCCCAACAATGACAAGCCGATAAATTTCAATTTGTTTGATTTGTTTGACATATTGTCCTCCATAGTTTCTTTAAGTCCACGTACTTTCGTAATCCTCTAAAAAATACCACAAACAAATCAATCATTGCAACAAATGGCCCATTTTTTCCCAATTATTTCACTCTTTTTTAATGAAAACGTGTCGGGCATGCTACCCCACACGTTTTTTTCAATCTAAGATGCTATTTTTAATACAAATCACGGAATTGTTCAATTAACTGTTTTTGTTCAGCAGTAATATTTTCGGCTTCTTCAGCGACCGTAAGCAACGTATCTAAGTCACATAATGTATGAAGAGGGACTTGCTGAGCAGAGAAGGCTGCTCGCGCTCGGTCCATCCCATAGGTAAAAATAGCGACCACTTCCACCACTTCTGCACCGGCTACTTGCAATGCATCCACCACTTCCAAAGAAGAGCCACCTGTTGAGATCAAATCCTCAATCACTACCACACGTTTCCCAGCAACTTGGGCCCCTTCGATTTGATTTTGTTTACCATGTGACTTTTTAC
This sequence comes from Dolosigranulum pigrum ATCC 51524, assembly GCF_000245815.1. Taxonomy (GTDB): domain Bacteria; phylum Bacillota; class Bacilli; order Lactobacillales; family Carnobacteriaceae_A; genus Dolosigranulum; species Dolosigranulum pigrum. The sequence goes on from NZ_JH601104.1 coordinate 183,088, forward strand.
TACCGCGGACATAACTCATCGGCGTATCTAACTTTTGACTAATAAACGCTGCATGCGGAATTCCCGCCGTTGAAGTACCCGCAATCACATCAATATCACTTAATTCAGAGGATAAATACTGACAAAACGCCTCTACGATTTGTTTTCTCACAGCTGGCTGACCAATAATTTTACGATTATCACAGTATATAGGGGATTTGATCCCACTCGACCAAGTAAAAGGTTGATCTGGTCGCAGTTCAACGGCTTCAATAGTTAGTAAATGCTGAGCAATCTCTTTGGATGTTATCTTATTCATCTTGTCCCTCCCAATTGGCTTTTATTTGCTGATAGGCTTGTACGGGATCGTCAGCTAGTGTAATCGGTCGTCCTACCACAATATAATCAGACTCTAACTGACGGGCTCGATTCGGAGTCACTACACGCGATTGATCATCCGCTTGGGCATCACTCAGTCGAATACCGGGAGTCACCGTCAAGAACTCCTCTCCACAAACCGTATGAACGGCTTGACTCTCTAGAGGTGAACACACTACGCCATCAATACCTGATTGTTGCGCTAACTGAGCATAATGGATAATATTCTCTTCTAATGACAGTTGACTTTTTGTCTCTTGGATAAACTGTTCTTCACTCAATGAAGTCAGCTGTGTCACTGCCAGCACCGTCCCACTAGGATGAACAGACTTATAGGCCTCCACCGCTGCTTGCATCATTTTAGACCCGCCTTGTGCATGAACATTCACCATATCCACACCAAGCTCTGCCAATCCACGCATCGTTCGTTCAACGGTATTCGGAATATCATGAAGCTTTAAATCTAAAAAGATCTGATGGCCTCGCTCCTGAATCGTCCGAATCACGTGCGGACCATTCAACAAATAACTTTCCATCCCAATTTTGACGTATAATGACTCATCGAATAAATCTAAAAAATCTAGCGTCTCTTCAAAGCTACTAAAATCTAGGGCAATAATTGGTCGTGTCATAAGCGCCTCCTTTAATTTCCTTTATTAGTTTAGTCAGTGTTCAGTTAGATGTCAAGTAATTTTCTCAAAAGCTATCAAAATTCTTCAACTAGAGAATATTCGACATAGCAAAACCTAGCCATTGTCATATCGATCAATGGCTAGGCCGTGTTTAATTGTTATTAGAATTTCATGTAGTTTTCTGGGTTAGTGTGTTTACCATTTTTGTGAATTTCGAAGTGTAAGTGAACACCTGTTGATGCCCCAGTTGTACCTTGTGTACCGATACGTTCACCCGCAGCAACTTTTTGGCCGACTGATGCTTTCCAGCCTGGTGCTAAGTGAGCGTAACGTGTCATTAGACCATCACCGTGATCAATATCTACATAGTTCCCGTAACCCCAGTTGTAGCCTGAGTTTGAAGCCGTTACTGTTCCTGCTTTAGCTGCAACAACAGGCGAGTTTGTTCCTGATGAAATATCAACACCCATGTGGAAATCACGACGAGATGGATTCAGTGGGTAACTTCTCCATCCATAACGAGAGGTCACCACCCCAGCAGTTGGACGAACCCAACCTTGAGCATTTGTCTGTGTTTCTTGAGCTGTACTTGGTTTGGCAGCTGGTTTTGGTGTTTCCACTTGTTGTTCAGGTTTTGCTGCTTCTTTAGCTGGTGTGACAATGTTTTGTCCGACTTGTAAGTTACCTGCATCTAATCCTTTATTGGATTCTACAATTTGAGTTACAGTTGAGTTTGTCTTGCTAGCAATACCACTTAATGAGTCACCTGGTTGAACTGTGTATGTTTTACCTGATTTAGCATTAGATTGTTGGTTCGCTTCTTGTTTTGCTTGTGGCTGTGGTTTTTCAGCTGGTTTAACTTTATTTTCAGTTTCTTTTGGTTCAATAACTTCTTCTTTAGCTGGTTTTGCTGGTTTTTGTTTAGATTCAGCTGGTTTATTGGCACCTTTTTCTTCTTTTGCTGGTGCTTCTTGTTTTCGTTGTGCGTGTTTAGCTGAACGTAATTGAGCTGATCCTTGTGCTTGTTTTTCAGCTGCTTTTTCGACAGCTTTTTCAATGGCTGATTCAGTTGATGGTGATACTTGACCGCTTGTTTGAACGTCGAAACGAGTTAAGTTGTAACGTTTAATTAATTCATTTAATTTCAAGTGATAGTTCGGGTCAATTGCATAACGACCAGTTAACCATTTAGTTGCTTCTTCATATGTCGCAGCATTCTCTCTCCATGCGCCACTGTAGAAGTTCTTGTCCCAGCTCACACCATTACGGATAAGTTCAGCGTAGTCTTTCAATGAAGCAACGATATTTTCGTACGTACGGTATTCAACACCTTGCTCGTTAGATCCGGCAGTAATTCCCATCACATTGTTGTTAGGTGCTTGAGCTGTTGCACTTGTTCCCCAACCTGATTGTAGGGCCGCTTGTGCCATCATAACAGATGCATAAATGTTGTACTCATCAGCATAACGTTGAACTTCAGCGCTGATTAAGTTAATGAATTCTTCTGGTGAAAGAACAACACCTTTTGCTAATTTTTTCTCAATTTTTGCTTCTACACGGGCTTCAACAACTTTTTGAGCCTGCGCTTTAGCCTGTTGACGAGATGGTGTGTTTACTTCTGGTGCTTTAACAGCTGGTTGTGCTACTTTGTTCACTAATTGTGCTGGTTTAGAAATTTTAGCGGGTTGTGTTACTTTTTCGTCTTCTTTGATAATCGCTTTTTCTTCTTTTGGTGCTTGTTTTTCTTCTTTAGCTGGAACAACTTTTTCTTCTTGTTTGTCAGCTTCTTTTGTTTCTTCCGTTTTTTCTTCTGTTGATTCAGTCTTCTCTTCTAAAGCTACTTCTTTTGGTTCAGCAACTGCTTCTTCGGCTTCTTTAACAGATGCTTCTGCTTTTTCGTCCTCTTCGACAACAGTTTCTTCTTCAGATTTTTCTTCTGCTTTTTCGCCGTTCTCCTCAGCTTCACGTTGAGCTTTTTCTTCAGCAGCTTGACGTGCGTGTTCTTTTGCTGCTTCTTCTTGGAGACGGATGCGGTAAGCGACAACTTCTGGATCTTCGTCATCTGCTTTTTCTTCGTCTTTTGCTTCCGTTTGGTCTTCTGTTTCTTCAACTACTTCTTCTTTTGTTTCTTCTGTCTCTTCAGCTGTTTCGTCTTCAACAGCCTCTTCTTCAGTAGTTTCTTCTTTAACAACTTCTTCAGCTACTTTTTCTTCTTGTTTTTCTTCTGTTTTGTCTTCAGCTTGAACAGGTTGAGCGACAGGCTGTTCAGCGACCGTTTCTTCTTTTGTTTCTACTTCTTCTGAGGTTGTTTCTGCTGTTTCAACTTCAGCTGTTTCTTGTGCTAAGTAGTTAATAAATGATGTGAATACGTTGTCTAACTCTGATTCAGATAGTGCTTGAACGTCAAGTTGTGCCACAAGATCTGATCCACCCGCTTGTTCAATCAAGCCAACAAGTTGAGCTTTTACTTCAGATAACTTCTGAGATGCATCCTCTTCTTCTCGAGCAGCAACATATTCATTATGTAATGCTTGTGCTTGCCCCTGTGTTACTTCTTGTGCATGAACATCTTGTGAGAAACTAGTTGTTGCAACTGTTCCGGCTAAAAGACCAGCTGATAATGCTAATTTTAGTTTTGAACTTCTGTTCTTTGATTTCATAGTTAGATAAATTCCTTCCTGGATTTGGGTTATCGCTCAATTCCCATTCATTATATCGAGTTTAATCGTAAAAGAGAACCCCTTTTTGCCAATTGTTATATCTGTAACAGAAACGTAATGTTATTAACGGTTCAGTATTATTTAAATACATTGGTCAACACACCCTAAACCCTTGTCATTGAGCTATTTATCAAGCTATACATTTTTAGTAATATCTGAAAGAGTTTTTTTCTACTTGTTGCATAACTTAAATTGTAATACTTTTCTTTTTATTTTTCAGCCATATTTTGTTTTAAGTTATTTCATTCTATATAAAAAAGCACCCGCTAAAGGATGCTTCATAATAGAGATTGCTTACTTTTTAGTTGATTCCAAGCTCGAAATTAAATGTTTCCTCGAAGATGCCATACATCCCCAGTACTTCTTCTGTTCGTGCTTTGGATGCTTCTAGACGATCCAGATAATGTTCGGCAAAGCGCGGGTTTTCTAAGAAATCTTCAATCGGCAGTACATGGTAATCATAGATTGGGCCACCTTCACGATACACCCAAGTTGGCTCGAATTCTACATTACTCAACGTCATCTTATCTTCATTTACTTCAATATCAAGATGCAAGATCACCCCGTCTTCAGTAGACGCCATCTCTGCTCCTAATGTCTCGATTCGTTGATTGGAGAGAAAGTTCCCTAATGAATAAATCACAAAGGCTTTATTCTCACCATGTTCTACAACTTCAGCCGGCTGAATCACATGCGGATGACCACCGATTACTAAGTCAACACCATTTTCAACTAGCAATTCGGTATATTGGCGTTGGAAGTCATTGGGCTCAGTCTGATACTCCGTTCCCCAGTGCATATTAGCTACGATGAAATCTACGCCTTGCTTTTTCGCTTCCTCAATATCTTCTAAAATGAGCTCTTCATCGATAAAGTTAGCATGTTGTAACAATAACTCACGGTCTTCTACCGGATCCACAATACCGTTGAACATTTCCGCATAGGTCAAGAAAGCAATCGTGATATCTTCTACCTCGCGATAATGCACTCTAGACTCCGGCGTATCCGCATACGTTCCAATCGGGTCAATTCCGTCCGTTGATGCGACTAATTCAGTTGTACGAATCAATCCTTCAACTTGTCCATCAAAAGAGTGATTATTCGTTGTATTTAACAGGTCAAAACCAGTCTCTACAATGGCGTCCAAAAAAGCATCCGGCGTATTAAAGAGCGGATAACCTTCATAGCCGCGTTCCCCTCCTGAAAAAGTCGTTTCTAAATTAGCGAACGCTACATCAGATGGTTTAATATGAGGCGCTACATATTCAAGCATCGGTGAATAATCATATGTCCCCTCTTCTGGATTGTGCGCTGTATCGTTCAAGCCAATATGCATTAATAAATCACCAACAAAGCTTAGCCGAATAGTATACGGCTCAACTGTGACTTCATTCTCTGCCACTTCATCCTCTAAGTGAACTGATTCTGTCGCTGTTTCTTCTGATACTTCTTTATCGATCGCCACTTTGCCCAATTGCCACGGTTGCCAGCTAAATAAGGTCCAGGCTACCGCCCCTAAGACTAATAAAGCCACTATAATAGCCCACCACGGAGAACGCTTGGATCGCCTCGCACGTCTGGATTGCTTCATATCTTTCATCGTCACATTCCTTTCATATTTTAGACTTATTTTCTCCATTATCACCTATTCTCCGCTAAAAAGCAAGGTGTCTTCTTTTTCCAAAAAAAGGATAATTTCCCGATATAGATGCAATTTCTAATAGTCAATAAGTAGATCTTGGTGTATCATAGAAGAGAGAAAGGATGTTGAGAGTGAAACGACATAATAAAGCCTATTTTTACTTAGAATTGAAGAGTCATGACTTAATGATGCCTCATCGTCATGAATCCCGTCGCATACGCGTCTTACTCCCACGAGATTATGCATCATCCGACCAATCTTATCCAGTGGTCTATATGCATGATGGCCAGAATGTGTTCCATAGTAGTGAAGCTTTTTCCGGTCATTCATGGAAAACCATTCATGCGCTCAAGAAAAATCCGGATTTACCTCCAATGATAGTGGTTGGTATCGACAACGGTGAAGAAGATCGGATGCATGAATATTCTCCTTGGAAATTTAAACAAACACAATTGCCACCGGGTATGGTACTTGGCGGACATGGAGCCGAATTTGCCGCTTTTGTAATGGAAGTGGTCAAACCATTTATTGATACCACCTACCGAACGAAGAAAGACCGTGCCCATACAGCCATGATAGGAAGCTCTTTAGGCGCAAATATTACACAATTTATGGGAATAGCTTATCAGAACCAAATTGGTCAATTGGGTGTGTTCTCTAGTGCTAACTGGTTAACTCGCGATGACTTTGATCGCTATATTTCACGTAACCGCATTGAACAGTCGCAGCGAATCTTCATCCAAGTAGGAACCCATGAAGGGGATGCCACAGATCGTAAATTAATGTACGGCAATATGCGACAAGCCTATATTGATGAAAGCCTACTCTATTATCAGCAGTTACTTCGTGCTGGTGTATCCTTAGAAGATATTCAATTCGTCATCGCAGCAGACGGCATTCATAGTGAGAATGAATGGTCCAAGCACCTGCCGAATTGCTTACGCTTCTTAAGTGAGATGTGGTAATTTCTCGTAGCCAACATATTTAATCACTTCTTTTTTTAAATGATCTACCTTTTAACCATTTTCAGATTGTTTTCACAAAACAAATGTGTTATTCTAATATTAATTTAATAATGAAAAGGTGTTAAACATGAACGTCTTACTCACATCCCCCTACTTTCCGGCTCACTTAGAAAAAGTAGCCAAAGCATTGAAAAATCATGGAGTGAACGTCCTCGGTGTAGGCGATATGCCTTACGATGAATTGACTGATACTCTTAAAGGGCAACTCACTGAATATTTCAAAGTAAATAACTTAGAAGATACCGCTGAAGTCACGCGAGCAGTAGCATTCTTAATTTATAAACATGGACCGATCGATCGGATTGAATCTAATAATGAACATTGGCTCGTCTTAGATGCCACCCTCCGCGAACAATTTAATGTCCCCGGTGTGAAACCAGCTGATCTCACAAAGACTATGTATAAGTCCAAGATGAAAAAATTATTCAAAAAAGCGGGTGTCCCTGTCGTCCCGGGTGAACTGGTGACTGATTTACAATCACTCGATAAAACAATAAAAACACTGGGCGGTTTGCCCCTAATTGCAAAGCCGGATCATGGTGTTGGCACGAGTGCAACGTATAAGTTAGAACATTTAGACGACGTAGCTCAATTCAAACGTGAATGGAAACAAGAGGTGCCTTATTTCCTCGAACCTTTTGTTTCTGATGCGGAGTTATGCACCTATGATGGATTGATTGGGCGGGATAATCAGATTATTTATGAGACGACTTTTTATTACAATACACCGACGTTAGATCATATACAAGGTGAGGCTGATTATGCTTATACCGTTGAGAGTGAAATGGATAGTCAGTTGCGTCAATACGGACGGGCGATTATTAAAGCATTCGGGATGAGCGAGCGATTCTTTCATATTGAATTATTCCGGAAGTCTGATGGTGAATATGTTGCTTTGGAGTATAATAATCGCTCAGCCGGCGGGCACTCCATCGACTTATACAATTATGCGATTAGCGCCGATTTATACGATATTTACGCTAAAATTGTTACAGGACAGCTCACCGATATTCCGACATTCACTGGACGCTATGCAGCCAGTATTTCTCGGCGTGATCATGTTCAGTATGTCCACTCAGATGAGGACATTCGAGCTCGATATGGTGAAGCGATTACTATGCATGAACGTTTACCAGATATTTTTTCCGATATCATGGGAGATGAAGTGTATGTGATACTCAGCGATAGTCGCACTGAAGCAGATGAAATGACGGCTTTTATCCATAAACGCGTAGAACATAAGGAGGCATAAAGATGCATGTAGAATTTTTAAGTCATTATAGTGGTGAACTAGGTAGAGAGATGGCAATCAATCGCTATGGCCACAGTGGAACCCCGGTTGTTGTCTTCCCTTCTTCGGGAGGATCACACGCAGAATACGCTGATTTTGGTATGATAGAAGCTTGTCGTTCCTTTATCGATGCAGGAAAAGTACAGTTCTTCACCTTATCAACAGTCGATGATGAAAGTTGGTTATGCGAATGGAAACAACCACATGACCGTGCCCTAGCCCACCTAGCCTATGAACGCTATGTTATTCATGAGGCGATTCCCTTTATTAAACACAAAACGGACCGCTATGGCGGTATGCTAGCAACAGGCTGTAGTATGGGGGCCTATCATGCACTGAACTTCGCCTTACAACACCCAGATGTATTCAGCCAAGTTATTGCGCTAAGTGGCGTGTACAATGCCAGTTTCTTTGTTGGTGATTATGATGACGAGTTAATTTATCGCAATTCACCAAGCGATTATATTTGGCATCAGCATGATGAATGGTTCTTAAACTTATATCGTCAGAATGATATCATTGTTTGTACTGGACTAGGCGCGTGGGAACACGATGGACTTCCTAGCTTCTATTCTCTAAAAGACGCCTTCCAAGAAAAACAAATCCCCGCCTGGTTCGATGAATGGGGCGAAGATGTCGCACATGACTGGGTCTGGTGGCGTCAACAAATGCCTTACTTCTTAAATATCCTCTACCCATAGATCATCAAACAACCACTTCATCAATTGAAGTGGTTGTTTTTATCTCTTTACTTTAATTGATAATGCGCAATAATTTGGGCCTCAACCGCGAAGTCTAACATTACTGTCACATGATCTAAAAAAGTACGGCCGTAATCTTCAACCATCTCAGCAAAGCGTTCTGTCCGTGGCTCATGATCCATCTCAACTTCAATATTATTCGCAAACGAATAAGCAAAAATCCCTTTCATCATCTGTTCCACCATCATACTATGAACTGTTCGATAATGATCCGCCATCTGATTCAACTGCTGCAAGAAATTACCCGCCTTCGCATTGGACTCCATAATATACTGACGCATGAGGTAATTATAATTCAATTCTTTGCACTGAGCTTTAATCGTTTCAATATCTAGCTCCAGCAATTCAAGTGCCGTCAATTGTTGCTGACGCTCTTGATGAAAGCTCAAACATTCCTGTTCAACTTGTGCTGTGATTTCTGGAATAATCTCTGTCATCTTCGGCAATTCAACCATAACCGATCGCAATGTCTCCTCATCCGTCTGCGCATCAATCGCCCCAAGCAAGAATTCGATCTTAACCGTCTCTGTTCCAGCAATATCAGCTGTCAACTGCTCCCGTGCCTCTACTAATATTTTTTGATTCAGACGCTCCAAATCCACTGTTGCTGTCAACACCGACATCGGCTGCCAATCGGTCTCAAATAGTCGCATCAAATCAAATATCGTCTCACGATTCCCTCTCATTTCTCCAACCTGATAAGCCTGCAAGCGATCCATACTCACCCCAGATTGTATTGCTAACTGCTCAAGTGTTGTATTATTTTTCTCTACATAAGTGGCTAACGCCTCAACCACCTTCTGACCATCCAACTTAAACATCCCATCCCTCCTCATTCTCTTACAGTATAGCAATAATGAAAACTAACTCACAAGCTATATACTAGCTCTCCTCAATCCCCTTAATAAAACATTCTCGTTAAAGTTCCCTATTTTTTTAGCATCTAATTTTTAAAGAATGCACAAAAGATTATTGCTTCAAGCAGAAATAGATCAGTTACCCATTAAACTTAAAGATTCTCTATACTTGATTGACTTACTTAGCCTTGAATGGACTACTTCATCGCCATTAAATTCTGGACAACCGTTATTGTTCCAATCACTAAGGTAAGTATATAAACGCCTAATCGTCCCCAAGTTAAAAAATATCTCCCATCACTCTGCTCTTGCAAGCCGTCTTTGAATAAACCACGGAGCTTATACAGCAAGAATATAGTGACAATTATAACTGCCAATTGGTAAAACGGATAAAACAATGGCAAGCTAATCATCAAGAGTGTCACTAAGCTACTAATAACCGGCACTAACAGCGCATATGGAAGTAATAAAAAAATTGGGCGGTACCCTTTGTGCCGCCACCACTTCAAAAGTAGCGGAGTCGCCCCCGCATCCAGCACAATAAAAATAGATAGAATATAAAATATCGTCTGCATCAATCCAGCTCCTTTTCCCCATTATAACAAATTTTGACCATCTTCCACTAAAAACTGAGCAGTCTTTCTCAATAGCAGGTCCTGCTCCGCCACCCAAATATCTCTTTCTAAATAAGATGAAATTCGCTACATTGACCGTTCCAGTGCTTCAAATTCCTGCAATGTCATTCCTTGTTCAGTTACCCAATCAGCAGCAGATCCGCTAGATTTACCCATAACAAACTTGATTAATGCAGAAATTGAGTCAAAAGCAGCATTCTTTTGCAAAATATCATCTTTAATCCAATTATTATTTTTATATCTTGCTCTCTCTATTTTAGCCTCTTTTGAGAGTGTGGCTCCATTTTTAGAATAAATTTTGCTTCCTTCTAATAAGATATACAGATCTAATATTTTTGTGCAGTAGGCTTCGATCACTTCTGAATGTCCACGCGGTTTTCGCCTGTAGTAAAATAAATTTTCTTTATTAGGCCCCTCTATCTCCATTGATTTCCACTCTTGCTGGACTTTAGGAACAAACACCTTCATCCCTAAAGTCCCTGCCGTTAATGAAATGGTATCCACTATCCGATCTAATTCCGGATTAACTGATAAGTGTTTAAGACGGTTCGCATGATATTTTGTTTTCAACTTATATCTTTTGGTTTCACGAATTTTTCTGACAAGTGATTGCTTTATATAATTGAACTCATCCTGAGTTAAGTTCGCTTGCGACATTATAACTGCCACCGCTTCAACGAATTCATACTGCTTATTCTTCCCTATCATATCCTTAATTGATTTTACAAAATACTCTTGTCCAAAATTATTATGCCCCATAAATAAGATTTTTGAACTAGTTTCTTTATCCTGACCTAAAAGCAAATAAAAAATTAACTGTGATTTAAACTTATTGGATCTAAAATAAGATGATTGAAGTGATTCAATGGGGAATTTACATAACTGGTATAATTGATGATTATAGTTACATTCAATAATCCCATTAGGTGAGTTTTCAATTAAATTAATCGTAACTTGTGTATCTAAATTGTTCGTCATCATATGTAGCCTTTCAATTTTAAAAAATTATTTTAAGCAAATATCTTATTTACCCACTATTCCGTTAGTTCTAAAATAAATTTCCAACGTTCTTATATTTATTTTATCATAGCAACTCATTTAAATATAATCAAATATCAATAGTTCCCACCAAAAAAAGTAGCCTCGCAGCATCTTTCACCTCAGATCCTACTCAGCTACTTCATTCATATGGCTTATTTTCGTGGCTTATCATACCAGTCAGCTAAGAATTGTTCGATGACGCGTGCAAATTGAGCTAAGTCATGTTTTTTCACTTTTTCATCTACACTATGAGCTTCACTCAATTCACCAGGCCCATACATAATCGTTGGGATGCCGTATGTGTGCAACCATCCGCCGTCCGCTACCGTTGTGCTGACTCCTTGTTCTAATTCCGCATCCCAGACAGCTTCATGACACTCACGAAGCAGGTCAAATCCCGGATGTTCAGTTGGAATGGTAAAGCTGGGAAAAATCTCTCCACGATCTTCAATCATAGACTCTCCACCCCACTCGAACTGAAGCGGATTTTCTCGCAACCAAACATCTCCAGACGCCACATTGTTCAGATAAGTTTCAATTTCGGCAATGACGTCTTCATAATCTTCATTAGGTAAATAATGAACAGTTATCCACAGTTTGCATTCATCTGCAATAAAGGCTGCATGGCGCCCACCTTCGATAACAGCTGGATTAATCGTGGTTGCTCCGCTCGGCATTCCTGGATAACGCTTCATCACGGCCCAGTGCTGTTCTAACTCCTTCAATGCTTGGATGACTTTCATCATCTTCTCGATCGCACTTGCACCGAACAAACCACCACCTGCATGTACCATCTGACTGCGTGCCCCGTCATGAATGGTCTCCTTGGACTGTACGGTTATCCACCCTGTAATCACGCCACCTTGACCTAATGCTTGGTGATTACTCGTATCGAAGACTAAAGCTAAGTCCGCTTGTGGTGAATGCTCACAGGCTAATTTCGTTCCTGCTTCACCCACTTCTTCGCCCACCACCGAATGAACAATAATATCTCCTTTAGGTTGCTTCCCTGCTCGATGGAGTTTCTCCAGGACGTACAGCGCAGAACCAAACGCCCCCTTCATATCACTTGTCCCGCGTCCAATCACATAGTCGCCTTCTTCTGTTAACTCGAACGGCGGATACTCCCAAAATGCATCATCATCCACCGAAGCCACATCTACATGCCCATTCAAGATCAACTTCGGCGCCTCTGGATCTGTTCCTTTCAGCGTCCCAACAATGACACTATCATTATCATAGAGAGGAAAACGTGCCACCTCAAAATCAAGCTCTTCCAAAAATGCCTGAATCTCATCCTGCAGTGGATCCGTATTACGCGCCGGTGGACTCTCTGTATTATGCTCCACTAACCACCGAATTAACTCTATCTGTCTTGACTCCATGCTCTCCATCCTTTCTCTTTATTCTGATAATTACTTACAATAATATACCCGCTACAATAATACTACTTGGAAATCCGATTAAAAATAAATAGTCATACCAATGCACATTAACTTTCAACTTCATCGTCCGATCTTCGGAAAAACCCTTCGCTTCCATTGCTAGCGCTAATTGATCAGCCCAACGTGTCATTCGAATCAACATCGTAAACAGCGCCTTCGTATCAAACCACCGCGACTTCATATTACGCACTTGAAAGGCTAACTGTGACTGCTTATACTCTTGATGAATCAAGTTGGTTAAATTCAAGGCCGTCAGAATCGCATAACCCATACTCATCGGCATACGCCCTTGTTGGATAAAACTGGCAATCAATTCATCTTTATCGGTCGTCATCCCATAAGCTACACCAATTGAGGCAAATGCACTCAGACGGGTCCCTAGATTAATCCCATTCGTCACGGCTGGATTAACAATGATATGTGCTGCCGTATTTGCCACTTCAGCGGATGAAGGAAACAACCACGCCGTAAAAAAATAACTGACCGATATGAAGATCATCGGAATTGTAATTAATAACACATTGCGCAACTTAGCATGCTTCGACGTCAATAGACATAAGTACGCTAGGATAATAACAGCTACATTCAACTCCCACCGATACGTAAATCCTAAGGCAATTGTCCCTGCAATTAGTGCTAATGTCTTAAATGTCGGATTAATATGATCAATCATCGATTCACCTTCTTAATGGTTTTATCTTTTAGTTCTAAAACATCATCCGCATACTCATCTACTAGACGTAAATCATGACTCGTAAAAATACATGTCATGCCATTTTCTGTCAAGCTTGCTAGACTGTCCATCACCCGACGAGCATTCACAGCATCTTGTCCATAAGTCGGTTCATCAACTAAAAGGAGTTCTTGATCTCCTACCGTCATACACAACACAGCTAAGCGGCGCTGTTGTCCTTGAGATAACAACCACGGTGATCGCTCCGCCATCGCTTCTAATTGATATTGAGATAATCGCTCAACAATATCTGCCTCATCATAACTTAAACCCCATGCCTCAAAGCTTGCCTGAATCTCATCCTGAACGCTTGTCTTCACGAACTGCAGAGACGGATCTTGAAAAACAAGACCCATTCTGGCATAAAGATCCGCTTTTTTCATTTGCTGAATATCCTGTCCCGCTAATTTAATCTGACCAGAATAATCTCTTGCTCGCAACAGCGCCATGAAGAAGCTCGTCTTTCCCCCACCACTAGGACCAATCAATCCAATCATGCGTCCTTTTGGCATGGTCAAGTTCACTCGTTCCAATAATGTATGGGTCTCTTGTTCACGTCGGAACCAACGTCGGTGCTTCACCTCTGTGACGTTCTCTAACGTTAGATTATTCACTTCCAACAAAACCTCATCACTTGTTGCGGTGACCTGTTTCTTCGTATGATCCCATTCCGTATAGATGCCATTCGCTGTTAATAAGTCCCGTTGCTCAACTTCTGGCAGAACATCAGCTGATACATCAACCAATTGCCCTGACTCATCCAAGAGTAACCATCGATCAACCCATTGCCATAAATCGACTCGGTGATCAATAATCAAAAACGACTTCCCTTCTGTTTGCATTGCTTCGATTTCAGCCATATAGAACGCTACCGTCTCATCATCTACATTAGCGAACGGTTCATCCAAAATATAAAATGGCGCATCGATTAAAGTGGCACAAATAAATGCACACCGTTGCAACTCACCTCCCGAACATTCATCGAACGGTCGGTCCAGTAAATAATCTAACTGAAACCGTTCAGTATGGCGAGCAATAATCTCATCTATCTTATCCGGATCTGTCTTCACATTTTCCAGACAAAAAACGAGCTCTTCACGCAAGTTCCGCATGCTGAATGATAATCGTGCATTCTGAAAGATGGATCGGACATAATGGGTGCGTTCAACGACATTCAGTGGTAACATATCCTGCTCTTGAATACGCATCGTTCCGGACAATAAATCCCCGCCATTATCCGGATAATAACCATTAATCAATTTCATTAAGGTACTTTTTCCACTACCACTCTCCCCACACAACAAGACGGTCTGCCCAGGTTCAATTGCAAGTGATACATCATCTAAAATAGTTGTCGTCTCAAACCCAAAACTTATCTGATTTAACTCTACTAATGGCTTCACAACAATCTACCCAGACACTTTCACAACGCCAGCTTCTTTCATCTTATCACACAAGAATTTTGCTAAGAAACCAGTGAAGAACAATGAACTTGCTAGACGTACAACAAAGATAACCAGCACAAATTTCCAATCCAGTGCCAGATAATTATCTTTCCATCCTGTATAGATAAACGTTGCTATAGCACAAAAAGTAGCGCCTAACATTGTTGTCTTGTACGAATAGTCTTTATATCCAGTAACAGCAAATCCGGCTTCAACCGCCACTCCTTGAATCAATCCACTGACAAGGACCATTACTCCAAACATATTCCCAATCAGCACTTCAACTAAAGCCGCCGTAATCTCCGTTAATGTTCCGACAAATGGTTTGCGCACGAAATAAATCGTAAAGACCGGTGCCATATACCAAATTCCTTGCAACATCCCAAATCCAAGTGGAGCTAATCCCATTGGTGTCAGAAGTGCTGTCAATGTTGATCCTAAGTAAACAGCCAGTAAATAGATAATACCTAATACTACCGTCACCAGTGACATAAAAATATAATCGCGTAATTGTAATGGTTCTTTATTCATCGATATCTCCTCCTGGAATATTCATGTGCAACGTTAATTCAATGACATAATGACTGACTCGTTCCTGCACAAACCAACATACATCTTCCAAATAATGAAACACCTCATGCACATCGCCCGACAGAACTGTCCCATAATGAGCTGACTCCTTGATCACACCGCGGTCAATCCCTTTATTCACAGCATCAGCAATCACCGACATATAGTCTGCTTGCCCAAGTGGATAGAGAGAAAACTGCCCCAATACATCAAAGTGAATATCTGCCACACTAGAGGCATTCACTCGCTTATTCTCTGACTCCGGAGCTTTATAATCACTATCTACATCGCCCGGACACCCTTGTGAAATCGTCGCATGTAAGCTCATATGCGTGCCTTCTTGATAAGCATGTAGTATACAAGCAGCTAGTGCATCGAATACCGCTTCTTGCTCACCCCGGTAAGTCGTTCCAACATGCGTCGTCTGCGCCCACACATTGGACAAATCAACTTGTCCAACTGCTCCTAATATAATATCGACAAACTGATCGCTCATCGGGCTCAGCGTAAAATTCACCCCTACAATATCTTGCTTAGAACCTGGTACCCCTGCTTGACATTCACCATAACTTACATATTCCATAATTATCACAATCCTTTCTAATAACCTAACACTGACCAGCTAAACCTTAAAAAAATTCCATGCAAAAAAGCCACCTCCCTATCATTGGAAAGTGGCCTGACTCATAAATCAATTAACTCATATGAAATAAATGGATTTCAGTTATTAATCAATCCAAAATTCATTCCATCATATATTGGCACTTCCCTACGCTAGTATCACCTAGATCAGGTTCAAAGGGTCAGATATCTCTTCTCAGCAAATTGCTCCCCTAGTACGTCTATTCAATTGTAACTCAACTCTAGCATACCCATTACCTAATGTCAATTGCCTTCACCGTTTTAGAGTACAATG
Source organism: Dolosigranulum pigrum ATCC 51524 (assembly GCF_000245815.1). GTDB lineage: Bacteria > Bacillota > Bacilli > Lactobacillales > Carnobacteriaceae_A > Dolosigranulum > Dolosigranulum pigrum. The sequence goes on from NZ_JH601104.1 coordinate 199,158, forward strand.
TCGTATGCCAAGCAATAAACAACTCAATACTTCGAGATTTCCCCTATGGTTTACTTAACTTAATTGTTCCAATTCAGTCTCGATCGCCTGCATGATATGATCCCAGGAATGTGTTAGGATGCGGCGGTGAATGTCTTCGGGAATTCTTTCTTGATTTTTAATTCGTTCGATTTGCTTGTCTATTCCCTGAGCTAATCTTTCGACAAAGGGATCAATCTCCGATTCGTATGGTTCATCAATTGACTTCAACTTCGGCATATCAACATATTCAATGGCACTACTTTGGTTAATGTCATCACCAAGTGTTTGGATCAGCCCTTCGATTTCAGTCACTACCACACGCATGCCACAACCTAATGCTTCAATCGCAATCAGACCGAGTCCCTCATAATAACTAGGCAACACATAGATATCGGCTGCTCTCATTTGATTGGCCAAAGTCAGTTGACTAGATGTATTGCTGATCTGAAAATTCATGGAATGACCTGTATTCTCCCACAACATTATTTTTTCATCTATATCAACATTTCCGATTAGATTAAGCTGAAGATTATCATGTTTTTCTTCTAGCGTTTTAAATGATTTGCACAACTCATAGACACCTTTGGCATGGGATAATTTCCCGGCAAATAAAATATTTATCCGCCCTTCATTTTCTCGAGGCGAGTCCGGTCTGTAAAAAATATTGCTATTATAGCCGCCTCCCATAACGATAATTTTTTCTTTATCCACGTTGAAAATATCTGAAATGGGCGCTACATCTTTTTGACTTAATGCCAAAACTTTGTCAGCTCGGTTTAAATCATGGACCCAGTTTTCAAATAATTCCGGATTTAGGTTCGTTTGTCTAATGTCTGTCCCATGATTGATAAGCATGACCGGTTTGTCATCAAACACATCAAGCACTAAGCTACTTAGCATCCAGCAGTGATGTGAAATAATTACATCCGGTTCGAATGCTTCCTTTGCTGTTTCCAATTGCTTTAAAAAAGCCGCGCGCCAATTGCTGATCATTTCCTGAGTCAGATCACTGTACTTAGTAGATTCATATGGCATCTCATCACTCATACCCACTATGGGAAATGTCAACGTGCCTTGTTTAAATTCAACCGGATATTTTTTTGTTTGTTCCGCAAACTCTATGGGGATACCGTCTTGCACACCGTAAACCACCGCATTTTCGTGTTGTTTTTCCATGTATTGAACAGTGTTGGTAAAATAGACGCCACTCCCCGTTTTTTTAGGAAGTTGAGCTAACACATGAAGTATTCTCATATAACCATCCTTTTCTTAATCAATATCAATTTTCTATTGCAGTAGAACCACAATAGGTTTCTTTATTTTTCACACTCTAAATCAGTCATCAGGATACGAACAATCCAAATTAAACCAACTAATAAAGCAACATGTCCTCATCTTGCAAACCCGAAAACATCGCATCATTATATAATCGATAGCATGTTTCTTTTAGTCCATTCCCTAAGATTGCCTCGGACCTTTCTCCTATCAGGTACAAGTTTACTACTTGTAACTTAAATTCACAAGCATATTTATTATTATCCTTCAGACTACCCGCTTTTAACAGCATGATATTTTACTCAAATTTTGGCACCGATATCTTGTGGCATCCAATATTTCCCCATAAAAAAGACCCCTTAAGTTAGTCTGTAACTCTAACTTAAGGGGGGCTAGTCATTAAAAAGTAAGCGAAAACCAAATGGACATCAAGAAAATAATAACATACATAATTAATTAGCCGATTGATATCGACGTAAACCTATGGACCACTGAAGATCTACCAGTTTTTTTAGCACAAATGTTACAGCAACAGAGTATATCATTAAAATTGAAGTCTCATCTCCACTAATCACCTCTATAGGTAAATTAGTCATCATAAGGATAGGAACACCATATCCCAGTATTATTTGAATATATTTTGGATAAATCGCTCTAGGCTTAGTCGCAAATGCAAACAAATACTCCGGAAGAGCAACAAATGACTCTGAATTTTCAACCCAAAATGCTAAGGATACCATTAATTGACTGATGTAATAATATTGAGTAACGCCTAAAATTACTAACAAGGCATATATCACCCATTGATACCATACAATCGAGAAGTCTTGATAAATATATCTAATCATAGCGATTGGAATAATCATGTTAGCTAAACTTGGCAAATCAAAAATTCTTATACTAGATAAAAATAGTGTGTTTAACGGTTTAATCAGTATATAATCTAATTCACCTTCTAAAATCATATAACTGAATGCTTCATGTTGCATAATAAATAAAAAGTTATACATATGTTGAATTAACGTTGCAGTTGCTACTAACAATATAACCTTTGATTGGCCCCATCCAGCGATTGAATCCGTGAATTGAAAGAACACAGTTACACTCAATATTTCTGCAATAATAAATAGTGTAGAAAACAAAATGGTTAATATCGCTGTTGTTCGATAAATTAATAATTGTTTTATACTAATCTCAAATGACTTCACTATCACACCGATATATTGTCTCATGATAACACCTCTTCATAGCGTTTCAGCGATATATTCCAAATAATATGGTGCAATACTAAAAACAGAACCAGATAAAACAAGGATAAGTTAATATAAAATATGATTTCATCAAACCCTATATTCCCTTGTAAGTTCTTAATATTAACATAACTAAACAGTGGAAATGGAGAAAATCTCACCACGTTATATACTCCTTTTGGCAACAAGTCTAATGGGAAGTACCCGCCTCCAGCTAACATGATTAAAGCATTATACAAAGGTTTAAGCGGCCAAGTATCGGTCAAATAAAATACAATATTCCCAACCAACATACCAAATACAAACATGCAAAGAAAATTGATCAGAAGACTAGCGACACTAAGAAAAAAATACGTTTCAGTATCATCAGTTATCATGGCATAATTTAGAATAATAATAATGGATAATATTACACCGTCAACGACCTTATTTGCTAACTCTGCCGCAAATATATCCCCCATAAATGAATATGGTTTTAAAATGTACTGGCTTAACTTTCCTGTTTTTACTAAATCGCCGATCTTAAATATATGTCTTGGAAAAAATATCGGGGCAATTACCATAGATAATATAATATAACTTACCATCGTCATAAAACTATAACCTTTGACTGATCCTGCCATGTACACACTTTTCCACACATAAAATAAGGTTAATCCTTCAATTATCCGTCCAACCAATCCCATGTTAAAATTAGCACGATACATTAAAGATCTTTTTAGATTCACTTTAAAAATTTCAATGTATTTACCCATCGACATATCCTTTCTCGTATAAATTGATCAACAACGATTCAAGTGTATTGCGTTCTATCTGGATATCCTCGAAATTAACATGGTGTAATAGTTTATTTAGAATATGAGATTCATCCTTCTTAGCAACGGTGATTATATACGTACCCTCGCTATATTCAAAATCATCCGATAAATTCTTCTCAAACTCACGGGATTGTTTATGGTTAATGCTAATTGTTACGGAATCTTCTAATTCAATATGTCCTATTTCTTCATGCAACAGAATTTTTTTATCGGATAAGACAACAACATCATCACACGTGTTTTCTATATCCTTAATGTAATGACTAGTAATGATGACGGTTTTATTTCTAGCTTTAAATTTCTTAATCATCTCGTGTACTTCTAATTGAGCTTTTAAATCCAGTCCTATAGTTGGTTCATCTAGCAACAACAACTTCGGATCATGGATTATAGCAACTAGTATTTCAAATTTCATTCTTTCTCCAAGTGACAATTTTCTCACAGGCGTATTCAGTTTATCGGCAACATTCATTTGTGCTACATACTCCGTTACCCTTGATCTAAACACATCATTTGGAATATCATATATTTTTTGTGAAATTTTAAGTGTATCCATTGGGGGTAGATCCCATATAAGTGCTGACTTCTGGCCAAATAGCACCCCAATATTTTTCAAAAAATCTTTTTCTTTTTTATATGGATTATACCCCATCACTTGTACATAACAATCAGTATGCAGTAATCCACACATTATTTTTAACAATGTAGTTTTTCCCGCACCATTCGCACCGAGTAATCCAATAATTTTCCCTTCTGGAATACTTAAATCGATGTCATCAAATACTATATGATTCTCGTATTTTCGATTAAAAAAATCTTTAATGACACCAAATTTTTCATCACTTCTCTGAAATGTTTTGTAGCAGTATGAAAGATTATTGATTTCAATCATAATAATTATCTCTCCCCTCTGTAAACCTTCTTAAATAGTTCATCCCTCGTTTAGATGGCATTCTGATATTTCCCGACCTGATTAAATGAAACGGTTCGGCTCCCAATATAATTACTTTTACAGTGGAGTTGAGCCCTCTAGTTTTTCGATTACATATTTTGTTCCAGTTGCCTTTATTACTTTTGGCTAACTATACTTACCACTTCGATAGTTGAAGTTAGTTATTTTCTGCCTATTGTTTTAATAATATCCGCCCTAATCATTCCCTATCCTCCAACTCTCCTTTAAAACGTTTATATATGCATGATAATTTAAATAACCATTAAAAAAATTATACCAAATACATTATCTTTTTACACCTGTAAGATTAATTATCTAAGCAGACATTCACCCTACAGTTATTCAATGCCAAGAATCCTAAAAAAGAACCTCTTACGTTAGTGTTTAAGTCTAACATAAGGAGGCTATTCGAAACTCACTATTTAATTCTCTCCAATATTTATCTCAGTTATAGTTTTTCAGTTTCTATAACGATTAAATTAACCAGGTGTGTAGTTCTTCATGATTATTTCCCACTTTATGATAGAAAAATTGAAATAGCTATTTACAAGGTTTTCTAACAATCACTTTGGTTAATAAAAGTTGGTTTTTCCGTATTATTCTTTATTTTCAGAAAAATAGTATCATTATTGTATCAATATTATTACGAGAGAGAGCTTCTTCTAGTTATTTATCATCATCTAAATGATTAGAAAAAAGAAGATCTTCTATTACATACTGAACTTTTTGCTTAATAGTTCGAGCATTTTCTTTTTCGGTTAAAATTTTAGGACTAACAGCAGCATAAACATCATCCAATGAAAGTATATCCGAGTATTCCTCTTTTCTATCTTTTAGCTCCTTCAACACAATAGAATAAATTGTTGAAACATCAAACTCTTTAAAATGAACAAATTTATCTATCCTATAGTATATTGGTAAACCTAAATGTTCCATTATTTCACGTTCATTTTGATAGTTAGAAGTTAATATAATTACTAGCCCCGAAATATCTACATCATACGTAGCATCTTTAAATGTAGTGTTGTCAAATAAAGTATAAAAAGCAGAAAAGAAATACTCTGGACACTTATCCATCTCATCAAAAAACAGTAAATTTGATTCTCGTTCTAATAAATCATATGCAAAACTTCGTCTATTAGGCGATTTACCAAAGAAATAATCAGAATATACACTGTTTTTAAACATTGATAGATGCTTTTCTAAATATTTATAATTAAAAAAATTTTTTGAAATTTCACGTACGAGTTCTGTTTTTCCTAAACTACTTTTCCCATAAAACATAATCACATATGGTTTTTTTCTATTAACTTTTGTTAAATACCACAAGCTTTTACTGACTTCTCTAATTGCGGGATCTTGTCCAATTATATTATCCTTGACAGCATTGATATTCATATCAAATTTCTTAGAATCTTTAAGCATCTCATACTTTTGTTTTTGTTCTTTTAAGATAATTATTTCACGTTTATCTAAATCTTGAAGATATTCACGTAATATTCTAGGAGGATTGTGCAAATAAATGCTTGCATTATCTGTAGTCAACTCTTCTATTATAGAAGGCAACCTATCGTGAGCTGCTTCCACAATTCCATGATAATTATTATTTTCAAGAACTAAACAATTCACTCTTATATCACAATCTATATTATTCTTTTTTCTGTAATCCGAAATTTGTATTAACTCTAAAAAATATTTAGAATTTCTCAAATTACTTTTACTTAGCACATTCTCAAAGTAGGTTTTAGAGCCAATGATTATATTATATTCTCTTTTAAAATCCATCTAATTCTCCTCATCAATGCTTGCATATACAACATCAAAGAGTTTTACTGTGTCTTCTTGTTTAAATTCATTTATAGTGGCTTTTGATTCATATTGTATATGTGGAGGATAAATCTCTGCTAATGTATCTCCTGTTTGTGTTTTTGTGGAGAATAAATTTTCCATTTCATTAATATATTTAAGAAAATCAAATCTTTCTTTCTCAAACTCTCCTACTGGTATACAGTAAAGAGTCATATTCGTCGTAAGTAAATCATTCCTTTTGTAGTTACTAACAAATGCAGTATTGTTAAACCTAACATATCGCTTGTCATCTATTCTATACGTATCATATCCATCATAATTATCCATTACATTCTTAAACTCTCGAGTATCTAAATCATCGATTCCACCCTTGATTATACGAAGATATCCACCAGCCATTCTCAAGACTGTTGATGAATTTTGTACATCGTTAATTTGAATGCTCTTCATCTTAGTTAGTCTAGATTTTAATTTTTCAAACTCTGAAATTTCTGTTGATGTAATAGATGTTAAGGAATCCTTTTGACGAAGATATGATACATCTATTTTACCTGTAAATAAAAATTTTAATCTTGATAAAAAAGGTACATTAAATTTTGTCTTAAGTTCTCCCCCAATATTAAGCTCCCCTTTAAACTTAGAAGTTGAAGTTGACTCAGATTTATATACTTTCTCTCCTTCGTTCATCTCTTGTAGTATGTTTTTAATTGTTTCTTTGTCAAAGTAAATAATTTTGTTTAATCTTTTTTCGCTAATAATAATACTCCTTCTTTATCTTTCAGCAATCTGTTAGAAAATTTACTAAAATTAAGTTTGATTAATCAGTATCAAGTTTTCTAGTATATAAATTCATTAATTCGCTCACACATTCTGACTCAGACATATTTCACCAATTAAATCCATAAACATTCATAATAGCTTTAGCATTCTCTTGATGAGCTTTCCTTAATTTAGGAGGCATAGTAAGTTCATTATATAAATCAGCATATAACCAATCTGAGTACAAATCTCTTGATCTTATAATTTCTGTTCCAGTTTGATTTAGCCTCATCTTTACTTCATCATCTGTGATTCTGCTATCCAACCAAAGGGCTGTTCTTACTACTTAAACAGCAAAGTCATTTATTTCAATTCTATAAAACTGACCTATAGAGATTTTAATAGGATTATGAATTGTCCCATAACTATTTGGTTCCCCTATAACTCTTTAAGGATTTTATTTTTTAATCTACGTAGATATATAAGTTTCCGTTAGGAAGTTACCACTGCCATCAGTAGGATCTAAAAACTTAAGAGACGCATCTTGTTCTGTAATTCCTCAAGTCTTCTTTTCTTTATACTAATAGTTTTTAAAGATAGTGTTTCCTTAAAATATTTTCGTATGATTAATGTTCACAGGACATACTTCCTATTCTTCTTAGAGGACTGATATGGGCTTATTGTACCACAAATGATTCTTTTAAATTTCTATTTTAATTTTACAATGAAGGATTCTTAAAAAACTTATCCCTTATTTTTCTATACCTATATAAATCTTTCACGAATGTACTATCTAATTTATTTTCTAAATTTTTCTGCCGCTTATTTATTTCTGTTACATTTGAAAAATCTATAGAATAATTATTTGAGTTCTTTCTTATTCCATTAATATGGTTTAAAACTCGCAATGTTACCTCAAAGAATTCATCTTCTTTATCTT
>NZ_JH601104.1:208279-235152 GCF_000245815.1 Dolosigranulum pigrum ATCC 51524
CTTCATTTTTTAAGTGATGAAGAAAAAGAGAACCTGATTTTAGCAAATTTTGAAACTTATTTTTATCATATATAGAAAGATCTAATATTTTAGAATCAAAAATCACACCCATAATTTCTTTGATTTTCCCTTCATCCGAAGATGATAGACTATGTTGTGTCAATATAAAAATATCTATATCTGAATATTCATTCTTCTCTTTTGTTACAGACGAGCCATATAAAAATATAGCTTCTATTTTTTGGGTTAATTTATTTTTTTTAATCAATTGTTCTAATTCATTTATATTACACTTCATTTTACTTTTCTACCTTTCTATATAGTGCTGATGTATATAATGCAAAACTTACTAACCCTAAATAATTTTCTATTAGTATAAAAAAATCAACAATTAGGTTATCTGTAGAGGTGCTATTAAGAATCCAAGAATTAGCACTTAAGAAAAATGCTTCAAATATACTTTGATCAAGTATCCATAGATATACTCCTGCAAAAATAAAAATACAACAGCACATAAATCTAAATATTTTAGATACTTTTATTCCATATCCCCAAACAATATCATTTATATATGATAACATTAATTTAAAAAATACACATTTCTTGCTTAATTTCCTTCGCTCCATTTCTTCGTTATAATAATTAACATTCTGATATAGCACATCGTTACTCTCTTTTTCTTTTCTCCATCCCAAAAAAGACTTATATAATTCCCTCTCCTCTTTTTTTAATAACAAAAGTAATTCGTCTGCTTTCTTTGTATTTCCTTGTTGTAATTCGTTCTTATATAGAGATTTAATAAGAAACAAAGCTAAATTAGGCTGATAAGGTTTGCTTTTTAATATGTTTTCATAATCAATGATACAATTTTCAAACCGAACGTAATTCAACAAGCAATTTTCAAAAGAGGCTTTTTGTAAATTAACATTTTCAAATATAGTTCCTGTAAAATCTACATTTTTGAATCTAGTATGCCTTAAATAACTTTTATCACATATATATGAATATTTAATTTCTGAATCCTCAATACTACACTCTTTCAAAGTTAAATTCTGAAAGTTATACTTTTCTAATTGTACGTCTTTTATTTTTTTTATATGATTCCCCCCATAGTTTTCAATAGTTTTTGTTGAGTTTGCATATTGCCTGAAATCCCTCTGAAGTTCTTCATTACCTACTATTTCTCTATCTACATCATTCTGTTCTATTTCATCATTATTTTTTTTCATTTTTATCATCCTCATAATTTATTTAAAATACTTTAAATATGTACATAATACGATATTAACTTTGAGTGCATAAGAAATATTAGTAATATACCACTCTATACGAATGCAACTATCTCAATAATTATTATTCTATTAATAGTAATTAATATTGGTTTTGACCATATATTTAAGCTTGTCATATGACGCTTTATCTTACCCACAAAAATATTTAATTATTTTAAGAATCACTAGTATCCAGCTTAAATTTTAATACATTGAGATTTAAACGTAAAGTATATTTTTTAGCTAACAGATGATATCCTAACAGGCCATCAAGATACATTCAGTTAATATTTAATTTAAACTATATATACTTGTTTTTTCGACACAAATATCCCCCCGAAAATTAGAATAATTTACTCTAACTTTCAGGGGGAATATAACTTATATTACTTATAAAATTTAGGCTCTTCAACATTTAGTGTTGGTCATCATAAAGTCAACACATCAGTAACGGAATAAATCGTTTGATTTTATCTACTCCATAAGATAGATAAAGTTGAGCGGTTTTTTCTATTTTATTATAAATATATCACTGCTGATCTGGTTTATCAAAAGATATTCTTATTTATGGAATATATCTTATCCAGAGGATAGTTTAGGATGGCTCATCAATAAAGTGTCTAAAGGCTAAAATAAACGTAATCAATTTAGCTGTGTTGTACTTAGATAACCGTTTATTAAGTATTATACGGCAGCTTTTCTTGATTTTGTTTTTAGGTTATTCATGATCAGGATGCGGTTGGATAAATTTTCAATATTACGATAGCCACATCCATTATGAGTCATACGTTTAATAGTATTATGGGTCCCTTCAATTAAGCCATTTGAATATGGGCTTTCTATGGCATTGGTTAATAAATGACTGTATTTCTTAAGGGTACGGAGTGATTTGCGCATAAACGGAGATATACCTGACCAATTTGTATGGATTAGTGTACTCATAGCGACACCATCACGTTGATCAACAGCCCGCATAAAGCATTGATAGACCTCCCACGTCCGTTTTAATAGTTCATCGTAGGCAAGTAATTTATCAACAATCATTTGTGCGGTAAAATAACCGAATAAATAATACAGTTTATAGTCTGTAAATGAGATATCTTTTGATTTTAATTTAAGCATTTTTCCATACCGTTTTAACCGGCGGTATCGTTTTTGATCTGTGTTATTTCCTTTTTTAAGGCGATTCATCACCTTAATTCGGGTACGATCTAAGGCACGAACCATCAGTTGGACGAGATGAAATCTGTCTAATATGATCGTGGCATTGGGAAACAGTTCAGGAATCATATGAATATATCCTGCATTTAAATCAGTCGTTACGGTCTGGACCTTTTTTCGTTCTTTCAGATTGTACCGATTGTAAAAATGATCTTTAATATCTTTTATCCGACGATTGGGTAGAATACCTAAGATATTTCCTGAATCATTATCTATATAATCAAATGCCACTGTTTGGTTGCGATAGCGAAATTCATCAATCCCAATATTACTAGGTAGTCGTTGTCCATATCCTTTATATTTAAGGACCTCAGCATTACAAATGCGTTGAACAGTTGCCTCACTAATATGACATAAACGAGCATTTGTCGTTTTACAAATTGTTTCTCTCGAGAGGTCTAATGATTTTCGTTTCACTTGATTGGCGATATAACAATATTTATCGACCACTGAGGTTTGAGCAATGAAAGTTTGCCCACAAGCCTTACATTGAAATCGTTGCTTTTTCAGCACAAGATAACGATTCTTTTCTAGGCCAGATAATGTGATTCGAGAGGTCTTTGTCCCATATTTTATAATGATGGATCCATCATTTTTAATGCCACATTTACAGCAACCTTGAGGCTGATACGTCAACGTTGCATAAATAATCTCGTTAGGACCGGACGTTTTAATAGGATTTTTTTCAATTAGTTTTATATTTTCATCTTGAATACCAATCAAATTTAGTATAGAATTAGTTTTAGACATGTGAGATTTCTCCTTTAATTTTGGTTTAGTTGACTTTATTTTAAAGGAAATCTCGCATGTTTTTTAGTTTAATGCACAAAAAGGTGCTAGCGAGGAAAATCCTCACCAACACCAAAAGTTGTAGAACCATAATTTAAAGCTATTATTGGCTTTGATATTTTGAAGTATTTATTCAATTTTCCCCAATTACTCAGTGCTAGGGGGCATCAACCATTGAAAATAAATCATTTCCCAAAAATATACTCTATTCCCACTCAATGGTTGCAGGTGGTTTGGAGGTGATATCATAGACGACGCGGTTAATGTTCTCACATTCATTGACAATCCGGCGCGAAATGACTTCGAGTACTTCATAGGGAATGCGCGCCCAGTCAGCTGTCATGCCATCCACTGATGTGACACCGCGGATACCAATTGTATAGTCGTATGTTCGGCCGTCACCCATAACACCGACTGACTTGAAGCCAGGTAGTACGGTAAAATATTGCCACACATCACGGTCAAGGCCAGCTTTTCGGATTTCTTCACGCAAGATCGCATCACTATTACGGACAACTTCCAGCTTCTCTCGCGTTACCTCACCAAGTACACGAATACCTAGGCCTGGTCCTGGGAATGGTTGGCGCCATACTAAGTCACTTGGCATGCCTAACTCTTCTCCTAACGCACGAACTTCATCCTTGAAGAGGGTATTCATCGGCTCAATTAAGTCGAACTGCAGATCTTCAGGCAATCCACCGACGTTATGGTGTGATTTGATTGTCTCAGCCGTCTCTGTCCCACTCTCAATAATATCGGTGTACAGCGTCCCTTGCGCTAAGAACTCAATGCCGTCTAATTTATCCGCTTCTGCTTTGAAGACTTCGATAAATTCATGGCCGATAATTTTACGCTTCTCTTCTGGATCACTAACTCCCTTAAGCTTATCTAGGAACTGCTCTTGTGCATTGACTCGAATAATATTCAAGCCAAATTTCCCTTCTAAGCTACTCATGACTTCATCGCCTTCGTTTTTGCGCAACAAGCCGTGATCGACAAAAATACAGGTCAGTTGGTCTCCAATGGCTTTGTGCAACAAGACACCGGTCACAGAAGAATCTACTCCGCCTGATAGACCTAGTAAGACTTGCTTGTCTCCTACAAGTTCACGGATTTTTTCTACTTGAATATCGATAAATTTGCCCATATCCCAGTTCGCAGATGCGCCACAGATATCTAACGCAAACTGACGAAGCATATCCGTACCATGATCAGTATGTTGCACTTCTGGGTGGAACTGAACCCCGTAAAGTTGCTTCGCTTGGTGAGCCATTGCCGCAATCGGACAGTGTGGATTAGTTGCCGTTGCATCGAACCCACTTGGCAATTCTGTCACCTTATCTCCATGACTCATCCAAACCGTCTCATTATCGGACAACCCTTGGAAAATACCGGACTGCTGACGGATTTCGATTTCAGATTTTCCGTATTCGCGCAACTTAGAAGGTTCTACTTTTCCACCTAAATTACGAACCATCAGCTGCATACCATAACAAATTCCTAAAATCGGAACATCTAATTCCAAAATTTCTGGATCGATATCGAACGCGCCCTCGTCAGATACGCTCATCGGTCCACCTGAGAGAATAATACCGACAATATTGCGCTCTTTCAACTCAGCAGCCGTCACCCGATGACTCAACAATTCAGAATAAACACCTAGCTCCCGAATTCGACGGGTAATTAATTGATTATACTGACTCCCGTAATCTAATACGACAATCGTTTCAACTTGCTTCAATTCTTGCTTGCTCACACGAACACCCCTTTTATATTTTTCAGTTATACGAATCATATACCCTATTTTAGCATTAATGTTCGGTAAGTGATAGTAAAACCGCAAGAACTTCTCTAAAAACGTGTTTAGAGAAGTTCTTTTAGCCGGTATTTTATCCCAAGGAAATATCTTCCGTTAATTTTTGGTATACTTCATCATCAATATTCTCTTACGCTGTTGGTAGTTCAAATAATTATATGGTTTCTTTTTTTATTCGTTGGATTGATAGCCTGACTCCCAAGCCGAACCAGATTATATTGGCAGTCATAAAGACCAATAATTCTGTCGGCGTCATTGGAGTCAATTCGCGTGTTCTAAATCCAACTGTCATTTGTGTATAAGGATACATCAATCGAATAATTTCCCCCAAGTTTCCAACAAAAAATAATGCAAATCCCGAAAAAGATCCAGCTGTCGCAATCCCCACTGCAGTTGCGAGGCTTCTGAAGCGAATGTATATATACGATTGTATCCCTATTAACCCAACTGTTCCCACAGTTCCTAACACGAACCAGTGGATAAATGTTAAGAGCGATATGTGGGCAAATGATAACCCATCAATCATAAGTACTGCACCTACAAACACCATACAGACCACTACCTGAAGTGCCGCAATGACAATAAAGATAGATAATAATTTAGCTAGTAATGTTTGGCCTACACACATATTATTTGCTTTCATAAATTGCCAGCCCTTGCGTTCATCTTCACTAGTTAGACTTTGGGCAACAAATAAACTCACGACTATCGGAAAAAATAAAGAGCCATGCCATATCGTCGACTGTTCCCACAGCAATGACATGCCTCTGTCTAGAGGCAGTTCGTAGACATACGACAACGTGATAGAGATAGCCACTATTGAGGTAACTGCTATAAAGACCAATCCGATGGCGACTAATATCCTAGTATCTTGTTTGTTCCATTCATTATATAAAAATTTCATTGTCGTCTCCTTTCATCATTACTTGATGCAGAACCACTCCAACTACAATATATACACCCGCTACTATGATGATATTCAACCAGTTCAGATCGGTTACCTCGACATTAAACGATTCCTCTAGATGACTCATCTTCATCGGCATTAACCCTTGCAGCATTGCCCACGGAATAAATAACTGCATATTACTAGGGATATTAAATGACATTAATCCCACAAATGTGCCTAACAACCCACTGCCTAATACAATCATTTGATTACTAAAATAAAAAGATAGACTCATATAAATCACAATGAATACACCTGACACCAATTCGATGGCACACCAGAAGTATAGCCAGTACGCACTAGATAATGCTACTCCCTTTGACAAGCTAAACATAATACATCCAATCAGGAATAAGCCATTCATTCCACTAGCAATCAGATGGGCATATAATACTTTCCATCTATAAATTTGCCCGATTGTTAGACCGCTTGACTTTAATAAGCTAAACGTGCTCCCAGCGTGTTCATGACTTGTCAACCGCGAACACAGGACTGACATCGCTATAGGTAAAAAAAACCCACTTATCATAAAACTAGTATAGATAAACTCCCCCGCTTCTAAATAAGCATCCTGCCTAAGTGCCATGAATAGCCACGTGCTTAATAATAGATAAATCATTCCTATACCCACATATGAATAGGTTCGTTTGGCTTTAAAATACTCAACTGATAACTTGTTCATTGATCGCTTCTCCCTTCGTCAGTCTTAAGAAAATAGCTTCTAGATTTTCAGACTCATATTTAAATTCGTAAATAAACAATCCTTCTGATATCAGATGTTTTAACAATTTCCCGGCAATTTCTTTGCTCATCTTCGATAGCGTCACTTCATCGTTACGGAAGGATCGGATACTTATATCTTCACTGAATTGTCTCACAGCATCCTCTAGTACCTCTCGCACTAAAAATTCCCCCTTTATTGTCACCCACTGTTTCTTATCAATTGTTTCTATAGCATTCTCATAAATGAGTTCACCATGATTGATGATGCCCACACGATCAGCTGTTTGTTCAATTTCTGATAAGATATGACTTGACAGCAATATAGTAACGTTTTGCTCTTTAGATAACTGTTTAATGAGTTCTCTTATTTCGTGCACGCCTGATGGGTCTAGTCCATTCGTCGGTTCATCTAAGATAAGGACTTCTGGATCTTTTACTAATGCTAGTGCCAATCCTAGTCTTTGCTTCATTCCCAGAGAATATTGTTTGAGCAGTTGATCCTTTGCTTCAAACAACCCCACCCTCTGAAGCGTCCGTTCAATATTAATAGCTGGGAACCCTAAGATTTTTTGCATGAGTTGCAAATTTTCATAGCCGGTTAAATTAGGATAATACGACGGTTCTTCGATTAAAGAGCCAATTTTATTTAAATAATCCGTCTGCGTCCCTAACTGCTGGCCAAAGATGGTCACGTGACTGTGATCTGGCTTTACCAATGATAATAATATTTTCATCATGGTTGATTTTCCGGCACCGTTTGGCCCTAGGAAGCCATAGATTTCCCCTTTTTTGATATGGATATTTTGAACATTTATGGCGACTTTTTCATTATATGTTTTCTTGAGAGCATTAATTTCAATAACATGCTGCATATTAACCATCCTTTTATGTTTACTTTTATTTGATAGATCCTTTGTTGATCTATTTCTACTATACCTTTTCCTTCTTAACGCATCCTTACACCAACCTTACAGGAACCTTAAGATTTGTTTTTGACAAAAATTCCGCAATATTCTGTGCTACAATAAAGTTAAGTTGAATGAAAGCGAGAGTGATGGTGTGATGCAAGTGAAGTCTTTCTCCAATAAACGAATATTGATCGTTGATGATGATCGAGTACTCCATGAGTCCACGCGGGAGGCTTTGAATACACAAGGGTTTTTCAATATTGATGGGGCGTATACTTACGAAGAAGGCATTCAAAAAATTGAAACAGGTACGGTGGATTTTGTGATTTTGGATATTATGTTGCCGGATGGAAATGGCTATGACCTAGCAACATACGTGCGCGAATTTTCTGATATACCGATTCTGTTCTTGACTGCAAAAGATACCGCGGATGATGAAGTGAAAGGATTAATGATCGGTGGAGATGATTATTTAACAAAACCATTTTTGCCGAAAATGCTAGTCGCACGGGTGCAGTCTCTGTTGCGTCGATCCTATCTTAATGAAAAGCGTATCGTTGAACTTCCGGACAGAGTGATTGACTTTGATCAGGCAGTCGTTACACATGGACAGGAGATTATGCGAATTAGTCCGACTGAGCTGAAGGTGCTTGAAGCACTGATGCATCGTCCTAATCAAATTGTCTCTGTAGATAGCTTGTGCCAAAGCGTCTGGGGCATTAACCACTTCGGTCAGGAAAATTCACTTATGGTTCACATCAGGCGCTTGCGTGAAAAAATTGAACAAGATCCCTCTAATCCTGAAGTCATCTTAACCCTGAAAGGTCTCGGTTACCGGCTAGCGTTAGACGAAGGAGGTCTCTAACATGAAGCACTCTCTCTGGCGCAATATTCAATACTTCTTCCTCGTCTTAGTGGGAATTATCGTATTCAACGTGATTTTATTGGGGACACTTGTGCAATATAACGTCCAAGATGAATCAGCTACCGAAATCTTAGCGGCAACTGTGCGTGAAGTGAGCCGAAACGATGAGACCTATGTATTATCTGAAGCCGGCCAAACCTTATTGCACGAAAATAATATTTGGTCCATCGTAATTGATCAAAATACTGGAGAAGTAAGCGGAACATTTGAAACGCCCGCAACTCTTCCAGCGCAATTCTCACGAGTAGATATCCTGCAATTTTCCCGGTTTTATTTAAACGATTATCCTGTATTCTCACATATACTGGATTCTGGAGATATCTTAGTCCTTGGCTTCCCGAAAGATAGTTATATCCGTTTTACGGCTAATTATTGGCAACAATCTTTTCTTAAAAAAGTCCCGTTTATTATTATGGGTATTATTAGTGTTAATTTATTGATGATTGCGGGGTTATATCTGTATACACGCTGGCGCATAAAGAGCAAGCTGGACCCCATTGTTGATGGTATTGAGGCACTTCCAGATGGCCTGGACGATCGTATTCCTCACATTAGTGGACTAGAAACCATTACACAGGCCTTGAATAAATCAGATCAATTACTTAAAGCTAGTCAACAATTTCGTCAGCAGTGGCTTGCGGGCATCACCCACGACTTAAAAACTCCGCTATCTGTTATTTTTACCTATGCCAATTTACTAGAAGGTCGCACAACCCACCCTAAAGATAAACGCTGGCTCCAAACTATCCAAAAAGAAAGTTGCTATATTGAAAATTTAATAAATGATTTAAATGTAATCAATCGGCTGCAAAGTGAGACTTACAAAAATCAACTAGAAGATATTGATGTGGTTGCTGCAACGCGAGAATTTATTGTGGAGCTAATCAATATGAATGCTTATGACTTATACACCTTTCAGTTCAATGTTGATCATATCGATTACCCAATTTATGTGCGAATGGAACGTAAGATGTTTGACCGAATGCTCCATAACCTAATCTATAATGCGATTAATCATAATCCACAAGGTTGTCATATTCGCATTTCTATTCAACCATTTGATCACTTCACCCGGTTGTCTGTCCGCGACAATGGTACAGGGACCTCAGCTGATCGCTTACAAGAGGTACGCTCAAGGCTCAACCAACCTGATATTCTAACCGCTCGAAACAGTGGCATTGGCTTAATTGTCGTCAACCAAATTGCTACAATTCATGGTGGGAGACTTGACCTGGCTAGTGAACCAGGACAATATTTTGAAGCTATTACTACCTTAGAGTCCGTTAATCAGTAAAAAGTGGATTCCTATGTTACGCTTCTTGCGACGAAATCTAATGTATCCATTACAAGACTCCATTGTTAGGAGATATTGTTCGGCAGTTAACTGATCGGGAAAAATTTTTAAGGTAATTATGGAGCGATAAGTCGCTTGACTCGGAAGTGGGTATGAGTTGATTGCAGGGCATTAATAGCTTATAATTCGGAAGTATAAAGGAGTGGATATTGATGGGATTATTAGTAGATGGTGTGTGGCACGATGAGTGGTACAACACGGAAGATAATGATGGGAAATTTATTCGAGAAGATGCACAGTTCAGAGATTGGATCAGTAAGGATGGTAAGTTTCAACCGGAAGCTGGGCGCTATCATTTGTATGTCTGCCTAGCATGTCCTTGGGCATCACGTTGCTTAATGATGCGGAAGTTAAAAGGCTTGGAAGAGATTATTTCACTTTCAGTCGTTAATCCTGTGATGTTAGAACACGGCTGGACATTCGAAGATGGGCCGGGTGTAATAGCGGATCCCATTATTGATGCCGATTATATGCATGAAATTTACACCCATGTTGATCCGACCTATTCAGGGCGCGTTACCGTTCCGGTCCTCTATGATAAAAAAACAGACACAATCGTCAACAATGAATCATCCGATATTATTCGCATGATGAATACCGCCTTTGATGAAATCGGTGCAACACCAGGGGATTATTACCCAGCAGACTTGCATGATGAAATCGATGATATCAATGACTATGTGTACGATCATGTGAATAACGGGGTCTATAAAGCTGGCTTTGCAACCGAGCAACATGTCTACGAAAAGGAAGCCCAAAACGTCGATGATGCTCTGGCCAAATTAAATGACCGCTTGGAACATCAAGACTATCTCGTTGGCGATCAACTCACGGAAGCGGATATCCGTCTCTTCACTACATTGATTCGCTTCGAACATGTTTATTTCGGGCACTTTAAGTGTAACTTGCATCACTTAACGGAATACCCGCACTTATGGGAGTATACGAAGCGGATTTATAACTATGAAAATCTGGCGGATACCGTTAACTTCGATCATATCCAGACACATTACTACAAGAGCCATACGATGATTAACCCCAACCAAATCATCCCTGCTGGCCCAGACTTAGATTTATCAGTTAGCGAATCAATCTAAACAAACAAAAAGCCCGCTCCATTACTATATCCGTAATGGAACGGGCTTTTTAATGATTAGTATTCATCAACTTCAATGTGACTAATATTTTTTAGGTTTCTAATAGACCGTACTTGCCGTCGTGACGCTTGTAGACAATGTTCGTGCTCTCTGTCTCTGCATCTTCGAAGATAAAGAAGTCGTGGCCTAACATATCCATCTGCAAGACAGCTTCTTCGGCATGCATTGGTTTCAAGTCAAGTTGCTTCGTGCGCACAATCTCGACACCTGCATCGCTCTCTAATTGTTCTGTCTCTTCACCATCAAGCCCTTCTACATGTGTATCGAGTAGATCCGGATCGACTGGTTCTGGTGCTTCAACTGTTTGGCGACGTTGACGACGATTTACTTTTGTTTTATATTTACGAATTTGTCTTTCTAATTTATCACTCACTAAGTCCACACTACCGTACATATCCGGTGATGTTTCCTCAGCTCGAAGCACTACATTGGGGAGAGGAATGGTCACTTCAACTTTTGCCGTTTTGTCAGAATACGTCTTCAAATTAACATGCGCATTCGCTTCCGGCACATCTGTGAAGTACTTCTCAACTTTACCAACCTTCGCCTCTACATACTCGCGAATTGCGTCGGTAACCTCTATATTCTCTCCGCGAACGTTATATCTTAACATAGTACTACACCCTTTCTATTATCTTGCCTATCTCAGTAAACGTTGGCCAACCCTCAACCATTTACTGTATCTTTATTATATATGTTAACGCTTCAAATTTCAAGGCAGAGCCCTTTTTCCTTTTTATCGAAAAATCGACAGGCTTCCTATGTTGTTGACACCGGCGTTCAGTAAGGCTTCTTTAGCATGATAAATTGTCCGGCCCGTTGTGTAGACATCATCAATGAGTAAGACGGCAGGTGGTAATGAAGATCGCTTCGCTTCTCTTACTTGAAAGGGTTGCTTACTGCTGAGACGTTCTTGTCTTGTCTTAGAGGCTTGATTAGGACCCGATCCGACATGTTCTAACAGTGCTTCGTAAGGTTGGTTCAGTGTATCTAACATCACATGAATCTGATTAAATCCTCGCTTAGCCAAGCTGGACTGGCTGCTTGGAATAGGCACTAAGGTGTAGTTAGAAAAGTGCGTGATGATTAATTGCTGGAGTGGCTCTCTAAATACTTGTCCATACCGCACATCCCCGAGTCGCTTGAAGGTATGCATCCACTCCCGAGCAAAGTCATTATACGCATACAATGCCCGGTGATTGACGATCTGTTTTGGGAAGTGCTGTAGCCATCCCTGACAGTCCGAACAATAGCCTGCCTCAGTCATCTGTCGCCAACATCCGGGACAGTTATGTGTCGTCAATAAGGGAGCAAATTGATTCTGACAGGCAGAACACAGCATGCTTTTGGCTGGTTTTTTTAGTAGGAAGATGTGCATTAATGTCGGACGTGTCGTTAATTCCGTTCCACAATGTAAGCACGTATCAGTCATCGTTTATCAACCCTCGCTTCCGTGCCAGTTGATTCATAGTCTTAATTTGTTTAATCGCGCGTTTCATCGCTTTTGTCCATTGAGTGTAGTAATAGATCACATCCCCTGTTGGAAACTGTGGGGAACGTCCGGCACGTCCAGCAATTTGAACTAAAGAGGATTCCGTAAAAATACGGTCATCACTACCTACAACTAATACATCAATATTTTTAAAGGTGACGCCACGTTCTAAGATGGTTGTACTAATGAGGAAGTCAAGCTTTCCTTCCCGCATCTTGAGCACCTTCTCCTTCCGCTCAGGATCACTCGAATAGACCACTTCGAACATTGCTTCGGGGAATGTCTCTAGCAGCTGTTGTTCCCACTTAAGCACCCACTGGATATTCGGCACGAAGACAAGGAAGCAACGGTTTTGATTAAGGAGCTCTGTCATTCTTCTCAAGATTATATTGGTCGTGCCGTTAAGTAGCGCAGTCTCCCAGTTCCCACAGCGCTTACCGACCGGAACGGGCAAAGGATGGGCATGGTAGCGTGCTGGTAGAATCGTGGCCAGTAATTCACCCCGCTTAACTTGACGTTGCATCGTCTGGTCCGGTGTGGCTGATAGATAAATGAGGGCTGATTCTGGCTTGCGGGCTTTTTGAGTAGCGGTTTGGAGCGCTCGATCATTATGATATGGGAACGCGTCAATCTCATCGATAATAAGCACATCGAACGCCTCCTGGAAGCGAAATAATTGATGCGTAGTAGCAATCGTCAACTGCCGATATTGATACGATTCTTCCACGCCACCATACAGAAGTGCAACTGGTTGGTCCGGAAAAGCTGACTGCAAGCGCGGAGCCAACTCCAAGCATACATCTACTCGTGGTGAAGCTAACCCAATTCGCAAGCCCTGCTGGAGGGCATAATCAATTCCCTTAAATAACATCTCGGTCTTCCCCGCTCCCGCAACTGCCCAGAGCAGTCGCGTCTGGCGTTGTTGAATAGTCTCGATAATATCCTGAGCGGCCGTTGCTTGTTGCTCAGAGAGTGTTCCTTGCCAAGCGAGTTGCGAACAACTTAGCAAGGGGAATTTATTCGGTTCTGGCACATGATAGAAGGTACTACACCGCTTCACCTTGCCCATCTGCAGACATTGGGTACAATACCCACACGCTGCTTCCCCACAAGTTAGACAATAATTAGGCTCGATCGGTTTCACCACACTTTGGCAACGCCGGCACAGCCATTTTCCTCCTTGTTCAATCACGCCAGATAACGTCTTAACGTCTGCCTGTGCCAGTTCTGGCCAATACTTCTCGGGAATCTCTTGCTTTAACAGTGCACGTCCGTATAAGTAATCCATCATCTCTCCCCCCCTCATCTATTAAGTACACTATAATGAGAAATAATGGTTTTAACATCAAAAAAACACAGAACTAATAGCGTTAAGCCTTGAAAGTTCTGTGCTTCTGTCTCTATTAAAATAATATATTCTCTTACTCACGATTCGGGTCAATCGTCCAAGTAATGCCGATAGCTCCTTCACCAACATGAACACCAATTACAGGCCCAAAGTAGCTCATATGAAAATCAATCTCGGGATAAGTTGCTTGTAGTTCTGTTAACAATTCTGTGGCTTCTTCATCCGCTCGCGCATGAACAATGGTTGCTTGCAGTGGGTAATCTACTTGCTTAACAGCTTCGTCAAAGTCGCGCTTAATATGTGCTATCGCCTTTTTCTTTGTCCGTATTTTTTCTTTGGGCACAATTTCGCCTGCTTCAAACGTTAAAACCGGCTTAATTTTCAAAAAGGTTGCCATGCTGCCCGCAAATTTTGAAATGCGCCCGCCCTTAATTAGGTTGGTCAAGTCATCCACAACGAATAAAGCATTCGTACGGTCAATCATTCGTTCTAATGTTGTTAAGATTTCGTCCACCGAACACCCTTGCTCAGCCATCATTGCTGCTTGAATAACTAATTGGCCTTGCGCATAAGTTGTAATCTTCGAATCAACTGCGTATACTGTTGCTTGCTCAATCATTTCACCTGCACTCTTAGCTGATTGGTAAGTCCCCGAAATTTGACCGGATAAATGAATGCTAATAATACTATCATGGGTCTCTGCCAACGATTCATAGAGTGAGATAAATTCCCCAAGAGCTGGCTGGGAACTGGTCGGCAATTCCTCTTCCTCGCGCATACGCTCATAGAACGCATCTGTCTGTATATCGACCGTTTCTCGGTATGTCTCCTGACCAAAAGAAATAGACAATGGTACTGTATGAATGGTATATGTCTGTTTATCTTCTTCACTCAGATAAGCTGTACTATCTGTTACAATTGCAATTTTAGGCATTTCTACTGCCACCTCCTCACATTACTATTTAAAGATCTCTTCATTTCTTGTACAATAGGATAGATGATCCTTCTACTATTATATACTAACTAGTCAATTTTTGAAAAGGTGAACGAAATGAAAAATTATCAAACAATCAAACAAGCTGGTAGTCACGAGATTGAAATTAAAAAATCACGCTTTATTTGTGCGCTCAAACGAACAACTAACGAAGACGAAGCGCAAGTTTTTATTGATAAGATTAAAAAAGAACATTGGAAAGCCACGCATAATTGTTCGGCTTACGTTATTGGTCAGAATAACCAAATCCAGCGTGCGCATGATGATGGTGAACCCAGTGGAACAGCGGGTGTACCGATGTTAGATATCCTGAAAAAGCGTGATTTAAGAAATGTGACCGCCGTAGTGACGCGTTATTTTGGCGGGACAAAATTAGGAGCAGGCGGACTTATCCGGGCATATGGCGGTGCCGTGAATGAGACTATTGATGCGTTAGGTGTTGTTGAACGCAAATTATTACAACAAATTTATTTAGAAGTGGATTATACCTTAAGTGGTAGCTTAGAGAATAAATTAAATAATTCTGACTTTATCTTACATGATATTCAGTATACAGAGGTTGTCACCTTTGAATGTTTTGTTGAGGTTGGGGAAGTTGATAGCTTTAAAGAAATAACGACAGAATGGTTGAATGGTAATGGGGAGTATACATTAGGAAACGAAGCGTATATAGAAGTAGATGTCCCTTCTTAAGGGTAGAACAGACGAATGGAGCGATAGGAATGATTTTATTACAAGCGTCGAATGTAGCACGACATTTTGGGGCAGAAATTTTGTTCGATCAAGTGAATTTAGAAGTGAAGAGCGGTGCGCGGATTGGTTTAGTCGGGCGCAATGGAGCGGGTAAATCTACACTATTACACATCTTAGCTGGGATTGAAGAGCCGGATGAAGGTCGCATCTCCAAGCGCAAAGACTTAACGGTCGGCTTCTTAGACCAACATACCGGCTTAGAATCTGAGCGTACAATTATGGAAGAGATGCTGGCGGTCTTCGAACCCGTTATTGAACTCGAAAAAAATATGCGCCGAACTGAAGAACGGATTAGCCAACTTGATCCGGCTAGTGAAGAATATCAAGACGTGATGACACAATATGACAACATGCAAGTTCGCTTCAGACAACTTGGAGGATACAGTTATCAGAGTGATATCCGGATGGTATTACACGGTTTTCGCTTCTATGAAGAAGACTTCGACAGGCCTATTAACACCCTCTCTGGTGGTCAGAAGACGCGTCTCGCCTTAGCTAAATTACTTCTCGAGAAAAAAGACTTACTCATCCTAGACGAGCCCACGAACCACCTTGATATCGATACCCTCTCATGGCTTGAAAGTTTCTTGAAAAATTATCAAGGTGCCTTACTCATCGTCTCACACGACCGTTATTTCTTAGATCATGTCATTACCGAAGTCTATGAAGTCAGCATGCAAAACGTCCAGCACTTCCCGGGTAATTATTCAACTTATCTTGATCTAAAGGCCGAACAAATCCAAAGACAATGGAAAGAATACGAAAAGCAACAGAAAAAAATTAGTGAGATGGAAGATTTTATCCAAAAAAATCTTGTCCGCGCTTCAACAACGAAGCGAGCGCAATCACGCCGTAAAAAACTCCAAAAAATGGATAAAATTGAAAAACCAGAGGAAGATAACCAATCCGCTTCTTTTTCCTTCCAAACTGAACGCTCATCTGGTGATATTGTCCTCCAGACTGATAA
Source organism: Dolosigranulum pigrum ATCC 51524 (assembly GCF_000245815.1). GTDB lineage: Bacteria > Bacillota > Bacilli > Lactobacillales > Carnobacteriaceae_A > Dolosigranulum > Dolosigranulum pigrum. The sequence continues at coordinate 224,947 of NZ_JH601104.1, forward strand.
TCTAGCAATCGGCTATCCAGCTGCACCTCCTCTCGCAAGTCATATCGATCTTGATATTCGTAAAGGCGATCGTATTGCACTCGTCGGGCCAAATGGAGTTGGGAAGACCACTTTGCTAAAGACACTAACCGATCAGTTGGCGCCTCTTGCCGGCCATATCTCACACGGAACTAAAGTCGATATGGGGTATTATGATCAAGAACAATTACATCTTAACCACCAAAAATCGATTCTAATGGAGTTGTGGGATGATCATCCACAAGTTGATGAAGTCACGATTAGAACCTTGTTGGGAAATTTCTTGTTCTCGGGTGAAGATGTTGAGAAGCGAATCGGCACATTAAGTGGGGGCGAGCGGGCTCGAGTGGCACTAGCTAAGCTGGCGATCGAACAGAACAACTGCCTTATTCTCGATGAGCCAACGAACCACTTAGATATTGATTCCAAGGAAGTCTTAGAGAATGCCTTATCTGATTTCGATGGTACCTTACTATTCGTCTCGCACGACCGATACTTTATTAACCGCATCGCGAACAAAGTCTATGAAATCAACCCGGACGGTATCACGGTCTACTTGGGCGACTACGACTACTACTTGCAGAAAAAAGAAGAGTTGGAAGCTCTTGCCAACTTAGGCCAAGATGAGCCAGCATCCTCTTCTAATGAACCATCTTCTGTCACATCAGCTACGCTTGATCGACAAGCATTAAAAGAACGCCAAAGTAAGCACCGTAAATTAACACGCCGTTCCAATGAAATTGAAAATCAACTAACCAAGATTGAAGATGCTATCGCTCGCTTAGCCGATGAATTGAGTGAGCCAGATATCTATCAAGAACCCGAACGACTGCAAGAACTCACCGATCGTACGCAAGCACTGGAGGCCCAGCAACTCGAACTCATGGAAGAATGGGAAGAACTCCAAGAAACATTGGAAACATTAGCTGTTGACTAAATAGCCTATCCAAATTTTAATTGAAAATTTTATAAAATTCCGTATAATGGAATTACTAATCACAAGGAGGATATATATGAGCTTATTGAGAGACCGTATTATTAACGATGGAAAAGTCATCGATGAAAAAATTCTAAAAATTGATAATTTTTTAAACCACCAAATTGACCCGGAAGTGATGCACGAAATTCAACAAGAATTCGTCCAGTATTTCCAAGACAAAGGTATTACAAAGGTGCTGACAATCGAAGCTTCTGGGATTGCTCCAGCGATTATGACCGCTGCTAGCTTCAATGTTCCCATGCTTTTTGCTAAAAAAACAACGCCCTCTACATTGAAGAATGAGACCCGTTATTCGACCGATATCCACAGTTTTACAAAAGATATCACCAGTCGTGTGATTATTTCCAAAGAATACTTAAGTGAAGACGATTGTGTCCTTATTATTGACGACTTCTTGGCCAACGGGAACGCTTCTCTTGGCTTAATTGATCTCGTCCGCCAAGCAGGAGCGCGCGTTGCTGGAGTTGGTATTTGCGTCGAAAAATCATTCCAACCAGGCCGTCAAGCACTAGAAGAGCAAGACATTGATGTGTATTCGATTTGCCGTATTGCATCGTTAGAAGGCAATCAAGTACACTTTATCGAAGGGCATTAATTAATGCTAGTCAAGTCATGCTATTACCTTGAAAGTAGGTGCTCTCTATATTAACGCATATTGCAGCGCTAACAATTGTGCTAGGATTATTTATCGCGCTGATCAAAACCGATCGCCGCAGCTTAATGTTTGCTGCCTTGTTATTAGCTTTTCTTGTTAGTTTGCTATTTTATTTATCGATTGTGTTTGACATCACCGCACTCTCTTCACATGCTGGATCGATAGGCTTGCCCGTCGTACTCTTCATCTCACTGGTAGCCCTTATTGCCCTCGGTCCTCTGTTGTTAATCGCTGTCTTAATTATCGAAGGTATTTTACTTATTAGGCGTCACGGCATTCGCCCAAAAAATTTGTTGTCACTACTCCTCGGTATCTATTTAATTATTAGCAATATCTTTTTTGTGCGCATCATTACTCAGACAGCTCCACCTACTACAGGGCAATATATTCATCTCTTTTTGACAATTTGTGCTGATTATTTACTCCTACTTAGCAGTATCTATGTTGTCGCTAGTTGTGTGAATTTTGTCAATCTGGTTCATGAGGATCTAAAGTATATTATTGTGCTCGGAGCAGGATTAATCGATGGACGGGTTTCTCCTATCTTGGCTGGCCGGATCGATCGTGCAATTACCGTCTATCACCGCAATCCTGACAGTCAACTCATCATGTCAGGGGGACGTGGACCTGATGAACCTCATCCCGAAGCTCACGCGATGAAGCAATATGCCCTCCAACAAGGCATCCCAGCTGAAGATATTATCTTGGAAGAACATTCCTCCAATACATTTGAAAACTTAAAATTTTCAGCAGATTTAATGACTGAAACGAACGAAATTGCCATCGTTACGAATTATTATCACTTACTTCGAGCACTAATTATTGCCAAAGAGCTCGGCATCAGCTGCATTGGCTATGGTGCACATACGAAGTTTTACTTCTCAGTGAATGCCTTCGTCCGTGAATTTATCGGCTATATTGTCTTACGAAAAAAATTATACTTAAGTGTATTAGGTGGATTAATCCTTCTCTTCGGAGCATTCGTTGCTTACCAACAACTATGGCTTTAATAAATAAAACGCGCTACAGTAACTCTCTGTAGCGCGTTTTATTTATATCCTATTACAACATCAAACCGGGCTTAGCATTCAAGCTCATATCAGCAACATCATGGCTATCCACTTTGTACTGGGCATAAGCAGCTGCCCCGATCATAGCCGCATTATCACCACATAATGATAGTGGCGGAATTAACAATTCTACATCCGGCAGACCACTTGTCACAGCAGCTTGCAACGTATCACGAAGTCCTTTATTCGCCGCTACTCCCCCAGACAACAGCAACTGCTTAACCTCTTTTTCTTTCGCCGCACGAATCGTCTTCTCCACTAAGACATCAATAACCGCCGCTTGAAAACTAGCGGCCAAGTCATTCTTATTCAACGTCTCGCCTCGCTGATCTGCATTATGCACCGTGTTAATAAATGCTGACTTCAACCCACTAAAGCTGAAGTCATACGTCTCATCATGCAACATCGCTCGCGGGAAATCGAACGTATCTTCTCCCTGACTGGCCATCTCATCAATATGCTTGCCTCCCGGATAGGGCACACCGAGCACACGGCCGACCTTATCATATGCCTCGCCTGCTGCATCATCCCGTGTCTCCCCGATCACTTCATACGTATGATCATCTTCCATATAAACCAATTCTGTATGTCCACCACTCACTGTTAAAGCTAATAAAGGAAACTTGAAGCTAGACTGGAAGCGATTCGAGTAAATATGACCTGCCATGTGATTGACGGGAATTAAGGGCAAATTATGAGCCAGCGCAATGGCTTTGGCTGTATGCACACCAATTAACAATGCTCCGACCAAACCAGGCCCATAAGTCACTGCCACCGCATCGAGCTCATCATAACTCACACCTGCTTCTGCTAAAGCATCCTCAACAATAACGGTGATGAACTCCACATGATGACGACTCGCGATTTCCGGTACAACACCACCAAAGCGTTTGTGACTATCGATTTGGGAAGCAATAATGTTCGACCGAATACGACAGCCATCTTCTACAACTGCCGCACTCGTCTCATCACAACTAGTCTCTATCGCTAAAATTAACATCTATCTTCTCCTTTTACTTACTATCTACCTACTTAACTAAACACATCATATCTTACCTAAAACTGATAACTCCCGTACCATATGAACCGCATCCTCATTAGAATCTGAATAATAACCCGCTCGAATCGTCTCCGGCTCGAAGCCTAAATCTTGATACAATCGTTGGGCCGATGTATTCGACAATCGCACTTCCAACGTCATCAGCTTAATCCCCAACGAACGAGCAATATGGGTGATTTGATTAATCAGACATGTCGCAATTCCTTGGCGACTATAACTTGGAATCGTTGCGATATTGGTAATATGACACTCACCTTGACGGAACCAGGCACTAACGAACGCAACCGGATCCCCTTCATCATAAACTACGATAAAAAGTGAATCGGGATTATTGATCATCTCATTCACTAAGGCTTGGCGATGCCACGGTGCTCGCCCCTGATAACATTGCTCTTGAATTGTAATTAATGCTGTAATATCAGATAACTGGCCAATCCGAACTGCTAAAACTGTCCGATCATTAATAATATATCGACTCGATGTTAATTGAATGGTCTCTGCTAGTGGTCTCTTAACATGCGGCCTCTGTTTAAACGAATTAATCCATGTGTTTAATTTTTTTAACATATTGATCATCTCGCATATCTCCATGATCTTGCAACCAATTCTCCTCAGCTTCAGCTAACTTCAGGTACTCCGGCACGAATAATGGAACCTCTTCTACCGGGCGCTCAGCTCCTAACCGTGCCAAATAATACGCACTCACGACTTGCCGGTGTCGCTCATCAAACTGTGCGCGCTCACCTAGCACCGCTTGAATGGCTTCCCAAAATTCAGGCACATCTTCGCCCACAAACGTTATCGGCTCATCGAACTGCGCTAAATCCGCCAACAACTCTTCAATACTGCAATGGCTATCTGAGGCGACTGCGGTCAACTTCCCAGCTGCTTCTTGGCGGTATAATCCTGCATAGACATTGCGTCGCCGTGCATTAAACAAAGGAACCACTAATGTGTTAGGGGGGTACACTGACGAAGCTGCCAGTGCTTCTAAGCTCGAGATCCCCACCAATTCACAATTTAATGTCCACGCTAACGTCTTCGCAACCGTCACTGCAATACGAATACCGGTATAACTCCCCGGTCCTTTTGCTACCACGATACGGTCTAACTCACTGGGCTGCCAATGGACTTCATCCAGTAAGGCCTCAATCGCAGGCATTAGTCCGACGCTATGATCACGTTTTATATTAATCGTCTTCTCCGCTATGAGCATCTCTTCTTCCACTAAGGTCACACTCATTGCTTTCGTCGACGTATCGAATGCTAAAATCTTCATAAAATCTCCTCTTTATAATGAATCAACAAACGCACGGAATCCCGCTTGCCCCGCCTGATCTAACTTAAAGACTCCCGCATCTTTCAAGACACGGACAAAAATATTCCCTACCTCAGACTGAACAATCTCTGTTACATTATCTGCTGTAACATCTGTATACTTCTCTTTCATCCGCTCAAGCCATGGTTGATGAATCTCTGCCACTTCCACCGCTTGACCCAATAGCGCATCTTGTACAGCTTGTAATTCAGACTTCAAGCGCGGTGGCAAAATTGCTAAGCCGAGCACTTCGATTAAGCCGATATTTTCTTTCTTAATATGCTGTACATCTGGATGTGGATGGAACAACCCTTCCGGACAGTCCGCCGTTGTACGGTTATTGCGCAACACCAAGTCCAAGATAAAGCACTCACCATCACGTCGCAAAATCGGGGTCACCGCATTATGAGGCGTCCCTTCCGTCTGAGCTAAAACATCCAATGCTTCATTACTATACGCTCGCCACTGCTCAATCACATAACTCGCAGCCTCTACCATTGCTTCCTTATCCGCTGACTGCAAGCGAATAACCGACATAGGCCAATCCACAATCCCGGCCTTCACTGGACTATCTTTCAACTCAAATTCATATCTCATTACCTGCTTATCCAGTGGGAACGTATAATTCCCTCCTTGATAATGATCATGTGACAAAATTGACCCCCCAACAATTGGCAAGCCCGCATTCGACCCGACAAAATAGTGAGGTAAATACTCCAACACGTCGATCAAATTACGAATCGTTGCCCCATTAATATTCATCGGCCGGTGTTCTAATGAGAAAAAGATCGAATGCTCATCATAATATGAATAGGGTGAATACTGAAAGCCCCACTTATCACTACCATCTTCTCCCAGACCAAAACGAATCACTCGATGATTACTACGCCCCGGATGCGCAAGATGCCCATAGTACCCTTCATTTTCAATGCACAGCTTATTCACCGGATAATCTGAACTAGCTTGCTGTGCTAGTCTGATTTCTTCAGTCGTTTTTTCTGGCTTCGACAAGTTAATCGTAATCTCAATTTCACCAAACTCCGATGCATGGGTGAAGGCAATATTTTTGGCAATTTCCCGTGTCTTGATATAATTGGTCTGCTGACTCAACTGATAAAAATAATCAGTCGCTACTTGCGGACTCTCCGCATGCTTCTCCCAAAATGTCCGGTTCACCTCTGAAGGTAGCGGAGTCGTCGTATCCATCAGCAAAGCTCCGAACGTATCACGATCTGCTTCACGATCAGCAATAATCTCTGCTTCTACCGCATGCTGAATCAACTGATCTAAAATATCTAACCGACTCACCGGCAAAGGATCACTCGGCTCGACTGGCTGTAATTCATTTAATTCAAATATATGCAACAACTTATTCTCTGTATAGATCCGATCTAATGCATTCAACGTCCCTATCTCAATACTCTTGGCTACGAAATCTGTTATTAATTGTGAAATAGTCGTCATATTACTCCCCTTCTCTCTACTCACGTCCCTATCATTTTATCATAGATTCAGCTAATAGCCCATCTATTGCCTTATCCTTCCAAAAATTAAACATGACCGCCGTATTTCACTCAAATTTCTCTCATTAAAAAACATATTTATTCATAAAATTATCATATTTCCTTTAATCATTTATCTTCTTATCCCCCACCACTAGTGCTATAATGAGGATAATCGCGTTAAATTGAAGGTCTATAAAGGAGCATGTGCAATGTTTACCATATTCTATGATCCATATTTCTACATAGTCTTAATTGGTGTCGGTATTTCGACACTAGCCAATCTATACATCCATCTGACTTATAACAAATACAGCCAAGTTGAAGCCACTAGTCAACAAACCGCTGCTATTATTTGCCGTCAACTGCTCGACGTTAATGGCCTCACTGATGTGCGCCTCGAAGGGATTCGTGGAGAATTAACCGATCACTATCATCCTGAAGAAAAAACCTTGCGTCTATCCGAAAGCACACGACATTCTAGCTCTGTGGCAGCGATCGGAGTAGCCGCTCACGAAGTCGGTCATGCCTTGCAAGATGAGACTGATTACACCCCACTTAAAGTCCGTTCTAACCTCGTTCCAATCACGAACTTCGGACAAATGGCAGCCATGCCCATCCTAATTCTCGGTGTCTTATTCGGCCAAAACAGCGGACAGTACTTAATTGCCTTTGGACTCTTATTATTCTCACTAACCTTAATCTTTCAGTTAGTTACTTTACCGGTTGAATTCAACGCCTCCAAGCGCGCATTAGCTATCTTAGACGAACAACAAATATTGAATCGACAAGAACTCCAACAAGCCAAAAAAATACTCATTGCAGCAGCGCTCACATATGTTGCTACCGCAACCGCTTCCTTCTTAAACATCCTCCGCTTATTTATCCTAAACAAAAACCGCCGCTAACTTTAGCTATCTTTTAAATAAAACAAACTAAAACACATTGCATTGGGCAATGTGTTTTTTAATTATCAGATAATATGTATGGTAGACAAAAAGAAAGCCAAGACACTTCGGCGGGTTGGCGGGGAAGTGCCTTGACTTTCTAATCATATTATAGCACAACTTAGAAAAAAGTCAAACAAAAATTGGAATAATTTGAATACTCTCTCTTTAAGTCGTCATTGTGAATATTTTGTTATTTTACACTAAATTGCGTATAATAAAGATATAGAAAGCTATTGGCAGATTGTACTGTGCCTGGCATTCTCAAAAATCAAAAAATAAGAAATGGTTCTGTTATATTTCTTATCATTATAGTAATCACGTTGATTCCATCTTAAACATAACGGCATACATGTAGCTAAAATTGTTGCTAGTTTTAATTAATTAAATACAAGCTAATTCCGTAAGTAATAGCGTACAATACAAAGGACGTTAAAATCCATTTACGCAATCCCCTAACATCAACATCGTATACCCATCGCTGGGTTAGCCAATAAACTCCTAAGATTAAAAACACTGCTAAAAACAATAGTGACACAAAAAATAATGATTCTTTCATTTTTCAACAACTCCTTCTTATTATTTTTAAGCTTCTATTTTGTTATAAATCGTGTTACATATAATAATGGTCACTGCTATCCAAATACCATGAATAAGCAATAACATACTTAATGGACTATCCCCTTTATAGAAAAAGGCAATTTGTAAAAACGGAATTATTTGAGCAACTGCATCTACTATTTCTAAAAAATATCTAATTTGTGCAATAATTAATGGAATCACATAGCCTAAAAAGACAAATAATCCTGTCGCAAAAATTTTATTGCTCAACACTAACTGTAAACTATATAGTATTACACTAGCTAAAATCATAGTTATATAGATACAACACATCATTATTATAAACTCTTTCACAGTAACTAGATCCAGTGAGTCTTCTGCCCCTGGAGCGCTTTCTAACAGCAAAGTAGCCGATATGATACTAGACACCGAATACAATACTAACATAATTAGTTGGATCATGTTAATATAAAATAAATCAGAAAAATATAGAATATTTTTTGTAATCCCTGATGACAAAATTTGTCGTTCAACGTATTTAGGTTTCACTGTATTCGCACAAATAACAATCGGATAGGCTAAGTAAAAACCAACAAGTATTAACATATATAACACGTATAAGCCAAATTCTTTTGTCAACGGCTCCGGTTGCTTGGGAGAAATCATTGAAAGAAAAGCTGTTGTAGCTATCGGAAATAAAATTGTTATGAAAAACAATGCGATGTACATTCGAATATGTTTGATTCGGTATAGTTCTGAATAGATATATTTTTTCACCATAAGCTTTCTACCCTTTCATTATTTCTAGATAATAGTCTTCTAGTGTCACTTGCACTTCAGATATATCGTCAATGAGCTCTTTTTGAGACAATTGTTCAATAAATTGACTTGTTTCAAAATTTTTAACCAATTTTAGCGTATTCTTGTCGTCAATTGTATAATAATTCGACTGTAATACCGTGTCATTTATTAGCGCTTCTATATCTTGTATTCGGTCAATATTCACTTGGTAAAACGTTCCGATATTTTCATTTAATTCTGATTTGCTGATATCTTTTTTGATCTCTCCACTTTTGATAAATACAAATCGAGTGGCGATATTGTAAAGTTCATTTATATTATGGCTACTAATCAACATCGTCAATTGCTCTTCTTTGTTTAAAGTTAAGAGTAAATTTCGAATATCGATAATCCCTTGAGCATCCACTCCATTTGTGGGCTCATCCAAAACCATAAATTCAGGATTCCCTAACAAACACAACCCTATAGCTAATCGTTGTTTCATCCCTAATGAATACTGTTTAAATTTTTTACGGTCATTCGATAAACCGACTCTTTCCAGTATATCCTCGATAATATGTTGATCTTGAATCCCTCTTTGAATGCGAAAATATTCTAAATTCTTATATCCAGATAGATAATCAAAGAACTCAGGTGTTTCAATCAAATTAGTTTGACGATTGGTCTCCCACTCAAAAGTTCCGGTACTCGCTTTAGTAATACCACTAATAATTTTCATCAATGTCGTTTTTCCCGATCCATTATTTCCAATTAATGCGACCATCTCACCTTTCTTTATCTCTAATTCCACATCTTTTAGTGCATATAGTTCTCCATATTTTTTCGAAATTGATTGCATACTTAACATCTTTTATCCTCCTTTTTAGAAAAAACACACGCTATCTTAATTACACCATGATAGAACTAGTCATTGATTTTCGAGTGGAAGGCTCTTGATGCTCCTTCCACAAGAAATTTATAATTCTTTCATTTTTTAGTCTTATGATAAAATTTGATCGCAAGTGATATTGTTCATTTATGAGCAAATGGTAATTAATATAACTAGCTAGTCTATTGTTTCTACTATGTAATTGTAAGTTATCCAATTATTCTTCAACTTTCAATTAAATGATATTTCAAATATGAAAATTACTCAGGTTAGTTTCAGCAGAAGAATTTTAGGTATTAAAAAAGGAATGACTTACAATGAGCCACTCCTAAATGAGCCACTCCTAAATGAGCCACTCCTAAATGAGCCACTCCTAAATGAGCCACTCCTAAATGAGCCACTCCTA
>NZ_JH601104.1:235252-338609 GCF_000245815.1 Dolosigranulum pigrum ATCC 51524
AATGAGCCACTCCTAAATGAGCCACTCCTAAATGAGCCACTCCTAAATGAGCCACTCCTAAATGAGCCACTCCTAAATGAGCCACTCCTATTTTGTAAGCCAACAACGGGATTTGAACCCGTGACCTCATCCTTACCATGGATGCGCTCTACCTACTGAGCTATGTCGGCATTATTAACCTCACAACAGTAATATTGTATCATGTTTGGTCCGAGAATGCAAGATATCGCCTTGAATTCTTCCGGAATAATAATCAAATTTATTTTATTCTGTTGGGACTTATGATATAGTTAGGTTGGAATTAGAGAGATCATTTTGGGGTGCGTTATGCTGAGAGAGACCCATTGAACCTGTCAAGTTAGTGCTTGCGAAGGGAAAGTGATTGCATCAAGAGAGACTGGCCGTCATTTTTTCGAGCACTTACTTTTGGGTAAGGGCTTTTTTCAGTCTCATCCTTAAAGTGATAACTATTTATCTAAGAAAGGATGTTTGTTTATGACAACATTTACCGATAGCGCTTATGAATATGTGCAGGAGACGTGGCAGGCAAGCTTTACTCATCCATTCGTCCGTGGGTTAGTTGATGGCTCGCTCGATCAGGAGACGTTCAAGTTCTATGTCATTCAGGATGCGTATTATTTGGAAGGATTTGCCGCGGCGCATTCACTAGCAGCTTACCATACGGAGGATAAGCAGTTGGCACTGGCTTTCTCAGAGGGGGTTGTAAGTACGATTCAAGATGAGCTGTCACTGCATGATTCGTTCATCACCGATCTGAATATTACTGATGAAGACTTAGCGAATTATATTCCGAGTCCGAATGCGTATGCTTATATGAACCACTTGAAGATTCAAGCTCAGACGGGTGATCCAGCCAAGACGGTTGCTTGCTTATTGCCCTGCTATTGGCTCTATGAACAAATCGGCCAGCACTTACTTGAAGAAGGCACTGATAACGAATTGTACGCACGTTGGATCAAAACTTACGCTGATCCTGGATTCTCTGCTGTTGTTGAGAAGTTCAAGTCCATTATGAATGACTTGGCTGAAGACAAAACAGAAGCAGAAATTCAAAAATTACTTCACATCTTCGCTCAGAGTACGTATTATGAATTCCTCTTCTGGGACGATGCTTATACGCACAACAATTGGACAGTGGATTAAACAATTCCCTTAAACGCTATCCACAAATTCTATCCACATATAGGATTCATCGAGAAGGCATCACTCCTTTTTGATGCCTTTTTCCACAAAAAAAGCCCAACTATCACCAGCTGGGCTTTTTTAGTATGATATTAAATTGTCTCTGACACGTGTGGGTGAATGTTATATTTTTCCGCTAGATAGTCCATTGAGATGTTCTCATAGAAGACAGCCGTGGACATGTTGACATACGGAATGACCCAAAGCAATGGAATCCCCAACAGGAAGAGCGATAGAATATACCATCCAACAAAACTGATCTGCAAAGCAAACAAATCAAATTTGTGCCCATCCATCATTTCTCGACTAGCTGTAATCGCATCATTAACCGATATATCATGCCCGTTCTCCTGCGCATCGCGGTAAATATTGTAAGCTTGTGAGTAAGAATAGCCCTTAATAATACCGGGAATGATAAGCACGAAGGTCCACAATATAGTATAGACTGTCTTCAGTAAGAAGACTAAAAACAGCTTCCAACCATAACCACTTGTAAACGCACTAAAAGCATCTTCAAGCGGACGAACTTGGTAATCTTCGCGAATATAGTCAATCATCGTATAGATAATCCCCACCGTTATGAGCGCGAAGAAGGCTTGCACGGCCCACTGAATGAGTCGGCCATTATTCACTGTTGTCACGTACAAGTTAATTTCCCATCCGCTATTCTGAGTCAATTGATTGGGGTCAACCAGTTGTAACTGATCACCCAAAAAACCAACCGCAAAAGATCCAGAAAAAAGCCATACAACAACAATCGAGAACAATGTAGGAACTAAGCTAAGTAACATCATTGACTTCCAGTTACCGGACAGTTGTGCCTTTGCTTCGCGCTTAATCGCACCTGCCCCTTCGAGATAATCTTCTGTAAAAAATGACATCAAATCACCTTCCTTAATATTTATCTCAATTATAACAAAGATATAGTTATTTCAATAATCAAAGCACCAATTTTTCAATTAATGACTTTATGCTTTAATCTATTAGGAGTTGGCTTTATTTTCCGACTTCTTGACGGACAACTTCTGCAATACGTTCACAGTATGCATCTACTTCTTCTTGCGTTGGAGCTTCAGCCATCACACGAAGGAGCGGTTCGGTTCCACTTGGGCGTACCAATATGCGTCCGTTGCCAGCCATCTCTTCTTCAACTGCTTCAATCACTTGTTGGATCGCTTCGTTATTCAAGGCTTCCTTCTTGTCCACCACTTCGATATTCACTAAGCGTTGCGGATAGGTAGTCACTTCAGCGGCTAATTCAGATAATGGTCGGCCGGTTTTCTTCATCACATTAAGGAGCTGAATCCCTGACAGTAAGCCATCACCTGTCGTATGATGATCGAGGAAGATAATGTGACCCGATTGTTCTCCACCTAAGTTGTAGCCATTCTTGCGCATCTCTTCCACAACGAAACGGTCACCGACTTGTGTCTTAACTGACTGAATATCATGTTCTTCAATCGCTTTATAAAAACCAATATTGCTCATAACAGTCGAGACAATGGTACCTTGCTTCAAGCGACCTTGATCAGCTAAGTATTTTCCACAGATAAATAAGATCTTATCTCCGTCAATGATTTCACCGTTCTCATCAATCGCAATTAAGCGATCGCCATCGCCATCAAAAGCTAAGCCGACATCAGAACCCGTCTCTTGGACAAACTCAGCTAATTTCTCAGGGTGGGTACTACCGACGCCATCATTAATATTAATCCCGTTCGGTGAAGCCCCCATAACTTCGAAGTCCGTCTCTAAATCAGCAAATAGGCGGTTCAACAATGGACTCGCTGCCCCATTCGCACCATCTAAAGCTACTTTTAGCCCCGATAAATCACCTGAAATAGTCTGCGTCAAGAATTGAATATACTTCAAGGCACCTTCCTTGAATTCCTCCGATACGCCTAAACCTTCTGCGGATGGACGCTTGTGTGGATCATTGGCTTCATCGATTAACGCTTCGATCTCTGCTTCTTGCTCATCTGATAGCTTGAATCCATCTGAGCCGAAGAACTTGATTCCATTATCGCGGGCTGGGTTGTGTGAAGCAGAAATCATAATACCAGCTGTTGCATTTTGTTGCTTCGTTAGATATGAAACACCTGGCGTCGTAATCACACCGAGACGCATCACTTCTGCGCCGGCTGATAATAATCCTGAAATTAAAGCATACTCCAACATGCGACCACTCACACGTGTATCGCGTCCAATTAAGACATGAGGCACCTCACGCTTTGCATGATTAGCTAAGACAATAGCTCCGAATCGTCCTAACTTGAAGGCTAATTCTGGTGTGAGTTCCTGATTCGCAATTCCTCTAACACCATCTGTTCCAAAATACTTACCCATAATTTTATACTCCTTTATGTTCCATACTACTCATTATTTTCGCTGAACGTTAATTTTGACATTGACTTTATTACGACTCATCTCATCGACTCCATCTGGCATAACGATCGGCACTTCTCGTGTCGTTGATTCAGTAATCCCTGACAAGTCGACATCCACATCAATCTCTTCCATCGCGGCGATCTTATCATAATCCCCGGATACTTCTAATGTTGGTAATTCATTCGTCGCGAGACTAATATTATAATCAAATCGGGGATCAATTTTGCCCGTTTGTTCTAAGTTGATGGCAACTTCTTTCTTGCGACTAGTAATGTTGACACTCGCATCCACCGTAGACGGCGAGACATTCACATTAAGTGGTTCACCCGCCTTATTCAAGACCACGACACGGGCTTCCACATTGAAGCTCGAAGTGATATTGGTCTGGTTCGGTTGGATAATCGCCTTAACTTCGTGAATATTGCTTAAAGTACTCTCCGCCCCAGAAATAGTAACTTGTTTTTCTGAGAGATCAATTCCTTCGACATCATACCCTCGTGCCACATATTCATCGCGGTCAAAGTTCACATCTACATCATATTGTTGACTCAACTTCTCTTCCACACGAATGGTTGCCACAGCCGGGCTGAGGTTATAGTTTAATTCTTCTGAAAACCCTTCTGCGAATAGTTCGATCTTATGCGTCCCGACTCCTAATTCAGTTAAATCCGGTGTCTTCACCGTGAAATTCTGCGTCACGACGGTCTGTGTAATAACAGATTGCGGACCATCAAGGCGGATTGAGACGGCATTGGGAATTCCAGTGGCGAAATATTTTTCATTATCAATATCGACTTCTACCGGAATATTGGTCAATACTTCTGTTACTGAATGGCTAGATGAACCAGACATCACATTATCAGTGTGGCTTTTCCCTTCGTAAGAGACAAACATAAAGAGAAAAATCGCAATAATGACGGATAGAATCTTCGTTAACATTGGGTTATCAAAGTTCCATTTCATTCACCACGCACTCCCTTCATCACCCATTGATAAAGTCGATCAATAACACTTGTTGCTTCGTCCTCATCAACAATTAATTCCTGATCCAAGTACTCCACCAACTCATCGATAGTCAGATCATTTTTTAAGTTACCTAAGTGCGATAAACTAATATTGCCGGTTTCTTCTGAGACAATCAACGTAATCGCATCACTCACTTCAGACAAACCAATTGCCGCTCGGTGTCGCGTTCCAAATTCTTTGGGAATCGCTGAACTCTCCGATAGTGGCAAATAGCTTGCAGCCGATGAAATTTTGAAATTCTGGATAATAACGGCCCCGTCATGAAGTGGTGTATTTGGAATAAAAATATTCGTCACTAATTCCGACGAAATTTCTGAATTCATCCGAATTCCCGTCCCCACATATTCATCCAGACCGGTTTCCATCTCAATGGAAATTAGCGCCCCAATCCGCCGTTTACTCATGTATGTAATCGATTTTTTCAAGGCTTCAATCATCTCATGGGCCGGATCCGCTTTTTTCTTCTTCGCAAAGACAGAACCACGACCTAAATGCTCCAAACCTCGCCGTAGTTCAGGCTGGAAAATGATAATTAACGCTAAGGCTGACCATTGAATGACAAAATCAATCAAATATTCGGTCGTATGTAAATTAAAAACAGAACTGATCACCTTCACCGATAGAACAATAAAAATACCATTGAGAAGTTCATTAATGCGCGTTCCACGAACAATCTTAATTAATTGATAAATAATAAATGACACAATGACAATATCGATCAGACTGCTCACTGTCCCTAACGACAATAATGCTTCCCAACTCAAATCAATTTGCATGTCGGCACCCCCATATGCACGTAGTTATCTTCATTATACCACACCTTGAGTCGTTCCAAAATGTTTCCGGTCATGTTTTTCTTTCTAAAACAAAAAAACCATGTGCAACTGCACATGGACAATAACTGGGCTACCAGGATTCGAACCTGGGAATGACGGTACCAAAAACCGTTGCCTTACCGCTTGGCCATAGCCCAATATGATGGAGGGAGAAGGATTTGAACCTTCGAACCCGAAGGAACGGATTTACAGTCCGCTGCGTTTGGCCACTTCGCTATCCCTCCATATATGACCCCTACGGGATTCGAACCCGTGATACCGCCGTGAAAGGGCGATGTCTTAACCACTTGACCAAGGGGCCTTGAAGAAATGTAATATTTCTTAACACAAATACTATTATATAAATAGCATGATAAAAAGTCAAGAGGAAATTCAATTTTTTTATATTTTTTTTACACCCCTCCATTGTCAAATTAAATGCAACAAAACATACGATTCAATAAGTACGCTTACGATTAGTTAAATGTGGGGGGATTCACCCCTCAAGGGCAACCATCGAAAAAATCATTTTTAATCCGGCTGATGGGCTAATAGAGAACATTCTTCTGGGATAACCCATCTAAGCAGGCTCGATACATACGGTTAATTAATTAGGATAGAATAAAATCCATTATATTTTGGATTTCTAATAGGTAATCTGTTAAAATGAAAATACAGGGATGGTGTTCCCTATAAATGCTATTGGTTAATAGTTGATGACACCTATTAGATAAAATGAATGAGAATTTTTTTTGATTCTACATCATTCATTTTATCTAATAGGTGTTTTTATTAAAGGAGATAGAAATTATGGCAACAAGTTTCGCATTAATTGCATTATTAGGGCTTTTATCTGGAGCTTTATTTGAGAGAATAAAATTACCAGGTTTGCTAGGTATGATCATTGTAGGAGGATTAATCGGTCCCTATGGATTTTCATTATTGAGTGAGGATATTCTAAGGACTTCTAGTGACCTTAGAAATATTGCCTTAATTGTTATTCTTTTAAGGGCAGGACTCGGAATAGAGAAAAAAGTTATTAAAAAAGTAGGAAAACCAGCAATTAAATTAAGCTTTATTCCAGGGATTTTAGAAGGGTTAACGATTGCTTTTCTGTCTGTACAACTTTTTGATTTTTCCTTTATTCAAGGAGGAATTCTCGGATTCATTATTGCTGCTGTGTCACCAGCCGTAATTGTTCCAGCGATGCTTGATTTAATAGATCGTGGGTGTGGTCAAGAAAAAAATATCCCGACTTTAATTTTAGCTGGCGCTTCAATTGATGATGTTTTTGCGGTTACTATCTTTTCTGCTTTTCTAGGGATTTATGGGGGTGGTGATGTCAACATTGGGACAGAAATATTTACAATTCCTTTATCCATTATATTGGGAGTTATCATTGGATTAATGTTTGGTTGGATACTTATCAAAGTCTTTCAACGCTTCGATATCCCAAGCACTCAAAAAATGCTCTTTGTTTTGAGTGCAGCCATATTATTGACTACTTTCGAAAAAGCAATCGAAACCAAAATAGAAATTGCTGGTCTATTAGGAGTTATGGCTATTGGCTTTATTCTCTTTGAAAAAATGCCAGCTGTGGGGAAACAGCTGGCGTCTACATTTAACGAAGTTTGGATCTTTGCTCAAGTATTATTATTTGTTTTAGTTGGCGCTCAGGTTAATATAGGATTAGCCCTTGATGCAGGTTTGAAAGGCATTATACTTATTGGAATTGGTTTATTGGCTAGAAGTACAGGCGTCCTCTTGTCTTTAATCGGAACAGAATTAAATAAGAAGGAAAAATTATTTTCTATAATCGCCTATATTCCAAAGGCTACTGTTCAAGCAGCTATCGGAGCAGTTCCTTTAGCAATGGGGGTTGAATCAGGTGATTTAATTTTATCCTTAGCTGTTTTATCTATCGTTTTAACTGCTCCATTAGGTGCTATTTTAATTAAAGCAACGGGAGATAGGTTGTTAGCTTAATAAGTGCGAATAATACTTTTTTATTTAATTGGCAATCCACTCTCATAATATTATCTATTGACTGAGATGGTGTTTCCTAAAATTACTATTCATTAATTGCTGATGACGTCTGTTAAATAAATTAATTGAATCCTTAACGATTGGATAAAAGTAAAATTGAGTGGCTTATCTCCGGTTAATTATCGGAAACAAGCCACTCAATTATGTACCTAATCGTCACTATTCAAAACTCCAACTTTTGAGGGTCACATCAATTTAATTATACAACTCATCATGTTTATTTGTTTTAGTACTGAATATCACTGTACTTTTCGGGTTTTTTCTCAAATAAGTTTACAACGTATGAACAAGTTGGATTAATCCGCTTGTTTTCTTCTTTTGCTACGGCAACAAGTGCATCCACTAATTTTTGGGCAACGCCTTGCCCACGTAATGAAGTATCTACAAATGTACTGTACGCTTCAATATAATCATCGTGGTAAGCAAACTTAATATACGCAAGGTCTTGTCCATCTATATCTAAATAAATCATATTATCTTTTCGTTTAAATTCCATCATTATTCTCCTCCTATGATCGTAACCAACGAATCGCTGGTTCCAGTATCTCTTCCCAATATGGCCACGTATGACTGCCTGCTTCACTGCGGAAAGTGTGTTTGATCCCTTGATCGCTGAGCCATTCGTGTAATGTCTGATTTTCGGCAAATAAGAAGTCTTCAGTTCCGCACGTCAACAACAACTCGGTCTCATCCCGATCAGCTTGCTTGATTACTTGGTAAATATCCACTTCAGCTGGTAGCTGCTCGAATGAATCCACCTCTAAATAATGACGCAAGCGTTGATCAATACCATTATCACGCAATTTATCGCTTGATGTTAAGATACGTCCAGAAAATGACATCACCTTGCTAAAGGTATCTTGATAATGATAGCCCAGCCGCAAAGCACCGTAACCTCCCATCGAGAGCCCGCCAATAAAGGTATCTTCGCGCTTGTCCGATAACGGAAATAGTTGGCGTGTTTTTTCGACTAGTTCTTGTCCGTAAAACTTCCCATACGCGTCACCGCTCGCATGATCGAGGTAAAAACTATTCGCTCCATCCGGCACGATCACCGCTAGCTGAAACTTCTCAGCCAGGCGAGTAATCGTCGTATAATGTAGCCAGGAATCATGGTTCTCTCCCCAACCGTTCAGTAAATACAGCGTCCGCAATGGCATCGAACGCGGTCGGTCTATCGGAATAATTGCTGTAAAACTAATTTTTCGCGCTAGATGTTTGGAATCAATCGCTCCGGTCAAAACAGTCATCCTATCATCTCCTTCCATTCATTACTCAACTCACTACTCAACATAAATCGCCGGTTCATGCTTAAATAATTGTTGCAATTGAGCTTCAGTCGTTCGCACTTGTGACAGTACTGGTAAATCTTCCCTTGAAAAATAACGAACGGCCTGCACTTCCTTATCAGTCTCGAAGTTCTGTCGGATCTCTCCAACCACCTCACAAGCAAATATAAACTTATAATATTGAAATGGCTGAATAATATCCTCGCGCAAATTCGTATCATAAACCGCACGCAATTGGGTCTCAACCACGTCTAAGCCCGTCTCTTCCTTAACTTCTTTGACAATATTAGCGGTAGGCGATAGCCCTACTTCCGCATAACCGCCTGGCAGGGACCATTCTGCTGTGTGCTTATCTTGAACCAACAGTACCTGTCCCTCTCGCTCAATAAAAGCGCGAACATCCACTTTTGGTGTCGGATAACCTGCTTCTTGCCCGAAGAGGACAGCTAGCTGTTCTGTTGACGTATCTGTCAAGTCCGCTAACAGCTCGAGAGCAATCTCTTTTATTTCTTGGTAACGCTCATGATCAAAAGCATCTTGACCATAATATAATCCCGCATCCGCTACCGACACTAAGCGCTTGTACAATTGCCACTTTTGTTCATTTGTCATTGCTTCCTAACCTCTCCATCGTAAGTTCATTTTTTCAACAAATCTATTTTATCACGAATAATGACTTTATCATAAGAAAAGCGCTGAATCTAAAATTAGGGGTTATATTTTCGCGTAATATTTATTATAATGAAGATAGCGAGGGCGTTTTCACTAAGGGAGAGGAACTTATATGAAAAAGAATCTGGAACAATTAAGTCCATTCGAGTTAAGTTTATATTTGGAAGATCTGCACAATAGTGAGCAGGCAAGCAAGGAATGGCTCAATGCCGGACGGGGTAATCCCAACTGGACGGCACCCATTCCGCGTGAAGCTTACTTTTTATTGGGACAATTTGCGACCCAAGAGACGTATATTCACGGGCGGGACCGTTTAGGCTCGAAGAGTATGAATACAATTGGTCGGGATAAGCGTTTCGATGAGTTCCTGAAGCCAAAGGAATCACTGGGAGCGACCTTATTGCGAAAAATTTGGAATGCAAGTGCTGATGTCTTGGGGATGCCCGCGAGTGAATGGTTGACGTATATGTTGGATTATCTGATTGGGGATAACTATCCGCATCCAGAGCGCGTTTTGCCTGGTTGCGAGCATCCGATTAAGCAATATTTGCAACAAAAATTATTCGACGATCGCAGTGTGCCGTTCGATATTTTTGCTGTTGAAGGCGGTACGGCGGGAATTGTCTATACGTTTAATTCGTTTATTAGCAATCACTTGCTCGAGCCGGGTGATAAGATTGCGATGATGACGCCAACGTTTGCGCCTTATTTGGAAATTCCGGACTTACCAGAATATCAGTTCGATGTTGAATATGTCCGCTCAAAGAGTATGGATTATGACGGCAAGGTAAGTTACCAGTTCCCGAAAGAAGAACTGGACAAGCTACGCTCGCCCGATATTAAAGCGGTCTTCGTTGTCAATCCGAGTAATCCAACTGCAACCGCGATTAATGATGAGTCTATTACCCAGCTTAAGGCCATTATTGAAGAAGATAATCCAGAATTAATGATTATCTCTGATGACGTATACGGCACCTTCTTGAAGGAGTTTCATTCTCTCTTTACCGAAATCCCGTATAATACAGTCTGTATCTATTCTTATTCCAAGTACTTCGGAGCAACAGGTTGGCGCATTGGCACAATCTCAGTGGCGAAGGATAATATTTTTGATAAGAAGTTGCAAGAATTGAATGGACCCGTTGATGAGAAGATCGATAGTCGCTATCACATTATCGATTCTACGCCCAAAAATATTCGCTTCATCGATCGGATGGTCGCTGATAGTCGCTTAGTCGCGCTTAATCATACAGCTGGTCTATCAGCACCCCAACAGGCAATGATGACGATTTTCAGTCTCTATGCGTTGCTGGATGAAGGAGATAATTTTAAGAATGATGTGATGTCCCTCTGCCGTAAGCGTGGCAATCTCTTATATGAATCGCTCGGTTTAACGTATCCGCTTGAATCCTTGAACACCGCCTATTATTGTGAAATCAACTTCGATTGGTGGCTCACGAAGCGCTTCGGTGAAGAGTTCCGTGATTATATCATTGACACATTTACAATGACAGAAATCGTCTCACGCTTAGCCCAAGAAGAACGGGTCAACCTCTTGAAGGCTGAAGCATTTGGTTCCAGTGAATGGACAGTTCGTATCTCGCTAGCTAACTTAGACACACCGAAATATGCTGAAATTGGCTTGCGTATCACCCAATTGATGACACGGCTCTTCCAAGAATGGTATGGTAATCAATTCGCTTAACCCCTCTTTAACTCGCATGAAAGGAGTTCTATCTATGTCATTATCACATCTATCGGATGACTTAACCCATATCCTAGCTGACTTATTCTCCCGCTTCAAACCAAACGAACGCTCACCGCGTCTATTTGTTTTAGGCTGTTCAACCAGTACGATTATCGGCGAAGCGATCGGTCAACAGACTAGCTTAGCGATCGGACAACAAATCGTCCAGACAACCCAGGCATTCTTAGCCGAACGCGATATTGCCTTAGCCGTCCAATGTTGCGAACACTTGAACCGTGCGCTCGTCGTGGAAGCAACCGTTGCAGAACAATTCAACTTACCGCTTGTTAGCGTTGTTCCCATTCTCACTGCTGGCGGTGGGGTTGCGACAGCTGCTTATGACCTCTTCAAAAACCCAGTCGTTGTCGAAGCAATTGAAGCTGACTGCGGACTTGATATCGGCCAAACTGCAATCGGCATGCATATCAAGCATGTCCAAGTTCCCAAACATCTGACACCTAAACAACTCGGTCATGCTCCCGTTTTCGGACTCGCTTCCCGTCCGAAACTAATCGGCGGCAATCGTGCCCACTATGATAACTAAACAAACAACCTTATCAAAAACCCCCTTACTTTTTGCACGACGCGTCGCCCAAAAGTAAGGGGGTTATTATTATTCACATTATTTCAATGATGTCTATTCAACCGATGTATCAATACGTTGGCCGAAGAAGTAGACAATACCAGCTAGCACCATGAAGCCTACCGGAATCAAGACCCATGGAGATATACCATAGGCAGCAGGAATATAGCCCAGTGCTACCGAAATAGCGCCAACTGTTAAGGCATACGGCATCTGCGTCCGCACATGATCAATTAAGTCCGACCCCGCTCCCATCGCTGATAAAATCGTTGTATCTGAGATCGGAGACGAATGATCACCCATAATCGCACCAGCTAAGACCGCCGCTGACACCACAGTAACGAGCTGCATATTGCCTGGATCCAATGCTTCAGCTAATGGAATAGCAAGTGGCATCAAAATACCCATCGTCCCAAAAGATGTCCCTGTTGCAAAAGATATCACCGCTCCAAACACAAAAATTAAACTGGGTAACAACAAGGGATGAATATTCCCTTGTAGCGCCGAGACCAAGAAATCAGCTGTTCCCATTGCTTTCATCATGGAAGACAGTGACCAAGCTAACAACAAGACCCCGCCTGTTGACAGTAAGCTCTTCATCCCTTCGAACCAATGCTCGATTCCTTCTGTGATGCCAAAGCGACCTTGCGTCATCCCCATCACTAATGCAATAATACTAGCTAACAATGAAGCTTGAAATAAGACGACTGACGCATCAGATGCTCCGAATGTTTCTCGAATCGCTGTAAACGAGAAGGGCGCTGTCTCCATCACCCGAATCGCCTCCGCTGCTCCCTCAGCAAGAATTGTCTGACGACCATCCACGTAAAACCCAATAAAACTGAAAACGATAAGTGCCCCAATCGGAATTAGCGCATTCCAAATCGTCCCACCTTCAGCATGTTCATGTTCTGTTGCGCCTTCTGCTTTACTCGAGTCTGGATGAATTAAGTCTCCCGTCCGTTTCGCTCGGAGTTGGGCTTGTTTCATTGGACCAAACTCGCGCAATGTCACTGAGGTCACAAAAACAAACAACAACATAAAAATGTTATAGAACCGGTACGGCAACGTATCTAAGAAAAAACTGTAAGCATTCATCTCCACACCGATTGCATCCAGTGCGCCACTAATCAAACTAATCTCATAACCTACCCACGTCGAAATCAAAGCAATCCCGGTCACTGGCGCAGCTGTCGCATCAATCACAAAGGCTAAGCGCTCGCGCGAAATCCCCATATTATCAGATACCGGACGCATAATGGGTCCAATCGTTAAGGCATTCGCATAATCGTCAAAGAAAATAGCCATTCCTAACAACCAAGTAATGATTTGAGTACTAATTGGACCTTTAGCATACTTCGACAACCGCTCAGCCACCGCCATCGCCCCACCTGTTTTGGCGACTAAAGCAATCAATCCCCCAATCGTCATGACTTGAAGTAATACCCCAGCATTCCATGGATCGGCTAACGAGCTAATAAAGTAACCCACCACACTCGCAAAAGCCTTAGCTACTCCTGTAAGTGCACTCACTCCACTCCCCAACTGCATAATATATGCTCCGCTGAATACGCCGATGAAGAGTGATAAAATCACATCTTTTGTCGTAAAGGCAAGTATAATTGCCAATGCGGGAGGCAATAATGTCCACCAGCCTAAATTCATCCCCACCGTTTGTGCTTCAGCTTCAGCTGCCAAGACGGGATTCGCCCCGAGCAGTATAACTACCGCACTTATCCCTAATATCAATCGTCTACTCCATCTTCTCTGTCCCACAATAATTCCTCCTAAAATTGTCATTGTGAGAGCCTTCCTTAACAAAAAAAGGAATCCAAGACAGTACGCCCCAGATTCCTCCGCAGTTCATTAAGACAGTACTCCACTAACGTGACAGTCCATGATTTATTCAACCATGACCCAGGATCAACTTCCAACACAGCTGTCCTTCGGCGAATTCGCCTTTTATTATCGTTCTTCGGGTGTCAGCCTCCAGATAATGACTCATCGTTTTCGCGCCTCTGTTTTTTATTTAACTGTTTAGTATTCTACACGAATACATTTTATATTTCAAGCTATTTTCCAAAAAATGATCTATTGAGCCGTATGAACTGTGTGAGCCACCTCAACTTTTCCAAGTGAGCCTTCATACTGATCAAAGGCTGCAATCATCCCTTCGTTCACAACTGTTGTATCCGCCAAAATATCAATGATGTGCTGGCGCTTGAAGGTAAATACCAGAATAATCGCCAGCCATGGATGGTAGAAGAACAAGACTTTTCCCAACAATTCGCGATAAAAAATCGTCTGCTTCGACAGCTCAGCGTCTTGCAAAGACATGACTCGTAAACGGAATAACAACTTCCCAGGTGTCTGCCCATCCAGCCAATACGTCATTAAGAAGAAATATCCCACAAATATAACGAGCTCGATCAGCGTTACCCCGAATGAATCGGACACACTTGTCGACCAAATACGATATACCGTCAAGTTCAATAGAATCGCTGTCAGTGCCTGAATCATCACACGATCAACTAAGAAAGCTGCTAAGCGAATCCAGAAG
Organism: Dolosigranulum pigrum ATCC 51524; assembly: GCF_000245815.1. Classification (GTDB taxonomy): domain Bacteria; phylum Bacillota; class Bacilli; order Lactobacillales; family Carnobacteriaceae_A; genus Dolosigranulum; species Dolosigranulum pigrum. The sequence continues at coordinate 249,579 of NZ_JH601104.1, forward strand.
CCGCCAAAGAGTTTTTTGGGCGCATTATATGTTTCGATGTCTCGCAGTTGCGCTTGTCTGCAGGCCAGCTTGCGTTCACTTTCGGCCGTTTTATTTTGCGGTGTTTTGTTCATAACGGCCGGCTCCTTTCCAACGGTATTCCAAGTACATGCCCTGCATATCTTCAATATCTTTCATCATTTGTTTCACATCTGGGGTAGTCTCTACTTGCATAAATGGCAAGCCGTTAAATAAGTTTTGGAATGGATTGCCTGTTTGTTCATATTGGAACACTTCAGCTCCGTCAATCTCTTGAGCAACCTTCACTGCTTCAATCACATCACGGAAGTAGCCTTCTTTATCGACTAAGCCATTCTCAACTGCTTCGCGACCAGAGAAAATACGCCCATCTGCCAACTCTGTCACTTGCGCACGGTCTAAGTTAGGACGTCCTTGATCGACGACATCGACGAACACATCATATGATGCATCGATTTGTGACTGAATCATCTCACGCTCGGCATCTGTCATCTTTCGTGAATTACTTCGGGTATCTTTGAACTCACCGGACGTGAATGTTTCTTGGGTGATGCCATATTCTTCCATTAAGTCACTGAATTCAGTCACGCTTGTAATAACCCCGATCGATCCCACGATAGTCTCTGGTCCCGCATATACTTCATCAGCCACCATCGACATGTAGTAAGCACCGCTTGCGCCTACCATGTCAATCGATGAATAAATCGGAACATCCACCGCTTCTTTCAATTGCATGTAACGGTCATACACCTCGCGTGTCTGATAGACCGCACCTCCACCAGAATTCACCTTCAGCACAACAGCTTTAATCGACTCATCTTCTTCCACTTCATCCGCCGCTGCTAAGATCAATTCATGATTATACTGCGGATCAGCTGGTCCAATCACCCCTTCAATCGGCACGACAAGAATACGCTCATTCTTAGAGCCTTCTTCAAGCACCTCTTCGGAGAGCTCTTCTTCTCCTAACAACATAGCTAAGGGGTTCGACCCTCCTAAGTTACTGACTTGCTCTGTCTCATTATCATTTGTTAACCCAATAGACGAAACACCCGATACCACCACTAGTATCACGGCAATTCCCACAATGAGCCATCGTTTTTTATTCACGTATGACCAAATCCTTTCTATATATGTTGACTTCATTATAACAATAATAATCCTCCCTTATCTACCAATACCCATTTTATTCAAAACATCTCTGCTAAAAAACTCCTGCCCGACTTATCTCTGATAGTGCAGATAAGTTGGGCAGGAGAAAACAGGTTCTTCTTTTTTAATCGTTAGCGGACACTATTATTTAATTCGACCCGGTTGAGCTTTATAGCCCTCGTAGGCATCAATTAAGATTTCTTTCATATCATCGACCAGTGGCAGACGTGGGTTAGCCGGTGAACATTGGTCTTCATAGGCTAAGTAAGCAATTTCGTCTACTTTTGCTAGATACTCATCCTTATCAATCCCTTGTGCTTTTAAGTTCATTTGGATACCGACTTTTTCCCCTAATTCATAAACTGCTGTCGCAAATGAAGCGACACCTTCTTCTGGTGTTGAAGCAGGGAGGCCTAATGCTTGCGCAATTTCTTGGAATTTTTTGTCTGCTTTGTAATGGTCATACTTCGGCCAGGTAGATGTCTTAGCTGGACGTGTACCGTTATAGCGAACAACATATGGCAATAAGATGGCATTGGTACGGCCGTGAACGGTATGGAAGAATGCGCCAACTTTGTGCGCCATGGAGTGTGACATCCCTAAGAATGCATTAGCGAAGGCCATTCCCGCAATGGTTGAGGCATTGTGCATCTTCTCGCGCGCAACTGGATCAGCTGTCTTGACAGATTCTTCCAAGTATTGGAACGTCATCTTGATCGCTTGTAGCGCAAGACCGTCCGTATAATCATTCGCCATCGTGGAGGTGAACGCTTCTACTGCGTGAGTCAGTACGTCCATTCCCGTATCAGCTGTTACTTCAGCAGGGACTGTATCGACAAACGCTGGATCAGCAATCGCAACAGTCGGTGTCAATGAATAGTCGGCAATTGGGTATTTGCGGTTATGCTTCTTATCTGAGATAACAGCAAATGGTGTCACTTCTGAACCCGTTCCGGAAGTTGTTGGAATCGCGACGAATTTCGCAATTTTACCTAATTCAGGAAAGCGGAACGCACGTTTACGAATATCCATAAATTTTTGGACTAAATCGCGGAAATCGACACTTGGCTGTTCATAGTAAAGCCACATCACTTTCGCTGCATCCATAACTGATCCCCCACCGAGCGCAATAATGGTATCTGGCTCGAAGCTCTTCATAATTTCGGTTCCTTTTTCGACCGTTGTAATATCTGGGTCCGGCTCCACATCAGTAAAGACTTGGTAAGTTACCTTGTTCCGACGACGGTGCAACTGTTCAATCACGCGGTGCAAGAAGCCTAGTTTTACCATCGTTTCGTCAGTTACAATCATCACTTTTTCAACATCTTTCATTGACTTCAAATATTGAATCGAATCGCGTTCGAAGTAAATTTTTGGTGGCACCTTGAACCACTGCATATTATTTTTCCTTCTTCCTACTTTTTTAATATTTAAGAGATGTTCTGTGCTCACGTTTCCACCCACTGAGTTCTTCCCGTATGACCCACAACCTAATGTTAGAGATGGAACGAAGGCATTATATACATTCCCGATTCCACCAAAAGTAGATGGTGAGTTCCAGATTAAACGCATCGCTTTAATTTTTTGGCCGTATGCTTGAGCCAGTTCTTCGCTAGCGGTGTGAATAGCTGCTGAGTGACCAAGCCCGTGGAATTCCACCATTTGCTTCGCTAACTCGATCCCTTGATCCGTTGATTTAGCTTTCAATACAGCCAAGACCGGTGATAATTTTTCACGGGTTAGTGGCTCATTAGGGCCTACTTCTGAGACTTCTGCTGCCAGAATATTTGTTCCTTCTGGGACACTGAATCCAGCTTGTTCAGCAATCCAACTAGCTGAACGTCCCACAATGTCACTATTCAACTTGGCTTCGCTACAATTTTTACTGTTTGCTTTTGCGCCGAAGCAGAACTCTTCTAACAAGGCTTTCTCTTCTGGGGTAACGAGATACGTATGATAGCTCTTGAATTCAGCTATGGTCTGGTCATAGATCGCTTCATCAATAATTGCCGCTTGTTCAGATGCACAGACCATTCCGTTGTCGAACGATTTACTCATCACAATATCATGAACGGCTTGTGGAACATCAGCTGTTTTTTCGATGTATGCTGGGACATTCCCCGCTCCAACGCCGAGTGCCGGTTTTCCACATGAGTAAGCCGCTTTTACCATGGCATTCCCACCAGTCGCCAAAATTGTCGCAATTCCTTCATGGTTCATTAAGGCATTCGTAGCTTCCATTGAAGGTTGTGTAATCCATTGAACACAGTGCTTCGGTGCACCTGCTTTTACTGCTGCATCATAGACGACTTGTGCTGCTGCTGCTGAAGATTGCTGTGCTCCCGGGTGGAAGGCAAAGATAATCGGGTTACGTGTCTTCAAGGCAATTAATGCTTTAAAGATAGTTGTTGAGGTTGGGTTCGTTGTTGGTGTAATCCCACAGACAACGCCCACCGGTTCAGCAATATACGTCAATCCCTGTACATCATCTTCGCGAATAATCCCGACTGTCTTTTCATGACGCATATGATTGACGACATGCTCACAAGCGAACAAGTTTTTCGTTGCTTTATCTTCAAAGACGCCTCGTCCCGTTTCGTCCACTGCCAATTTTGCCAAGTGACCATGCTGATCTAGTGCTGCCACGGATGCCTTTTTCACAATATAATTAATTTGATCTTGATCGAAGTGACCAAAAGCTGCGAGTGCTTCTTGCCCTCTTGCCACTAACTGATCCACTTCTGATGGTTTATTTGTTTGTTCTTTCACAATATCTCCCATGATAATTCCTCCTATTTATCTTAACTCACCTATATCTTAATTCATTTCCTTTCAATTGTAAATAATAATGTTATTAATTTCACAATAACACGTTTTCAATGATAGATTTCTCACGTAACGCTTCCAAAAAATCAGTCTTAAGGCGGAACGCAAGCGGTCGTTTTTCTCCTATATTAGTGTTATAATGTGAGTACTAACGAATTGAAGGAGTGTTTTATATGAATACATGGATTATATTAGGAATTATCTTAGTGATTATATTAGGCTTGTTCGGCCTCTACAACGGATTGGTGCGTAAGCGCAATGCAGCGGAGCAAATGTTCGCCCAAATCGATGTCGAACTCCAACGACGAAATGATCTCGTCCCGAACTTAGTAAACACAGTTAAAGGATATGCTGCACATGAAAAAGAATTACTGGAATCTGTGACAAAAGCGCGTCAACAGCTCATTCACTTGCCTGACAGTGCATCGAACAAAGAAAAATTAGCAAAATCAGATGAATTAAGTGGCGCACTCGGTCGCTTACTAGCAGTCTCTGAGAGCTATCCTGACTTGAAGGCCAACCAGAACTTCTTACAACTTCAAGAAGAATTAACCAATACCGAAAACCGGATCTCTGGCTCACGTCAATCTTATAACCGAGCTGTTATGCAGTACAATCAATCCTTGGAGACTGTCCCACAGAACTTTATTGCCAGTCTCTTCAACTTCAAGCCAATGACTTATCACGAAGCACCACAAGAAGCACGCAATGTTCCGAACGTTCAATTTTAAGTAGTTGAGGTGATTATGCATGTACGAACAAATTCGAAAAAATAAAATACGTACGGCTATTATCATTATTATCTTTGCTGCCGTCGTTATAGCAGTTGCTTCATTTGCCGGCTATTATTTTGTCGGCGATTTCCTTACCGGTGCTGTCTTAGGCGTTGGGATCGGAACCGTCTATATCTTGATCTCTATGAGTAGTGCTTCAGGATCGATGTTGCGCATGACCAACGCGCGACGAATTGACAAAAATAGCGCACGCAACGTCGACGAGCAACAAGTCTACAATATTGTTAGCCAGCTAGCCATGATGGAACAATTACCAGAACCAGATGTCTATATTGTTAAGGACCAGCAACCAAACGCTTTTGCTGTGGGGATGTCGCCCAAGTCAGCCAGTGTAGCTGTTACCACCGGCTTAATGAACCGACTGAATCGAGCAGAGATGGAAGGCGTTATCGCTCACGAAATCGCCCATATCAAGAACTACGATTCACGATTAAAAGTCACCGCCTTTGCACTCGGTAGTATTCTCGTCATGATTGGTCACGTCTTATACCGTTCCGGCATGTTTAGCTCACGAGGACGCCGACGCAACAGTGATTCAGAAGGAAATGCTGCTATGATCGGCTTCTTAGTGGGGCTCATTATCGTCGTGTTTGGGAATATTTTCAGCAAATTTATGCAAATGTGGGTCTCCCGCAAGCGCGAATACTTAGCTGATGCCAGTGCAGCAGAGATGACGCGCAATCCCGAAGCACTCGCTAGCGCCTTAGAGAAAATTAGTGGGATGGAACCGAGCCAACAAGCTGACTCTGCTATGAGTGCAATGTACTTTTTCAACCCCTTTAAAAACTCAGGTGACTCGATCTGGAGCACTCACCCCAGTACGGAAAATCGTATCAAAGCCTTACGTAACTTATAAGTGTAAACAAATATATCCGATGTTACCGCTATTTATTTAGCGGTAATATTACGCTCCAAACATTAGCCGATATCAGCCATCTCAGCAAGTATTATATCTCTCATTCATTCAAGGAAGAGATCGGTCAGTCTCCCATTGACTATCTGAACACCCAACGTATCGAGAATGCTAAGATTCTATTAGAGAGCACCAACTATTCGATTACAGAGATTGCTCGTTTTACCGGTTTTTCGTCACAATCCTTCTTCTCACAACGCTTTAAAGAATTCATCGGCCAATCACCGAGTCACTACCGCAAACAGCACGTCCAATCGACCTCCTTGTAACATCCGCCCTTCATGAGAACAGAACAGCCCCACCATTCGCTATCAAAAAAACGAGTACCCGCATAATCGCTGATACTCGTTTTTTATCTTCTATATAAACCTTTCATAATAAACCCATGCCCCAGCTCCTGAGCTTAGCGCAACAACAGCCACCACGACGAACCAGGGCAGTCCATCACCACTTGTCACTGCTGCTTCCTGACGACTAGCTTCCACGCCAGAGACACGTAAAGTTTCTAAGCTTTCTACAATATCTTCTAATAATTCCTCATCCGTTGTGGAATACTGATCAATGTTTAATAATTTCTCTTCTTCCCCAGCCTCTCGCAAGTCTGGATATTCGATAAAAATCTCGGCAATCGCCACATCATTGCCTTCTAAGACAATATCGCGCAGACGTTGCTTAATATGATCGGAGTGATTAGACTGCTCAATTAAGGCAATCAATCGCTGCTTAAAGAAGAGATCTTGTGGATCTTCTCTATCAGAAGATGCCTGCTCTTGCTCCGATGCTTGCTCTGAATGAGAGGGCTCTTGGGAGTCATCATCACTTAGCACATCCACTACTGCTGGCAAACTCTGCCCCGTCTTCGGTCCCCGCTTGCGCACTTGTTCGATAAAGCCTTGTACGTGCTGATTGATCTCTTGGGTTGAGTGAGCCGCTTTGAATTTTTGCTCGTATTCATTATATAAGTCTGTTGATATTTTTCCTTTATACCGCTTTAGAATTTGGTCAGTTTTCTTCTTGGCTTCCGCTAGAGATTCTTGTTGGTCTGAGGTGGAATCTTTCTCCCTAGCTGGTTTATCCGGTTGCGTGCCTTGTTCAGCTTCCTGATCAGCTGCAGCCGGCTGATTCGATTCATTCTCCTGTTCTGGTCGACGCGTCGGGGATGAACCTGGCTGTCCTTCTCCTGCTGTAGGTGGCGTCGGGGAAGTCGTGTCGGTATCTTTTCTTCGATTAATAAGCGCGGTCATATCGGCCAGAATACTGTCTAATTCATTCACTGTTTTGGCCGCATTGATCCGACTGAGAAGCTGTTCGTGCTGAGATGATGTCAATTGACCCAGGCGACTATTCAACATATGACGTGCACTAGCTTGATGCGCTTCGAAATCAGCAGATGATGGGCCATCTGTCGTATCAGCTTCTGATTCGTCCGGTTGGTTTTCTGAAGATTCTGGCGTTGTCTGGTGATCGCCCGCATGATCATCCGAGGATTGGTCCCGGGTTTGCTCCGATTCACCTGACTCTTTCGCTTGATTACGTTCATTCTCTCGAGTTGCTGACTGGGATTGGTCACTGCTAGTATCCTGTTCTTGCGTCTGACCATCCTGAGCGAGCACATGTTCTTCTTCAACTTGCATCGTGCCACCCATCATGAGCATACTCAACATTATTATGAATAAATTTTTAGCTCGTTTTATCATTTTTCCCCTCCAGCATGGGTTAGTCCTCCACTCTCACGCCAATTCAGGTCCAGTATAGCACACGAATATTACCAACTAATAACAGAATGAGAGCTCAATATTAATTATTGATTACAATTTAGCAAATTCCTCACACATTCCCTGCAATCTTTCGCCATTTGGACTATAATAGATGAGGAAAAAATATCAGGAAGCAAAGGGGTATGTAAATAATGACAGCAATAGTTGTTGTTGGTACACAATGGGGAGACGAAGGAAAAGGGAAAATCACCAACTTTCTCAGCAAAGATGCACAGGTGATTGCCCGCTATCAAGGTGGAGATAATGCAGGACATACGATTCAGTTCGACAATCAGAAGTTCGGCCTGCATCTCGTGCCATCCGGAATCTTCTCTTCCGACAAAATAAGCATCATCGGAAACGGTGTCGTCGTCAATCCGAAGTCACTGATCTCAGAACTTGCCGAAATCGAAGAAAAAGGCGTCCAAACCGATAACTTGCGCATCTCATCACGCGCACACATCATCTTGCCCTATCACATCGCCTTCGATAAGTTACAAGAACAATCAAAAGGTGACCAAAAAATTGGTACGACAAATAAAGGAATCGGCCCGTGCTATAGCGACAAGATGGCTCGCATCGGCATCCGCATGTGTGACTTATTGGACAAAGAGATCTTCCGCGAAAAACTAGCACACACCTTAGAATTCAAAAACGCCATCTTAACTAAAGTCTACGATGAACAGCCACTTGACTTCGAGGCGATCTTCGAAGAATACTATGCATACGGCCAACAATTAAAACCATACGTGACGGATACATCCGTTATCTTGAACCAGGCCATCGATCAAGGCGAACGCGTCCTCTTCGAAGGAGCACAAGGAAACTTACTCGACATCGACCACGGAACTTATCCGTTCGTCACCTCTTCTAACCCCGTCGCGGGTGGCGTCACAACCGGAACTGGTGTCGGCCCAACCAAGATCGATGCCGTCATCGGGGTCTGCAAGGCGTACACTTCTCGCGTTGGTGAAGGGCCTTACCCAACTGAACTTTTCGATGAAATCGGCGACCAAATTCGTGAAGTCGGCCGTGAATACGGCACAACCACCGGACGTCCTCGTCGTGTAGGATGGTTCGATAGCGTCGTGATGGCCCACTCTTGCCGTGTCTCTGGTATTACCAAGCTATCACTCAACAGTATTGACGTCTTGAGTGGTTTAGAGACGGTCAAAATCTGTACCGGCTACCAGACACCAGCTAGCGACATCATCACTCACTATCCAGCGAGCTTAGAAGAGCTCAGCAAGATGGAACCAGTCTATGAAGAACTCCCTGGCTGGGATGAAGATATTACCGGCATTCGCGAATACGACAACTTACCAGACAATGCCAAGCGCTACGTCGAACGCATCAGCGAACTTGTCGGTGCCCCGATCGCAACAGTCTCAGTCGGCCCTGACCGCGAGCAAACCATCATCTTACAAGACATCTGGAACGGATAATCTAACTACTTGCTTGACCAAAAAAGGACGCCTCCTTATGAGACGTCCTTTTTTCTATTTCTCAGTTGCTGATGCTTGTTCTTGACGACTAGCCGCCAACATCGCATCCGATATTTTCTTCAACTTCTCTTGATTCGTGAACGTTCCGGCCAACAGATCAGGCAAGATCGAATCGATAAAATAGCGCACACTAGCTAACTCTTGGAAATCCAGAATAATCCGCAACGAATCCTCATAAATCTCCGTAAACAACTCTTCCGGATTTCCCTTCTGAATCTCGCCGAATGACTCATACAACTGGTCCACCTTATCCGCCACTGACAAGATCTTCCCTTCCAGCGTCTCATCCTTCCCTTCCTTCAAGCGGTCCTTATACACCGCCTGGAAGCGCTCAGGAATCTCTTCTTCAATAAAGTTAAACGTCATCCGCTCCTCGACCTGTCCCAACTTCTCGCGCAACTTCGGATCCGCATACTTCACCGGCGTCTTGATATCCCCGATAAAAATCTCCGGATAATCGTGATTCAGTGCCTTCTCATACAATAACTTCCAATTCACCTCGGTACCTTCTTGTTCCTCAACGGTCCCCAAGAACTGCGCAATCTTCGTCACCTTGAATGAATGCTCCGCCACCGAATGCTCCTCAAACTTGAACTTCCCCGGACACCGATAAATCTTCTCCAAATCAGTCAAACTCTTAAAATACGCATGCATCCCCATCGTTATCATCTCTCCTTCTCACTGAACATTATCTATTTCCAACCATTATACCACCGACCATTCACCCACATCAAGACGAACAAAAAGCTTCCAGCACCTATTGGCTAAAAGCTTTTAATTATTCCTAATAATCCGAATATTAATCGTTCCATCGCAAATAAACTCTGAACTTGATTTTTCCGAAAACCAGTCTCTTGATATACTTGTTCAATCGCTTTTCTTGCTTCTTTAGCATCCATTTATTTCGCTCCTTTTAATTTATGCTAAATTTTACAGGTTTGCGATAGCCAGCGTGTTTAGTCAAAAACTGCTCCTTCTCTGAGTGATCATTTAGATCATAAAACGCTCCAAAATAGTGAATAAACTGCTCTTTATTACGATTATCTCGATCTGCATATTCATCTAGCATCTCTTTAATCATCTCTAAATTCGCTGTCTCATCATTCATCGTATCATACACTGTCCGCTCGAGCGACGTTACTCGAATCGGGTATCCCATCGAGCTGTTGACGGTCATTATTTCATCAGCTGATAGATTACAATAATTCACTCGAACTGGGTAATCTGTCTGAATAACGGTTGAACTATCTTCAGGTAACACCATATATAATTGAAATGGAAGGATTGTAGATAAAAAATGATAATACACTGCGGTATCTTTTGAAAAGACCATATCTGGGTACTTTAACTGCAATAAGTAATCTTCATCTTGGTAATCGATCTCTACAATCTGTTTAGCCATCCCCAACACCTCTTTTCCACATTATAACACATTCCATTCAAGGCTTCATCCCTACAATCTTAAGGCTCTACCAGCTATGCCATTAAGAACCCGCTAACGGAAACGGCTTACAGTTGCAATAACCATTCATTTACGGCATACTGAAGATAGTAATCCATAGACAATGAAAGGAGTCTAATATGAATACAACAATGTTAGAAGACAAGAAGTTTTGGGGAATGGTGGGTTTGCGTCTCATTCCGATTATTATTTTCCCGATGCTATCATGGTGGGCGATGGCTAATCCATTCGTAGTCCTTGGCGTTATTATGGAGATGAATGTGTGGGCACTTGTTAGTTTCCTCATTATTGGCGCACTACTCATTTGGCTGATTAATGAGGCACTGATCTATTTAACGGCCAACTATATGCTGCATAACGATCACAAGCAGCCCTCCTCACGCTGGCATTTTGGTGAAATTTTCGCCAACTTCTCCCTCACACAGTATGCCCAGCATCTACTAGCTAGGTTCGTTATTTTGCTTATTCCAATCGGGGCAATTATTCTTAGCTTCTTCCTCGGACGCAGCTTAATCACCAAAGAAGTGATCAATGAATTATCCTTTATCATGATGCAACAATCAGGTGGACCTGCCGAGAGCTTCGACTATGCCTTCTCTCCTGAAGTAGCTGGACGCATTGGCTTGCTGTTGCTTATCTTGGCTGTTCTGTATATCGTCTACCTCATTATTGCAGTGAAATTTACACTGACACCTTTTGTCGCAGCTGATGACCGCCAGCGTTCAACCGGTCAGTTCATTAAAGAAACCTTCTATGCAACAAAAGGGCATTTCTGGTTAGTCTTCGCGAAGCTCCATATTGTACTCTTCATCGTACAGTTCGGTATCCGCTATGCCTTGCAAGAGGTCATGATTGGCACTGGTGAACCGACTACGATGACTCATATCATTTACTGGCTGGGAACCACGATTCAGCTCCTATTCAGCATTATTTATCCGTTAATCATTACCCATGACTTCTACCGTCACTTCTCTCGGGAACAAGACTTCTTAGTCGATTATGACCAAGACATCATCACGGAGCAACCAACTCACGAATAACTTCCGCTAAAAAAATCCACAGGTCAGTTGTGACCTGTGGATTTCTCTATCTCTATCATATTCATCTAAATATCTAAAAAGCGACGAATGGACCGCGCTGAGCCAAGACTACCGATAACAACACCGATACCAACAATTACGGCAATTAAGTAATACAAGAACGGATCTGGTGGCAGCAAGCTAAAGTAACTGCCGGATAAGTAACTGGATAAGATTCGGTAGACATTCACATAACTATAACCTAAGATCCCCGCCGGAATGAGTGAACCGATCAGTCCAATAATCGCTCCTTCAATCAAGAACGGCCAGCGAATAAACCAATTCTTCGCCCCCACCAACTTCATAATCTCTACTTCCGTACTGCGGGAGAAAATCGTAATCCGAATCGTATTGGAAATCAAAAATACCGCTGTAAAAATTAAAATAGCAATAAAGATTAATCCGTAATTACGCATTTTCTCAGTTAACTTGAAGAGTTGATCAGCCCGAGCTCCGCCGTAGTTCACATCCTTCACGTAATTAAGTGGTTCGATCTGTGAAGCGACCTCAGCTGTCATATGAGGTTCCGTTGCTTCAACGATGAAGACATCATAGAGCGGGTTCTCATCCCCTTCGAAGAGATCGAACATATCCCCGTACACGCCGATAACATTATCTAATTCATTATCACGGCTGGAGAAATCAATATGCTCTACTTGCGGAATCGCAGCAATCTGATCATAGAGTTCATCCTCAGCTGCTTCATCCGCGGCCAAGTCAATCGACACACGAATCGTCACATCTTCTTCCACATCAGTTGCAAACTTATTAATATTGAAAACTGTAGCAATCAACCCCCCAATCAGCAAGAGCGTAATCGCCACCGCACTGATCGACGCGATCGTCATCCACCCATTGCGCTTCAGACTGCGGAAGGCCTCCTTAATATGCCAGAAGAGCGTCCTAATTTTCATAGAGATATTCTCCTTTCTCCTCATCGTGCACGATACGGCCACCTTCAATCGCAATCACACGATGCTGCAGTTGGTTAACGATATCATTATTGTGCGTCGCCATAATGACCGTCGTCCCCTTCGCATTAACCTCTTCTAGAATTGCCATAATCCCCTCAGCCGTCTCCGGATCCAAGTTCCCAGTCGGCTCATCGGCAATCAAGATATTCGGCGTATTCGCAATCGCTCGAGCAATCGACACTCGCTGAATCTCTCCACCTGAGATCTCATCTGGGAACATCTTCGCCTTATCAGACAACCCCACAAGATCCAGCACATCTGTCACACGTCGCTTAATCTCCCGTGGCTTCTTCTCGATTACCTTCATCGCGTACGCCACATTCTCATAGACTGTCAAGCGCGGCAACAACTTGAAATCCTGAAAAACTACTCCAACATCTCGTCTGAGCAGTGGAATATGCTTATTCTTAATTCGCGTAATATCCTTATTCCCTACCTTCACCAGTCCTTGTGTCGGCGTCTCTTCCCGATAAATCAACTTAATGAACGTCGACTTCCCTGCCCCACTCGGCCCGATCAAGTAGACGAACTCACCACGTTTAATATGCACATTCACCTTATTCAGTGCCGTAATCCCATTATCATAACGCTTCACAACATCTTTCATAATAATCATCGAACACTCACCATCTCTCTTCTATATGTACTCACTATTCTTACAAAAATGACAAACAGACTCACCTTACCATCTTATCATAGACTGCCCTGATCCAACAGATGCGAAGAGTTACAATTATATGTCAATCTTACAACAATCTTCCCATCCCTTGTAACATGCGTAAAAAGCACCTACCCTAATTGGTAAATGCTTCTTAAACAAACCACTGCCATAACCAGCTAATACTCCCTTAATACACCACATCGCCATCTCGTGCTGAGATGACTTCTCCCTGATAACATTGCTGGATCTCACGGATCATCTCCCGCTCGCGGTCAAGCTCCGAGATGACCTGTCCCTCCGCATCCGGCACACGGAAGAACAACTGATGATTCAAGACCAACGTCCGTGGCTTGATCTGACTCGCCAGCTCGCCTAACTGCACACTGGACGTATGCACGCTGGTATGATATCTCTGCCAGACTGGGCTACGCTGCTTCACCCCTTGTGCAGAGAACACCTCATGCACCAGAATATCACACCCCTGAGCCCACTGAATAATATTATCAGTTGGCGTCGTATCTCCAGAAAACACAATCACCTTATCCGGACACGTGAACTTGTAACCATATGCTTCGAATGGTGGATGATTGACCCGGAACGCTTCGACCGTCACCCGCTCATCTTGATAGATGATCCCTTCATCAATCTCTGTCACCTCTACTTGAATGCCCACCTGATTGGCCTGCTCCAAGCCATCCTGCCGTGACTGGATATCCACCGCATAAGCCTTGAGTAAGTGATCAACCATCGCCTCCGTGCCAGCCGGTCCGAACAACTTCAGCGGCTCACTACGCTTCAATACCCACGGCGTCAAGATCAAGTCTGGCAAGCCCAACGTATGATCCGAGTGCAAGTGCGTCAAAAACCCTCGCGTCAACTTCGCAGTTGCCAACGCCTCAATCCCACGCGCCGTCATCTCTGCTGCTTGCCTCACCAACCCCACACCAAAATCCACCAAATACGCTTGTCCATCCACAATCACGGCCGCACACGGTCCCATCCGTTCCGGCGTTGGATTCGGCGTCCCCGTCCCCAACATCACCACTCGCGACTCCCTCATCACAACCACTCCTTCTCAACATGAATTAATTCTATTATAAAACACTCCCACCTATTTTTCATTAAAATAGCAAAAAGCCACCTGACCATGCATATACATGCACAGCCAAATGACTTCTTGTGAGCTATTCAGTTACTGAACTTTAAGTGATGTTATTTAGTCACTACAGTTAACACTTGAAATATAAATTTTTCTCTAGTCAAACTGACTTATTTAAAAATCTTCAAGGGTCCGAAAAGACCTTTAAGTCCTTCAACTGAACTTCTATGCTGATCTGTTTTGACTAATTTCTCTAATTCCAATACTTGTTCTACAAATTCATAGTAAGTCTTTTTGTATTCAGCTGTAGCAGTTGGTTTCCCATCATTGTCCTTATTTTCGTTAGGTAGCGTCTGTAATAGTGGTACTAATTTTTTGGCTTCCTCTAATTTACTTTCAAAAGTAACTTTTGGAGTAGCATTTTCTGTTTTATCATCACTATCATCAGCTGGCAAGACATTTTTTTCTTCATCAGTTGATGGTGGAGTAAAATTTCCATTTAGACTTTTTAACTCCTTGAGTATAGCGGTTTTTTTAGCTAGTAAAACTGCATCAGTAACTTTACTCAATTTTTCTTTAATAGCAGGAATTACTTGTTCCTTGGTTAATTCTCCATTTTTTGTTCTTGCAAGGAACGTTTCTGCATCTAATAAATCAGACAATTCCTCAATTTGTTTTTCTGACTTAGTCACTTTTAATAGATCTAGATAGCATTTTTTCTGATCAGAATTTAACGATTGTATTGTATCTATAGAGTTTCTCAGAACTTCTTTCTTTTCTTTTAAATTTTGTGCTTCTTCTGGTGTTTGAGGCTTTTCAGTTGATGGGATTTGCTTTTTTCCGACAGGCGATATTTGAGCTTTTTTGCTAATAACTTTGGCTAAACGGTCTTGCAATTGTTTAATTAGCTCGTCTTTATCTGCAATCAGCTTACCACCTTCTGTTGTTTTCAGTGCCTTTGCCAGTGCTTCTTCAGCTGCCTTGATATGTGTACCTTTTTCAGCTTTGTTGACAAGGACTTCTGCTGTTGCGACTTGGATGATATCGTCAACTTTTTGTTCATATGCAGGATCATCATTACTAATTTGGTCGAGTGCTTTTTTGTAGACATCGCGCCGTTCTGGCATCAGGTCCGTGCCAAATCCTTTGTCCACATAATCTTTCGCACTTTCTTTAGCTTCTTCCGCGGGGGTGACTTCTTCGTAGCTATATTGGTCTCTAATCTTCGCAAGAAGAGCTTGTAAGTCCTTGACCATATTTGTAGCTTCTTGTGCCTCTGCTTCTGGAAGGGAGCTGATGTGTTGTTGGATCTCAGCTAATGCCATCTCTAATTCAGTCGCTTTGGCTTGGATGCTCTCCAGTAAGTCTTGATCTACTTCGCCACCTGCTGCTTCGTCTACTTTTTTCGTCAAGTCCAGCAATTCGTTTAATGTTTTATTAGCTTTGGCTTCTAAAGTATCGTAAGCGTCGTTTTGTTGTTTTTTATAGCGAGCATCATCTTGTTCTTGTGCTTTTGTGATGATGAAGTCAATATCGCCTACATTGTCATAGCTATTCACGCGATCGATTAAGTCTTGCTTCTCTTTTTCAGAGAAGTTTTTTAGTTCCGCAATATCAGCTAGTGCGCCTGCTTTCGCACGGTCTAATTCTGATTCTTCTGGCTGTTGTGGTTGCTTATCATCTGTGCCCGGTTTATTGTCGTCAGCTTCTGGCTTGAGTAAATCTTCAGGGTTAGCATCCTGTGGTTTACCTGCTTCTGGTAATGTGTTATTCGGTTGTTTCTCTAACTGTTCTTCGATTGAATGCTTATGATTCTGCTGACGGGTTGCATTTTCTTCCTGTGCATCCATGACAATCTTGGTCACTTCTTCGGTCGTTTCTGCATTGTTAATATCTGTTTCGATATCTGACATTTCATCCGCGGTGAAGTAACTTAGCTCTGCAATAGCTTCAAGTGCCTGTGCTTTCGCAATATCTCGTTCGATATCTGCTTGTGGATCAAGAATATCACCCGGGTTAGCATCCTGTGGTTTGCCCGCTTCTGGTAATGAGTGATTTGGATTTGTGCCGAATTGTAATTCCAACAATTTACGGTGCAACTGGTGACGTTTTTCGTTTTCTTGCTGGGCTTTCGTGACGATGAAGTGAATATCCCCAGTGTTGTCATAATCTTTCACCCGATCGAATAAGTCTTGTTTTTCCTTCGCGGTGAAGTAGCCAAGTGCTTTAATGTCCGCGGTTGCTTTCATTTTAGCTTGGTCGAGTTCAGATTCAGCTGGTGCTTCAGGTGTTGGCGTCATGTCACCGTCGTATGAAGGTTTGTCCGGTTGCGTTGGTGCTTGTCCGTTTTCGCCACCCTTAGCTGAGTTGACGTGTTTTTGCGCTTCTTCCAAGATACCTTCGATCGCTTTCACACTATCTGCTTCATCAACTCGTTTAATATAGTCTACTTTTTGGTGATCGTATAAGTTGCCCAGTTTATTGATCAACTGACGGGCATGATCTCTGGCAATTTTAACGAAGCGGTTTGGTGCTGGTGTTTCATTTACGACGTTTTCAGCTTCTGCATGAATGGCTTCAACTTCTGCAACGTTTGTGGCAGCTTCGACTTTTGCCAAGTAGTGCGTTTTTTGATCGTTAGTTAAGTTGGTTAAGTCCTTGATCAACTGACGAGCACGGTCTTTCGCCACCGCAACATAACGATTAGCTTCTTCTTTTTGTTGAGTTGCCATCTCAATAGCTTCATTGTAGACCACTTCGACTTCCTCGACACTCGTAGCCGCCTCAACTTGTTCCAAGTAGTCCGCTTTTAGTTCGTCGGTTAAGCCGTCCAAGCCATTGATTAAATTGCGTGCTCGATCTTTAGCCACTTCAACATAACGATCTGTACTGCTTGGGGCAATGGTTGCTGTGAAGCTGTTGTGATTATTGAATTGAATATTTTCTAAGGTGTAGCCCGCTTCACTCGCGTACATACGGAACGCTTTTTCGGCTTCATTTGCATTTATATATTCACCGAAGAACCCATCCATTTTCTTGCCCGTTCCCGCTTCCATGTAACTGAACTGGAAAACAGTCTTTTCAGCTAATGCTTCGGCATTATCCCCATCCTCTGACAAGAGAATATCTTCTTCTGCTCGGCGCTCAGCCGCCTCTTCATCAGTGAAGTCATCTGGTAGATTGTCCTCAATATCTGAATCCACTTCTTCTGCGTTTACTGCATTCGCTTGCCCCCAGAACAAGACCGTTCCTAGTGCGACCGATGCCAATCCCACACTCAACTTCTTCAGCGTATATCGCTTATTCTCATTCGCCTGACGACGGAACTGCCCCGTCTTGTTGTTTTTACCCACCATTGTGTTATCCTCCAAAAAATTTATTTTTATTTCCAATATTATACAGACACTTTTTTGATGTCCAACGAAAAAAAATACGACTTCTTGTATATTTTTAATTTTATTTACAACTTTTAAGTTTAATTATTCCGAAATAAAACTGTCATTAACGTCTATTTTACACCTGCATAATATCTGAACTTTCAAAAAAATGTATTAAATACTTCCCCATATGACACGAAAAATACTTAACTGCCCCACCATCCAACCGTTCCTTTACTGGGAACTCTCCTCATTTTCAACTACATAAGCAAAAGTCATCCAGCAGCAACTACTGCTGAATAACCTTTGAGCTCATAACCATATTTCAGAAACTTATTTTAATCCTGGAATTTTATCGTAATTATTTTTCACGATATCTTTGAATGCTTGCACAGCATCTTGATTTTTCTGGTTTCCTTTAGCTAATTCTTCCCACTCAGTAATTAATTTCTTGATTTCTTTCGAAAGCTTAATAATTTCATTTTGTTGTTCTTGAGTAGCTACTGGCTGGCCCTTTTCATTTTTATTCAATTTCTTATGAAGTTCGCCCCATTTTTTATTAGCTTCAACTATTTCTTTGCGTTTATTTTCAAAAGATTCTTGTAAATTTTTCACTGATGGTTGTTTCTTGTCCATATGTTTTCCAGTAACTGCATCTAATCGTTGTTGCAAGCCTTGGAGTAATTGATCTTTATTATCCACCAATGATCCGGTTGTATTGTTTTTAGCTTCTTCTAATGCCTGAATTGCTCGGTTAGTATGTTGTTTTGCCCCTTTTTCTACCTTATTAACGAGTGCTTCAGCAATTGCTACTTTTACAATAGCTTGAATTTTTTGGTCGTAATCTTCATCTTCATCACTAATTTGATCGATAGCTTTTTTGTACGCTTCTCGCCGACTTTCATCTAAATCTGTTCCGAATGCTTTATTAATGTAATCCTTAGTTTCTTCTTTTGCTTCTTCAGCCGGTGTTGCTTCTTCGAAACTGTATTTTTCTTCAATTTGATCGAGAAGTGCTAATTGTTCTTCCAATAATGTTACTGCCTCTTGAACTTCCTCTTCAGGTAAGTTAGCGATATGCTCTTGGAAAGCATATAACGTTTCTTTTAACTCATGCACTTTTTCTTGAATCGCTTCTAGGACTTCTTGGTCAACTTCTCCATCTTTTGATTCATCTACTTTTTGCTTTAATGCGAGTAATTCTTGTGTCAATTTTTCAGATTTTAGCTGTAATGCATCGTATTCATCTTGTTTAGTGAATCGGTTCAAACGACCTTGCAAGCTACTAATTAATTTGTCTTTGCCGTCAATTAATTTTCCACCAGCTGTTTCTTTCCCCGCTTCGTTCAATGCATTCTTCGCATCCTCAACATGTCTTCCAGCTTCTGCTTGTTTAACAAGTATTTCCGCAGTAGCCACTTTCATAATGTCTTCAATTTTTCGCTCATAATCTGGATCATCATTTGAAATTTTATCAATAGCTGCTTTATAGCGATCTTTACTTAAATCTTGATCACTGTACGCATGACTAATGTGGGCTTTCGCTTCTTCTTTATAATCAGCAACAATTACGTCGAAAGTCAAACTCTTAGCGGTTGATTCTTGTGCTTCTGACCATGAGTTGTTCGGATTAGTAGTTAGCTCTGTTTCAATTAATTGTTTGTGAGGAAGTTGTGCATCAACTACTTTAGTCAATCGATGCTCTAACCCCTGGAGCAAGTCAGCCGCTCCTTCAATAATTTGGCCATTAGCTACAACTTGTTTAGCCGTTTGAATGGCGGTTTTTGCTCGATTAACATGTTGGTGCTGTCCTTTTTCTACCTTTTTAACTAATACTTCAGCCCCAACGACTTGGAAGATATCTTCAATTTTTTTAGTATAATCAGCATCATGGTTGCTAATCTTATCAATGGCATTGTGGTATTTAGTTAGTTGATCATTTTCTAAATTACCAATATAAGCACGATTTAAGTGAGCTTTTGCACCATCTTTTGCTTTCTCAGCTGGTGATTTATGTTTCTCGATGACTGTATTTAGTCGCCCTTGTAAGTCTTGAAGTAATTTATCTACTCCGTCAACTGATGTTCCCTTAGCAATAACCTCTTTTGCTGTTTTCAATGCTTCTTTTGCATGTTTAATATGTTGAACTTTTCCACTTTCTACTTTTCCAACAAGTACTTCTGCATTAGCAAGATGCAAAATGTTTTCAATTTTCTGCTCAATATCTGCACCATTACCGATATTGTCGATGGCCTTACCATATTTAATACGTTGCTCTTTCGTTAGATCTTTCACGTATGCTTGTTCTATATAATGTTTTGCTCCAGTTTTTAATTCTGTAATTGCTCCGTTTGTTTCGGCTGATTGATCTATATTAATTTCAGTGCTGACTTTATTTTCTATCCCTGTCTGAGACTGTTCTTCTGGGACTTCTGCAGGATCTTGTTGCTCTGGTGTGCCAGTTACTTCAGGTGTTTCAACAACTGAAGACTCTACTGCCGGTGTATTCATTTCTTCTGTTTCAACAGTCGGTTCTTGTACTTCCTCACCTGCTTGTACTGCAGTTGTTGCCTCCACACCTTCTTCGAGTTCAGCTGCACTGACTGCGTTCGCCTGACCTAAGAATAAGATAGTGCCTAGCGCGACGGAAGCTAGTCCGACACTTAATTTCTTCAGTCCAAATCGTTTATCTTTCATAGCACTTTGGCGCAGTTGTTCTTGTTTATTGTTCTTTGCTAACATTTTCTTCCTCCAGAAATTTTATTTTTATTATTCCTATATTCTACACAGATTTTTTTGATTATCAAAGAATAACTCGTGACCAAATTGTATATTTTGAATGTGATAAAGCATTTAAATATTTAATTAATTTAAATAAATTATTTCTAGAGTCTTCTCATTTTTTATTTTTGGTAGAATGATTTTAACGTTTCTATTTTTTAAGAGAAATAAAAAATCGCTCAACAATGCATATATTTGCATCGCTGAACGAAATTTATGAACTATTTTATCATTAGATTGTTTATTTGTTTGCAAGAACATTTTGTGAACAGAGCGTTTATTGTTACTTCGGATTATTCGCCTGCAATTCGGCTGCGGAGATACCCTTCGATGAATGGATCCAAGTCACCATCCATAACGGCATCGGTATTGCCGGTCTCGATGTCGGTGCGGTGATCCTTAACCATCGAGTAGGGGTGGAAGACATAGGACCGGATTTGCGAGCCCCAACCGATTTCTTTTTGTTCGCCACGCAACTTCGCAAGTTGGGCTTCTTTTTCTTCTAGTTCGCGCTGATAAAGTTTAGCCTTCAGCATGTTCATTGCTTGTTCGCGGTTTTGCAGTTGGCTACGGCCGGACTGACTCTGAGCGACGATGCCAGTCGGTTCGTGGGTGATTCGAACAGCGGATTCTGTCTTGTTAATATGCTGGCCTCCCGCTCCACTCGCTCGGTAAGTATCGATTCGAAGCTCATCTGGTGATACGTCGATTTCGATGGAATCGTCAATCTCAGGAGCGACATCGACGGAGACGAAGGACGTATGGCGACGGCCACTGGAATCGAACGGCGAGATCCGAACGAGACGGTGGACGCCTTTTTCAGCCTTCAGCAGACCGTATGCATTGGTGCCCTTGACATATAAGGTAACGCTCTTAATGCCAGCTTCTTCACCGCGCTGGTAGTCTAGTGTTTCATAAGTAAAGCCTTTATTCTCAATATAACGCGTGTACATCCGCAGCAACATCTGACCCCAATCCTGTGATTCAGTCCCGCCAGCTCCGGGATGCAGTTCAATAATGGCATTGTTGGCGTCATACTCTTCACTGAGCAACATGCGCAGCCCGAAGTCATCCACACGATCTTGCAAGTCTGACATGTTCGCTTCAAGCTCCGCCTTCAAATCAGCGTCATTCCCCTCTTCTAACATCATCAGAATCGCTTCTTGCTCTTCTAAGAGAGCTTCAATGTCCGTGAATTGTTCGTATGTCTCCTTCAGTTCATTCGCCGCATCGATTACTTCCCGCGACTTCTCTGGATCATCCCAGAAGCCCGGGGTCGCCATCTTCTCGTCATACTCAGCAATATCAGCTTCCATCTTCTCGAGGTCAAAGAGACCCCCTGAACTGCTCTAACGTCTCCTTCGCCTGATCATATGCCTTCTGTAATTCGTATAATTCCACTAAGGTTCCTCCTTTGTAAGAAAGACCCCTCTCATCATGAGAAGAGTCTTTCGCATCATTCAATTTGTTGTAATCTGACCAAAACATTTAACGTATTGGTAAATCACTCTCTTTACACAACGGTCAATAATTTTAAACCTACTTATCAACCTTTTTAGTGTCATAACCAAAACTTTTAACGTATAAATTTTGAAAAAAATTAACGTAATTCTGTTTTTACGTCTTCATCACGGTTGTATTCTTCGTCGGCTGTCTTAATTTTTGGACGGCTGGCTTTTTTACCTTTACCATCTGCGGTTGCTTGTTCACGTTGTAGGTTTTGGCGGACTTGTGATTTCATCAAGAGTCGAGTGACTTCATATTCAATCTCACCAATCATCTCTTCGAAGAGACGGAAGCCTTCTTGCTGGTACTCAGTCAGTGGGTTAAACTGCCCGTAAGAACGGAGCCCAATCCCTTGACGGAGCTGGTCCATCTCATCGATGTGATTCGTCCATTTGCGGTCAACCACACGTAAGACGACAACTTTTTCGAATTCAAGCACTTGTTCGTCTGACTGCATTTCGGCAATTTTTTCGTGATATTCTTCTTTCGCGCGTTCGAAGAGGTATTGGCGCATTTCTTTTGGCTTCTTGCCGACTAGGTCTTCTTCACTGATGCTATCTGGATGCAATAAGACGTTGTGAGCAAATTCGAGAATAGCTTCTAAGTTCCATTCTGATTTCTTATCGCCTTGGGTATTGATATCGACATATCGGTCAATTGTACGGCGAATCATCGGGTTAATGACGTAATTCAACGATTCATCTTCCATAATAATCTCTTGGCGTTGGTCATAAATGACTTCACGCTGCTCACGCATGACATCATCATACTTCAAGACGTTACGACGGGTATCATAGTTGTTCCCTTCGACACGTTTCTGCGCTGATTCCACTTGACGGGAAATCATTCTACTCTGGATGACGGCATCATCACCAGATAGCTTCAACTGGTCGAGAACGGCTTGGATTCGCTCTGAACCGAAGCGGCGCATTAAGTCATCTTCTAAGGACAAGTAGAATTGAGAGACACCTGGATCTCCTTGACGACCGGAACGTCCACGTAACTGATTATCGATACGACGTGATTCGTGACGCTCGGTACCGATAACAGCTAATCCACCCAGTTCTTTCACGCCAGGGCCTAATTTAATATCGGTTCCTCGACCGGCCATGTTCGTCGCAATCGTGACGGCCCCAGGTTGCCCGGCTGTCTTAACAATTTCGGCTTCACGGAAGTGGTTCTTCGCATTCAAGACTTCGTGCGGTACGTTCAATTCTTTCAGATAGTTACTGATGACAACAGAGGTCTCCACAGCAACCGTACCAACTAGTACCGGCTGCCCTTTTTCGTGGCGTTCGGCGATGTCTTCTGCCGCTGCTCGGAACTTACTGTCCAACGTTGGATACAATAGATCATCCTTGTCATCACGTGCAATCGGACGGTTCGTTGGAATGGCGATAACATCCATATTATAAATTTCACGGAATTCTTCTTCTTCGGTTTTCGCTGTACCGGTCATTCCCGATAGCTTAGCGTAACGGCGGAAGAAGTTCTGGTACGTAATGGTTGCCATTGTTTTGGATTCTTTTTGAATTTCGACGTCTTCTTTAGCCTCAATCGCTTGGTGCAAGCCATCAGAGTAACGACGCCCATCCATAATACGTCCCGTGAACTGGTCAACGATCTTGACTTCATCTTCGTGAACCACATAATCCTTATCGAGAATCATAATGTAGTTCGCACGCAAGGCTTGGTCTAAGTAGTGAATTAAGGCTTGGTTCTCAACGTCATATAAGTTCTCGACGCGGAAAGCTTTCTCTGCCTTCTCCATTCCTTCTTCGGTTAAGTTAATAGTCTTAGAGCTGATGTCGATGTAGTAATCTTCATCTTCTTTCAAACCTTTGACGAAGAAGTCACAACGCGTGTAGAATGAGCTCGACTTGTCCGCTGATCCGGAAATAATGAGCGGTGTACGGGCCTCATCAATTAAGATCGAGTCCACCTCATCCAGAATGGCAAAGTTCAACTTACGCTGTACCATTTGTTCTTTATACACGACCATATTATCACGTAAGTAGTCGAATCCAAGCTCACTGTTCGTTGAGTACGTAATGTCGCAGTTGTAGGCTTCTCGCTTCTCTTCTGAGCTCTTAGAGTTGACGTTCAAGCCAACTGTCAAGCCCATCCAACGATACAATTCACCCATCTCATCCGCATCACGTGTCGCTAAGTATTCGTTAACGGTAACCACGTGAACACCTTTACCCGAGATGGCATTCAAGTATACTGGAAGAGTTGCGGTTAAGGTTTTCCCCTCACCGGTTCTCATCTCAGCAATATTCCCACCGTGTAAGGCCATTCCACCCATTAACTGGACGCGGAAGGGGAACAAGCCTAAGACACGCTTGGCTGCTTCACGAATAACCGCGAATGCTTCAACCATTAAGTCATCTAATGTTTCTCCATCGGCTACACGCGACTTGAATTCTTGCGTCTTCGCCTTCAGATCTTCATCCGAGAGCGCTTCGATCTCCTCTTTCAGTGCATCTACTTCATCCGCTATCTTGTTATAGCGTTTTAACATCTTCTTATCATTATCAAAGAGATTCTGTACCAATCCCATGCTCACTAGCTCCTTCATCACATATTTATATCTAAAACAGTTATCATGCATACTTACTTATCATACCACGCTTTCCCTTAGAAAAAAAGGAAAATACGTGATATTCGTAGTCTTCACTATCTTATCATAGATACGCCCAGAAGTTAAGCAACTCGCGTTCTAGATTATGCGTGGAGCTAATTCATGTCAGAGGCTTGGAACAAGTACTTCATATTGCGGATAAAAACATACCCAACCATAACTGTCGCGAAGATTACTTCTAAGAGAGCAATCATGCGTAAGGCTGGCCAGATACCGCCTTGCCCCGCCGCTGCTTTTAGTGCCACGCGCAAGGATAAGGCCGAAATCACGAACGGGAACGTAAAAGCTGAAAACCCTGGGAAAAATTGTTTCGTCATAATTTTTGGTAATCTGCAGAGAACATAAATAAATAGTGCCTGAGAGACAACCATTAGCAAGTAGAAGATGATTTTGCTCCCTTCAGGAAAGCTACTAACATATCCGGCAAGTAAAAGAGCTGCTGGAGCGGCGTTGATCGCTATACTCGACTGAGCTGGGAGCGGGAATTGTTTCGTCACTAAGACCCGGTAGAAGACAATAGGCAACAACATAATATAGGTCACTAATCCCACAATGAAGGCAACTTGTCCGGACAACAGCGCATTGAACAACGGTGCAGTCACACTTACGACGACAATCCCCACATAGACGATATACCAGCTGGGGAAGACATTCATTCGATCAAAGTTAAAGACAAATCGCTTCGTGAAAGCGACGGCAATAAAGATGTGCAGTAGAATGAAGATCATCCAGATTATGCGTGCCAAGATTGCAGACAGAGGCATTACATAGGTAGCTAAGAGCATCCCCGCCATACTGAATGTGCCAAAGACCGACATCATAACCGGATGTTTCATCTTCTGCTTAAACTGCTCCGTATGCTGGAACATATAGATACTGACCACTACCATTAACCCCAAGGACAGCGCACCACATAGATACCGTGCCCACACACTGAACTGTCCGAGTAAATTCCCTAGTGCCGCCAACCCTAGGGCCACACCTGATAATGGCACAATTTCCTTCTTCGCTAATTTCATCTGTTATTCACTCCTTATATTAATGTATTGCTTTTCATGTGTATTTTATCACATGACAGTTGCTTTTTAAATGATTATGAGAGATTTCTTCTAGTAATAATAGTTTGTAATTAGGGGTGATTTTTTGTATAATATCTATGTAGTGAAATATTGAACAACAGAGAGGAGGTCTACTATGAACATCTTAAATCATATTCCCCGAGCACTACCGACAACGAATGATCGGAAGCAGATTGACTTCGAGAAGGACAAGGCAGAGAAGCTGGCTGTGAACTGTATAACAATCTCGGAAGATCCCGTGATTGCTCCTAAGATCGATAAACCGTTAAGTGAATGCCGTGTTGCCCTCGTCGCAACGGTGGGGATTCATACCAAGGATGATACGCCATTCATCATTACAGGGGATCCATCCTACCGTATTGTACCAGGTGATGTCTCGTATGATGACTTAATGATTACTCACGTCCGCTATCCGAACCAAGCTGCGCACGAAGACTTGGATTGTGTTTATCCAATTAACACCCTTCGTAAGATGAGTGATGACGGCACGATTGGTTCCTTCGCTCCACGAAACTTTGGGTTAATGGGGCACATTCCCCGCGTCGATGTGCTTATTAAGCAGTCAGCAGTTGAGATAGCTGATATGCTGGAAGAAGATGAAGTTGATATTACGGTGTTGTCTCCGGGCTGATTCATGTGCCATCAATCCGTTGGGTTGCTGCAAAGAGAAATTGAGTCTCGAGGCATTCGTACCGCTTCTGTGATGCATGTTCCGAACCTTGCTGAGAGAGTAAGACCTCCTCGCATGTTTATCGTTGATGCCCCACTTGGCTGTACGTTCTCGAAACCGTATGACTTCGAACAACACGAAAATATTATGGCTGACGTGCTTGATTTTGCGATGCACGGTGGTGAGATGGATTACTTCATCTCTCCTTACAAATGGGACGACGATAATGGCGGTCTCATCTACCAGCCAGATAACCAAGATAACTAAATCAACCCCAAAAGAGATTAGCGCTATGCTAATCTCTTTACTTAATAACTATATAGATAGAGAGGCGGTTCCTTAGTATGACACATTCGATAGGCTCGCCTCTTTTTCCCCACCAGAAAGGAGTCTGTCATGATTTATCTTGACAATGCTGCAACAACATTAAAAAAGCCCCCTGCTGTATTGGAGGCCGTGCAAGAAGCAATGGGGTCTTTCGGTAATGCCGGACGCGGGGGCAATGATGCGTCACTCAGCTCATCACGTATTATTTTCCAAGCGAGAGAAGCGCTCAACCGGTTAGTCGGCGGCACCTCTTCCCGCCAAATCGTCTTCACACATAATGCCACTGAAAGCTTAAATATCGCTATTGGGGGCTTACTAAACCCGGGAGAGCATGTCATTACTTCTGTGCTCGAACATAATTCCGTCTTGCGCC
This sequence comes from Dolosigranulum pigrum ATCC 51524, assembly GCF_000245815.1. Classification (GTDB taxonomy): domain Bacteria; phylum Bacillota; class Bacilli; order Lactobacillales; family Carnobacteriaceae_A; genus Dolosigranulum; species Dolosigranulum pigrum. The sequence goes on from NZ_JH601104.1 coordinate 276,576, forward strand.
CCTTAGAAGCGTTGAAAGCATCTGGCGTTGAAGTAAGCTATCTGCCCATTAATGATGCGGGCGAAGTGCAAGTTGACAAAATTCCCACGCTTATCCAAGACAATACTACTATGATTATCCTTGCCCACGGATCAAACCTAACCGGAAGTATTATCGATCTCGCTTATGTAGGTGAATTAGCTGAGCAATATGGGCTTCACTTTGTGGTCGATGCTGCTCAGACACTTGGTGCTGTCCCGATTGATGTACAACAGATGCAGATTGATGTACTCTGCTTCACTGGGCATAAAGGCTTACTGGGCCCGCAAGGAACTGGCGGACTCTATGTACGTGAGGGCCTCGATATCCGGCCGCTAAAAGCTGGTGGGACTGGATCTGAGTCACATCAGTTAACCCAACCTACCCAAATGCCGGACCGTCTAGAAGCCGGCACGCTTAATAGCCACGGCATTGCTGGCTTACATGCTGCGGTGAATTATTTGCTCGATTATGGGGTAGATCAGATTCAGCAGCACGAACGAGAACTGACCGCCTATTTTTATAATGGGATAAAGGACTTGGACAATGTAGTATGTTATGGTCCAATGCAGGCAACTTATCGCTGTCCAATTATCACACTCAATATCGGTTCAGTTGATTCCAGCATTATCTCCGACCGATTACTTAGCGACTTCGATATTGCCACACGTTCCGGAGCCCACTGTGCGCCACTTGCCCATGATGCGTTAAGCACCTCTGAACAAGGCGCCGTCCGCTTCAGTCTCTCCCACTTCACAACGACCGAGGAGATCGACCAAGCGATTGCTGCCATCCACCAACTTTCAAAAGAATACAGCAAGTAACTAATCCCACCCCTGTTTGCGTAAGAAGGCAATCAAATCATCAGCTAACTGACGATTCATAGCAGAAGTGGTTAAGATATGACCGGCTTCTTCATATAAGGCTAGTCGGGCGTTCTCCACAGTGGCTGTTAATTTTTCGGCATTGGCCACTTCAACCATATCATCCACCATCCCTTGACCGACAAAAATTGGTTGGGGGATTTTTTCATAGTTGGGAATCATCGTGTCGATGAGAGCTTCTAAGTCTATTAGTAGCCGATCGAGCTTCTTCTTCGCTGCTTGCTGTTCTTTAGCTAGATTAGGCACCAAGCCTACTTGATCGTTGGCCGCCACGCGTTCAGCCACTTCTTCATAAATGGCAGTCGTCTCCCACTTCTTGAAGGCGGGAGCACTTAGAATGCCACCGCATGCGATGTCCGGCTGATCTAAGAGCAATTGCAAGGTCAAGAGCCCTCCTAATGATTGACCCATGACTGCCATCTCCTGACAGCCTTCTTCGCGCAAGAACTGGACCGCTTCTTGGACATCAGCCGTCCAGTCTGCCACCGATGACTTCAGCAGTGACAGCATGCGCTCTTGATCATGTCCACTTAGACAAGGTGCATAGACCGTCCACCCTGCTTTTTTCAGACGATTAGCCAGGTAGAAGACGACATTCGGAGTATGGGTCAGCGAATGGAGCAGTAAAACACCATTCGCATTGCCAGGATAATAAATAGACGACACCAGTTTTCCTCCTTAACTTTGGAACAATAATTTATTCGGGTGTTCAAGTAATTCTTTCAAGAACGCCATCGCAGCGAAAGCATCCTTCCGATCAACCACCCGATAATCGACTGTCAATGATAGGGGTAAGGTTGGTTGCGCGACAACTTCTCCTTCATAAATCACTGGCTTGTCTTCAATGGTGCCCAACCCCAAGCAAGCAGATTGTGGATAGTGAATCATCGGTGTGAAGTGGCCCACTTTTGAACTAATATTAGAACAGTCGGTAATGGTAATCGTGCCTTCTGATAAGTTATCCCACTCAAAGGTACGTGTCTGGACATCTTTGGACAGCTGCTTAATCGTCTCTTGGATTGTCTCTAATGATTTCTGCTGAGCATCGTGAATCACCGGCGTGAACATCCCTTGTACCGTATTCACGTCAATACCGACACTGCAGTAATCTTTTTGGACGAAGGTAGCCACACTATCATCAAGCGAGGCATTCAACCGCGGGAACTTCTCGGCAGCAGCGACGACTGCCTTCACCACAAATGGTAAGTAGCTATCTAACTCGATTCCATCACGTTCATAGTCGTCCATCATCGCTAACAAGGCACTAGCATCCACTTCTTCGAACAGCGTGAACGGCGGTACGATGCGATGTTGCATCTCATACGCTGAAGCATTCCACTTCCGAATATAACTAAGTTCGATCTCTTCTTGTTCATCTTCACGCGTACTACTATAGAGTGGCGCATATTGGTCAACTGGCTTGAATGGATAGACTGACTTCTCAATCGCATTTTGCTTCTTCAATGTCTCGATATCTTCTTTTTTCACAATATCACCTTCTTGATTAATTTGGGTCAAGTCAATTCCTAATTGGCGGGCATAAGCACGCACGTGGGGCATTGCTTGGATTTTTTTCTTCGGTTGTTCTTGGACGTTATCATGCTTCAATTCAAAGTCAGTATTATAATACTGCGCAAAATATTCTCGTCGCTCTTTTTCAGCTGCTGATAGCTGGGGCGTAGCGTTGGGCTGTTCAGCCGTTGATCGAGGTGGTTGCGTTTGGTCTTGTTCAGGTGCTGTCGATCTCGCTTTTGCGCGACGTGTTGTTTTGTACTGGGCTTTCCCTAATGAGTGCTTGCCCGTTTGTGAATCAGAGGTCGTCTCTGGCGCGTTGTTCGGTGTTTTATCTGTATTTTTAGGCTGTTTTTTCTCTGATTTGCCAGAGTTAGCTTTAACGGTTGCACCACCCACTCCAGATGGGCCACGGTAGACCCCAGAGTCATTACTCAGATCGGGTGGCGTATCCGAACCATCATCAATTAAGACAAGCGGATCCCCCTGATAGACAAACTCGCCTTCCTTCATCAAGATGTCCACCACTTTCCCCTCAACGGGAGATTGCAGTTCTCCGGCTGCTTTATCCGTCTGCATATCAGCAATTATTGTATCCTCAGTAACAGACGATCCTTTATTCGCAAGTATATTCACCACTTGAGCTTCGAATAACCCTTCGCCCAATCGTGGCAATTTCAGTGTGTAGACCATCTTGATCCCCTTCTACTACATTCTCTATTTTTAAAATTGATCAACATCGAACAAATCACCCTATCACTAAACAGGGCTAAAACATATCCCCACTGTTCAGTAATTTATTCTCTCAGTTCATTTAAATCATTTCAACTAATGCTTGGCAAATTTTCCCGCTATCCGCTTCAAGTAAGGTCCGCACATCGAATTGGACTTTCCCATCCGACGTCCGAGCAATAATAGGGAATTCTGCCTGGCGCAGTTTTTGCTCCAACGTGCTCTCAGAATAATCTGGATGGCTAATTTCCACTAAATGAGTCGCTAGTCGGGCTTCGGGGAAAGCCCCGCCTCCAACTTGAGATTGGCCCTCTTTAATATTTACTTGATAGCCTTTATTCAGCACTCGAATGTCGTCCGCCAGCGTTTGAGCTTTACGAGCGAGCTTTTCTTCTGACTGGCCTAACATCTGGAGTAACGGAATATCTTTCATGGCCTGCTCCGGCTTCAAGTAAGCTTGTAATGTCGCTTCTAATCCAGCAAGGGTCATCTTATCGACACGCAGGGCTCGCAGCAACGGATGGCGCTTCAATTGGTCAATATATTGCTTAGTCCCGACTAAGATACCGGCTTGAGGTCCGCCTAATAATTTGTCCCCACTGAAGCTAACTACATCATAACCAGATGCAACGACTTCAGACACAAGCGGTTCTCGCGGTAAGCCGAGTGGTTGCAGATCGATCAGCAGACCACTTCCTAAGTCATTAAAGGCCGGCAAGTCGTGTTGGTGCGCTAACGCGACTAGATCTTTATCATCGGGCACTTGGCTGAAGCCAACAACCCGATAATTACTTGTATGCACCCGCAATAGTGCACCCGTCTCTTCTGTGATGGCACGCTCATAATCACGTAAGTGGGTCTTATTAGTTGCGCCGACTTCCTTCAGACGAGCACCGACACTCTCAATGACATCTGGCACACGGAAAGAACCGCCAATCTCAACTAATTCTCCGCGCGAAATCAGCACCTCTTGACCTTGTGTCGTCGCTGTCAAGAGCAACATAACGGCTGCCGCGTTGTTATTGACCACTAAGGCGGCTTCTGCCCCGGTCAATTCTTTTAGCAAGTCTTCTATATGGGCATAGCGACTGCCCCGTTCACCCGCCTCAACATTGTACTCCAAATTACTATAGCGCGCGTTCACTCGCTGGGTTGCTTCGACGGCTTTGTCAGATAATAAAGCTCGCCCAAGATTCGTATGCAGAGCTGTTCCCGTCGCATTAATCATCGGGCGTAAGTTAGGACGTTTCTTTGCTGTCAGCTTGCGTTCGGCAATCGCAACCACCGCCGAGTGAGAGATATCTACGTCTTCACCGGCTAGTATCGCTTGTCGTACTTGATTCAAGGCTTCGTTCAAGTAATTCTTAACGTAAGGACGGTCGAACACCTCGAACCATGGCGCAACCGCCACATCTTCTAATAACTCATTCATCTTCGGTAATTGACTTAACTTCTCTTGCACCGCGCTCACTCCTTCTCTCTCAGTATGCGCACATCGCCCACTCGCTTGGTCACACCCGCGTCATCTAAGTGCTCCAACAGTAACATCGCATATTTCCGAGACGTATCCATCATATCACGGAACGTGGCTAATTCGATCTCACCATGACGCTGCAAGTACTGAATTACTTGCGCACGGGCATCCGTATAGACAGACATATGAATATATTCATACTTATCTAGACGGAACAGTTGTCGACCAATCATCTGATTAAACACTTCTTGTCTCGTCTGGTCATCTTGAATCACCGCTTCTGGCGTCGGTGGATTCATCCCCGCTTCACGGAAAGTCGCATCGATTTCGTCACTGATCTCACGTGCTTCTCCTTCCAGCTCTGGATTAAATGCCGTCAGACGAATGCGATTATCCTCACTGGCTACCAACTCTTCTTGCGTTATATACTTCAACAATGCATCCAAATCTTTTGGTGCTAACTCCTTGAATTTGGTCCGGAATTCTTCTAGTGGCATTCCTGATCGAATTGGATAAGTGGCATGATAATCACCCAAAAGTTGCTGGACGCGATCAGTGAACTGCTGGACATCTTCCGCCGCCATGACTTGATGCCCGAATGCGTAGAGCTTCCCTTGGTCAATTAATTCGCCGGTCAACTCTTTTACATGCGGCAGTTCGATATTAAGCTCTTCACTAATAGTTCGCTCATCCGTTAAGCCAGTCGTTTCTTTCCGCAAGAAGTCAATCATAATCTCACCAAAGTCTCCGGACTCTTTCACTTGCAGGCTCTCGATCACCTCTTCGTTGAACCGCTTATGCTTCTGCGGATCCTCGTCTAGGACAGTCCCACCCGCAATCGTGTGCAGTGGAGAGAATGAACGCAGGATGAAATGATCGCCTACTTTTGCCGACACCTTCTCTTCCAAGCGCAACTGCAAGTACCCGGTCTCGCCTTGATGAATGGTCTCTGCCCCGATTGGAACAATCCGTGCGCGGACTTCTTGCGTTCCTATATGAACATGCACGCGATCCCAGAGTTCCAAGGCATATGGAGAATCCGGCAAGCACTGCACATTCACATCTAACATATAACTAGCTGGCAAATGCGCCGTTGTTAGCACACTTCCCCGAGGCACTTCATCGACATCCACCTTCGTTAAGTTCAAAGCCGTTCGATTGCCCGGATACGCTACCTCTACATCTTCTTCGTGAATTTGGATATTACGAATCCGTGTCTGAAGACCACTCGGATAAATCGTCATATCATCGCCTACATGAAGCATTCCATCAACTAACGTCCCTGTGACAACTGTTCCGAACCCTTTTACCGAAAAGCTACGATCAACATTCAGACGTGGTGGTAATTTAGATGCTTCACGTGTCATCTGACTACAGCGCTCCGTAATCTCAGCCCGCAACTGGTCAATCCCAATCTCTGCTAAGGCATCGGTGGTGATAATTGGGGCCTCCGCTAAAACCGTTCCTTGGAATTGCTCCCGAATATCTTCTTGTACAATTTCCAGTAAGATCTCATCCACACCATCGACTTTCGTTAAGACAATAATGAAATTCTCAATCCCTAAGAGACGCAAAATATTCGCATGCTCAGACGTCTGTGGCATAATACCTTCATTCGCATCGATCACCAATAACGCCAAATCCAAACCTGGTGCCCCGGCTAACATATTCTTCAAGAACTTCTCATGTCCGGGCACATCAACAATTCCAGCTTCCGTCCCATCATCTAAGGTCATATAAGCAAAGCCCAAATTAATGGATAGCCCCCGACGATGTTCTTCTTCTGTTGTATCTGTATCAATCCCGCTCAGCGCCTTAATTAAGGTTGTCTTCCCGTGGTCAACATGACCAGCCGTTCCGATTACAATATTTTTCTTCTCCACCACTGTCATCACTCAACTTTCTGATAATGTTGTGTATGTCCCGCTGTTATCTACTCCGTAATACCCACTTGGTTGAATAGACTCTGCCTGCATCAGCTGTTGGATCGTCTCAATGTCTGCTTCCGGCAACTTCAAGGTCAACCCACACTGCGCACTAATACGCTCCGGTGTTGGGATAAGTCGCCCTTTTATACTATGACGGTCTATCACCGTCTCAGCATGCATAGCATCATGGGAATGATTAAATGTCAGGAGTAACATAGGCGTCACCTCTTCCTCGTCTAGCTCCGATATTATGGCTTCACCACACGAGAAGCACTGCGCATAATACGAACAATCTCGTACATATTCGTCGCTTCTCCGACCGGTAAGTTTTCTTTATCATAACCATAATAATCTAGGCACGTCCCACAAGACTGAATCTTCACGCCAGCTTCTTGTAGTTTCACCAGATCTTCACGCGCCTTAGATTCCCCGGCACTCACATGTACCCCGCTGTTATAGAACAAGACATGCGTTGGGAATTGGTCCTGTTCGCTCAAGGCGTACGTAAAACTTGTCATTAATTTTTCGCCGATTTCACGCTCTCCATCTCCCATCATATCACTGCTAATGACAACAACATACGCATCTTTCGTCAGATCAGTCATCGTTATCCCTCTTTCTATTGAGTTCGCTAACACTACCTATTTATCAGTCTAATTAATAATACTAATTGATAATAATTGTCTTGTCTTGTCTATCGGTCACTTGACCAATCGCTCGGGCAAAAATATCTTTCTCCGCTAATTCGTCTAAGAATGCTTGGCTATGCTCTTCATCAATACTAATGACTAACCCACCCGATGTTTGTGGGTCAAGCAAGACTTCTTCCATAGCGGGATCATCGATTTGGAAGTCAAGATGTTCAGCTAAAAATGCCCGATTCCGCTTACCGCCTCCGGTTGTCAGAGCCTGCTCTGCACCGCTGTAAGCTTCTTTAATATACGGAACCTGCTCGGCTTTAATCTCCGCACTCACCCGCTTACCTAACATTTCCTTAATATGACCTAACAAACCAAAGCCTGTTACATCGGTCGCACTCGTAATAGGGTGATGCTTCATCACATCCGCCACATGCTTGTTCAGCGTCGTCATCCAATGACACGCCTCATCGAAGGCTTCTTGGCTCAACTTGCCTTTCTTATACCCCGTTGTAACGATCCCTACGCCGATTGGTTTAGTCAGAATAAGGATGTCTCCTACACGTGCCCCATCATTGCGAATAATATGGTCTGGATGAACACGTCCATTCACAGATAGACCATACTTAATGGTATCATCATGAATCGAATGCCCCCCGCTCAGACTCGCTCCGGCTTCGTGCACCTTACTGGCACCTCCGCGTAAAATCTCCCCTAACAAGTCATAATCATCCCCACTTGGATAGGTGACAATATTAAGCGCCGAAATCACTTCGCCTCCCATTGCATAGACATCACTTAACGCATTCGTCGCTGCGATTTGACCGAATAAATACGGATCTTCTACCATAGATGGGAAAAAGTCAATCGTCTGAATCACGGCAATATCATCACTTAACTTATAGACTGATGCATCATCACTTGAATCATAGCCAACAATTAAATTCTCATCATCTCTCGTGGGAATCGTCTTCAACAACGCACTGAGGTCACCCGGACCTATTTTGGCGTTTCAGCCACCTCCCGCTGACATACACATATGTTTTCTTTTTTTCTCTTCACTCATTTTACAGCCCCTCCTACATATCAATCATCACCTAAAAGCTTACCACTTCGCACAAAAAAATGCAATTATTATTAAATAATTCACATACTTTTTGTTAGTGATTTATTATTTAATGCTACACGCTACCATTGTCTTTATAACTTTTCTTCTTCGAAAAATTTAATTATTCTTAAATCAGTTAATCTGAGTAGACATTTGTCATTTTTGTGCTATAATGAACTTGTAAACCGTAAAGATTGATTCACTATCCTCAAAAGGAGTTGTTTTATATGGAACTTAAGGGATTTTACTATATTCGTTGACCAGTCTATCCGGACAAGGTTGTTAACAGTATACAAAGGAGTCTAGATTATTATGCAAATCATCACTAACAATCCAACCATCCGTAACCATATTACAAGTTGTCCAATTCAGTTCGTTGATGGAGCGATTGATGCGGTGTTCGAGCAGGTGCGCCAACTGATTATTAACGATAAAATAAGCTTACTCACGCACCCACTCAGTAGCAGTTTGAAGCCGAACGAAACAGTCTACAAGTCTGTTATCCTAACAACAACACCCGGTGAAGCGATCGATCTAACTAGTCTAGAAATGATTGAACGTGCAGCCCTGGTACATGGAAAATTTCAAAAAAATCAACATACACCCGAGTGGCCGCAATCGATCTTAGATGACTTTGCCTTAATTGATTTAGACTTAATGCAACAAGCGCTAATACGCGCTCAACGACCCAGTCAATCACACAACAACTTATAAAGAGGTGACTTACGATGAAATTAGAAATTGGCGAAATTACTATTAAAGATGTAACGCTAGCTGATGAAACAGCCCTAAACGATGGACACTTAACCATTAACAAGCAAGATCTGATCGATATCGTCTTAGAAGATGACCGTCTCGCTTCTGCTGACGTCCAACTCGCAAAACCTGGTGAAAAAACACGAATTACACCGGTCAAGGATGTCATTGAACCAAGATGTAAAGTTGATTCTGAAAGTGGGATCTTCCCTGGCGTTATCAGTAAAGTAAACGAAGTCGGTCAAGGTCGTACGCATGTGATGAAAGGAATTGGCGTCACAACTGTCGGAAAAATTGTCGGATTCCAAGAAGGGATCATCGATATGTCTGGACCAGGTGCTGAGAAGACACCTTTCTCTCAGATTATTAACATTTGCTTAGTCATCAATCCAACAGAGGACTTGAAGACACACAGTTACGAAGAAGCAGTCCGACTAGCAGGGCTTCGCGTCGCAACCTTCATCGGAAAATTAGCAGAAGAAATCGAACCCGATGAAGTGAAAACATTCGAGACGAAGCCGCTTGTTGAGCAAATGAATGAGTACCCTGACTTACCAAAAGTCGGTTATGTCTACATGCTTCAGACACAAGGATTGTTGCATGATACGTATGTTTACGGCACAGATGCCAAGCATATCGTTCCGACCTTGCTTTACCCAACTGAAGTCATGGATGGTGCGATTATCAGTGGTAACTGTGTATCCGCATGTGATAAGAACACCACTTACCACCACTTGAACAACCCAATTATTGAAGATCTCTACGCACGTCACGGGAAAGATATTAACTTCGTGGGCGTCATTATTACGAACGAAACCGTCTATCTAGCTGACAAAGAACGCTCCAGTGACTTCACATCCAAACTCGCTGAATTTATCGGTCTAGATGGTGTCATCATTTCTCAAGAAGGATTCGGAAACCCAGATACGGACTTAATCATGAACAGTACCAAGATTGAGAAAAAAGGCATCGATACCGTTATCGTAACGGATGAATATGCTGGACGCGACGGTGCCAGCCAATCATTAGCTGATGCTGATCCATTGGCAAATGCAGCTGTCACCGGTGGGAATGCGAATGAAACGATTCTCCTCCCAGCAATGGACCGTCTCATCGGAACACTTGATTACGTAGACGTGATTGCCGGTGGATTCGATGGCTCACTACAAGCAAGTGGTGAGATTGAAGTTGAGATCCAAGCCATTACCGGTGCTACGAACGAACTTGGCTTCAACCGCATGTCCGCTCGAGGCGTTTAAGTAGGAGACTTTAAGGAGGTTATACCATGAGTAATTACAAAATAGTCCACTATATTAACCAGTTCTACGCTGGTATTGGTGGCGAAGAAAAAGCAAATACAGAACCCTTTAAAAAAGATGGCCCTGTTGGACCGGGACAAGCCTTCAATGGCGCTCTCGGTAGTACAGCTGACGTTGTAGGAACCGTTGTCTGTGGTGACAGTTATTTCAATGAGAATGAGGATGCCTTATCGACCGTCATGGACATGATTAAGTCATTCGAACCTGATCTCGTCATCGCTGGACCTGCCTTTAACGCTGGTCGTTACGGAATGGCTGCCGGTGCCGTTAGTGAAGCAGTTATGAAGGAGTTAAACATTCCAGCCGTTACCGGGATGTATGAAGAAAACCCTGGTGTGGACATTTACCGTCAAACACCATACATCGTTGAAGTCGGCTCTTCTGCTGCATCCATGCGCAAAGCCGTCCCAGCGATTGCTAACTTAGTGAAAAAACTATTAGCTGATGAGGAAGTCAGCCCAAGTCAAGATGGCTACTTCACTCGTTACCGTAAAAACTTCCAAGCTGAGCACCGTGGATCTACCCGTGCCGTTGAGATGCTTGTGAAAAAACTAAACAAAGAAGACTTCGAGACTGAATATCCAATGCCTGAATTCGATAATGTCGATCCCGGTGACGCTATTAAGGATCTCGCTAATGCGAAGATTGCTCTCGTCACATCAGGTGGTATCGTACCAAAAGGCAACCCAGATCACATCGAGTCATCAAGTGCTTCTAAATACGGTAAATACGATATCAGCGACTTCTCTGACTTAACAGAAGACACACACGAAACCGCACACGGTGGTTATGATCCAAGTTTTGCCAACGAAGACTCTGACCGCGTTCTACCTGTTGATGTCTTACGCGAAAAAGAAAAAGAAGGTGTCATTGGCAAACTATTTGACTACTTCTACACCACAACCGGGAACGGAACCGCCGTGGCTAGTGCGAAGAATTTCGCTTCCGAAATTGCCGAAGAACTCAAGACGAACGGCGTCGATGCTGTTATTCTAACATCCACTTGAGGTACCTGCACACGTTGCGGAGCAACAATGGTAAAAGAAATCGAAAAAACAGGTATCCCAGTCGTTCACATGTGTACCGTTGTCCCTATCTCCAAAACAGTTGGGGCCAACCGAATCGTACCAACTATTGCGATTCCACACCCACTCGGCAATCCGAGCCTAGACGCCAAAGAAGAATACAAATTGCGTAGCAAACTCGTCGACAAAGCACTCGATGCCCTACAAACAGACATCAGCGCCCAAACCGTCTTCGAATAAAAAAGTGCATGCTAAATCAAAAGAGGCCAGCAACTGGCCTCTTTTATGTTTTTCTTGAATTTTTTGGGCTCTTCAACTTAGAATAGCTACCGTTGTTTTACATAGTGAATTATTTTCCCAGCAAATAACAATCCTGAATAGAGATAAACTGCTTCAATACTACTCATATTGGAGATAAAGGAAGATTCTGAAATTTCCGCTATCGATTGGATACTCCCTAAGATTAATATAATTAAAACACATAGAACGGTTGCAACTAATTGATCTTTTGAAATGTAACTAGCCTGTTCAGTAACAAATATCTCTATGATTAAATTAAAGATTAAAATAATCATTAAAAGAACAGGTGATAACTTAAAGAAAAACCCCATAAAGACAACTCCAAAATATAAAACTATTCCTATGATAGGAAGGAACTTTTTCATTCTCAATTCCCCCAACTATTTTTATATTATCATGTTAGCATAAAAACAGCTTGAGTACATCATGCGAACTCACACTGCTTTTCGTTTACTTTTAGTCATATTCACTTAGCGGATAAGGTGCTAGCGAGGAAAAATCTCCCCAACACCAAAAGTTATAGAACTTATTTATCTTTAGGTTTTTGATAGTTGTATAATTTATATTTCTAACTAAATAGTTGCCCCTACTCTGCTCGCCCCCGAACACGAATATAATCTCGTGCATATTTAGAAAGGATATCCGTCACATACACAAGCAAAATATAGCACATAATATAGAGCATCACTTCTGAATAATTTTGATAGGACATTGCTAGTCGGAAAGCCTGACCCAAACCGCCTGCTCCAACAAACCCAACAATCATCGACGCTCGAATAATATGCTCCCATCTAAATAAAATATAATTCAAAAATTGAGGAATGAGCTGTGGAAGAATCCCATACACAAAAATCAGCTTGTTATCTGCACCATTTGTCTGCAAATGATTAAGCGCTCGTTGATCCATATTCTTAATTAATTGTATCGTCAAGTGACCTAACACACCAAAGTTATGCAACGCCAAAGCAACTGCTCCTGGTAGAGTGCCCGGCTTCACGATAAAGACTAAGATAATCGCCCACAGCAACTCTGGCACCGATCGAGTCACTAAAAATAACCCTCGCTGCAAACCATAAATCAACTGCCCCATCCAAGAATGCTCGCCTCGCATCTGGGCAAAAATATGCCAACTGCCTAAAATTAACCAAATAAATAACGGAATAACAGCTAAACCAAGTGCTACCACACTCATCACAATTGTCTCTAACGATAAACGACCCGCCTCCTGCCACATCGTCCAGTCAAAAAAGGCCGGCTGAGTACTATCCAATCCAAATAAACGACCGAAGAACACTTTAACATAGTCGGCATTGGAATACTTCAGCAACTCTTGAATAGTCGCCTGATCAACGAAGATAATATAGATCCACGATCCTATAATACTTAGCAATAGCACCACAAGCGCTCGCCGACGCTTCGATACACCTAACATCATCTGTTGTTGAAATAAATCACCGAGTCGATTCATTCCGATGACCATCAGAATCAAACAGATCACATATACCCACATCTGTTCATACGCTAAATCCTGTACCGTAAGAATGACATAGGATCCTAAACCGCCTAATCCAACAAAACTAAGCACCGTTGTTGAACGAATCGCACACTCCAGACGATAAACCGTATAACTCATCATATCAGGAAACGCACTGGGGAAGTAGCCATATAGCAAACATTCTAATTGACTCGCCCCTGATGCTTTCAAAGCATTAATTTTACGCTGATCCACCTCAATTAAAAAATCAGCATAAATCTTACCCAAGTCGCCTGCATAAGCAATGGTCAAAGCAATAATAGCCCCTAATGGATTAAACCCTACGGCTGCCACGAATAACCACGCCCAAACTAACTCATGCACTGCCCGAAACCACCCTAAAAAGCCACGGAATGCGACAACAACTGACTGATTCTTAATCATTAACCCTGACGCAAGCACACCTAAAATCAAGCCAAAAACAGTCGCCGTTGAGACTGAAATAAGTGCATAAATAGCTGTCTCCAGTGATGCATGTAGTGCTGTCAGCAATACACTCGCACGAAGATCAATATTAACCAACCCTGACCCAATTTGTCGAAGAATCGCTCCACCACCTGTATGCATAACACCCCCATGCCAGTCAACAAAAAATAAACTCGTCATAAAGACCAAAAGCAGTGTAATGAACACATGACTATTTCGATGGTTCATTGTTACATTATTATCCATAAGTGCTCCTTATAGCTCATAAATCTGATTAATTGCATCTTGGGTCAACTCCATCGTCGGTCCATCAAAGCAAATCTGGCCATCTTTAATCCCAATCACTCGATCAAAATATTGCTTCACATACTCAATCGAGTGCATACTAGCGATTAAAGTCTGATTCTGCTCTTCTGTCAAGCGTGTAATCAGTGACAAAATATCATGCGACCGGGCAGGATCCAATGAAGAAGTTGGCTCATCTACTAATACAATAGTCGGCTGCTGAACTAACAAGCGAGCTAGTGCAACACGTTGCTTCTCCCCGCCGGATAAATGATACGTTAATTGCGCTGCCTTCTCTTCCAATCCTACTTGCTCTAGCGCTTGTAACGCCACTGTTGTATCTTTTGGACGAATAAATGACTTCAACGCCTTCGTAAAGGACCAGTCGTTAAGATGACCACAGAGCACATTTTGTAGCACCGGCAGTTCTTCAATTAAATCATACTGTTGATTTAACATACCAATTTTTTGTGCATAGATTTTTCGCTGCGTGTACTCCTTAATTGACTGCAATTGAATCATGATTTCACCACTATCAGGTTGCTTCAACTTCATCAGAAGTGACATCAGTGTTGTCTTTCCCGAGCCACTCGATCCAATAATGGCAACTTTTTCTTGCGGATAAATCGAAAACGAGAGTCCATCAAGCACGGTTTGGTGACTGAATTGTTTTACCAGCTGATTAACTTGTAATATAGGCTGAGCCATCTTTTCTCTATCCCCTTGCTTAATTATTCAACATATTCAATTCAGTAGCAACTTCTTTAATTGAATCGTAGTTTGCATTTTCTGTTTCGATAAATTCATCCGCACTGAGCAATTCCATGACTTTACTATCACCTTTTTTCATGGCTAACAATACATCTTTTACTTTTTCCTTGGTCCCTTCACCGAATTTAGCATCGACATTGTTAATGGTCCAGTTGTAGTCAAAATATTCTGGCGTACGGTAAAATTCAACCGCTAAACTGTCATCCACTTCCCCATCAGCCACTGCTTGATCCCAATATTGCATATTTACAACACCGATTTGGAAGGCACCTGACTCGACTAATTTGTACGTTCGGTCATGGGAACCTGAATAATTTGGTTTGTCCGTCAGATCTTCATCTGGATTGATACCCGCTTCAGTCATAAAGAATCGTGGCATTAAGTGCCCTGAAGTCGAACTCTCACTCCCAAAAGTAAATGTATGATCAACAATATCCGTAAGTTCAGCTACATCCTCTACATCAGCATGCTTAATAAAGACAGACTGAAACTCTGCATCTTGTGGTCGTTGTGCAATAGCTTCTGCTTCCGGTACAGCATTCATGACTTGCACACCGGTTAAACCACCGAACCAGCCCATATCAATCTCACCACGTTCGAAGCCTGTTACTAATGCTGCATAGTCTGGTGTCGGAACGAATTCAACATCAAGTCCCGTCTCCGCACTCAAATATTCAGCAAAATCACCAAAGGCATCATTCAATTCTGTCGCATTGAAGTCCGGAATCGCACCTATCTTAAATGTTTTATCTGTTTCGGTTGTAGGAGCTTCTGCCTCTGTCGTATCAGCTGACTCACTACCTTTATCCGCACAAGCACCTAACATGATAACTGCCAGCATCCCCATCATAACCTTCATTAATTTCTTCATCCAAATTCCTCCATTTATTTTTTATATTTTCATATTAGCATAAAAACAGTGTGAGTACATCATGCGAACTCACACTGCCCTTATAGATCACATAAACTCAACATTTAATTCCTTACTTTTTTAGAACAATTTTCCATCCTTCTGTACCTAATTTTTCAAATTTAACAACCTCTAATCCTTCCTCTGCTGCATAATTAGGAATAGTTGTTGTCGCTTCGGGACAAGTGAATTCATGTTCAATAATTTGGCCTGATTCGGCTGTTGCCACTACTTCTTTCAACTCAATCAACGGTTGTGGACAGTCTTTTCCTTTAGAATCTAATGTAATTATGTCTTGGTTTGTCATCATAACCCTCTCCTTTAAGAATATTCAATAAGTAAATAACACATTAAACAGATTGTTTATAAAATAGTCTTGCTCCTGACCAAACACCAATAACGATGAACAATAATCCCCACCATGCTTTTAGGGATAATGTTGCTGTTCCAACTAGGCCATTCCCAATAATGCATCCTTTCGCCCAAATTGCGCCAACGCCCATTAACGCACCGCCACCAAATGCACGCATTAAGTTCTTGCCATTGGTTCCCTTGAATGAGAATTCTTGGCTACCCCAAGTTGCGATGAGCGATCCAACAACTACTCCTACGATGAAGTAGCTTGTCCAATTAATATTGGCTTCATGACCAATCCATAAGTTGAGCCAGGAAATCATTGGCGTTGTAATCCCAAATCCTCCATTGCGTCCGGCTGTATTACTTGATAACCAAGCAATACCTGCTAATACTCCAATTAAAATCGCTACTGCTTCTTTAGACCATATTTTCTCGAAGAATAAGTGACGAAAACCTGAATACTCTGGAGGTAATGTCACTGGAGTAGGCCGTTCTTTTTTCTTCTTATACATCCGTCCAATCGCTACACCTGCTCCAATCACCGCTAAAATAATGGGTGAGAATGAGAACCAATCTGTTGCCGCGGGTGTTTCAACCACAGCAATATCACTTAATCGCTCTGATATAGGATGGATCATCCCTTGCTTTGCAGCGGCCGCCGTGAGAACAAAACCGAAGAACGTCATCCATCCCGTCAAGCGTCCATCTCCAAGTTTCACTAATGCAATCCCACAACAACCATTCGCGACTACTGCACCAAAACCAAATAATAAACTCCCTAATGCTACATTAAATAGCGAAAAGCTATCGGCTTCTGGTGCCGGAATGAAGTCAAAATTAACGAGCGTAAAATAAATAATCGCTTGAACAAATATCATCGTTAAAAAAATCCAAATATTTTCGAATCGATGCTCTAAATAAATATCTCGCAAAGTTCCTGTAAAACAAAATCGGGCTCGCTTCAACATAAATCCAAGTAAAAAACCAATGATAATCGGATAAATTATAGCAACGCTCATATAAACTCCTCCTATTTAGTTACTTATTTCACAATAATATGTTAGCTTTAGCCTCCTTCCTAACTATGTATAAGTAGTAGAGGCGAGACGTAGGCAATCTATCTTCTGTACGCTCGCCTCATTACTTTATTAAAATAGAAGTTAACGTTTCATCATTGAGAACGTATCATACATTGTTATGTTAGACTAACCCTTCTGCTTGCATTATATCACGGGCCTTAGCCACATTTGCTTCACTGACTAAGACGATTGGCCCTGCACAACCCATTCCGCTCTCTGCATAGATATCCGCTTTCCACAAGAGTTCGACGGCCAAGTCTAAATCGAGCACATCAATACCACTGATCGATTCAGTCACCACTTCTTTCTCTGGCATCTCAACTGTCTCATCACTCGTTGCAGCTTTTTCTTTTGGCGTTAAACCTTCTAGAATATCTCCTAATTTAGCTTTATGGGCTTTTTCGTACTCTGCCTGACTGACTTGTACAAGCCCACCTTTTGCCACTTGATAAGCATATTCCATCGCGTTGGCAATCACCGCTGCTCCACTTGCTCGAGAAACAATATGAATATTCTTATCGAAGCCTTCACCAATACCTGGTCCATAACCATAGCCCGTTGCTTCCACTCGCCCGCCAGTATTATACGCACTGAATAACTTCATCAAGATATTTCCCGTTAAACTGTCGGTTACAATAACATCGGTACTTCCCACCAGCAAGTCATTTCCACGTAAGACACTGCCCCCATCTGCTCGAATGGACTGACCAAATGTGATCTCATACCCATTATCAGCCAATGCTTTCAAGGCACGTTCAGTTGTGTTCGCTCCATCAACATTCAAGACACCAACAGTTGGCTCTTCAATGCCCGCTGCTTTCGCTGCAATGATCCCATTAATGGTATTTAATACTAACGCTTGATTGCGCACAGTAGCCGTTGTTCCGGTTGTTGTTGCAATAAAGACATCACGATTGGTCGCAGGGGCAAAGATACGTCCCACTGTCGATACACCAATCGGGAAGGCATGATGAAGTGTCACGCCCCCTTGCACCACATCTTCATCGAGTAGGCGGTCTAATGTTGCTTCGACTTCCTCTTCGCTGGTTGCTTCATAGAACTCATAATCAGCTATCCAGTCTTGCTCTTCACCGATTAGAACCACTTCGAACAATTCCTTTGCCCGAGCTTTTTCGGCAGCTTCCTTCATCACATCATAGCCATGTTCACTTCCGTTAATCGTCAGTGCAATTTTTATGTTTGGACCCATCGCACCGGTCTCCAGTGCAGTGGCTAATTCCTCAAATACATCACTTATCGTTTGTTTAATCTCTGCATTAGACACATTATCCCTCCTTACTCTACCTTGAAGTTCTGGGCAAATTCACGTAAGGCTTGAGCCACTTCAGAACGGACTAACTCTTTTGTATCCGCACTTGTGTTGTCTTCAGCACCTTTACCATCATTTCGTTCTAAAATAACGGAAATCCCATCGAATAAGTTGGTCATACGTCCTAAGAAGAGTGATCCTTTCCCGACAATCATGGCTCTATTGAAGTCACCTGTTGTCAAGTCATCGATCGCAAAGCCAAGGTATGGTACACCACTTGGAATATGACCTTGTGTCGGCGCCCAACCTGGAATTAACTTCTCTGATACGAAGGTTGGTAACTCTTTTCGGTCAATCTCTTTACGCATCACACCGATTGCACCGATCATCTTCAAGTTCGCTGTTGGCACATCACCCGCGCCAGCAGGTTTTGTAATATCAGGGTTCTGCATCTCAACAGAGTACGCATCGATTCCTTCAACCGTGATATCCGCTTTATCCAAGGCTGAACCGATTAAAGCTTGGGTAACCGCTTGTGGGCTAGAACCACTAGATACAGTATGACGCCCAATATAATCAGTACGGATCACAGGTGAATGACCATCATCTTGACCAACTAAGAACGCAACACCCGCTAGAGCATCTTCTAAGACTGGCATCTCTTTACCAATATGGCTCTTACCATTCATTCCTAATTTCGCTGTTGATCCACCTGCCACAACAATAACATTTTTGAACGTTTCTGCTTTTACGTGAGAGGCCGCTGTAACTAGTGCGTGCGTTGGTGCCGCACAGAATCCACGCAAGTCTGATCCATTGGCATTCGGCAAGCCAGATAATTCAGCGATCGCTTTTGCCAAGTTTCCGCCTCCACGTTGGTTAATGTCACCCACTGCCTCTTCAGAACATTCAATCACGTAGTCAATTTCTGCTGGATCAATATCATTATCTTTCAACAAGTGACGAACAGACAGAATACCGCTTGCCTTGCTGACTAAGTTCTCTAACATAATATGAGCAGATAAGTTCTCATCTGAATCATGTGCTCGAGTAACAACCCCAACAAGCTGCTCCCCTTCATAGAGCCCTTCTGCTTCATTCTCATCAATCTGTTTTTGTAGCCACTCTGCCGATTCCGTCTTCTTAATCTTGTCTACATCATCCTTGAACAAGTCACTTTCTGCTAGAATCTCCCGCACTTCTTCCGCATAGCTCTCTTCTAAATAAACAAGATCAAACACATCCACAAGAGACAGTAAGCCATAAAACTCTTTCTGAGGCATAATCTCGCCCCGGTTACTGTAGCGTTTCCCTTCGATTGGGTGTTCGTACCAAGGTGTTTGAACATCTTTTAGCTCACTATGATGAGTATTCCCGATATACGTCTGGTTTGGGGCATAATTAACGACTTCTTCATAACTTCTTAAGTGATTGGGTAATTGCTTCAGATAATCACTCTCAGGATTGGCTGCCCGCTCTTGTGTCTGGGTCGTTCCATTATGAATCACCATATCCGGTGTATGCACCAATACATAACTTGCTGCTTTCAAATTAGCAAAGCTCATAAAACTGCTCCTTTACTTTTCTCATCCGATTCATTTCGTGAAAAAGTTAACTTAACATTTTAACAAGTTCCCACAACCGCTTACGAAAAGAATAAACTTAACTCTTCAAGTAGCGGTTGGGAACTTGCCTCTATTGTTAGATGACATCGTGTTTTAAATATGCTTTTTCACGAATGCTTCGATCGCTGCTTCATCCATTTCTTCTTTCGTCAATTCATCGACTTTTTCGCCGTTTTCATAGATACTAATAACCGGCAAGCCTAAGATACGGTGCTTGATGCAGAAACGACGGACACCTTTTTGTGAGGTGTTAAATTTTGTGAACTTTAAGTCATCTCCGTATTTTTCAGCCATCTTCTCAACAGTTGGCATTAAGGCAATACAGTCTGTACAGCTCTCGCCCCACCAGTCAACTAATACTTTCCCATCTGCTTCTACTACTTCTTGATCAAAATTGTCTAAGTTTAATTCTAACATCATCATTCTCCTCCATTTTAAAGTTATCTATTATCTGTGATGTTCAACATATTTTTGGGCTGAGTGAGCAGCTGTTGCTCCATCGCCAGCTGCTGTAATGACTTGGCGTAAGTCTTTTGGTCGAATATCCCCAGCTACGAAAACACCTAGAACGTTTGTCTTCATCGCTTCATCTGACTCCACATATCCCCACTCATCCAAGTCCACTAACTCTTCATAAATGTCGGACTCAGGGATATAACCGATAAAGACGAAGACACCAAATGTACCATCTTCTTCTGCTGCTTCAAACTCAGTTGTTTCCTCAGTTTCAGTATTCTTGATGGTCATCCCTTCCACCAAGCCGTCTCCTTTAATCTCAGTTACCACACTATTGTAGATAATATCGACATTATCACATTTATCTAATTGATCGATTGCAATTGGAGTGGCAGTTAGTTTATCCAAGTTTTGGATAATAGTTACTTTACGGGCCATTGTTGCCAAGAAAGTCGCCTCTTCTACGGCAGAGTTCCCACCACCAACGACATATACTTCCATATCTTCGAAGAACGCCCCATCACATGTTGCACAATAGGATACGCCTTTCCCGCTTAATTCATCTTCACCCGGACAACCAATTTTTCGTGGCACCGCTCCACTCGCAATAATAATTGCACGCGTCTGATATTCTGTGCCATCTTTCGTGCGAACCGTCTTAATATCACCCTCAGTGTCGAAATTAACAACAGTCTTACCCACTACAAGCTCAGCTCCATATTTTTCTGCTTGTTGTACCATACGATCCATTAACTCTGGTCCAGTGGGTTCATCACCTTCACCGAGAACAGCTCCAGGATAGTTAGCGATTTCATGTGTTAACGTAATTTGGCCGCCCAATTTTTTCTTCTCTAGGACGATTGTTTTTAAGTTAGCTCGTGCGTTGTAGAGTGCCGCTGTCAATCCAGCTGGCCCCCCACCGATAATGAGCACATCATAAATCTCAGTCATCGTATCACCTTTTTCTTGTTAATTTTTTAACTTAACTTCTTAAATAAATAAGCGCCAGTGTCTAAAGTAGACACCAGCGCCTGTTAGTGTATCATTTTTATATTGGTGTCAATTGTTAGTATTTACTAAATTGTGATCGGATAGTGGACATTTCCTCTTTAATCTCATCGACTTCTAGGATCATCTCCATCATCCCAATTTGATCCTCGTAGATACTCTCATCAACAAATGTCTTGAACTCATCTTCTAATGCGTGATAGACAGCTAATCCTAGCTGAACATTTGTTAATGGTCCAGCATACGTTGGATCCCCGTTCGAGACGGTCTCAGCGGCTAACCCAGCAGCTTCTGCCTCGGCACCACCTAATATCACAACAACATTCTCTTCTCCATATTTTTCCGCGGCATCTTTAACTCTACGTTGATTTTCCAAATCCATCGCTCCCGCGGCCGTTCAGACAAAACACTCCGTAGAAGAAAAGATAACCTCAGCGCTTGTATCTTCTAAACAAGCTTCAATTGCTTGACCGGGAATTCCATCACGGTCTCCAATAACAACAACTTTTTTATTCTCTAAGCTCATTGTTATCCCTCCAATATCTTTATTTTTTTACAAGCTTTTCACTTGTTAGGTTCATTATATCACATGAAATATCCATGTCAACCATAACCCTTTTTATCTACAAAAAACTTTTATTCGCAACAAAGAAACCGTTTAATCATTTTTAACCCAGCGTCTTCGTATCAGGGTTGATTGTGATATTGTAATCATACGTTAACTCCAACCCATTCTTCTCCTTATACTTGTAGTCGTTATATACTTCTACGACATCTTTGGTTAAGAAGAAGAGCGCTATAATGTTAGGCAGTGCCATCATTCCCATTGCCATATCTGCTAATTCCCAGACAAACTCACCACTAATATATTGACCAGCGAACAGCGCACCAAAAACAATAAGGCGGAACACACGCAACACCCATTTATTACTAGTGATGAACTTCACATTTGCTTCGGCGAAAAAGCTCCATCCTACAATTGTGGTCAACGAGAAGAACGCCAACGCAATCGACAAGAACGGTCCACCTAGCTGTCCGAATACATTGGAGAAACCTGTTTGCGTCATAATAATCTGGTTAATCTCACCATTGACATACTGTCCATAACTCCCAGACATTAAGTTCATCATGACCGTTGTTAAACAAATAACAAATGTACTCATAAAAACACCAATCATCGCAATAAATCCTTGCTTCACAGGGTGGTCAGTTTTTGCGATTGCATGTGAGTGTGGAGTTGAACCCATCCCTGCCTCGTTAGAGAACAATCCGCGTGCCAACCCAAAACGAATCGCTGTCTGCATTCCAATTCCGAGCGCTCCACCATAAATTGCTTCCGGTTTAAACGCCCCCACCACAATATCGCGAAGCACTGGAATTAACAAATCGATATTCAATACAACCGTAATTAACCCACCTAAAATATACAATACTGCCATCGTTGGAACAATCATCTCTGTAAACTTACCAATACGGTTCGCTCCACCAAGAATAACACCACTTACTATCCCGACCAGCACCACTGCTGAAATAAGTGGATTAATTCCCAGTGAATCTCTGAAGGAAGTCACTACCGCATTAGACTGCACCATAACCCCCACGACACCCAAGGCAAAAATACATAAAACAGCAAACGTGTAGGATAAAAACTTACTTACTTTTTTATTTTTAAGCCCTTTTTGAATATAGTAGGCTGGTCCTCCCACTACTTCACCCGCTCTCTCGCCACGGTATTTTTGGGCTAAGACTGCCTCAGAGAATATCACCGTCATTCCGAAGAACCCTGAGATAATCATCCAAAAAGCAGCACCTGGTCCTCCCATCGCCACTGCTGTCGCCACACCGATAATATTCCCTGTTCCCACTTGAGCGGCTACCGCTGTCGAGAGTGATTGGAACGGCGTCATCTCCCCTTCCTCCACCTCAACATCATTCTTAATATCACGAATCAATTGAGCCATCGCTGGAAATAATCGTGTAAATTGTGGGAATTTCAGCTTAATCGTTGTATACACCCCACATCCAATCAATACAATTAACAGAATATAGTTCCACAACACATTATTAAAGCTCTGTACAAAGTTCACCATGTTCATTCATATCCTTTCATATTATGCATTATGCTTAACGCTACTAAAAGAACGGAATAAACTAACCTAGTTTACATGAGAATTTTCTCGATCAAAATACTGTATAACGTCTCATCACGGCACCTCTTTCACTATTAATTTAATTCACTTTATTTGCTCATCAATTCACTAATTACATATTACCATATCCTTAGACTTTTTCCAATAGTCATCCTCTTTTTAAATCACATTTATTTATTTTGACATCTTGCTCACTATCTGATAAACTATTATTGTAGATGGGGATGGATGGGCTACTGGTGTACCCTCTGGTCTTCAAAACCAGTATGAGGAGTTAGGAGCTTCTTGGGTGAGTTCGATTCTCACACATTCCCGCCAGACATTAACCGCTGCTTCGGCAGTGCTAAACAGTTGGAGTCCAGCACTTGCTGGGCTCTTTTTTATCTCCTCATTCATGGCGTAAACATAACTCTTTTATCTAGTAAGGCTTGCCACTTATTCAGCTAGTTTTGCTTGATAACCCCTGCTCTCCTTTAAAGAAAAGGCTTTCATTCTAGTTAATATAAGTATACCATAATGATAATCAGACATGCAAGCTCCATCTTGAACCCCCCCTCTTGGATTCCATAAAAAAAAAGATGGCATCTCTACCTATTCAGCAGACATGCCATCTCTCTGTTATCTAACGTATTACTTACTCATCAATGCTTGGTTAGCCGTAATAATTGCTGTCTTGTAGACATCTTCTTCCACACAACCACGTGAAAGATCAGAGATCGGTTGGTTCAATCCTTGTAAAATTGGACCCACTGCCTCAAATCCACCTAAACGTTGTGCAATTTTATAGCCAATATTTCCAGCTTGTAACTCGGGGAAGACGAAAACTTTCGCTTGACCAGCCACATCTGAGCCTGGAGCTTTTGCCTGCGCTACTGCACTTACAAAGGCTGCATCAAACTGTAATTCTCCATCAATTGCTAAGTCAGGATTTTGCTCCTTCGCTAATTTTGTCGCTTCGATGACTTTATCCGCTTGCTCACCAGACGCTGACCCTTTAGTAGAGAAGCTCAACATCGCAACTTTTGGATCAATATCGAACATTTCAGCCGTACGCGCACTTTCTACCGCAATTTCAGACAATACTTGTGCATCTGGGTTCGGGTTAATCGCACAATCTGCGAACAAGTAACGCTCTTGACCACGCAGCATAATGAACGCTCCTGATGTGCGTGATACTCCTTCGCGTGTCTTAATGATTTGTAGCGCTGGACGCACGGTATCAGCCGTTGAGTGAGCCGCTCCAGATACAAGTCCATCTGCCTTACCCATGTAGACTAGCATTGTTCCGAAGTAATTCACATCAGTCAAGATCTCACGTGCCTGTTCTTCGGTTGCTTTCCCATTCCGACGCTCGACGAAGGCATCCACCATCGCATCAAATTCGGCATAATCTTTTGGATCAAGAATCTCGATTCCATCCAAATTAAAGCGGTAATTTTCCGCAGCTTTATGCACCTCTGCTTCATTCCCGATTAAGATAGGAACAACTAAGCCTTCACTGTGCAAACGCACAACCGCATTCAAGATTCGTGCATCGGTCGCTTCTGGGAAGACAATCCGCATGCCTTTGCCACTAACTTTCTGTTTTAAACTTTCGAATAAATCCAAATTTATCCCTCCATCAATTTATATCTTGCCTTTTCATTGTAACAAAATTCTCACTCAGAATACAGTAATTGCCCCTTTAATCCGCCATCCCGACCGACTAAAGGGGCTAATAGACCTAAAATAGTTTGTTTGGCAACAATATTAGTTAACCACACCTTTTTTCAGCAACAAGTTTGCATATAAGGCGGTCTCGCTCGTCTGAATAACGGCAAATGCCTCTTTCGTTCGATCATAAAAATCAAATCGATCGATATGAGTTAACTTACCCGCATATTCTGGGCTTGCTTGCAATGACTGATGATAGTCTTCCCAAATCTCTGGCTGATTCGCTTCATCTCCTGCTACAACTTGCATGAGAACTGCTTGATCGTCACTATAAGTGTCGAGTGGGAAAAACTCCAATATTGCTTCCAACAACTCTAAGGCACCATGACCCGAACAATCAATCACTTGCGCATTATGTGATGCACTTGGAAAATTTCCATCTGCAATAACAATTTCATCGCCGTGTCCCATCTGCATTAATACTTTCATTAACTCTGGGGATAAAATCGGTGGTATCTTCTTTAACATATTGACACTCCTTTTTATTCATTATTGTATCTCTAATCACCTTATCTTGTTTAAAAAAGAGAGGCTCTGTGCAAGCCTCTCTCTTTTTCTACCACTTAACGAATAGACTTGTATAATGGACCATATGCTTGGCAAGCACGGTAGTCACTACCTTCTTTGTCATCACCAAATTCGACCCATGAGTGAGGACGGAAAATATTTTCTTCATCAATATTGTGCAATGCTACTGGGATACGCAACATAGATGCAAGTGTAATCAGATCTGCGCCAATGTGACCATGTGAGATTGCCGCATGGTTAGATCCCCAGTTATTCATTACTTCATATGCTGAGCGTGCATTCCCTCGCTCACTGACTCGTGGCGCGAACCAAGTTGTTGGCCATGCTGAATCAGAGTTTTCCATCAACTTGTCGTTGACTTCTTCAGGAAGCTCCACAGAGTATCCTTCAATGATCTTAAGCGTTGGTCCAACCCCTTTAACAATATTTAGACGAACCATCGTCATCGGCATTTTATTCTCTGTGACAAAGTTTGAAGAGAAGCCACCGCCACGGAAGTATCCTTTGTTCGCTGGTGACCAGAGTGTCTCATCCAACTTGTCTTGAACATCTTCCTCTGTTACCTCGTAGAATGGTTTCACTTCTCGACTTCCCGCATAATCTAACGCACTTGAGCCTGAGTTGAGTAGTAAGATTAGACCATCTGCTTTTTTAGCGATATCATCTTGTAAGTCGTAATCTGCGACTCGCTTAATTGAATCTGTTGACCAGAACGTACGTAAGTCACTGAATAACTGTGCTTTATTCGTCAGCAAGTTATTAAACACCATACCTAACCCGTTCAAGATATCATTCTCCGTCGCTGTCACAAGCGGTTCACGCGTGCCATTCCAGTCGAAGGTTGAGTTTAGGATAGCTTCCGCGAAATCTGCATTTGGCCAGTGATCTGTCCATTGACGTTGACCTTGGAAGCCACTTGCAATTGCATTATGGCCTAATTGCTCTTCAGAGAATTTATTCTCTAAGTCCGGATTCCCTTGCATTAAGTCACGGATAATCATCGCTGTTTTAACAGAGAATTCCCACTGCTCGTCTTTTTCTTCTTCTGAGAAGCGGTGACCTTCTGGCGTCTGGTCTGGTCCTTCTTTACAGTTCTTACGTGTCCACTCTAATGCTCGCTTGAACTCTTCTTCGTCATAAATGCCTTCATTCATCCGACGAATAATCTCAATCATGTCAATTGATTCTACTCGCAGGCCGAAGTATTGTTCTAATAAGTCATAATCCATAGCTGAACCAGCAATCCCCATACTCATTGACCCAATTTGTAGGTATGATTTTCCTTGCATGGTCTTCACAGCTACTGCTGCTCGAGCAAAGCGTAGAATTTTTTCCTTCACATCAGTTGGAATACTTTCGTCATCTGCATCTTGAACGTCTTGACCATAGATACCAAACGCTGGCAATCCCTTCTGCGCATGCGCAGCAAGAACAGCGGCTAAATAAACAGCTCCCGGACGTTCCGTTCCGTTGAATCCCCAGACAGCTTTCATCGTATGTGGATTCATGTCCATTGTTTCTGAACCGTAGCACCAGCATGGCGTTACAGTTAATGTAATATCCACACCTTCTTTACGGAACTCTTCTTCACAACGCGCTGACTCTGGTACACGAGCAATCGTTGAATCGAAGACAACTACTTCAACGGGATCACCATTACTGTACTTCACTTCACTTCGAATAAGCTCTGCTGCGCGCTTCGCCATATTCATGGTCTGCTCTTCTAGACTCGCTCGTACAGAAAGTGTCCCTTCACGTCCATCAATCGTTGGACGAATTCCAATCTTTGGATAACTATCAGCAAATCTTCCTTTACCCATCGTTCATTCCTCCTATATTTTTTATGCATCATTTATATGATTCCTGTCATTCATGTGCTCTCTCTTACACACTTATCTCATTGAGTAAGATTGATCTAGTCTTTCGCCTTCCGTTGACCGTATGTTTCAAATCGTTCCAGCATATGCGTCATCTCTGCATCATCTAAGATAACCGGCTCTCCTACAGATTTCGCCTTAATATGCACCTCTGAACAGTACTCAACTTCTTCAACAATATTGAAAGCATTCAACAAATCTTGTGCCCCAGCAATAATCCCGTGATTCGCTAGCAGAACTGCTCGCCGATCTTTCATCGCTTCATATGCATTCTCTGCCAATTCCGGCGTACCGTATGTTGCATAGTCAGCTACACGAACATTCTTCCCTGCCACAGCTACCATATAGTGAGAAGGTGGCAAGTCCCAACGTAACGTCGCCATAACTGTTGCATACATCGTGTGGGCATGAATCATTGCATCAATATCTTCGCGATTCTCGTAAAAAATCTTATGCATCACCCACTCACTAGAAGGCGTCCGCTCCCCTTCTACAATATCGCCATCAAGCGTCATAATCACAATATCTTCTGGTTGAATCTCGAAAAAGTCAATCCCAGACGGTGTAATAGCCATATGACCAGCTTCGCGGTCAAAGATACTTAAGTTACCGCCTGTCCCTTTAGTTAAGTTGGTTTCAACTAATTTTTTCCCATACGCGATTAACTGATCGCGCGCTTCCTTCATTAACATATTACCGACTTCCTTTAGCTATAAATTCTTGGTACTTGACTTCCCACTGTGCATTATCTTGTGGCTCGTATATGGCTGAACCAGCTAATTCATCTTGTAGTAACGGTTCGACTAATTGACGCCCGTCCTCTAATGAAGCCACCTCTCCTAAAGCCACTAATTGGAGTAAAATATTCCCGACACCGGTTCCTTCACTAAGACCAATATGGACCGTCTTCTGTGTCGCATTCGCCGTTAATTGATTCAGAATAGTAGCTTTCGTCCCGCCACCAACAATATAGAGCACTTCACCGGTCTGATCATTGTCCAAGCGACTTTCCATCTCTTCCAATACTTGTCGATACGTCAAGGCTAAACTCTCGTATACCACACGGAAGATATCACCTGGTTCGGTAGCAACCGGTTGCTTGGTTTCAGCAAGATAATCTTGTACTTTTTGGATCATCTCCCCTGGTTCTGCAAATCGCTCGTCACTGACATCAATATACGCATGCAAATCTTCTGCTTCACTAGCTAACTGAGCAATTTCTCTATACGTATAATCTTGGCCTTGTTGACTATATGCCTCTCTTAACTGTTGAATAATCCACAATCCGGTCAAATTACTAAGTAGCGTAATATTGCCCGCACCATACTCATTAGAAAATAATCGTTCATCAGTGAGGAATGGTTTACTCAGCTCTTTTCCAATCAGTGACCACGTACCACTGGACAAGAATGTCGCCGGAGTATCGGACGGAATACTGGCGATTGCACTCGCTGTATCATGACTAGCACATGTGAGGACAGGTTTACCTGCCACACCTAACTCTGTTGCTCGGTCCGTATTTAGAACACCCACTTTTTCTCCAGCATCAATCAGTGGCGCAAATAAACTTGGTTTCAAGTCAAATGCTTCCCGGATGTTGTCACTCCATTCTAATGAATGTGGACTAAACAGCTGACTAGTTGATGCCATCGAACGTTCAGCATACTTCTCACCTGTTAGTAAGTAATGAATCAAATCTGGAATGTGCAGATAAGTTTCTGCTCGCTCGTACACATCTGGCTCGTGCCACTTCACCGCCAATAATTGATAGAGCGTATTAATAGCCAGAATCTGAATTCCAGTCTCTTCATATATCTCCGCATGGGATAAAATCTCTGCTGCTCGTTCTGGAATGCCATCCGTCCGCTTATCACGGTAATGCACTGGATTGGCGATTAAATGCCCCTCCTGATCTAACAAGCCAAAATCGACTCCCCACGAATCAACCGATAGACTATCAAACCCGTGAGATGCTTCAGCCTGAGCCATACTCTCATAAATATGATCCATAATAAGCTCAATATCCCAAGACAGATGCCCATCTCCATGATCGATTACATAATCATCGAAGCGATGAATCTCCGTGACAGATAACTCGCCATCATGATACTTACCTAACAGCGCCCGACCGCTCGATGCACCTAAATCAATCGCTAGTACATTGCTCATAGTATCCTCCTTCTATTTATAATGTCCTCACAATAACTTTATCACATAACCGCTTCCAAATAATAGAAAGCCTTTACGTTAATGTGGACATATTTTACGATTTAGTTCTCACCATCTTCTCCAAATAAATCATGAATAATATCTTGATAGATATCATCTAACTTATAGAAGTGAAGTAAGATCATAATAATTATCGCAATAATAATTGGAATATAAATGAACAGTAAGTCAATTACAAAAAATACACCATCTGGCTGAGCCGCCGTTCCACCACCACTAACATAGCCACCAGCGCCTAAAATCCAACCAATCCCTGCCGATCCTAATCCGTGACCAAGTGTAGTGGCAAAAGTACCACCACTGAACGTTAATCCTTCAATTCGCATACCGCTTTTCCATTCACCGTAGTCAATCGTATCAGCTAACATCGCATAAGCATTCCCCATAAGAGCAGAGAATCCAAAGCCTCGTAGAGCAGTGCTTGCTAAGACCAGTGGAACGTTCAGCCCATCAATAATAACAAGTGCACTACCAATAATCATCAGTGTTAACCCTAGATAGAGTGTCTTCATACGCCCAAACCGAGCATTAAAGTACCCCACTGATAAAAATCCAACTAAGAGTGGTATCGTAAAGAACATCGCTAATCGTCCCACAATACTGACATCTTTTAGAATATGTTCTGCATAGTACACATTAATTCCCATTAAGATATCCAACATTGCCCATCCTGATAAGATGATGAAGAAAATCATGACCCAATATTTATTGGTTACAATGGTTTTCAGTGACTCACCTAATGGAACATCTTCTCCGGCTGTTGAACCTTTTGCTGGTTTAACACGTTCAGTTGTCCCGAAGAAGGTGTATGAGAACATTGCAATCATAATCAGCCCATATAAGCCAGCTGTCCATTGCCATGCTGCTGTATCTCCACCGAATAATTCAACCAATGGAATTGTAACGTTAGATACAATCAACATAACGATGAAATAACCTAGCATACGCGCAATATTTAAATTACTTCGTTCCTTTTGATCCCGAGTAATTAATGTTCCTAACGTCCCGTATGGAATATTACTAATCGTATACATCAGGAAATAGAAGTTGTAAGCTAGCACAATATACAGAACTTGATTCCCTATCTCCCAACTGCTCGGAACACTAAAGAGTACAATTAACGAAGCTACTAACGGAATCGTGGCCCCTAATACCCATGGGCGTGCTTTCCCATATTTTGTACGCGTTTTATCTACAATATATCCCATCAGAACGTTAGTGATCCCATCTAACACACGTGAAAGCATCAGAATCGTCCCTAACAGTCCCGCTGCTACTCCGATCACATCTGTAAAGTAATACATGGCGAAACTTGTAACCATTACACCGGCAAAACCTGTCGCTCCATCACCAAAACCGTAAGCTAGCCGCTCCGAAAAATTCAACTTTGCATTTTGCTTGTCTACTGCTGCTCTTTGACCCATTTTATTCCCCTTCCTTTATTCATCAACAACACCTAACACAACTACCCTCCTTCTTTTTCGTTATCGCTTATACCTATTATCTGTTGTAATCGGTTTATTATCTAGTGATTTATTTCATAATACTAGACATATTTTTTGATTATGGGTATACTTAAGACGAAAATTAAAAAAAGGAGATTCCGTTATGGATGCATTTTTTGAGACTAGACAATATGATTCAGGCATTAAGGTATGGCACAAGTCCTATAAGGATTTACACTTTATTCCACATTGGCATCCGGAATATGAATTAATCTATGTCATGAAGGGCCAGGCGAAGATAACCGTGGATGAGAAGACAGTTTTCGCTGAAGCAGGTGATCTTGTGCTATGTAGTAGTGGTGATATTCATTATAGTGACAGTGATTATATGAACAATGAACTAGCTTTTCTAATTTTTGATCCATTAATTATTCATGATAGTTTTAACACGTACCAGCTCACCAGCCCACACCTTTCTCACAAAAAACTTCAACAACTTGGATTAGACGGACTAATTCAGAATACCTTCCAAATGATTGGCCGAGAATTAATGGAGCAACGTGACTACCACGAAGAACTCATTCGATCACAGCTTCAGAAACTATGCTTCAGTTTAATCCGCCAGACGAACCACCTCGTCTTAGATGAACCTAGTCAGAATAAGCATAAAGATAATCTCTTTAAGTTCCAGGAGTTACTATACTATATCGAACAACATTACAATGAAGATATTTCCCTCGATGATGCCGCTGAGATGACAAACTTTAGCCCAAGTTACTTCTCGACGCTCTTCAAGCAACATACTGGCTATACATTTGTGAAATATGTGAATGCGATCCGTATCGAGCGCGCCATTAGTATGTTGCACAAAAATTACAATATGACGGATATTGCCTTTGAGTGTGGGTTTAATAATAGTCGCAACTTTAACCGCGTATTTAAAGAATTTACCGGTGTCACACCGACTGCATACCTGAAGACTTCTGCCACGAACCAAATTACCATCAAGTCCAACATTCGCACGTCAGCTATCCAAGCCCATACAGATAACTTCGTAAACAAAACACTCGTCTCAAGAAACTAATCCATCCCTAATGAGCTGAATAATAAACTATCTCCCTGATAAACGACTTGCTGTAGTCGTCTATCAGGGAGATTATATAATCTATTAGCTAGATAACATGGAGCGGTATAACTCTTTTATGTCTTCCAATGTTGGGTCTTTCGGATTTCCTGGCGTACAAGCGTCATCTAGTGCTGTCTGAGCTAAGAAGTCGATATCTTCTTCCTTCACAATGCCGTCAAGAGTTTCTGGAATACCTACTCGCTTGGCTAAGTCTTTCACCGCTTGAATGGCTGCTTCACGATACTCTGTCTGTGACATCGCATCTACATTCTCAACACCCATAACTCTCGCAATTTCTCGATATTTTTCACCAGTAACATCAGCATTATAGGCCATCACGGTCGGTAATATAATCGCATTAGCTACCCCATGTTGTGTATTGTATACGGCGCCTAATGGGTGAGCCATCGAGTGAACAATCCCTAAACCTACATTAGAGAATCCCATACCCGCTACATATTGTGCTAAAGCCATTTTTTCAAATCCAGACGCCTTCCCATCCACAGCATCTTCAAGATACTGGGCAATTAATTCGATCGATTTAAGATGGAACATATCTGTCAATTCCCAAGCACCTTTTGTAATATATCCTTCAATGGCATGCGTCAGTGCATCTAATCCCGTTGAAGCTGTTAGTTCTTTTGGCATACTCTCCATCATAGTTGGATCAACGATAGCTGCTATCGGCAAGTCATTCGGATCAACACAGACCATCTTCTTCTTCGATTCTTCATCGGTAATCACATAGTTAATCGTTACCTCTGCTGCAGTTCCTGCCGTTGTTGGTATCGCAATAATCGGTGTACATTTATGTTTAGTATCCGCAACACCTTCTAGACTACGAACATCTTCGAAGTCAGGGTTAGTATGAACAATCGCCGCTGCCTTCGCGCAATCGATAACCGATCCGCCTCCGACCGCAATTATAGCGTCCGCCTCAATCTCTTTTAAAGCCGCTAACCCCTCCTGCACATTCTTAATCGTTGGATTAGACTGGATATCAGTGAAGTATTGATAATCTACCGCTAATTCATCTAATTTTGAGGTGACTTTTTCTATATTTTTACTGCTCATCATATACTCATCAGTAAAGACAACAATATTTTGGAAGCCCTCATCGGTTATAACTTCTTTTATGTGATCTAACGCCCCATATCCATGATAACTCAACTTATTTAATATGATTCTATTTCCCATCATTAACCCTCCTATATTTTTTCTTGTTATAAATTTAACATGTATAAACTTAATTATCAATAATTTAACCATTAATGCAAAATAATTGTCTTCATAATCAATAAATACGTCTTATCTATTTGTTATTAAATTCACTAGATGTCCAAAATAAATAGGATGGATTAATCCCGGTCCCATCCTATTTTTTATGATTACATCTCTTTCAATTCTTCTGCATCACGAAAACCACTTGACAGTCGGCTATTCTCTTCCGTAAGTTTTATTCCTGTAAAGTCTAAACCAAAGTGGCCTTGGAACAATTTTTCTAAGTCTATATGCACTCCATTATCATAAAAGCCACTTTTTCCTTCCTCAACCTTAGTTACTTTTACTCCTGCTTTTTCTGCTACTTTAGCAAACTTATCCATATCAATATTCATTGTAATCCTCCTCTGGTATATAATAAATATTATCAAAATCAATGAGTGATTGATCATATATACATATCTGTCTCTCATTATTTAAAATACCCATCTCAGCTAACTCTTTATGTTGTGGTAATGGGTCTCGGTGGAAAGTGAATCTTGTTGCTTTATACCCTCTATATAGGCAATATATTTCAATTATTTTTGCTCTCTTTTTATCTTCCGTCAATCCCTCAAAATCAAAATTATATTCTTCATTTTTATTAATTATTTTAATAGCATCATTTAACTCATTCCTGCTCTGTTCACTGTCTAAATCAAATAATTCATTTGTTTGAGTCTTAAAATTTTTAACCAATAATACCGCTTTGTCTTCTGTATCGCCGTATTTTCTCTTATATCTTTTCTGTGCTTCGCCACTCCACCATATAGCCTTATCTATATCTTCAATGAAAAAGTACACACCATTACCTAGCCAATGATCGTCACGCTCAATTATTTTAAATTCTTTTTCTTCTAATATTTTATCAGCATATTTTTTAATTGTACCATGCGTTAACCAATATACACTTGTTTCAAGTAATCTTAGCATTTAGGAGCCTCCTATGTTGACATCCTGTTTATCTTATTACTTTATCTAAATAATAAAATATTATTCTTCTACTTACCTTAATCATAGCTCAAGCACTGAAAAAACTCAACTATTAATATGAAGTTGCATTCTCTATTTTAAAAAAACACCTCCACACTAAGTCAATCGTGTGAAGGTGCTGATGTATTATTGAATTACTCGTTATACTTCATTGTCATATTCGATGTAGGCAACAGTGGTAGCTAAGAATTCCTCTAGCCCGTGACGACCATCTGCGCCGCCAATACCTGATTTTTTCCATCCGGCATGGAATCCTTGAATAGCTTCGAAGCTATGACGATTAACATACACTTCCCCAGCTTCCATATTGTTAATAAACTTCAGAATAACATTGTAGTCTTGGGCGAAGATAGCTGATGTTAATCCGTAATCAGAGTCATTAGCCAGTTCAAGCGCTTCGTCCAATGTCTTGAAAGTGCCAATCGGTAAGACAGGGCCGAAGATTTCTTGTTGCATAATAGTCATATCATTCGTTGCATCCGCAATAACAGTTGGCTCGAAGAAGTAACCTGATCCTTCTCCCCGCTGCCCACCTGTTAAAATACGCGCACCAGCTGATGTAGCGGCCGAAATCTTCTCTTCAACACTATCCAAACCACTCTGGGTAATGAGCGGCCCCATATCGACAGATTCATCTTCTAGTGGATTCCCGTATTTCACTTGACTCATCGCTTCAGTAATTCTGTCATAGAACTCATCTTTAACCGCTTCATGGACATAGACTCGCTCCGTACAGTTACATACCTGTCCCGAATTAATGACACGACTGGCTACAATTGCCTTAACCGCCACATCAAGATCAGCGTCTTTCCAAACAACAGTAGGCGCCTTCCCACCGAGCTCCAAATTCACATTCGTAATATTCTCTGAAGCAGCTCTCATCACTGCTTGTCCAGCGCGAACTGATCCCGTAATAGAGACTAAATCAACATCCGGGCTACTAGCTAATGCCGAGCCGAACTCGCGATCTCCAGACAGAATATTGACAACTCCAGCTGGTAGATCAACCGCTTCTAACAATTGTGCAAAAATCAGCGCATTATTCGGAGCACTACTGGACGGTTTGACAATCACAGTATTACCCGTTAGAATAGCTGGAGCTACTTTCCGTGCAATAAGGAAGAATGGATAATTCCACGGCAAAATCCCCGCAACAACGCCAACTGGTTTCTTGAAAATCATAATATTTTCATTCGGACTATCGCTTGGCACTATCTCTCCTTCATACTTACGTGCCCACCCAGCATAATACTTGAAATATTCTGCTGTTGCTTCCACTTCACCCATTGCCTGCTCTAAGACCTTCCCGACTTCCGTAGAAATAACCTTCGCAAATATTTCCTTATGCTCTAAAATTAAATCCGATAATAGATACAAGTATTCCGCACGTTCATTGGATGGGACATGTTTCCAAGACTTCTGTGCCCGTCGAGCTGCCTTCAGCGCCCGATCTAAGTCCTCAAGTGAAGCTTGCGGCACTTGATTAAGTACTTCTCCAGTGGATGGATTAATATTATCCCCTAACGTCCCCTCCGAACTCTCTACAAACTGCCCATCAATATACATCTTATACTGATCTAACTTCAATTCCATTCGTTTCACAAATCCTCTCTTCATAAATTATAAACCGTTTACATTATAGTAATAATCTACCATATATTGATCAACGAAAGCAACTCTCTGAACTGATAAAATCACTCGCCAGATACAAATTCAATTAAAAACAAGCGCTAACAAGTTATCATCGCCTCTAACACTTCAATTTTTATATTTTTTGCCCGTTTTTGTGAAATCTTTATTGTGTATATTGAATAAAAAAATAACCCGCTCAGAGATGTCAAACCTATACTACCCCCAAAAGTTAGAATAATTTACTCCAACCTTTGGGGGCAGTACACACCTATGCAAATGTTAACTCTTTTTTATTCTCCGTATAGGAAATATCTGGCGCAAATCCAGTATTGACACCTAATTTAACAAGTGTTGATAAACGTGGATCTACATTCCCATTTTCAATATCAGCTATAGTTGATTGAGCCACTCCAGTTTTTTGAGCAAATTCTCTCTGAGTAAGCCCTAGTTCTTTTCTGAAGTTCATTACTTTACAGGCAATTTTTAGCATATAAACTTCTTTATGAAATTCTTTTTTGTATTCATCTGATTGTTGTGCTAAATCTTCTTGTAAATATGCATCGAATAATACTGGTTTATCTCCCATCTTGAACACTCCTATTTCTTATATCGCCTTAAAATTTTCCTGGCAATTTCTTTTTCACGATCATGTATTGCTCAAGAATCCTCCATGACTACTCTTTTTCATCAGTCTTCTGATTCACCATTTGATGATACAGCTTCCGCAAGCGGTATTGGTCTTCATCTGTAATCGGTGAGTTGCGGC
This sequence comes from Dolosigranulum pigrum ATCC 51524, assembly GCF_000245815.1. Lineage (GTDB taxonomy): Bacteria > Bacillota > Bacilli > Lactobacillales > Carnobacteriaceae_A > Dolosigranulum > Dolosigranulum pigrum. The sequence continues at coordinate 313,710 of NZ_JH601104.1, forward strand.
GATATTGACTGAGCCGATATGCCGTCGCTTCGCTCGTAATCGACTGCTTCGTCTGCTTAATATCTTTCCACAGCTCATTCGCTGACTTCCGTGTCGCCCCGCGCTGGAAAATCATCCACTGCTCAGCCAAATCACTCGTCGCCACCTTCACATTCGAAACCAAAAAGTTCTCTTCACCCACCGACCGCTCAATATACTCATCCGCCGTCTCACCCTCCTGCGTGAAGATCACCTCCAGATCATACTGCTCATACCGTTGCGTAATCCCCGGCACCAACTGCGCATCAAACACCACAATCACCTCAATCCCCGCGAATGCCCCATAATTACTCAACTCATGCAACAACTCATCACGAGCCGTCCCAATCTCATCCCGTTGCTGCAGTCGCTTCAAATTTGGCCACGCCCCAATCATATTATAACCATCCACATACAGAATCTCTCGCTTCACCAACTCACCCCTCTCATCATACTGTCTTACTTATTTTAACACATTTATTGTGGTATCATAGAATAAACTATTTATAACACGTTAGGAGCCCCGCTTATGTCAAAAAAATGTCGCTCAGTCCTCTCCCGAATCTTCAGCTTCTGTTGCCTGCTGATCATCACTATTGCCCTATTCCGCCCTGCCAGCGAACCCGTTCATGCAACAGAAGACGTGCAGTTGATTGTTGAATATGACCACGTAGACAACATGCCTAACGAAGACCAACTGCCCCCACAAGTCACCCAAGTCCACACGTCTCGGTATACACCGACACGTGCTCTCACTATTCCCAAACAATACATCCACCTCCTACGAAGCCAAGCCCACATCAAGTCTATCCGCCCCAACCAAACTGTCGTCCCCTTAGAAACGGATGGCACTAAGAGAACTTCCAGCTCCGCCAACTACCCTTGGAACTTACAGACGATTGGCGCGGACATTGCTCACCAACAAGGCATTACAGGAAAAGGAGTCAACATTGCGGTAGTCGATACCGGCTTCTACATCGATCATCCGAATATCACTTTCGCTGGAGGAGCCTCTATCTTCAACGATGATCCTTGGACGAACGACCACATGGGACACGGCACCCACGTCGCTGGTATTATCGCTGCCGCCGCGGATTCAGAATTCCCCGGCGTCGCTCCCGATGTCAACCTATATGGAGTAAAAGTCTACCACAAAGATGTGCTTGATGCTGATAACACGCCTAGCACCACAGTCTACAACTTGACAGAAGGAATCTATGCAGCCATGCGACAAGGTGTGGATATCATTGTCGTCAGTTCCGGCTTCCAAGGCGAAGATGAAGGCATGCGCCAAGCCGTCCAACAAGCCACTGACCAAGGCATCGTCATCTACAGCGCCAGCGGGAACGGGCAGCCAGCTGTGGATTACCCAGCAGCCTACCCTGACGTTATCTCTGTTACGAGCATCGATCAATTCCAGCACGCCGCCTCTGACATTATCGCTGGCCCTGAGAATGACCTCACGGCACCTGGCGTCGAGATTACTAGCCTCTCCTCACCCGATAGTGTCTATGGCTATCCGTTCGCAACCCTGAGTGGCAGTTCCCAAGCAACCCCACATGCAGCGGGCATTACCGCACTTTTAATGCAAAAATATCAAATAACTGCTTCGGAAGCGACCGAACGTTTACTCGAACAAGCACAAGACTTAGATGATGCAGACTTCTTCGGACATGGCTTAGTCCAATTCTTAGCTCCCGAAGACCGACAACAGACTAACAATACCGACCGCAACTCAAACCATACGGATGCCGCAACCAAAGAGCCCTCTGAACTCTATTGGGCTGAACCCGCTGCCCAAGGAACCCGCTCTTTCCTCGCTGACGAATATTTCGCCCAAGTTCAAGCAGAAGGCATCCTTGCTTTAACCTATACAGATACCGGCCCGGATACCTTGCGTCTCACCGAAGCACAAGTCAGAACGATGAAATCGCGCCAGATCACCTTGCGTTTCTATCTAAATGATATCGAATGGGAGGTCCCCGCTGATGCCTTAGATACCGGCGAAGCACTCTTCAAATTCACGGATGTGACCACCCATGATGCTATCGAAACAGCCTCAGCACAGTCTACGGTTGTCAAATTCGAAATCCAGCAGAATGGCGCACCGAAGACCACCTTCACCCAACCGATGACCTATCGCTTCCTCGCCCAAGATAATTGGGAGGATAGCACAGACATCTACATCTTAGATAACGAACAGAACTGGACGGCCCTAGATGCTGAACACAGTGGCCACTACTTACAACGAACCACTAACCAAACCGGCACCTTCGCCGTCTTCAATACCAAAGATATCAACAACACTACCCCAGCTCAATCTAACCCTAACTCCCCAACACGCACACTGTGGATAATCATGGGGATAAGTACTCTCGTGCTAGCTGGATTGATTGTTATCATGAAACACTGGATCAACCCCCGCCAACAGTAGCTTTCCGTCTATGAACATGATAAAATGAAACTGCAAAAAGAGAGGATCTAATTATAGAAAGGAATTAATATGACTGATAAATTAATAAAAGTTGTAGGAGCAGCCATTGTCCGTGACGGTCATATCTTAGCTGTTGAACGTTCAGAGACCATGACTTTGCCAAACTTGTGGGAGTTCCCCGGTGGCAAAATCGAACCCGGCGAAACAAAAGAAGAGGCACTTACTCGCGAAATCCAAGAAGAACTAGGGCTTACAATTGTTGTCGATGAATTTATTAATACAGCACGCTTCCAATATGATTTTGGTATAGTTGAGCTTTCTGTCTTTACTGTTCATATTGAAGCTGGTGAGCTCAGACTAACCGAACATAGCCAACATAAATGGTTAAAGCCAACTGAACTAAACACCCTCACATGGGCACCCGTTGATATCGAAGCTGTTAATATTCTGTCACAAAAATCTGTTTAACCAAAAGGACTAGCCCCCACAGCTAGTCCCCTTTTTTCTATTCATTAATAAAATAATGGAATAACTCATAAGGAACCGATTCTCGTAAGGCCAAGTCCATTGTAACAATGTTTTGGCCATTAACTCGTTCCTGCTGAGGCGTGTCAGGCATCACATCCACTTGCCCTAAATAATAATGATCCGGATCATCTAAGTCACTCTTCTTAATAAATAAATGTAAATCAATTCCCTGCTCTTGGTGCTCAATAATTTTACGTTCCGTTTTTGATTGCAAGGTACGTCGCGATGTGGTGAACCATTTAAGAATACTCTGATTAATGAATGCATCTTCATATTGAATCTCTGCATTAGTCTTATCCGTCTTGTGGTAGTTAACAAAAATAGGCACCATTTGATTATTTAAAGAATACCCAAACATAGTAGATGTTCCGTCACTGTCCCAACACATCAGACGTGAAACATCTTTTCGTGAATATTTTTGACCTATTTTAAGTGGTGATGTTGTGTAACCTGCTGGGAAGTCAGCTGAATTCATCAGCCCGACTTCAATGGCATCCACCATTAATTCAGTAAACCACGCATTATCTGCCAATAATTGCTTGAGTTGATTATTTAATGTATAGCTGTCTGAAGTCACAACAAACCAGTCTCCACCATATTTTTTCTGATCAGTTGATTTAAAAAAGTGGAGTTCTAGTACATTTTCTACCGATTCTAAAATGTCTTGGTTATAAGCAACATTATAATTCTCCAACTCTATGCAATAAGCTTCTTTTTCCACTGCTTGGTCCTGATCTATCAACATTTTCATTAAGATTAATTCGTGTGGTCGCTTCCCATTCATCAATTCCTTTGTCACAAAATATAGAACTTGGCCCGCAAATTCTTTGTAAGAAAACCCATAATTTCTTTCTTTTTCCATATAGGCAATAAATTCACTATGATTTCTGAAGCGCGTATCAAAAATAACTTGTGGTTCCATTGACTGATGAATGACAAAATCTTTCAACATTGGAATTCGACCGATCCGTTGCTTCAAATCAGCATAAGCTTTTTTCAAGTTAGCCATGCTAGATAATTTTGTATTCTGAATCGAATCAAAAATTTGTTTCTTAGCAATTTCTTCAAAGTTGACTGTCGTAATTCCGTCAATTTGGTTACGATTGGCTAAATCTTTTCGGTAATTATCTTTATTGTATGACTGATCTCCAAACAGCGCCATGGGAATCATGTAATTATTTTTATAATTCCCAATAAAATCAATTACAGTAACAAACTCTTTATCGGGATACTTACGCAAACCACGTCCCAGCTGTTGCACAAAAACAATACTGGATTCGGTATTTCGGAGCATCACGACTTGATTCACACTCGGAATATCTACACCTTCGTTAAATATATCAACCGTAATAATATAATCAAGCTGGCCTTGTTCCAACTCTTGCACAACTTCATCTCTAACTGCCTGTGAATCATCGCCGCTCAATGCTCTTGTCTTTAATCCACGATCATTCAACTGCTTCGACAATTCGTGGGCTTCTGCTTTGCGCGAACAAAACATCAAACCGCGTGTTTTTTGAGTCGCTGATTCATAATAATAAATTTTATCTAAGATGTGATCTACTCGCTTAGAGGTTACTAAATCGCTAAAATCGGTCTCTTCGTTCACTAAATATCCATCTGAATCAATCATTTCTGTTACGCCATAGTACATAAATGGTGTTAACATATTCTCATTCAATGCATCCTGCAGACGAATTTCGTAAGCAATATTATAGTCAAATAACTCAAAAATATTCTCATCATCTGTTCGCTCAGGTGTCGCTGTCATGCCTAGATAAAAATCTGGCGTAAAATAATCAAGCACCTTACGATAACCACTTGCTCCTGCTCGGTGTGATTCGTCAATAAGTATATAATCAAAGGCATCTGCTGCAATTTGCGTCATATTATCATTGCGCTGTAATGTTTGGATCGTGGCAAAGATGTATTTTTTATCAGAGATATCCATACCACTCTTATAAATGCACGAATCAGCGGGATCAAACCCAATCACTTTTTGGAATGATGCTTCTGCTTGTCTTAAAATCTGTTCACGGTGTACAATGAATAAAAATTTATCCGGCTGGTATTGACGAACATCAAAAGCTGACATATAGGTCTTCCCGGTCCCTGTTGCACTAATAACTAACGCTCGCTTAGCGCCCTGCTTGCGTAGAGCGGCTAATTCTTTAATCGCCTCTGTTTGCATTTGATTGGGTTGAACTGCGTAATAATTAGGTTGACTACTTGTTTCTTCTAATAAGTTTATTTCTGACCGTACTAAAGGTTGCCGATTACGACCATATGCCTCAATTACCTCAAACGTTAACGGATCAGATGCTTCCCATAATTTATCCAATTCTTGCTTGGTCTGGTAAATATAATCACCATCATGGGCCGATGTCAGCTTCACATTCCACTCATAATTTAATTTCAAGGCTCGACCTGTTAAATTTGAACTTCCTGCAATGACAACATTTTCTTGCTCCTTCTCGAAGAAGTATACCTTCGCATGCATGTTCTTCTCTTTTTTAGTCATTCTCACTTCAATATTATCAAACTTCAACAAGCCTCTTAACACATCAGGATCATTAAAATCCAAATACGGTGAAATAATTAACCGACCGTGGACACCTTTTCGTGATAAATCTGCTAATTGCGTCTTTAGCATCGCAATACCATCTTCGGTAATAAACGCTACATTAAAGGTAAATGTACGACATGTTTCTAACTGCTCTTGAATTTCTGTCAGCACATTTTCACCGGTTTCTCTTTTATTAAGTACTATCTTGGGTGAATATAATTTGTCCTGATATTGTTTATGATTGATAAAGCCATATTGTAATGACTCCCTTAATTGATTTTCAAACTGATTCTTATTCGTCATGGGCGCTTGATCCCTTCTTCTTTAACTATTCATTTATGTATAAGTCCCACTTACAATGAGAAGCGTTAGATTAGCATAATATCAATGTTATTCTCTTCCACTCTATTTCCATTCTAACGGTCTTTTGTTCCGTAAGCAACTATTATTTTGTAGAGGTTTATTTCTCCCTATTTTAAAAACGGCCCCTGGTAAGGGACCGTGTGTGTTATTCACTTAAGGCTTTGACGGGTTCGTAGCACCAGCAACGAGTTAAGTGATCGTTCACTAAACCGGCTGATTGCATGTAGGCATAACAAATGGTCGGGCCGACAAACGAGAAGCCGTCCTTTTTCATTTGTTTACTCATGCGAGTGCTGAGCTCAGTAGTGGCCGGAACTTCTTCTGGATGTTCCCAAGCGTTCTGGATTGGTTCATTCTCTACGAACTGCCAAATGTAAGCTGAGAAAGAGCCACAGCGCTCAGTGACTCGCTCGTATGCTTTCGCATTTTTGATGACACTTTCGATTTTCAAGCGGTTGCGGATGATCCCCTCATTCGCTAAGAGTTGCTCGATTTTGGCCTCATCGTATTGCCTGATCTTGGCTGGGTCGAACTGATCGAAGGCCTCACGGTAAGCGTCGCGTCGCTTCAGAATGTTCCACCAGCTCAGACCTGCTTGGGCACCTTCCAGACAAAGCAATTCGAAGAGCTCACGGTCATCTCGCGTTGGTCGCCCCCATTCCTCGTCATGATAAGCGATATAACGTGCTTGATCCGTTACCCATTGACATCTTTCCATTACAATCCCCCTTATATTAACAATTAACGCCGGTTCGGATTGACCCGATTCCACTTCACATCAACTTCCTGCTTCTCCAGGTCAACGATTTCCATACATTGATGCGACTGGAACCATTCCGTGACTTCATTGTTAGACATCCCTTTAATTAGTTTTGAGTATAGACTATCTTTCTTCGGTCGCCAACTCTCGTGGAACGTTAAGCTAATCGGTGCTTTTTTCTTCTGGCGAGTGACGTTATAGCGGCCCTTCAAGGTACCTAGATTGCCAGCTGGTTCGATGTAGAACTCTCCGAAGTGCGGCTTATGTTCTAATAATTCAGACTTATCTGGAAATGGCGGATCGAATGTAATCGTAATCGGCGCTGTTGGTGAATCTAAGCGAATAGATTGTAGGTGATGATGACCCTCCACATCGACATAACGATATTCCTTGTCCCCTTCTCGCGCTATTCCCTCTTCATCAATCGCAACTTCTTGAATCGCTGTATGTCTGGTTTCATTAAAGATGGTCGCCATCGTATTCATTGAGTATTGAATATTCCAGCGCAATTTTAACATCTTAGGGAACGTACATGGATCAATCTGATGCGTGTTGCCATCAATGATTAGCGAGACATTGCTCTTCTTCTTCCGTACAAAGTCGAACTGATATAAGAAGAATAAGGGGAGTGATTTGGGTTGCTTCATCTGACTACCAATGGACGGAATCCAGGACAGTTCGTGCGGATTTGTCGTCACATCTTCATCGAGTTGGAAGGTAATCGCTCGCCCTTCACTGTCATCGAAGCTAAAGCCTAGACGCACATGATGCGCTTCTTCATAAAAATAAATCATATCAAATTCAGTCGGAATAATCTTACCCAATCCTTGTCCGCCAACAATTAATTCGAGTTCTTGTTCGTTGAAGATAATCCCCGGCTGATGATAGATATCCTTATAGCCGTCACTACGCCAAGCAAGCACTTGAAATTGTTGTTGGTCGTCTACTTCAATTAAGTGCACCTCGAATGCATGGTACTGCACATCAGGATCTTTCTTGAAATTAATTAATGCCACTTGGGTAATCGGAATCCGCCGAAAGCTAAACGGCATATAGGCTGTTGTCATATAATACACCTTCCTCTAATAACTGAGTTGATCATCTAATCAATAAGTAGACTCTTCTTTATTCTACACAATGTTTAAAGCGTTGACAACTATTCTCCCTGGTTAATTCGTATGTAACCCAAAGAACCACCTGCCTGCTCTGACATGTGGTTCTTGGCTAAGTTATTTCGTTTAAGCTATTATTTTGCTTTACTTGGAGTGAAGGTCTTCAAGCGTGAGGCGTTCAGTAAGACGGAGACAGAACTGAAGCTCATCGCAATCGCAGCTATCTCAGGGCTCAACAGCGGGCCACCGAAGAGATAGAGTACCCCCATCGCCACAGGAATGCCTAGTATGTTGTACGCAAAGGCCCAAAATAAATTTTGCTTAATATTTTTTAGCGTGGCATTGGATAATTCGATCGTCGTGTTCACTTCTCGCGTGTCATCTTTCATTAAGACGACATCGGCTGAGTCGACCGCGACATCGGTACCAGAGCCAATCGCAATCCCGATATCTGCTTGAGCTAGAGCTGGTGCGTCGTTAATCCCGTCACCAACCATCGCCACTTTTTTGCCTTGTTCTTGTAGTTCAATGATTTTGTCAGACTTGTCACTCGGTAAGACTTCAGCAAATACGCCGTCAATTCCTGCTTCAGCCGCCACTGCTTGGGCTGTCCGTTCGTTATCACCCGTTAGCATGACCACTTCGATGCCTTTTTTGTGCAAGGAATCAATCGCTTCACGGCTGCTTGGTTTTAAGACATCGGCCACTGCAATAATGGCCAACAAGCCGTCTTCATTAGCCAAGTACATCGGTGTCTTCCCTTCATCGGCTAATTGGTCCGACTGATCTAAGATAGCATCTGATAAATCAATAGTTTGTTCAGTCATCAGTTTTTGGTTTCCGAAGTAAATCAATTGTCCGTCCACACGTGCTTGAATCCCACGTCCCGGAATGGCCTCGAAATCTGTAGTGTCTTGTAGTGTCAAGTTGCGTTCTTTAGCAGCGTCTACAATCGCTTGTGCTAAGGAATGTTCTGAGCCTTTTTCAGCAGAGGCTGCAAGGCTTAGCAATTCTGCTTCACTTACGTTAACTGGCTCAGCCGGGATAATATCGGTCAGTTCTGGTTCCCCTTTGGTCAATGTTCCGGTCTTATCGAACACAACGGTATCGACATCGTGAATGTTCTCAAGCGCTTCTCCCGACTTAATGAGGACGCCATGTTCAGCACCTTTACCCGTTCCAACCATAATAGCAGTAGGTGTAGCCAAGCCAAGTGCACATGGACAAGCAATCACTAAAACTGAAATCGCGATCGATAATGAGAAGATAAAACTTTGACCCGCGAAGAACCAGAGTAGACTGCTGATTAAGGCCAGTGCTATCACAGTCGGCACGAAATACTTGGTCACAATATCCGCCATGTTCGCAATCGGTGCTTTCGAGCCTTGTGCTTCTTCGACTAACGTAATAATCTGACTTAGAGCGGTATCATCGCCTACTTTGGTCGCACGGTAATCGATTGAGCCGTTCTGGTTGATACTAGCTCCGATGACTTCCGAGCCGGCTTCTTTCTCAACAGGGATGCTTTCGCCGGTTAACATCGATTCATCAACCGCAGTCCGTCCCTCAACCACAATTCCGTCAACGGGAAGCTTCTCTCCCGGACGAACACGAATAATATCACCCGGAGCAACTTGCTCGACGGGGACTTCCTCTTCTTGATCATCATGAACGATGCGAGCTGTCTTAGCTGCCAAATTCATCAATGATTGGACTGCTTCGTTCATTTTACCTTTCGATCGCTCTTCCATATATTTGCCTAGTGAGTGCAAGGCTAGAATCATCGTCGTCGTCTCGAAGTACAGACCCATTGCTAATTCATGATTGCCGTACATCCAGATACCCATTGTTGCACCGAGCGAGTACAGGAAGGCTGCCCCAGTTCCCAAGCCGATCAGCGCATTCATATTCGGGTGGCCGGCTAGCAGCGTCTTGAACCCTTGTTTATAATAAGGAATACCAGTATACATCACCGGTAGTGTCATCACGAGTTGCACCAGCGCGAAGTTCAACGGACTGGTCATGGGATTAACAGCTGACGGCAAGTTAACACCGAACATCGGTGCCATTGAAAAAATCATCAACGGAATCATGAATAAGAAGCCAATAATGGTCCGTTTTTTGTAGTCTGCTTCTTTTGAAAATTTCGCTTCAGATGTTTCTTCATCAGCGGTATCTTTTTGTTGGATTTTGGCATGATAGCCGGTGTTGTCCACTTCATCGATAATATCACGCACCGATACTTTCAGCGGATCATAGGTCACCGTCATCTTCTCACTCGCTAAGTTGACTGAGGCTTCCGTTACACCGTCTATATCACTCACGGCACCTTCGATTGATTGCGCACAAGAAGCACACGTCATCCCTTCAATGAGGAAAATTTTCGTCGCATCTTGAGGTACAACTAATGTATACCCCGCCTCATCAACAGCCGCCTCCAACGCGTCAATCGTGAAGCTCTCATCATACTCCACCTTAATCTTCTCACTGGCGAAGTTGACAGTCGCTTCGATCACACCACTTAACTTATTCGCCGCGTCTTGAATCGTCTGCGCACACGACGCACAATTCATTCCCTCAATCTCATATGTTTTTGTCTCTGACATAATTATTCTCCTTTCAGTCGTTATACTGTATGAGTAATCCTCTAAAGTTGATTTTTATTTCGTTTACATTTGTAGTTTTATTGTTTAAAAAATTTTATGCTAATCGCTCTGTCATCCTAACAGCTACACTGACCTGGAATACACTGGCAAGTTATCTTTTTTGGTGCATCTGCTTTTTTCGCCTGAGCTACTTGGATGATCTGGTCTAAGTCATCTTGACTCAACTCAGAAGTTTTGATCAATTCTGCTAGTACACCGCCTACTTTTGTACTGCAGATACGATCTAGCCACTGCTCTCCAGATTTCAATATCATATCCTGCTGACTCACTGTCGGTCGGTAGACAAAGCCTCGACCATCACGCTCAGCATCCAATAATCCTTTATCCTTGAGCCGTCCAATCAGCGTCTTAATCGTCGAATCTTTCCAATTCATCTCTTGTGATAATACCTTAATAATAGTCGCACTCGTTGTCTGTTCTTTTGCCCAGACGACGCGCATCACTTCCCATTCTGAAGCAGTAATATCAACTGCAAGCATCATTCTTCGCTCCTCTCTCATCTAACGTTACATATAGTATAACACGTTTGTCTACATTTGTAAACAATAAATTAATTTATACATCACTTCCCATTCTGAAGCAGTAATATCAACTGGCTGCATAACTAATCGCTCCTTCTTTATCAACTTCAATTCTAGTATAACACATTCGTCTACATTCGTAAACAATAAATCGATTTATATGTGTTTCTTCTCCTTTTCGCTAACAACTCCTATTAGTTCAATAGAGCCACGATAGAATTTTTCCTCATGCTATGATACAATAGGCATAATATAGGAGATGATTTTATGGGAACAATTGATATCTTAGCAGAAACAAGACAAATCGAGTCAGATATTATTCAGTGGCGCCGCGCCTTACACCAAATCCCTGAATTAGGCTTAGAATTGCCTCAGACTGTCGGATTTGTAACGCATATTTTGGACAAATTAGAAGTGACCTATGACGACTCTTACGTAAACGGCAATGCCATTGTCGCAACCATCGTAGGCACGAAGAATGCACCGTCTGAGCGGGTTTTAGCGATTCGGGCTGACATGGATGGTCTGCCGATTAAAGAAGAGACAGGACTAGCATTTAGCTCGATCAATGATAACATGCATGCTTGCGGACATGACGGACACACAGCTGTCTTGCTTGGTGTCGCTAAGCTACTCCAAGCTCACCGTGATCAATTCAGTGGTACCGTTAAATTATTATTCCAACCCGGCGAAGAGAGTCCAGGTGGGGCCCAGCCGATGATTGATGAAGGAGTCATGGAGAATCCCACTGTTACTCGGGTCATTGGCGCACATCAAGGTGCCATATCTCCTGAAAGCACCGGAACCTTTAACTTGAAATCAGGCCCATTGATGGCAGCACCTGATATTTTTTCAATCGAAATAACTGGTCAAGGGTACCACGGCGCCTATCCTGAGAGCTCACATGATCCCATTGCTGCTCTAGGACAATTAATCACCGCTATTCAAACCATTAAATCTCGAAACATTCCCGCCATTGAACCTGCTGTTATCTCCATTACTCGCGTGCAAGGCGGCACCAATCATAACATCATTCCCGAGCGTGTGTTCGTGGAAGGAACTGTTCGTACGCTGAATGAAACAGTTCGCCAACGCATTAAAGATCGCTTAAAACAAATCTGTCTAGGCATCGGAGCAACAATGGACCTTGACTGTAATCTCACCTATACCGATATGTATCCCGCTTTAATTAATGATAATCAAGTCACTGAAGACGTCTACCATTCACTAGCCGAATTATTCAGTGAAACTCATCTCAACCGATTAGAGAAACCACTCATGGGAGGCGAAGACATGGCTTGCTTCTTACAACAAGCCCCTGGAACTTATTTCTTCATCCACAATCCGGGGATCATTGACGGCAAATTTCACGGCCATCACCATCCCAAGTTCGATATCGACGAATCTAAACTCCACCTAGCCGTTGCCGCCTTCATCAAAATCACCTTCGATTACTTAAATTAACACGCAAAAAACCAAGCTTTAGTAGCTTGGTTTTTTATTACCTATACACATCTCTTCTATCCCTCTTCAACTAATATACAATAACTCTCTAATCGATAATACTTTTGCAATTGTAACTGCTACACTTGGCTTTTCTGCTATTACTAACTTCATTAATACCTCCATTTATTTTCATTAAATAGATAGTCTAAGATAAAAGTAACCCAATAGTCTTTTTCAATTACATATTATTGAACAACTCTAAGTTATTGTATTCCCATGCTCATACCAGCTGGCTTGCGCATCCCACATATGGGCATATTTTCCTTGTTTAGCTATTAACTCTGAATGGGTTCCGATATCATCTATACGTCCATGATGCATGACGATAATACGATCAGCTAATTTAACGGACCCTAATCGATGCGTCACTAATATAGCGGTTTTCCCTTGAGACACCTTGTCAAACATACGATACAGTTTGGCCTCTTCGATCGGATCAATCGCTGCTGTCGGTTCGTCCAGTACAATTAAATTATGATGTCTATACAGACCTCGTGCGATTGATAATCGTTGCCATAATCCTCCCGACAAGTCAATTCCTCCAAACTCTGGAGACAACATTTGTTCATGTCGTATATGTTGTGGAAAATCGACCTCTTGGAGTACTTTTTGTACTTGATCTGTATTCAGCTCACCATTTAGATCACTTATTCGAACATTTTCTTCTAGCGTTAATTTATATCGACCATAATTTTGGAAGATAGCACTTATTTGACTAAATAACATAGTCGGTTCCACTAGACGGGTATCACAACCCCCTACTTCAACGCTTCCACTCGTCGGTAGATACAGTCCTGTCATCAATTTAACCAATGTTGATTTCCCTGAACCATTTTCGCCAACAATTGCGATTGTTTCTCCTGGATTGACAGTTAGTGATAGATTCTCTACTGCATATCGCTTCGTATGCGGATAAGAAAAACTGACCGCTTTTAACTGAATGCCTTCCTCTAGATTAGGGACCCTCTTTTCTTTTTGAGGTTCATTGATATCCATAAATCGATAAAAATTAGCGACTTCAACCATTAATTTATTCCCATTTTTAAGATACACAGACAACATCTCATCAATAATCGAAAAAATATGGGTTAACGCTATAAAAACAGATGCAAATGCTCCAATAGTCATCTGCCCATCTAAGGTAAAGATGACGAGTATATACAGTGATAGCCCTAATCCCAAAAAAGAAACGATATCTAACCCCATCTGTTTCACTGCAATGTTTCGTTCAGTGTACCATTTATTTTGAGTCATCACTGTCAGTGTTTGGACAAACCGTTTTCTAAAATAATTAGCTGCTCCTAATAACCGTGTTTCTTGATAAGCGGCAGTACCAACTAATGTTTTTTTATAATAATCATATTGTCTACGGGTACGTACATTTTTTTCTTCTAATTGCTCAAAGGCATTACGTTGACTAAATTTTCCCCATATTGCAGGCACAAACCCTAGAAGGATTACAATAAGAAGTACAGGAGATAATGAAAATAAATAAATCCCTACAGCTACTAAAAAGACACTATAATACGTGATCACTTGCAAACAAATAGATGAAAAATGCCCTAGACTTTCATATTCAATACATTCTTTTGCCTTATTTAATTGATCTAGAAATACTGAATCCTCAAATTTTTCAGGCGGTATTTGCCCAATTTTCTGCTGAAATTCTACCATATATTTCCCCATATTAGTATAAGACACATGGCTTAATAAATAGCTACTCAGGCCACCCAGTAGTTGTTGCAGAAATAAAATCATGATCACCACGATAAACCAACTCATTATTATCCGATAAGACTGTGCTTCATAGTTTAGGAGTGAATCAAATAATTTTTGAGTGGTATAGATACTACCGCCCCACAATAACCCACGGATAAGGGCGACACTTTGCTCAACAAGCCCCATCAACGGTGCTTTATTAAAATAATCAAAGATAGATCGTACAATAATAGATCGATTATTATATGGGTTATTCGTCTTCACTACTGATACCACCCTTCCTGTTCATTAAACATGTACCGGTATAATCCCTGATGCTGCATTAATTGCGAATGCGTACCGTGTTCGACCAAACGTCCCGCCTCGAGTACAAAGATTTTATCTACTAATTTAACAGATCCTAACCGATGAGTAATTAAAATAGTCGTTTTCCCTTCCATCAATTGTGCAAATGTTTGATATAACTGGTTTTCTGATAATGGATCTAATGCTGCTGTCGGTTCATCCATAATTTTAATCGGTGCTGGACTTATTAACGATCTTGCAATTGCTAATTTTTGCCACTGCCCTCCCGAAAGATCAACACCATTTTCATGAATTTTTCCTAACAACGTACTCATCTCTTGATTTAACTGATGGAGGGTTTCTTCCAAGCCAGCTTGAATGGCTGTCTGTTGGATATGAGCATCCGTCACATCCTGTGAAATACGTCCTAATGCAATATTATCTTTCAATGAAATTTGATATTTTGAAAACTGTTGATAGACGACCGAAAACAAAGATTTTATAGTGGATGGTTTATACAATCGAAGCTGCTTCCCATTAATTAAAATGTCTCCCTCATATTCATCATATAATCCTGTTAATAATTTTGTGAGGGTTGTTTTTCCCGCACCATTCGCCCCAACAAATGCATACCGTTGACCACTTTCTAATTTGAATGACACATTCTTTAGCACGTATTTATCTGTTTTCGGATATTTAAAACTAACATTTATGAACTCTAACGTATTAAATGTTAACGGGTCCTTATCTGGTAAGTCCAGTACCCCCGCTACACTCTCCCATGTCATCAAAGTAGTCAAATCATTCATAAATTCTCTTGCTTCGGCAAGATGCTTGACTGCTTCTTGCAAACCTTCTCCTAAAATATCAACCAACCCAAATAATGCGGCAATAATCCCGATAAATATTCCTGGATTCATTTGCCCGGCTATCACAAGTGGTATAAATAATCCGCCAGTTATCCCAGCAACTATTATAGGAAGTGTCCCGGTTAGTTTCATTACTACTTTAGTTTTTAACAGAACGGCTAATTGGATATCACGAGCTTTTTCAAAAAAATGATAATAGTGATCGGTTATCTTTTGTGTATAATCAAAAAGAGTTCGTTCTTCCACAACTTCTCGATTCGTCAACATCTCGTCAGAATAATAACTATAGCGGTGCTCATATTCCTTCGTTGCCACTTTAGCGGCATAGTTATGCCGGCCTGCCCACATGGCTACCACAATAAGTGGACAAGAAAACATCAATACAATGATTCCCGCCCACCACAATTGCTGGGTAATTAGTAGTATAATTGACGACATAGCTACACCAACATGTATTAAACTCATATAAGCTGAAATGCCATCCATCACGTATTCAGACATCTCATTTAATAGTCGATCACTTAATTCCCAATAGTCATCAGTTTCTACGTATTTGTATGCAAGCGTTATTTGCTTATCTATGATTAGTGGCAGCATCTCTTGTTCTAACTTATTTTTTATGCTTGAATGGATAAGTGCCACGAGGTTCCCCGAAAACGTCATAACACCTAATGTCGCCAACAAAATAATCATTGACGGATAAATACTTGTCATCTCTACTCTCCCTGAAAAAATTAACTCGGCACGCTCAATAAAATTCGCTGTTGTCAGTGCAACGACAAACGTTGATACGATAGCTTCAACAATAGTAAAGAATAACAAACATAGTATCAGGGGTTTACTCACATCATAGCCTATTTTCAATACATCAATAGCTTTATATTGCCTTTGTTTTAATTGCATGATCTAATCCTTATCATTGTTAATGTTAAAGTTAATGTTGGTAGTGTCCCATAAATAATTCCTCATAAGATGTTTTTTGATCACTGTATCCACAATTAATACCAAACTCAAACATCCTCTTACTTACTGATATAACATGGATATTTCTTAGATTAAAGGTTTGGCTCGTATTATGCTTTAACTATGTTCCTGTGCTGCGATAATGCTTTAAGTAAGAAGACCATATGACATAACACAAGACAAAGAGCCCCAATGATATCCCTATACTTATACCTGAAAACAAAATCCCTTGACTTTGATCGGTGATTAAGGCTTTGGCCGGTAAGTAACTAATCCAGGCGATGGGGAAAAAGAACACAAATACGTTGTACATCGCTTGGCCGTAAATTGAAATTGGATATCTAATTAAGTCAAACACAATGTACGGCATATCGGATAAATCACTACCGCGGGCAACTTTAAGCGATAAAAGCGAGCCCATTATAGAAAAGCTGGCAAAGATTAGACTTGAAAACAGACCGGTAATAACCACAAGTAAGAAGACCCACCATGGCAGTTGCAGTTGTGCCATAGCCATCATGCATACAATAAATCCTACTAGCAAGTCACCCCAAGCATCATCATCGAACCCTTCCATAAATATTTGAAACAACGGATCAATGGGTTTAATTAAAAAAGAATCCAGTTCACCATTCCTCACATAGTACGACACATTTAATGTATTCATAAAGAGACAGCGCCAAAATGAAAAACTAATCGTTGAGAAGGCATATAAAAATAATAACTCTGGCAAGGACCACCCATTAATGACCGGAATAATCTCATAAATCATAAATACCCCAATGATATTGGCTATATTTTTTATAATCATCGCAATAATACCGACGAAAAAATCTTGTCCATATGACTTCAAGCCCTTAATATTGATACGAAGCATGCAAAAAAATAAACGTGTATAATCTTTAATAACAGACATCTCTATCCTCCGTTAATTGATAACTGACGTAGCCCATATCGCAAAATCATCTGAGCTCCTAACATAAATACCACCACATAAATCACTTGAATCCCTAATATCGAAAACAATGTGCGTTCTCCATTAAAGTAGGCAGCGATATTCCCTTGTGTATAGGAAAAAGGAAGTAAATTTGCAATCTGAACTAACCACTTCGGGTAATAATAAATCGGAACGATACTGCCGGCAAAGATCACTTTAACCGCAGATTTTAATGACTCAATGCCCCAAATACTCTGTGTAAAAAAAGCAATCGAGCCAAATAGTAATTCGATTGAAAAATTAAGCAGGTATCCGGCAATTATTAAGAGGAATAGACCTAATAATTTAGTGCCCGATATAGATTGGGCAAAAAAGATTAGCGCAATAAAATTAACCCCTACTACTGTACAAAACTTGGTGATAGATGACCCGAATGCTTCATAAAAATATTGTTGAACCAGCGAGACCGGCTTACATAACTTATTAATAATATCGCCACTTTTAATATCATCACTAACATCCATACTTGTATACGGATAGAGGGTCTCTAACCCTTGAACGATCAAAAAATAACTCATTATTGAGTGAATGCTTCCTAAACTATCATCATATCTTAAAATAGTTGTCCACAATGCCCACTGAACAAGTAAATAAATTATATTTTTAAGCAGCAAAATAGTTAAGTAGTCCGTATAATTCGTAATTTTTTTGATGCCTATTTTGATTAACTGCTTCATACATTCGCTCCTTCTAATTGATTCAGTATCGCCTCCAAATTATTGTTTTGAATAGATAATTCTTCTATCGTGTTACGTTCATACAAGTCATTTAGCACTTTTTTCAGCTGTTCTTTAGGGATATCTTCAATCCTATATTCATAATCATTTGCTTTTGTAATAGAAAAGTTTGCGGGTTCAAAATTTAAAGTACTTTCCGCAATAGTGACCTGAATAGACACAAAACCGATCCGTTGACTGATGACTGATTTTTTCTCATCGATGACAACTTGCCCATGATTTAAAATAACAAATCGATCACATAATTCGTATACATCTGATAAATTGTGCGAAGTAAATAGGATGGTGACTTGTTGTTTTAATTCTTTTATTAATTCTAACATGACATTTCTACTGACTACATCCATCCCAATCGTGGGCTCATCCAAAATCAATAAGGATGGATTGTGGAGCAGCGCCGCCAATAGATCTGCCCGCATTTTTTGTCCTAAACTCAATGTCCGCACAGGCCGATCCCAAAAATCCTTCACCCGCAATTTATCAGCATAGTAATGTAAGTTTTTCTGGTATTGTTCTGTATCAATTTTGTAGATTTCCTTATTTAAATCATAGGCATCTTTCGGTGAGACATCCCATCTTAATTGGGGTCTTTGTCCAAAAACCACTCCGACATCTTTCATAAGTAATTTCCGATGATCCACTGGCGTCTTTCCAAATAGCTTCACCGAACCATCATTAGGCGTTAAAATACCCAATATTAATTTCAATAGTGTCGACTTACCGGCACCATTTAGGCCAATTAACCCGATTGTTTCGCCTTTATCGATCGTTAAGTTAATATGTTTTAATGCATCTACCGTTTGGATATTTTTATGAATAAAACCGGACTTGATTGTATATTGTTTATTGACATTCTCAAGAATGATCATTCTGTTGTTCTCCTTTTTGTAATATGTTTTCTATTTCTCTAAGTACGATAAACATCCTCTCCCTCTTATTAGAATTATGTTGTTCATAATAATTCTTTCTAATTAAACTTAATCTACAGTATACTTTTTACTCGTACATTTTTTAGAAATATATTTCTAAATCTATCATAAACTATTAATAATTGTTTATCAACTTTTATTTTAAATTAATTTTTTCTTAAAATAAACTAAATAAAAAAATAAATCGGCAACAATTTATCAATGAATTAGGTGATGGACGTACTACTGCAACAGTTAAAAAAAAGACACTCATTAATTAATGAATGTCTATCTTTTGTCGTCGCATAAAATTTAATTATAAAAAATCCGACGTATAAAGTAAAGCTTAGAGGAACTAAACCAAGAAAACCAGAAATAGAAAAATATATTAGTTATGAAGAATCAATACGTCTAATCAAAGAGCTTAAAAAATCTCAAACTCACTTGGGATTCTCGTTATATGTGTTTAATTGGTTTGGCAGCAGGATTAAGATTTAGTAAGGTGTTAGGACTATCTTGGGAAGGCATAAACTTTAATCAAAAAATATTACGAGTCAATCGATCTTTTGATCATTCATATTCCAGGAAATTCAAAGATACTAAAAGTGATACATCAAAAAGAACTATAGTCATAGATGAACCAACTATTAATTTACTTATAATGCAGTTAACAAAGTATTGCGTCGTGCATGTGCTCGAGCAAATATACAAGAAATAAGCTTTCACTCTTTACGTCATATACACTGCTCAATATTATTATTTCAAGGAATAAGTATTCATTATATCTCTAAAAGATTAGGTTATTCACGAGTTAGTATTACATTGGATCATTATAGTCATATTTTAGATGAAATGGGTCAAGTAGAAAGTAACAAAGCTAGTGAAATAATAGGTGAGATAAATGAATATACAATGCAAAATTAATACAAAACTTCTTACATTTCCCTCTTATAAATACAGAAAAACCTTACAACCATAAAGATTGTAAGGTCTCAAGCGCACCGTAAAGGATTCGAACCCTTAACCCTCTGATCCGAAGTCAGATGCTCTATCCAGTTGAGCCAACGGTGCGTAATAATATGGTCTTATTAGAATGAGCCATGCTGGATTCGAACCAGCGACCCTTTGATTAAAAGTCAAATGCTCTGCCAGCTGAGCTAATGGCCCTTATTAGGATGGAGGTTACAGGACTTGAACCTGTGACCCTCTGCTTGTAAGGCAGATGCTCTCCCAACTGAGCTAAACCTCCGTAATATATAGAGTGCGTGGCAACGTCCGGCTTTCACAACGGGAAACCCGTCACTATCCTCGGCGCTAAGAAGCTTAACTTCTGTGTTCGGTATGGGAACAGGTGGGTCCTTCTTGCCATCATCACCACACACTCATATTGCTCTCTCAAAACTAAATAGTTGAATCACTCTTTGAATCCTTCACCGATCCTATGCTTAACCAACCATTTGGTTAAGTCCTCGACCGATTAGTACTCGTCCGCTCCGTATGTCACCACACTTCCACTTCGAGCCTATCGACCTGATCTTCTTTCAGGGGTCTTACTTCCTTATAGGAATGGGAAATCTCATCTTAAAGGGGGCTTCACGCTTAGATGCTTTCAGCGCTTATCCTTCCCGCACATAGCTACCCAGCTATGCCATTGGCATGACAACTGGTACACCAGCGGTGCGTCCATCCCGGTCCTCTCGTACTAAGGATGGCTATCTTCAAATTTCCAACGCCCGCGACGGATAGAGACCGAACTGTCTCACGACGTTCTGAACCCAGCTCGCGTACCGCTTTAATGGGCGAACAGCCCAACCCTTGGGACCAACTCCAGCCCCAGGATGCGATGAGCCGACATCGAGGTGCCAAACCTCCCCGTCGATGTGAACTCTTGGGGGAGATAAGCCTGTTATCCCCAGGGTAGCTTTTATCCGTTGAGCGATGGCCCTTCCATGCGGAACCACCGGATCACTAAGCCCGACTTTCGTCCCTGCTCGACTTGTAAGTCTCGCAGTCAAGCTCCCTTCTGCCTTTACACTCTACGAATGATTTCCAACCATTCTGAGGGAACCTTTGGGCGCCTCCGTTACTGTTTAGGAGGCGACCGCCCCAGTCAAACTGCCCACCTGACACTGTCTTCCACCCCGTTAAGGGGCGCGAGTTAGAGTGGCCATACGGTGAGGGTAGTATCCCACCAATGCCTCCCTCTAGACTGGCGTCCAGAGTTCAATGGCTCCTACCTATCCTGTACAAACCGTACAGACACTCAATATCAAGCTACAGTAAAGCTCCATGGGGTCTTTTCGTCCTGTCGCGGGTAACCTGCATCTTCACAGGTACTATAATTTCACCGAGTCTCTCGTTGAGACAGTGCCCAGATCGTTACACCTTTCGTGCGGGTCGGAACTTACCCGACAAGGAATTTCGCTACCTTAGGACCGTTATAGTTACGGCCGCCGTTTACTGGGGCTTCAATTCAAAGCTTCGCATACGCTAACTTGTCCTCTTAACCTTCCAGCACCGGGCAGGTGTCAGCCCCTATACATCTTCTTTCGAATTAGCAGAGACCTGTGTTTTTGGTAAACAGTCGCCTGGGCCTATTCACTGCGGCTAACTTGCGTTAGCACCCCTTCTCCCTAAGTTACGGGGTCATTTTGCCGAGTTCCTTAACGAGAGTTCGCTCGCTCACCTTAGAATTCTCATCTCGACTACCTGTGTCGGTTTGCGGTACGGGCAGTTGCTTTCTCCCTAGAAGCTTTTCTTGGCAGTGTGACGTCAGATACTTCGGTACTGTACTTCCCTCCGCGTCATAACTTCTCCTTAGCGATAAGCATTTGACTCATCGCCAGACTTATTATTTGCACCCACATCCATCAGTGGGCATATCTTAGCCTGCTGCGTCCCTCCATCGGTCAAACAAAAGAAACTGGTACAGGAATATCAACCTGTTGACCATCGCCTACGCCGTTCGGCCTCAGCTTAGGTCCCGACTAACCCTGGGAGGACGAGCCTTCCCCAGGAAACCTTAGTCATTCGGTGGACAGGATTCTCACCTGTCTTTCGCTACTCATACCGGCATTCTCACTTCTAATCGCTCCACCTGTCTTCACAGTCAGGCTTCTATGCTGATTAGAACGCTCTCCTACCATAGAACCAAAGGTTCTATCCGTGGCTTCGGTACCTTGTTTAGCCCCGGTAAATTTTCGGCGCAGGGCCACTCGACTAGTGAGCTATTACGCACTCTTTAAATGATGGCTGCTTCTAAGCCAACATCCTAGTTGTCTAAGCAGCCCCACATCCTTTTCCACTTAACAAGGATTTGGGGACCTTAGCCGACGGTCTGGGTTGTTTCCCTTTCCACTACGGATCTTATCACTCGCAGTGTGACTCCCGGATTAACATCTGTGGCATTCGGAGTTTATCAGGATTCGGTACCCCGCAAGGGGCCCTCGTCCAAACAGTCGCTCTACCTCCACGATGCATCATCCGAGGCTAGCCCTAAAGCTATTTCGGAGAGAACCAGCTATCTCCAGGTTCGATTGGAATTTCACCGCTACCCACACGTCATCCCCGCATTTTTCAACATACGTGGGTTCGGGCCTCCAGTGCGTTTCACCGCACCTTCACCCTGCACATGGGTAGGTCACCTGGTTTCGGGTCGACGACCTCATACTGCACGCCCTATTCAGACTCGCTTTCGCTGCGGCTCCTCTTCTTCAGATTAACCTTGCATGAAATCGTCACTCGCCGGTCCATTCTACAAAAGGTACGCCATCACCCATTAACGGGCTCTGACTACTTGTAAGCATACGGTTTCAAGTGCTTTTCACTCCCCTTCCGGGGTTCTTTTCACCTTTCCCTCACGGTACTGGTTCACTATCGGTCACTAGGTAGTATTTAGGCTTGCCGGATGGTCCCGGCTGATTCCGACGGAATTTCTCGTGTTCCGCCGTACTCAGGATCCTCATTGGTTCATGTTGTTTTCACCTACAGGGCTGTCACCTTCTTTGGCCACGCTCTCCAACGTGTTCAACTAACAACAATCGTCCATTCTTGAGTCCTACAACCCGATCATGCAAGCATGATCGTTTGGCCTCTTCCCATTTCGCTCGCCGCTACTATGGGAATCACATTTGTTTTCTCTTCCTGCAGCTACTGAGATGTTTCAGTTCACCGCGTGTCCCTTACACTAAGCTATGTATTCACTTAGTATATACCATACTTCTCAATATGGTGGGTTGCCCCATTCGGAAATCTCCGGATCAAAACTTACTTACAGTTCCCCGGAGCATATCGGTGTTCGTCCCGTCCTTCATCGGCTCCTAGTACCAAGGCATTCACCGTACGCCCTTATTCACTTAACCGTCTGGTTAAGTTAAGCATATGTGTAGCGTTAAAAAATTGTTACTCTCATTTATTAAACTTAATAAATAGACTCTTTTCAACGTTTTAAATCAAACTAATGATTATGTCTCGGTGTTGTCTTCAAATAATTTATAAATTAAATGTCGATTCAACTATTCAGTTTTCAAAGAACAATTTTGAAGGCATACATCCTTCAAAACTAAACAAAAGAACACGATGTACAAGGTTCCGTCTGCCCTAATGGCAGTATCCTTAGAAAGGAGGTGATCCAGCCGCACCTTCCGATACGGCTACCTTGTTACGACTTCACCCCAATCATTCAACCCACCTTCGACGGCTGCCTCCCATAGGGTTGGCCGGCCGACTTCGGGTGTTTCAAACTCTCGTGGTGTGACGGGCGGTGTGTACAAGACCCGGGAACGGATTCACCGCGACATTCTGATTCGCGATTACTAGCGATTCCGACTTCATGCACTCGAGTTGCAGAGTGCAATCCGAACTGAGAATGGCTTTGAAAGATTAGCTAGCCCTTGCGGGATCGCTGCTCGTTGTACCATCCATTGTAGCACGTGTGTAGCCCAGCTCATAAGGGGCATGATGATTTGACGTCATCCCCGCCTTCCTCCGGTTTATCACCGGCAGTCTCGTTAAAGTGCCCAACTTAATGCTGGCAACTAACAACAAGGGTTGCGCTCGTTACGGGACTTAACCCAACATCTCACGACACGAGCTGACGACAACCATGCACCACCTGTCATTCTGTCCCCGAAGGGAACGCTCTATCTCTAGAGTTGTCAGAAGATGTCAAGAGCTGGTAAGGTTCTTCGCGTTGCTTCGAATTAAACCACATGCTCCACCGCTTGTGCGGGTCCCCGTCAATTCTTTTGAGTTTCAACCTTGCGGTCGTAATCCCCAGGCGGAGTGCTTAATACGTTAGCTCCAGCACCGAGGGCCGGAAAGCCCCCAACACTTAGCACTCATCGTTTACAGCGTGGACTACCAGGGTATCTAATCCTGTTCGCTCCCCACGCTTTCGAGCCTCAGCGTCAATGTTAGACCAGAAAATCGCCTTCGCCACTGGTGTTCCTCCAAATATCTACGCATTCCACCGCTACACTTGGAATTCCATTTTCCTCTTCTACATTCAAGTCTGTCAGTTTCCAATGCCGTTCCACGGTTAAGCCGTGGGCTTTCACATTAGACTAAACAGACCGCCTGCGCTCCCTTTACGCCCAATAAATCCGGACAACGCTTGTCACCTACGTATTACCGCGGCTGCTGGCACGTAGTTAGCCGTGACTTTCTGGTTAGATACCGTCAAGGCGCTAGTAGTTACCTAGCACGTGTTCTTCTCTAACAACAGAGCTTTACGATCCGAAGACCTTCTTCACTCACGCGGCATTGCTCCATCAGGTTTGCACCCATTGTGGAAGATTCCCTACTGCTGCCTCCCGTAGGAGTCTGGGCCGTGTCTCAGTCCCAGTGTGGCCGATCACCCTCTCAAGTCGGCTACGTATCACTGCCTTGGTAAGCCATTACCTTACCAACTAGCTAATACGCCGCGAGGCTATCCATGAGTGGTAGCA